>NZ_KV823255.1 GCF_001815905.1 Brevibacterium sp. HMSC07C04 | reverse complement strand
AACAAACACGCTATTGAGTTGACAAAGAACAGACGCCAAAACCTTTCAGTCCGCAACAGCGAACCTTCCAGAATTGCTATGTTCAGGCCGAGGTTTCAATCCGTTAATCTCAGGTTTCCCTGCGACCGGATCTCTACTCTACCCTGCGGATTTTCTCTTTGCAACTTGCTTCCGTGTGAAGCCAGTCACTCGAAGAACTCCGTTCCGAGTCTGCTGCCTGATCCAGTTGCCTGAATCAGCATCTACATCACCGGCGGACTCGCACCCGCCCGTTTTCGGCAGCGAGGGCTAACTTAGTACACAGAAGGGAGCGGACGCAAATCCGCTCCCTTCTTCCGTCTTCGCGGACCGACTTCGGTCAGTTATCGCGCACGATCACAGCACCCAGCGTTCGCTTGCCGCGACGCAGCAGAACAGCCGATCCCCCGTCAATCGGAAGGAGCTGCTGACCGGTGAGCGGCGCCTCGGCATCCGTGACCCGCTCGTTGTTGATGTAGGCGCCGCCTTCCTTCACAGCACGACGGGCGTCGCCCTTCGATTTTACGATCCCCGATCCCGCAAAAGCGTCAGCAACCGACAGTCCCGCCGGGATCGCAGAGCTGTCGACTTCCAGACTCGGCAGCGAAGCAACTGCCGAACCCAGCGTGGAAGGCTGGAGTTCGCGCAGGTCACCAGTGCCGAACAGCGCAGCCGCGGCGGCGAACGCCTGATCGGATTCTTCCTTGCCGTGTACGAGAGTCGTGACGTCCTCGGCGAGGGTTCGCTGCACCAAGCGCTTGTGCGGTTCAGCCTGGAACTGCTCGATGATGTCTTCGATTTCCTCCAGCGGACGCAGCGAGAACACGCGGAGGTAGCCCGGCGCATCGGCATCTGCCGTGTTGAGCCAGAACTGGCTGAAAGCGTACGGCGAGGTGAGCGAGGGATCCAACCACACGGTGCCGGATTCGGTCTTGCCGAACTTGGTGCCGTCAGCCTTGGTGATCAAGCGCGTGGACATGGCGTGCACCGATTTGCGCTCAACCCGGCGAATGAGATCAACACCGCTGGTGAGATTGCCCCACTGATCCGAACCGCCGGTCTGCAGCGTCACACCGTAGCGGCGGTTGAGCTCGAGGTAGTCATTGCCCTGCAGCAGCTGGTAGGCGAACTCGGTAAACGAGATGCCGTCTTCAGACTTCAGACGCGCGGCAACGGCTTCCTTGGCCAGCATGCGGTTAACGGAGAAGTGCTTGCCAACATCACGCAGGAAGTCCAGTGCGGAAATGTCCTTGGTCCAGTCGAGATTGTTGACCATGCGAGCCGCGTGCGGACCGTCGAAGTCCAGGAAGCGTTCAATCTGGGAGCGAATCTTCTCAACCCAGCCCTCAACGACATCGCGTTCATTGAGGGTCCGCTCCCCCGACATCCGCGGGTCGCCGATCAGACCGGTCGCACCGCCGACGAGCATGAGCGGGTAGTGGCCTGCCATCTGCAGGCGGCGGGCAACGAGCACCTGCACCAGATTGCCCATGTGAATACTGGGCGCAGTCGGGTCGAAGCCAACATAGAACGTCAGCGACCCGCCGGTGAGAGCTGCTCGAAGAGCGTCTTCGTCGGTCGTCTGCGCGGCAATTGCGCGAGCCTGGAGATCGCTGAGGACGTCGGTCACTTTTGGCCTTTCTGTTTCTGCTCTGTGGGAGCTTGAGCTCCACAGGGCATTCTACGTGTACAGACACGGCCGCGTGCCCAAGGTGCACGCGGCCGCCGTGTCGAGTTTGGTCAGTTCTGGGCGAACTCGCTGAGCAGGCGAAGCTGGGCCCGCGCGTTTTCCAGCTGAGTCTGCACGGCGCTGCGAGCGGTTCCGCCCTTGGCATTGCGCGAATCGACAGAGCCCAGGGTGCTGAGCACTTCGCGCATCTGCGGGGTGAAGTGCTCGGAGATTTCGGCGTAGTCGGCATCGCTGAGATCCCACAGTTCAACACCGCGGTCTTCGGCTTTCTTCACGGCAGCACCGGAAAGTTCGTGCGCCACGCGGAACGGCACACCCTCACGGACCAGCCATTCGGCAATATCGGTTGCCAGCGCAAAACCGCGCGGAGCAAGCTGCGCCATGCGCTCAGTGTTGAACTCCGCCGTCGCGATCATGCCGGCAAACGCCGGCAGCAGGAGTGTGAGCGTGTCAACCGCGTCGAAGATCGGCTCTTTGTCCTCCTGCAGGTCGCGGTTGTACGCCAGAGGCTGAGCTTTCAGTGTGACCAGCAGGCTGGTCAGATCGCCGATGAGCCGTCCCGCCTTTCCGCGGGTGAGCTCGGCGACGTCTGGGTTCTTCTTCTGCGGCATGATCGACGATCCAGTCGAGTAGTTGTCCGACAGTTTTATGAAGGAGAACTCATTGGTGTTCCAGAGGATGATCTCTTCGGACAGACGAGAAAGGTCCACGCCGATCATCGCCGTCACCCACGCGAACTCGGCGAAGATGTCGCGGCTGGCGGTGCCGTCGATCGAGTTCTCCGTCGAGGTGGGGAAGCCGAGGTCTTCCGCCACCGCCTGCGGGTCCAGACCGAGTGAAGAACCAGCCAGAGCGCCCGAACCATAGGCGGACACCGCGGCTCGCTTGTCAAGGTCGATGAGCCTTTCAACGTCACGCATGAGCGGCCACGCGTGGGCCAGCAGGTGGTGGGCAAGGAGAACCGGCTGAGCGTGCTGAAGGTGCGTGCGGCCGGGCATGGGAGCATCCGGGTGGGCTGCCGCCTGGGTCACGAGCGCTTCGACAACAGCAAGAACCTGCTGGGCAATGACGCGCGAAGAGTCGCGAACGTACATCCGGCCCATTGTGGCGATCTGATCGTTGCGGCTGCGGCCGGCTCGCAGCTTGCCGCCGAGCTCGGTTCCGGCAATCTCAAGCAGACCGCGTTCAAGAGCAGAGTGGACGTCCTCGTCGGATTCAACGGGAGCGAACTCTCCCGATGCCACCCGACGGCCCAGTTCGTCGAGGGCCTTGAGCATCCCCTCGAGTTCGGCTTCGTCAAGCAGCCCAGCCCTGTGCAGAACGCGAGCGTGAGCACGCGAACCGGCCAGGTCATACTGTGCCAGACGCCAGTCAAAATGCGTCGATTTCGAAAGCTTTGCCAAATCGTCGGCGGGACCGGAGCCGAACCGCCCGCCCCACAGGCTTACTCGTTCTGTCACGTCACAATCCTTTCTGCACACCGTAAAGCCCCGGCTCGACCCGACCAGTCCATTCTGACCGGCCGGGCTGAGTCGGGCACTCATCACGCCTGGTTCTGAACCCGCTGGTTGCGGTCGCTGGCCGTGCGGGCCGAAAGACCGTAGATGTCGATGAAGCCGCGGGCAGCCGACTGGTCAAAGGTCTGGCCCTCGTCGTAAGTGGCCAGCCCGAAGTCGTACAGCGAGTTCGGGGACTTCCGTCCGGTGACGACAGCGCGGCCACCGTGCAGGGTCATGCGGATATCGCCGTTGACGTGCTTCTGCGTATCGAGGATGAACGCGTCGAGCGAGCCCTTGAGCTCGGAGAACCACTGGCCGTCGTAGACGAGTTCGGTCCAGCGCTGCTCCACGGAGCGCTTAAAGCGCAGCTGCTCGCGTTCCAGCGTGATGCGCTCGAGTTCACGGTGAGCTTCGATCAGCGTGATCGCTCCGGGAGCTTCGTAGATTTCACGGCTCTTGATGCCCACCAGACGGTCTTCGACGATGTCGATCCGGCCGATGCCGTGCTGACCTGCGCGGTGGTTGAGCTTCTCAATCGCCTGCAGAGGTGTCACGGCCTCACCGTCAATGGCAACCGGAACGCCCTGTTGGAAGGTGATGACGACCTCATCGGGAGCCGGTGGGAACGCCGGGTCGTCGGTGTAGTCGTAGACGTCCTTGGTGGGGCCGTTCCAGATGTCTTCGAGGAAGCCGGTCTCAACAGCGCGCCCCCACACGTTCTGGTCGATGGAGAACGGGTTGGACTTGGTCGTGATGATCGGAAGGTCGTTCTTTTCGGCGTATTCGATTGCCGCTTCGCGCGTCAGCGCAAGGTCGCGGACGGGTGCGATGCAGTCGAGGTCGGGAGCCAGGGTCGTGATCGCGACTTCAAAGCGCACCTGGTCATTGCCCTTGCCGGTGCAGCCGTGGGCGACGGTGCTCGCACCGTACTGGCGGGCGGCTGCGACGAGGTGCTTGGCGATCAGCGGCCGCGACAGAGCGGAGACGTTCGGGTAGGCGTCCATGTACATGGTGTTCGCCTGCAGTCCCGGCATGCAGTACTCGGCGGCGAATTCGTCGCGCGCGTCTGCAACATAGGCTTCGACGGCACCGCAGTCCAGGGCGCGCTGGCGGACGGTTTCGAGGTCTTCCCCGCCCTGGCCTACGTCGACGGCCATTGCGACGACTTCCTTGCCGGTGGCTTCCTGGATCCAACCGATGGCGACAGAGGTGTCGAGGCCGCCGGAGTATGCGAGAACAATGCGATCAGTCATTGTGTTCTCCTTTCTTCTGGTATCTGAGTTCTGAATGTCTGTGGTCACACGCTGTCTGCGGCCAGGTCGAGCATGAAGCGGGCGACTTCTTCTCCCCCGTCCGGTTTGCGGGCGATGACCATAACGGTGTCGTCACCTGCAATGGTGCCCAGCACGTTCGGCAGCGACGAACGGTCGAGGGCGCTGGCCAGGTACTGGGCGGCACCGGCCGGGGTGCGCAGCAGGACGAGGTTGCCGGAGGCTTCCGCTGAAACCAGCAGCTCTTCGAGAAGCCGCTGAAGCTTCGCGTCGATGAGTTCGCCTCCCACACCCTGTTCTAGGGAGCGGTCACCGCCTTCTCCCGGAACGGCGTAGACCGCTCCGGCACTCGTGCGGACCTTGACCGCTCCGAGTTCCACCAGGTCGCGCGACAGCGTGGCCTGAGTGACGAGGATGCCCGCATCGGCGAGTCTGCCGGCCAGTTCCGACTGCGAGCGCACTCGGTGCCTGCGGATGATGTCCGCGATATGCGAATGGCGGGCAGTTTTTGTGCTGGGAACGGATGCGCTCTGTTGAGGCGCTGTCATGAGCGCCCCACCAGCCACGCGAGAAGCGCTTTCTGCGCGTGCAGCCTGTTCTCAGCCTCGTCGAAGACAACGGAAGCGGGACCGTCGATGACTTCGGCATCCACCTCGTGCCCCCGGTAGGCGGGCAGGCAGTGCATGAAGATCGGGTTCCGTCCCAGGTCCATGAGATCCTGAGTGACTCGATACGGCACGAACGGCGAGTCCTCGCCGGATCGGCCGTCGTCTTCCTGCCCCATGGAGATCCACGTGTCGGTTACGAGGACGTCGGCGGCGTGCGCGGCTGCGGCGGGGTCTTCCGTGACGAGCACCGAACTGCCGGTCGTTTCGCCCAGGCAGCGCGCTTCTTCCACGATGTGGACAGCCGGGTGTGCCGAAGCGGGTGCGGCAACGGCAACGTCCATTCCAGCATTCGCGCAGGCCAAAAGGTAGGAGTGCGCCATGTTGTTCGCTCCGTCGCCGAAATAGGCGAGTTTGAGCCCGGCAAGGCCATTGCCTTCACCCGTGCCGCGGTGCTCGCGGATGGTCAGCAGGTCGGCCAGCAGCTGGCACGGGTGGAAGTCATCCGACAGCGAGTTGATGACCGGCACGCTCGAATGCGCGGCCATTTCCTCCAGCCCCGCGTGGTCGAAGGTGCGCCACACAATGGCAGACACCATGCGAGAGAACACTCGCGCCGAATCGGCAATCGACTCCTTGTGGCCCATCTGAGACTCACCGGGGTTGATGATGAGCGGACTGCCCCCGAGGGAAGCGATTCCTGCGGCAAACGATACGCGGGTGCGCGTCGACGTCTTGTCGAACACAACGGCCACCGTCTGCGGTCCTGCCAACGGTTGGAAAGCGTAGGGCTCGGCTTTCATCCTCTGGGCGAGGTCAAGGACTTCACCCAGTTCTCCCGGTGTCAGGTCCGTGTCTTTGAGGAAATGTCGGGTCATTCGCTCTGTCCTCCTTTCTTGAGGATATCCGGCACGGCGGAAAGAAAAGCGCGGATCTCATCGGGGCTGATGATGAGCGGCGGTGCCAGGCGGATACGGTTCGGGCCCACGGCGTTGACGAGGAAACCGGCCTCGAGTGCGGCCGCGGTGAACTTCTTCGCTGAGACCGGCGCAATGTCGAAGGACAGCAGCAGACCCTCACCGCGGACATCGGTGACTCCCGGAATGGAGTCGAGGCCCCGGCGCAGCAGCAGCCCGGCTTCGCGGACGTGGTCGAGGACGGCGTCTGCTTCGATGACATCGAGAACCGCGTTGGCTGCCGCGCACGCAATGGGATTGCCTCCGAACGTTGTGCCGTGCTGGCCGGCCGTGAGAAGGGAAGAGACTTCTTCTCCGAAGGTCACGAGCGCGCCGATCGGCAGGCCCCCGCCCAGACCCTTGGCCAAGGTCATTGCGTCGGGCCGCACACCCTCGCCGATCGCCGGGTGCTGGAACGCGTACCAGCTGCCGGTCCTGCCGACACCGGTCTGCACTTCATCGAAGATGAGCAGGGCACCCACGGAATCGGCTGCTTCACGTGCCGCCGTGAGATAGCCCCGGGGGTGGGGGCGCACCCCCGCTTCCCCCTGAATGGGTTCGATGATGATTGCCGAGGTGTTCTCATCCACCGCGTTCTGAAGCGCCTGGACGTCACCGAAGGGAACATGCTGGGCTCCTGGCACCAGCGGAGCGAAAGGCTGGCGGTAGGCCTCTTTTGCCGTCAGCGACAGCGCACCCATAGTGCGGCCGTGAAAAGCGCCATCCACCGCGATGATCCCGGTGCGGCCGGGCTTGGCGCGGCGGGTGAGTTTGACGGCGGCCTCGTTTGCTTCACTGCCGGAATTGCACAGGAACACCTTCGAACCGGCCGGCGCCTGCGCTGTGCTGAGAATGCGCTGGGCCAAACGAATCTGCTGGTCCGAGGTGTAGAAGTTTGAGATCTGCCCCAGTTCGGCGGTCTGCCGACTGACGGCTTCGACAACTGCCGGGTGAGCGTGTCCCAGGCTGTTCACCGCAATGCCGCCGAGGAAGTCGACATAGCGCCTGCCATCGGAATCTTCGACTACCGCGCCTTTGCCCGTGACGAGCTTCTTCTGCGGATCTCCGTACACCGGCAGCAGACTGCCGCGATAATCATCCAGCCATTCAGCCATTGGTTCCTCCCTTGGCGGGTTTGACGTCGGCGATGAGCGTGCCGATTCCCATGTCCGTGAAGATTTCCAGAAGGACCGAGTGCGCGGTGCGGCCGTCGACAACGTGCACCTGTTTGACACCGGCATCCACCGCATCGAGTGCGGCAGTCATCTTCGGGATCATGCCGGAGTCGAGCTTCGGCAGCAGTTCGCGCAGCTCAGCCGGAGCGATTTCGCTGATGAGACTGTCGGTGTCAGGCCAGTCAGCGTAGAGTCCGGGGACGTCGGTGAGCATGATGAACTTATCGGCCCGCATCTCCCGGGCAATTGCCGCAGCGGCCAGGTCCGCGTTGACGTTGAGCGGATTGTCGCCGCTGGCGCCCAGCTCGGCAGCAATAGAGCACACCACCGGAACGCGCCCGGAATCCAGCAGGTCGTGCAGCAGCTGTGTATTGACAGACGTGATGTTGCCGACGCGGCCGAGACTCGTGAGCTCGCCATCCACCTCGACAGACGCGGGGGCAGCCAGCAGGAGATCGCCGTCCTCACCCGACAGGCCGACAGCTGCCGAGCCGTGTTCGTTGATGCGCGACACAATGCTGCGGTTCACGTGACCGGAGAGCACCATGCGGATGACGTCAATGGCTTCTTCAGAGGTCACGCGCTGACCGGCGACGAATTCGCTTTCGATTCCCAGCCGGTCGAGCATCGTGCTGATCTGCGGCCCACCGCCGTGGACGACGATCGGGCGGATGCCGGCAAAGCGCAGAAACGAGATGTCATCCGCAAAAGTCTGCTGCAGCTCCGGGGAGACCATGGCGTTGCCGCCGTATTTGATGACTATGGTGGCGCCCGCGAAAGTCTTGATCCACGGCAGAGCCTCCGTGAGGATCTCCGCTTTGGTCTGCGCTTTGACCAGGCGCTGGGCGGGTGAGAGTTTGTCGGTCATGATGCTGCAGAGCTGTTCTCGGTGACGTATTCGTGGGTGAGATCGTTGGTGAAGATCGTCGCTTCGGCCTGGCCGCTGTTGAGGTTGATCTCAATGTTGATCTTGCGGCCGAACTTCACCTTCGCGGGGTCTTCGTGCGGTGCAGTTGCCCGGCACACCTGAACTCCGTTGAAGCTGACGTCGAGGTTTTCGGGATCAAACTCCGCCTGCGCTGTGCCGACTTGCGCGAGAACGCGACCCCAGTTGGGGTCCTCCCCCATAAGTGCTGTCTTGACAAGGTTTGAGCGCGACACGGTGCGGCCGACTTCGACGGCGTCGTCTTCGCTCGCGGCTCCTGTAACGGTGATTTCAACGTCGTGGGCGGCACCTTCGGCATCGGCCATGAGCTGGCGGGCAAGGTCAGTGCACACCTCGGTCAGCAGGGCTGTGAATTCGGCTTCGTCCGCTTCTGCTCCGGCCCCCGACGACAGCAGTGCGACGGTGTCGTTAGTCGACCGGCAGCCGTCGGAGTCCAGCCGGTCGAAGCTTTTGGCCGTTGCACTGCGCAGCGCCCGGTCGAGCTGTTCTGGGCTGAGCTTGGCATCGGTTGTGATGACGACGATCATCGTCGCAAGTGACGGTGCGAGCATGCCTGCACCCTTGGCCATTGCGCCGATGGTGTAGCCGGAGCCTTCCGCGAGCGCTTCTTTGGAAACAGAGTCCGTGGTGAGGATGGCCTGTGCGGCATCGGCGCCACCGGACGCGGACGCAGATTCGACCAGACCCGGAACTCCCCCGACCAGCCGGGTGCGGAAGTCCTCTCCCCCGGTGCCGATGAGCCCGGTGGAGCACACGAGGACGTCGTCAGCACTGCATCCGACAGCATCCGCAACCGCGTGCGCGGTCAGCTTCGTCGTTTCGAAGCCGAAGTCACCCGTGAAGCAGTTGGCGCAGCCAGAGTTGATGATGGCCGCACGGACCTGGCCGTCGCGCGTGCGCGGCTGTGACCACTTCACGGGGTTCGCTTTGCACTTGTTGGAGGTGTAGACGACGGCGGCGTTTGTGCTGGGACCGTCGTTGATGACTACGGCGAAGTCCTTTTTGCCGCTCGGCTTGATGCCGACGGTGGTTCCGGCGGCGCGAAAGCCCGGTGCTGCGGTGACGCTCACGGTGCAACTCCTTCGTGTGGAAGATGTGATGTTTCTTCGAGTCCGAGCGCAATGTGCGCCGACTGCACCGCTTGGCCTGCGGTGCCGCGGACGAGGTTGTCAATGGCAATGCAGACCGTGACGGTCGCGGCGCGGCCATCGAGGGCCCACTGCAGGTGGGCCTGGTTAGATCCCGCGGTCGCCGACGTGTTGGGCCACTGGCCGTGCGGCAGCACGGTGACAAAGGGTTCGGAATCATAGGCCGAGGCGAAAGCCGCGCTGATCTTCTCCTGTGCCTGGCCGACATCAGCACCGGCCGCAAGAGGCGCCGAGACGGTTGCCAGGATTCCGCGGGACATCGGCACGAGCGTCGGGGTGAAAGTGATGCGGGCGGAGCCTGCAAGGGGGTCTTCACCCGCCGCAAGAGCGAGGTTCTGTTCGATTTCGGGGATGTGGCGATGGGTTCCGCCGACCGCGTACGGGCTGGCCCCGCCGAGGATCTCGGAGGCCAGCAGGTGCGGTTTGAGAGCCTTGCCCGCACCTGATACGCCGTTGGCCAAAACGGCTGTCAGCCGGGTGTGGTCGATAAGTCCCGCGTGCACGAGCGGCTGCACTCCGAGGGTCACCGCCGTGACATTGCATCCGGGCACGGCGATGCGCGTGGCACCTTCCAGCTGCCTCCGCTGGGTGGTGTGGTCCGTGCTGCCGGGGCCAGCGAGCATGAGCTCGGGCAGACCGTAGGTCCACGTGCCGGGATGTTCCGAACCGTAGTAGCTTCTCCACGCGTCCGGGTCGATGAGCCGGTGATCGGCAGCGAGGTCCACGATGAGGGTTGCGGGGCTGAGCTTTTCAAGCTCAGCGGCGATGGCACCGGACTGGCCGTGCGGCAGGGCCAGGAACACAACATCGTGCCCAGCCAGAGTCGCGGCCGAAGAGTCCGCGATCGTCATGTCGGAATAGGCGCGCAGGTGCGGCTGTTGTTCGCCTAGGAGATGACCGACTGTGGAGTGTCCGCAGACGGTTGTCACCGTGAAGTTCGGGTTGCCTGCCAGCAGGCGGAGGACTTCCCCGCCCGCGTATCCCGTGGCTCCCGATACCGCGACTGAATAAACCATATGCATAAGCATACATTGACAAGATAAATTATTCATCAGTGATCCTGCTGTTGCCAGCATTTCAAGGAGGAACATGTACGCAGTTCAGGCAGTCCGACAAGGCGGACCCGAAGTTCTTGAGTACACCGAAGTCGAAACACCCTCCCCCGGTCCCGGCGAAGTCCTCGTCGACGTCAAAGCCGCCGGCGTGAACTTCATCGACACTTATCGGCGCGGCGGCATGTACCCCATGCCCTTTCCTCACATCGTCGGCGTTGAAGGCTCCGGGGTCGTTGCCGAACTCGGCGAGGGCGTTGAGGGCATTGACGTCGGTCAGCGCGTGGCCTGGACAGACGTTCACGGCTCCTACGCGCAGAACATCGTGGTCAAGGCCGAAGAGCTTCTGCCCCTGCCCGATGGCGTGGACTTCGAAACCGCTGCCGCCGTGCCCCTGCAGGGGATGACCGCGCAGTACCTGGTGACGGACTCCCACGAAATCAAGCCCGGCCAGACGGCTCTCGTCCACGCGACCGCCGGCGGTGTCGGCCTGCTGCTGACCCAGTTCATCAAACACCTGGGCGGCCGGGTCATCGGCACGGTGTCAACAGAAGAAAAGGCCGAACTGGCCCGCGCGGCGGGAGCCGATCACGTTTTCCTCTACGGGGACGGTGTCGACATCCGCGAAGAAGTCATGGCCTTCACCGACGGCAAGGGCGTTGACGTCGCCTATGACGGGGTCGGCAAAGACACTTTCGACGCCTCGCTGGCCTCTATCCGCCCGCGCGGATCCATGGTGCTCTTCGGCGCAGCTTCCGGTGCTGTTCCGCCGTTCGACATTCAGCGGCTGAACTCCAGCGGCGGAATCTTCTTGTCCCGGCCTTCCACGAAGTGGTTCATCGACTCCCCCGAAGAACTGCACAAGCGCGCGGGGCAGCTCTTTGCGGGACTCGACGAGGGATGGCTGAAATTCCGCGTCGGCCAGACCTTCCCGCTCGAACAGGCCCGCCAAGCCCACGAAGCCCTCGAGGGCCGCACGACCACCGGCAAGGTCGTGCTGACGGTCTGATTCAGTCGACACAGAGAACGAGGCGGAGGTCACCGAGATCGGTGAGCTCCGCCTCGTTCTTCTGCTGGGTCAGTCCATGCGCACGGCCAGCCGACGGAAGTCGTCGGCAAGACCAGCCGCGGCGGTCTCGGCAAGCGAATCCGGGGTGTCAAGGCCTGCGCGCACAAAGCGGCCGGAATAGGCGTCGAGGTCGCCCGAGGCGAGCGCGAGGGCCAAAGCTGCGACGTCTTCGGGATCAGTCCAGTCGGAACTGCCCCGCCAGTCGTGCATTGCCATCGAGCCGGTCATGTCGGATTCGATGACCCCCGGGGCCATTTCGAAGATCCGCAGGCCCTTGTCATAGCCGTAGACGTGTACCGAATCAGCCAGGCGGAACAGGGCTGCCTTGGATGCCGAGTAGGCAGCGTAAGCGGGTGTTCCCTGCGCGCCGGAACCGGAATTGAGATCGATGATCCGGCACGCCCGGCCCGTTGTGTCGGCTGTTTCCAGCAGGCGCTCGGCGAAGGCGCGAACAACAAGGAACGGCCCGCGAATGTTCGTATCAAGCGTGCGCATCAGCTGCTCGGCGGGAACATTCCACACGGGGCCTTCTGGGCTTTCCACCACGCCGGCGTTGTTGATGACCGTCGTAATGGGCTCGCCCAGCTGCTCTTCGATTTCTGCGGTGCGCTGGGCAAGAGCCTCAACTGATGTGGGGTCTGTCGCTTGGAGCTGCACACCAATGACCCGGGTGCCGCGAGCCTGGGCGATCTGCTGGGCCGCAGCGGCCGCACGGGCTTCGTCAGTTGCCGTGAGGATGACGTTCCACCCGTCGGCCGCGAAGCCATCGGCCAGGTGACGGCCGATGCCTCGCGAACCTCCGGTGATGAGGACGGTGCTCATGACTCTGCGCTCACGCCTCCCCGCCGGTGCGGGCTACCGCGCCGTATGCCTTTTCGACTGCGGCGGTTGCGGCTTCGCGCAGGGCCGAGGCCTCGTCGCTTGTCATAGTGCGGTCGGCTGCCCGGAAGGTCATGCGGAATGCAAGCGACTTTTTACCTTCCCCCACCTGTTCGCCCCGGTACTCGTCGAACAGTTCAAGCCCTTCGAGATCGCTGCCGATGGCTTCACGCATGGTGTCTACAAGGTCGCCGATCACGATGCTGTCATCCACGATGAGCGCCACGTCCTGCCTGGACACCGGATAGGTGGACAGGGCACCCGACCAGCGGCGCTCTGCCGGAGCGTCCAGTACAGAATCGAGAACGACCTCGAATGCAACCGTGCGGGCCGGCAGTCCGAGCGTTTCGACGACCTTGGGGTGCAGCTCACCGGCGTGGCCGAACAGCGTGCCGTCTGCCAGGCGGAATTCAGCGCAGCGGCCGGGGTGGAACGGTGCGCGGTCAGACGCCGTCGGCGTCACGCTCTGGCCGAGAGCCGCTGCGATTCGCTTGACGATCTCGATCACGTCCATCGCTTCGGCCCTGCGGCCGTTGCCCCACACGCCTTCGAGGTCCCAGTTGCCCGACACGATCCCAGCCGCGTGCAGCGGCTGGTGGGGAACAGCGTCAAAGATCGCTGCGCGCTCTTCTTCCGTGGGGTAGTACCCCGGTGCGAAGGTTTCACTGGCCGGCAGCTGGGCAGTTTCAGGCTGGGTGACCAGCCCGATTTCGAACAGTGCGGTGTCCTTGAAACCGCGTCCCTGGTTGCGCAGCTGCGCGTCGACGAGTGTCGGCAGCAGCTCGGTGCGCAGCAGCGGCTGGTCGTCGCTGAGCGGGTTGGCCAAGCGCAGGTTGTTCCGTCGCGGATCGTCCTGCGGAATCCGGAGGGCGTCCTGCCGTGCTTCTGACGTGAACGGGTAGGTCAGCACTTCTGTCAGGCCGAGGTCGGCAAGCAGGTTCGACACCGCGCGGCGGGATGTCTGGCGGCGGGTGAGCCCTTCTCCGCCAGGGGCCTGCGGAACAATTGACGGGATCTGGTCGTAGCCGTTGACTCGCGCGATTTCCTCAACGAGGTCTTCCGCGTCGGTCAGGTCCGGGCGCCACGACGGCACTGTCACGCTGTAGTCGGCACCGCTGTCGTCGACTTCGCAGCCGACGGCGCGCAGGGCGCCGATCACTTGGTCATCGGTGTAGTCAATGCCCACGAGTTCTGCCGTGCGGGTCTTCGGCAGGCTCACCTCACGAGGCGCCGGAAAACTGCCGGGGACCGATGCTGTTGCGTCTGCCTGGCCACCTGCCATCTGGGTGAGCAGCTGTGCGGCGCGGGCGACTGCGGCCGGGCCCAGCGCCGGGTCGACTCCGCGTTCGAAGCGCTTGGCGGCTTCGCTCGGCAGGCGGTGCCTGCGGGCTGTGCGGGCAATCGACACGGGGTCCCAGTGAGCGCCTTCGATGAGCACATCGACGGTCGTGTCGCTGACTTCGGAATCTGCCCCGCCCATGACACCGGCCAGGCCGAGAAGCTCTTCGCTGCCGTCGGCGCTGATTCCGGTGACCACCACGTCTTCTGGGTGAATGCTCCGTTCGACGTCGTCGAGCGTGGTGAGCTTGTCGCCCTTGCGACCGCGGCGTACGACGATCCGCTCGCCGACGTTGGCGAGATCGTAGGCGTGCAGCGGCTGGCCGAGTTCGAGCATGACGTAGTTGGTGATGTCCACGACCAGCGAAATGGGACGCATGCCAGCCTCCAGCAGGCGCTTGGCCATCCAGAACGGGGTCTGTGCTGTCGGGTCGATGCCGCGCACGCGCAGGGCTGTGAAGCGGGTGCAGCCGTCGTTGCCGTGAATGGGGGCGTCGTCGGTGAGCTCGACCGGGTGTCCCTCACCGGCAACGACCGGGGCGACCGCCAGGGCGGGGTCGGCGTAGTTCTGCTCTTTCAGAAGAGCGTATTCGCGGCCGATGCCGCGCATCGACATCTGATATCCGCGGTCGGGCGTGATGTTGACGTCGAGGACTTCGTGGTTCAGACCCAGCAGTTCCGCGGCGTCTTGGCCTGCGGTCAGATCGGCAAAGCCGAACTCGGTGAGCACGATGATGCCGTCGTGATCATCACCCAAGCCCAGTTCGCGCGCCGAGCAGATCATGCCGTCAGAGATGTGGCCGTAGGTTTTGCGTGCCGCAATCGCGAAATCACCGGGCAGAACAGCACCGGGCAGCGCTGCGACAACGTAGTCGCCGACGCCGAAGTTGTGTGCACCGCACACAATGCCCTGCGGTTCTTCGCGGCCGACGTCGACGGTGCACCAGTTGATGGTTTTGCCGTTGGAGTGCTTTTCGGGTTCGCAGGTCAGGACTCGGCCGACCACCAGCGGGCCGGTGACTGCCGGACCGATGTAGTCCTCTTCTTCCAAGCCGATGCCAGCAAGTTCAGCAGCGAGTTCGTGAGCGTCGAGGTTCTTAGGCAGGTCGACGTATTCGGCCAGCCATTCCAAGGGTACGAGCATCAGTTCATCACTCCGAAAGCCTTCGAGAAGCGGATATCGCCTTCCACCATGTCGTGCATGTCGTTGATTCCCTCACCCAGCATGAGCGTGCGTTCGATGCCCATGCCGAAGGCAAAGCCCTGGTAGACATCCGGGTCAATGCCGGATGCGCGCAGCACGTTGGGGTGGACCATGCCGCAGCCACCCCATTCGATCCAGCCGGGGCCGCCTTTCTTCTGGGGGAACCAGAAGTCGATTTCGGCACTCGGCTCGGTGAACGGGAAGAAGCTGGGGCGCAGGCGCGTGTATGCTTCCGGACCGAACATGGCGCGGGCAAAAGCATCGAGCGTGCCCTTCAGGTGTGCCATTGTCAGGCCCTTGTCAATGGCGATGCCCTCAACCTGATGGAACACCGGGGTGTGCGTGGCATCGAGTTCGTCAGTGCGGAAGGTCTTGCCGGGGCAGACCACGTAGAGAGGAACACCGCGGTTCAGCAGCGAACGCGACTGCACCGGCGAAGTGTGGGTGCGCATGACCAGGTGGGCCGATGCGGGCTCGACGAAGAACGTGTCCTGCATCTGGCGGGCCGGATGGTCGGGACCGAAGTTGAGCGAATCGAAGTTGAGCCATTCGTGTTCGACTTCGGGGCCTTCCGCAACTTCCCAGCCGTGGCCGACGAAGTGGTCGGCAATCTTCTCCTGCAGCAGCTGCAGCGGGTGGCGGGCGCCGACCGGCCGACGGGTGGAGGGTCCGGTGACGTCAATGGCCTCGGCGACGAGCACGCGGGCGTCGCGTTCGGCTTCGAGTTCTTCCTGGCGGGCTTTAAAGGCCTGGGCGATCCGTCCGCGTGATGTGCCCACAAGCTTTCCGGCCTGGGCCTTCTGGGATTTGTCGAGCTTTCCGATTTCGCGGTTGGCAAGGGCCAGCGGGGCTTTATCACCCATGTGCGCAATGCGAACCGTCTTGAGTTCGTCGAGGTCGTCGGCTGCGGCAAAAGCCGTCAGCGCTTCCTCCATTGCAGCGGTGACGGCAGCCTCGTCAAGCGGGTCAATGACGGACATCTGCCTTCTTTCTCAGATGGTTGGACAACGTTCTGCAGTCTAGCGAACCGTCAGATCATGCGGACGTGCTTGGCGGATTCATAGACGGCAATCGAGGCGGCGGTGGCCAGATTGAGGCTTTCTGCTTTTCCGTAGATGGGGATGGCCACGGCGGCGTCGGCCTGCGCTCGATCAGCTTCTGGAAGTCCCCAGGCTTCGTTGCCGAACACCCACGCGGTTGGACGGGCGAGGTCAAGGCCGGTATCCCACGGAACGTGAAGGTCGTGAGCCGGCGGATGGCCGTCAGCGGCGAGGATCTGCAGGCCGCGGGCGCGCGCCAGTTCGGTGACTTCTGGAAGGCCGACCCCGGTCACCACCGGCAGGTGAAAGATCGATCCGGCGGTCGATCGCACGGCCTTCGGGTTGTAGACGTCAACACTCGAGGAGGTGATGATGACACCGTCGGCACCGGCGGCATCCGCTGCGCGCAGGACGGTTCCGGCGTTGCCGGGATCCCGCACTTGGCTGAGCACGACAAGGAGCTTTGCCTCCTTGGTCACCACCGAGGTCAAGTCAGCGTGAAGCTGTTCGACGACGGCGATCATTCCCTGGCTGTTGACAGTCTCAGCCACCGAAGCCAGCGCTTCCGGAGCCGTCTGCTTGATTTTGATGCCGGCTTTGCGTGCGGCCTCGATGATGTCGGGGTTGCGCTCGGCCGCTTCGACGGTCGCCCACACATCGAGGACGGCCCCTGTCCCCCGCGGTGCCGCCTGACCGGGCTCAACGTGCAGCGTCACGGCCTTGGGGCGGTTTTCGGCCTGGTGGCGTAAGGCCTCGCGGATGCCCTGCGGACCTTCTACGAGGAATCTTCCCGACTTGGCCCGACCCTGTTTGCGGTCGAGCTTCGCGGCTTCGCGCAGTCGGCGGGATTTCGGGGACGTCACTTCCGGCCCGTGCAGACCGGGATGGATGTCGCTTTCCATAACCTCACTCAGTTCTTCTGGACGGTATGCGCAGCCTCAGCTGTCGGGAAACGAAAACGCGGGGGCCAAACAGCCCCCGCGTTTTCACAGCTGCACTCAGGCAGCAGGCGTCTTCGGCGCGTTCACGTCTGACGGAAGTGCGTTCTTGGCGACTTCCACAAGCTTGGTGAACACGGCTGCGTCGTTGACGGCCAGTTCGGCGAGCATACGACGGTCGACTTCAACACCAGCGGCTTTGAGACCCTGGATGAAGCGGTTGTAGGTCATGCCGTTGGCGCGGGCGCCAGCGTTGATGCGCTGGATCCAGAGGCGACGGAAATCGCCCTTGCGCTTGCGGCGGTCGCGGTAGTTGTAGACCAGCGAGTGGATGACCTGTTCTTTGGCCTTGCGGTACAGGCGCGAACGCTGTCCGCGGTAGCCGCTCGCCCGGTCGAGGATGACCCGGCGCTTTTTGTGGGCATTGAGAGCCCTCTTGACACGTGCCACGTGTACTCCTTCAGATGAATGTCACAGCGGTAGGGCTGTGGTGCGCTTTGGTCAGGCCTTGCCCAGCAGCTTGCGGGCCTTGGCGGCGTCGCCGCCGGTCATGACTTTGTCGGTGCCGCTGATGCGGCGCTTACGGCGCGAGCTCTTGACTTCTGCGAGGTGGCGGTTGCCGACACCTTCGCGCATGAGCTTGCCGCTGCCGGTGACGCGGATGCGCTTCTTCGTACCGCTGTGGGTCTTCTGCTTCGGCATTGTGCCGTTCTCCTTCAGTCGGCCCTCGGAAACCCGTCCCGAGGGTAGTGGCTCTGGGGCGCTGGGCGCTCCTGAACCGATGTCAGTTCTGGTTTCGCTGCTCGGCCTTGGCCTGAGCAGCGCGGTCGCGACGCGACTTGACTTCGGTGTATGTGCCCTTGGCACCCGCGGTCTCCCTGCGCGATTCTGCGCGGGCGTCTGACTTCGAACGCGTCGGTGCGAGCACCATGACCATGTTGCGTCCATCAAGCCGAGGTGAGGATTCAACGGTGCCGTATTCGGCAACCTCCTCGGCCAGCTTCTCAAGCAGCCGCATGCCCATTTCCGGGCGGGACTGTTCGCGTCCGCGGAACATGATCATGACCTTGACCTTGTCTCCGCCGTTGAGGAAGCGGACGACGTGGCCCTTCTTGGTTTCGTAGTCGTGGTCGTCGATCTTGAGTCGGAACCGGATTTCCTTCAGGGCCGTGTTGGCCTGATTCTTCCGTGCTTCGCGTGCCTTCTGGGCAGTTTCGTACTTGAACTTGCCGTAGTCCATGAGTTTGACCACCGGAGGCTTCGCCTTGGGCGCAACCTCGACGAGGTCAAGATCGGCTTCGCGTGCCAGGTCGAGTGCCTTGCGGATGGCGACGATCCCGACCTGCTCTCCGTTGGGCCCGACCAGACGGACCTCAGGTACTCGAATCCGATCGTTGATGCGCGGCTCGCTGATGTGCATGCTCCTTAACTCAGATGGTGATCACGGTGTTCAAGGGAACAGAAAAGCTCCCTTTGAACACGCAAAGGGAGCTTGAAACGCTGCCGGTGAACATTCTTCACCTCAGTGCCCAACAGCCGGAAAGCAGATCCTGAAGCCCGCTTGTGCCAGCTGTTTTCGCTGACCCGATTGCCCTTGGCAATCCAGGTGGGAGTCAATCTCCACTTTGCACGCCCTCCAGCTTACACGACACTCAGGCGTTTTTCACACTCGGATGTGGGAAGCTTGGGGACATGACAGAAAACCGCCACACTTTTTCCGATGATCACACTGCCGCCGACCACGCGCGCGCAGAGCAGCAGGCGCTGCGAGATATTGCCGACGTACCTGCTGTCGAGGTCATTTCATCTGCGGCCATCCACCTGATGAGTGCCGCTGCCGTGAAGTGCGGACTGGCCGAAGACACTGAAGAGTCCAATGGCAAAGACCTACAGGACCTCGATGAGGCGCGCAAGCTCATCAACGCACTGGCGGGTCTTGTCACCTCGTCCGCAGTCGACCTCGGCGACCAGCACGCCCGGCCCCTGCGAGACGGCCTGCGCAGCCTGCAGCTGGCCTTCCGCGAAGCCTCCCCCTTCCCCGACGTTCCCGGTTCAGGCCCGGGCGAAAAGTACACCGGCCCCGTTTCCTGAGCTCCCCCGCACGGCCCGACACTTCCAAACGAAGCACGCATTCCCAGCCGGCACCTCGTGGTGCCGAGCGGCCTTTTGGCGAGTTAGGCTCCCCTTTCTTGGACTCATTCCAGAAAACGCCTACGGTTGAGTTGTGACCACGAGTGCTGCCGACACGATCAGAGCCGCCGGACTGCGCGTGACTGCGCCCCGTCTGGCGGTCTATGACGTGTTGGAACACGACCACACCCACGCAGACGCCGACAAGGTCTTCCGCGCAGTGCGCGAAAAACTCGGCACGGTGTCAGTGCAGACGGTGTACGACGTGCTCAGCGCGTTCGCGCGCACACAGCTTGTCAGGGTCATCGATCCGGCCGGCTTCGCGTCGGCCAGATACGAAATCAACCGCAACGACAATCACCATCACCTCGTGTGCCGAACATGCGGTGACATCCGCGATGTCGCCTGCGCACCCGGCAGCGCTCCGTGCCTGAGCCCCGCCGAGGACTTCGGCTTCACAATCGACGAAGCCGAAGTCGTCTACTGGGGGCAGTGCCCCCAGTGCGAGCTCAGGAACTCTCTGTAACTCCGACAACCCAGGAGGACTCATGGCAACCAACCGCACAACCGACAACTTCGGCATCCCAGTCGGCAGCGACGTTCACTCGCTGACGCTCGGCGCTGACGGCCCCACGCTTCTGCAGGACTACTACCTGGTTGAGAAGCTCGCACAGTTTGACCGCGAACGCGTTCCCGAGCGCGTCGTCCACGCCAAGGGCGGCGGAGCTTTCGGCACGTTCACCGTCACCGGCGATGTTTCCAAGTACACCAAGGCCAAGGTCTTCCAGCCCGGTGCCGAAACCGAAATGCTCGCCCGCTTCTCGACCGTCGCCGGCGAACAGGGCTCGCCCGACACCTGGCGCGACCCCCGCGGCTTCGCACTGAAGTTCTACACCGAAGAGGGCAACCTCGACATCGTGGGCAACAACACCCCGATCTTCTTCATCCGCGACGCCATCCAGTTCCCCGACTTCATCCACTCGCAGAAGCGCAGCTCGCAGACCGGCCTGCGCGATCACAACATGCAGTGGGACTTCTGGGTCAACGAACCCGCATCGGCCCACCAGGTCACCTACCTCATGGGCGACCGCGGCATCCCGCGCTCGTGGCGTGAAATGAACGGCTACGCATCCCACACCTTCCAGTGGATCAACGAAGCCGGCGAACGCTTCTGGGTCAAGTACCACTTCCACTCGGACCAGAAGCAGGAATTCATCGACAAGTACGGCCACGAAGGCTTCTCCGCTGATGACGCCGACGAAATGGCCGGCATCGACGCTGACTTCCACCGCCGCGACCTGTTCGAAGCCATCAAGGAAGGCAACTTCCCCACGTGGACCCTGTCCGTTCAGGTCATCCCCTACGAAGAGGGCTTCACCTACGGCACCAACATCTTCGACGTCACCAAGACGGTGTCCCACAAGGACTACCCGCTGATCGAGGTCGGCAAGATGGAGCTCAACCGCAACCCGGAAGACTTCTTCGCACAGATCGAGCAGGCCGCATTCAACCCGGCTTCGCTCGTTCCGGGCACCGGACTGTCGCCTGACAAGATGCTCATGGGCCGCCTGTTCTCCTACCCGGACACCCACCGTCACCGCATTGGGCCGAACTACGCCCAGCTGCCGGTGAACCGTCCGAAGTCGCCCAAGCACAACTACAGCCGCGACGGCCAGATGCGCTACGAACTGTACCCGGCCGACCAGCCTGAGTACGCACCGAACTCGTACGACGGCCCGCATGCGGATGAGTCCGCCGCTACCGACGTCAACCTGGTTGACGTTCCGCAGTCGGACGTCGTTCGCGCCGCTCAGACGCTGCGCGAAAACGACGGTGATTTCAACCAGGCCGGCGAGCTTGTGCGCAACGTGCTCGACGACGCTGCTCGCGACCGCCTGGTTCACAACATCTCCGGTCACGTCATGGGCGTATGGGACAAGGAGCTGTTGCCCAAGGTCTTCCAGTACTGGAAGAACGTCGACGAAGAGCTCGGCAACCGCATCGAAACTGTTGTCACCGAAGCTAAGAAGAAGCAGGAACAGGCCTGATCTTCTTCAGCTGCGTTAGCTGCGCTGCGCGTTATGCGTTAGCTTGGCGCGGCTTTGGCTGAAAACACGGGCGCCCCGGCAGATTCTCTGTCGGGGCGTTCGTGTTTTTGCGTTTGGGTGTTGTTTTGGTGGGCGGGGGCGTTGCAGCGCTTGCGGTTTCTCGCACATGCCCTTCTGGCGAGTTCAGACCGTACGGAAGCACCCCTGAGCCGGAATCTGCGCTTTAGCCGCACACAAACTCCCCTTAGCAACGGATCCACCCGAAGACAACCACTGCTAACGGGAGTTTCTGTTGCTAAAGCGTAGGCGCAGATGGCGCCTGGGTGCCCAAGTCAGGCTGGGTGCCGAGGTGGAGGGCGGTTGTGCGGCACCCGCGGCTATCCGCCTGTACTGCTTATGGCTCTTCAGGTCAGGTGCGCGTGCGGCTTAAAGCCTTTGGAGTCAGGTGCGGCTTGCAGCCGCGGGGTTCGGACGTGGCTGATGCCCTTGGGGCAAAGGGTGTGGGCTATGGCCTTTGAGCTCAGCGGACGGTGATGGTCAGAGAATCGACGCGGTCGACGATGACGGGGTGCTCTGCCAGGCGGGCCTGGAAGGCACTGAAATCTGGTTCACCCTCCAGTGTGAGGATGATTGCCAGTTCGGGACCTCCCGTCACTATCCTTCTGCTGCCTGGTCCTGCGCCGACCGATGCGATCCATGGAAACTGCGCTGCGGCTTCTCCAATGGCCTGCGCGACTTCCCGGTCGGCCCACGATGGCGTCCAGGCGTGCCCTTGCACAAAAGCCCACAGTGCCGGCCTGCGCAGCAAAAATGCGTGATCACTGCCAGGGTCGATGATGACCAGTTGGGAGCCTTCGTCAACTGCACCCAGGCCCAGGCGCTCGGCCTCGATCGGCACGGGCCTAGCCTGAGTCCCCCACTGGGTGAGAAGCGGAATGGCAGTGAAGCACGGTGTGACCTCGCGGCCGTCTTCGGATGACAGACGCACCATAGCCATATCCGAGCTGTTGTCGACCATGAGCCCGTGTTCCCCCACGGACTTGCTGAGCGCTTCCGGAAGAATGGGGGCGTAAACACGCGAGTCTTTGAGCGCCTCGACTACGCCGATGTGGGCCGTCGGGTCAAAAGGATTGGCCGTTGCATTGTCGAGGGCCGCAGTCACCTGCGGGTCAGCTTCGCCGGTGTCACCGGCGAAGGGATTCGGCTTGAGTTCACGACCCTTCCACGCAGTACCCGCTGAGTCAGCCTGATGGCCCGTCCGGGCTGAGTCGAAGTCAGCATGACCGTCAGGCGACGCAGAACCATCTGGCCTCACGGCACCTCCGAACATAGCTTTCAGGTGTTCGGGCAGCTGAGGCTCGTCTGGCGTGCTGTCTGTCATGGACGCCCGGCGACTTCGAGTGCTTCGCTCATGGTGAATCGACCGGCGTAGAGAGCCTTGCCGATGATTGCGGAGTCCACGCCCGCTGGAACGAGCTTGCGCAGGGCAACAAGGTCATCAAGTGAGGAGATGCCGCCGGATGCGGTGATCGGCGTGCCCGTGGTCGTTGCGATTTTCTGCAGAAGCTCCGTGTTGGGGCCGCTGAGGGTGCCGTCAGTGTTGATGTCGGTGACGACGTAGCGAGAACAGCCCGCGGCTTCGAGTTCTTCGAGGACATCCCACAGGCTTCGGCCTTCTTTCGTCCAGCCGCGGCCGGCGAGCACATCACCGCGCACGTCGAGTCCAACCGCAACGGCGTCACCGTGCTGGCGGATGACGTCGGCAGTCCATGTGGGGTTTTCAATTGCGGCAGTGCCGATGTTGACGCGGGCCGCGCCGATTTCGAGAGCGGCTTCGAGTGCCGCTGAATCGCGAATTCCGCCGGAGAGTTCGACCTTGAGATCAACCGAGGCGATGAGCTCCTGGATGAGCTCGCGGTTGTCACCGCGACCGAAAGCAGCGTCGAGGTCGACCAGATGGAGCCATTCCGCTCCGGCCTCCTGAAACTTCACAGCGTTTTCCAACGGCTGCCCGTAGTCGGTTTCGGTGCCGGCCTCGCCCTGGTGCAGGCGAACGGCCTTGCCCCCGACAATGTCGACTGCGGGAAAGAGCACAAGGCGGTCTGCTTCGGTCACTGTTTCTCCTAGGTGTGGGAATCGTCGAGGCCTGCGATCCAGTTGGCAAGAAGCTTCAGCCCTGCCGAACCAGATTTTTCCGGATGGAACTGCACAGCGCTCAGAGGGCCGTCCTCAACCGCGGCAATGAACTTTTCGCCGTGCTCTGCGTACGTTGCTTCCCCTGTGCTGGGCGCTGTGTGTGCCGCATAGGAGTGGACGAAGTAGAAGTGTTCTTCGGTGATTCCGTTGAACAGCAGCGAACCTTGCGGTGGCCGCACCGTGGTCCACCCCATGTGGGGAACAACGGGGGCTGAAAGCTTTGTCACAGACCCATTCCACAAGCCGAGGCCTTCGGCAGTCAGACCGTGTTCGGTGCCCTGGTCGAACATGACCTGCAGGCCCACGCAGATGCCCAAGACCGGCATCCCGCGTTCAATCCTTTCGCGGATAATGGCGGGCGCGCCAACGGCTCGCAGTTCGTCCATGACGGATGCGAAGGCCCCGACGCCCGGCACTACGAGCCCGTCAGCCGAAAGCAGGTACTGCGGCTGGGCGGTCAGCTGGACCTCAGCGCCGGCGGCTTCGAGCGCCCGCACCGCAGAGCGCACATTGCCCGACCCGGCATCGAGAACGGCTACCGTGGTCATTGTCTGCGACCAAGCAGCTTGTTGATGCGGAAGAGGCTGAATCCGAACACACCCGCGGCCAGTGCCGTGGCAATCCACATGTACCAGGGGCCGCTGAGGGCGACAACGGCGCCGATGACCAGCGCGATGAACGCAGCCGCGGCCACGATCATCCAGACGATTGCGGTGCGCGCAATTGCAGCGCGGGCACCCGTCATGGTCAGTGCGCTTGCCTGCATTTTGCTGATGTCGGCTGTGTGCTGGGCGCCTTCGATGTCGGCAGGCTCAGCTTGCCCCAGCAGCAGGCGTTCAACGTCCTCGGGCAGATTCTGCAGGGCCAGCCCCGCGGGAACTTCCGATTGCCGTTTGCCGGCGCGGTAATGCCCGGACGCGATGGCGTCGTCTTCGCGGACGAGCAGCAGGACTTCGTAGCGGCCTGCCATTTTCGACAGCTTCTGGGTGACTTCCGTGGCGTGTTCGCGGCTGGCGTTGTCAAGAACAATGGCCGAGAAGCCGCCGACGGGCACGACGGAGCCGCGAATGTCGCTGAGCACGCAAGCCGCAGCGAGCTGCTTGGGATCGCCGAAGGGTGTGACTACGAGCGCCGTGTTCACAGGGCCCCCTTTGTGGAGGGGATGGCCCCACCGGTGCGCGGGTCGGCTTCAAGTGCCATGCGAAGGGCGCGAGCGAAGGCTTTGAATTCTGCTTCCGCTATGTGGTGGGGGTCCCGGCCGGCGACGAGCGCGAGATGGACGGTCAGCCCCGCGTTGATGGACAGAGATTCCAAAGCGTGGCTGACCATAGAGCCGGTGAAGTGACCGCCGATCATGGCGTACTGGAAGCCCTCGGGTTCACCGGTGTGGACGAAGTACGGGCGACCGCTGATGTCGACAACGGCCTGTGCGAGGGCTTCGTCAAGGGGAACGGCAGCGTCGCCGTAGCGTCGAATGCCCGCTTTGTCTCCGACCGCGTCTTTCAGCGCCCAACCGATGGTGATGGCGGTGTCTTCGACAGTGTGGTGGACGTCGATATCGATGTCGCCTTCGGCCTTGACCGTCAGGTCGCACAGAGAGTGGCGGGCCAGAGCGTCAAGCATGTGGTCATAGAAAGGCACGCCCGTGGAGATCTCGGACTTCCCTGTTCCGTCAAGATCAATTGTGACGTCGACCTTTGATTCGCTGGTATGACGTGACGCCGTCCCGATCCTCTGGGGCATCAATCCTCGTTTCCGTTCGGCTGCGACCGACCGCGCGGCGCGGTCGCCCCAATCCTATCGGGAGGGCACGAGAATACGCTGACCAGGGTGAACCGTCGATGAGTCAAGCCCGTTCATGTCGACGATGACGGTAAGGACGTCGCGAACATCTTCCGAGCCGGCTGCTTCGCGGGCGATTTCCCACAGTGATTGGCCCTCTTCTACGACGACCACCCGGGTGTCATCAGCAAAAGCCGGTTCCGCATTCGAAGCCGAAGCCTCCGGCCGGATGAGGAGGACAGCACACAGAGCAACCACTGCAATGACGGCGAGAGCCACCATGCGGCGCACCCAAAAGATCCGGCCTTCCCTTACCGAACGGTGCGATGCGCGAGCGAGCGTGTGCATTCTTCCTCCTAACACAGCCGAAGCCTTCGACCCCGACAATGCGATGGCGCGGACGGCCGCTTGCCCCACGGCCATTCGCATTATTCGAACTGATGTTCTAAGACACACATTAGAACAGAATCCGCTGTTTGTCGAACATCTATGTGAAAATGGATTCGAACACTGCATCCGATTCCCACGCTTCAGAGCCTCCCACGAGGCACTGACATAACCTGCTCCACACTTCTGACCGGCAGAAACGTCAGGGTTTGGGCTGAGAGGACAGAGTCATGACTCAGTCGCGTCGAACTCGCGGCCGCCCGCGCGACACCGATGTGGCCAAGGAGGTCAGCACGTTCCGCAGGCACCGTGACAGCGAGTCTTCCCTGCCGGTCGCTTCAGCTGCCGCGGACGACCGTTCACTGTCTGCCCGTCAGCGGCAGGTGCTGGAGACCATCGAAGCGTCAGTGCACAGCAACGGCTATCCGCCGAGCATGCGCGAGATCGGAAAGTCGGTGGGGCTGGCCTCACTGTCGTCTGTTGCACACCAGCTCAATCAGCTTGAGAAGCTCGGCTATCTGCGGCGCGACCCCAAGCGTCCGCGGGCAATCGAGGTTGTCAACCCCGCTGAGGTCGCCGAAGCCCCAGCGGTGGAGAGCTCCTCGAACGCGGCCGCCGTTCCAGTGGTCGGCCGCATTGCCGCCGGCGGTCCCATTACGGCAGAGCAGAACGTGGACGACGTGTTCGTGCTGCCGCGCCAGCTAGTCGGCGCCGGCGACAATCTGTTCCTGCTCAACGTCGTCGGAGACTCGATGATCGATGCGGCCATCTGCCACGGCGACTGGGTTGTGGTGCGCAGCCAGCCGACCGCCGAGAACGGTGAAATAGTCGCCGCCCTTCTGGATGACGAAGCCACGGTCAAGACGCTCAAGCGCAAGGACGGCAAACAGTGGCTGCTGCCGCAGAACCCTGACTACGCCCCCATTGACGGCACCTTTGCCACCATCATGGGTGTTGTGACCGCGGTCATCCGGCGCATCTAATCTTCCGGTTTGAGCCTTTCGAGAGCCCCGCGGACCACCGCGGGGCTCTCTGTTCTCCACATGGGCGGCAGTGTTGCCATGAGGAAGTTCGCGTAGCGAGCCGTTCGCAAGCGCGAATCAAGCACCGCGACGACACCGCGATCCGATGTTGAGCGGATGAGTCTGCCGGCCCCCTGTGCCAGCTTGAGAGCAGCGTGAGTTGCGGAGACGGCCATGAAGCCGTTGGCACCTCGGCGGGCGGCGGCTTCCGTGCGGGCGGTGGAGAGAGGATCGTCCGGGCGGGGAAAGGGAATCCGATCGATGAGGACCAGGCGGCAGGCATCACCTGGAACGTCGACTCCCTGCCACAGGGAGATGGTGCCGAACAGGCTGGAGTCAGCATCGGAGCTGAAGGACCGCACCAGGCTGCCCAGGCCGTCTTCGCCCTGCAGCAGAATCGGCAGATCGGTGTACTCGCGCATGTATTCGGCTGCCTGCTCGGCCGCGGCTTTCGACGAGAACAGTCCGAGCGCTCCCCCGCGGGAGGATTCTATGAGTTCGCGCAGCTCTTCGAGCTGTTCGACATTGAGGCCTCCGCGGCCGGGTTTGGGCAGATGGCCGGCAACATAGAGGATGCCCTGCTTGGGGTAGTCAAACGGCGAGCCCACGTCGAGGCTGTCATAGCGCGGACTGTCAGGGCCCGCCAGACCGAGTGACGCTGCGACCGGTTCGAATCGGCCGCCCAGCGCCAGGGTTGCAGATGTTGCGACAACGGTTGCTTCTTCAAACAGGCCGCGGCGCATGGTGCCGGCAACCGACAGCGGAGCGATCACGAGGCTGACGGTCTCCGTACCCCGAAACGAACTGCGGCTGACCCAGACGACGTCGTTGGCGTTGCCGTCGGTCATGCGCTCCGCAAGATCGAAAACCTCCTGAATGCGAGCGCGCGCAACCGTCAAGCCCGAATCGGCCTCTTTGCCCCGCTCGGCCTCACCGCAGGCGCTCAGCAGTGTGCGAGCACTGTCACGCACAGCCACGACCGCGTCCTGCAGGGGTTCGGGCCACATCCGCAGCAGACCCGCTTCCGCCTGCGCCAGCGCATCAGACAGCGACGTGCGGGCAGTGTCGAAATCGCTGAGAGCCGCCGGTGTTGCCCCCGAGTGCTTCCGCGCCGCCGAGTGGGCTGCCGAGAGCATCGTGTCGGTCAGACTGCCGGTAAGGGCCGATGTCACGCGGTCGCGCAGTTCGTGGGCTTCGTCAATGATTACTGCCGCATGGGACGGCAGCACTGAGTTTTCGCCGAAGGCATCAATTGCCAGCAGGGCGTGATTGGTGACCACGACGTCAGCACCAGAGGCTTTTGTGCGTGCAAGTTCAGCCCAGCATTCTTCGACCATGGGGCACTTTTGGCCCAGGCAGTCGTAGGCGTTGACGGACACGTGGGACCACGTGCGGTCGGAGACTCCGGGCACCAAATCGTCGCGGTCGCCCGTATCTGTGGACTGTTCCCACGAGCGGATGCGGGCGATCTCAGATTCTAGGGCGCTCATGGATCCGCCCCGGTGTGCCGCATCGTCAGCTCCCGTGTCGAACAGGAGCCCCGCCTCGTCATCTGGGTATCCGCCGGCGAGTTTGTGTTTGCACAGGTAGTTGCGGCGTCCCTTGAGTACGGCCGCACTCGGTCGACGTCCGAGGTCTTCGCGCAGGGCTTTTGCCAGCCGCGGGATGTCGCGGTCGATGATCTGTGCCTGCAGCGCCAGCGTTGCGGTTGAGACGATCACCCGCTCGCCGGAGCCGACGGCATAGCGCACCGCGGGCACGAGGTAGCCCAAGGACTTTCCCGTGCCTGTCCCGGCCTGCACCAGCAGGTGCGTTTCGCTTTCCAACGCCGAGTTCACAGCCTCGGCCATCTGCTGTTGGCCTTCGCGGGGACTGCCGTGCAGTGCGGCGACGGCCGTCTCCAGCATCTCGGCAGCGTCCTTCACGCGCGCTCCCCCGCGGGTTCATCACGCGAGGTGGGATCGGGTGTGACGGGCTCGGGCGAGGTGGGCGCGGCTGTGGGAATCGGCAGTTCGTGCGAGCTGGGTTCAGATGAAGCGCCCGCGAACATGTCGGGCCGCCGGAAAGGTTCGAGCTGGGCGGCGAGTTCGCCGTTGACGAATGCGTGAACGACAGTACCTTCGTCAATGTGCTCGATCCGCTCGATTTCGCCGTCTTCGTGAACTGCAGACAGCAGATCGCCGCGGCT
Source organism: Brevibacterium sp. HMSC07C04 (assembly GCF_001815905.1). Lineage (GTDB taxonomy): Bacteria > Actinomycetota > Actinomycetes > Actinomycetales > Brevibacteriaceae > Brevibacterium. The sequence goes on along the minus strand of NZ_KV823255.1, from coordinate 132,606 downwards.
GTAGGGAATGAGGGCGGTGAGCTCAAATTCGGGGTGCGGCAGCGCATCGGCGATTGTCGTGCGCAGAATGTCCAGGCCCTCACCGGTGTGGGCGGAGACCGCCACGGCCCCTGGGTGGCGGCGCATAAGCCGTGCAACCGCATCGGGCTTGGCGATGTCGGCCTTGTTGATGACAATGAGTTCCGGCACGGAAGGCTCGACGACATCGGCGAGGACATCGTGGACGGCCGCGATCTGTCCCTCCGGGTCGGGGTGCGAACCGTCGACCACGTGGAGAAGCACATCCGCCTGCCCGGCCTCTTCCAGGCTGGAGCGGAACGCTTCGACCAGCTGGTGCGGCAGATTGCGCACGAAGCCGACCGTGTCGGTCAGCGTGTAGGTGCGTCCGTCTTCCGCCTCGGCTGCCCGCACGGTGGGGTCGAGGGTGGCGAACAGGACGTTCTGCACCATGACCCCGGCATCGGTCAGCCGGTTGAGCAGGCTCGACTTGCCCGCGTTGGTGTAGCCGACGATCGCGACCGACGGGATGCGATTGCGTTTGCGCGAAGACCGTTTGACTTCGCGGGCAGGCGTCATTTTGGCGATATCGCGGCGCAGTTTCGCCATGCGCTTGCGGATGCGCCGCCGGTCGAGTTCGATCTGGGTCTCACCGGGACCGCGCGAACCGATTCCCGCGCCGCCGGCCACCTGTCCACCGGCCTGCCGCGACATGGATTCACCCCAGCCGCGCAGACGCGGCAGCAGGTACTCCAGCTGTGCGAGTTCGACCTGTGCCTTGCCTTCGCGGCTCTTGGCGTGCTGAGCGAAGATGTCGAGGATGAGCGCCACACGGTCGACGACTTTGACCTTGACGACGTCTTCGAGGGCACGACGCTGGGAAGGGGCGAGTTCGGAGTCGAAGATGACGGTGTCAGCGCCGACGGCGGCCACGATTTCGGCGAGTTCGCGCGTTTTGCCGCGGCCCAAGTAGGTGGCCGGGTCCGGAGTGTCGCGCCGCTGAATCACACCGTCGAGGACAGTCGATCCAGCTGTTTCGGCAAGGGCGGCAAGTTCCCGCAGGGAGTCTTCAGCAGCTTCGGCGGTACCGTCGGTGTACACGCCTGCGAGCACCACGTTTTCCAGGCGGACGTCACGGTATTCGACTTCCGTGACATCTTCGAGTTCCGTCGACAGCCCGGCCACACGGCGCAGTGCGGCACGCTCCTGGACGTCGAAGTTGGTGTCGTCGTCAGCGGCGAGCTCCGCTGCGGTCAGCGATGAGTCCGCCCGCGACAGTACACGGTTGATGATGTCGTCTTCGCGGCTGGACTCGCCTGTTGAGGTGCCGGAGCGGGGTTCCTCGGGGGCTTCACCCGAGCTGCCGGGGGTGCTGTCTTCAGCACTCGAGGCACCGGGGGCTGAAAGTTCGTTTTCTTCTCGCATTGCGGCCTATTGTCCCACAGGGCACAGCCTTCGGCGCCATGAGCGCGTAGGCTTGAGGGCTGTGAGCGAGCACTATTTTTCTTCCACCCCGAACGCACAGTCACGACCACGGTCACTGCAGGTGTGCCTGGCCGGTCACGACCTGACAGTGACCACTGACTCCGGCGTGTTCTCCCCCGGCCGCGTTGACAAAGGCACCGCCGTTCTGCTCGACCACCTGCCCGAGGTTCCCTGCGGCAATGTGCTGGACCTTGGGTGCGGTTGGGGCCCGATAGCGCTGCACGCCGGTCTCAGCGCCCGCGATGCCGGGACGTCCACGCGCGTCTGGGCACTCGATGTCAACGAACGCTCACTTCAGCTGACAAAGAAGAATGCCGCCGAGGCGGGACTTAACTCAATCCGCCCCGTCACCGCCGAACAGATTCCAGACGATGTGCGCTTTGACGCGATCTGGTCCAACCCGCCGATCCGCGTGGGCAAAGACGTGCTGCACGAACTTCTGCTGACCTGGCTGCCCCGACTGAAGCCCGGCGGGCAAGCACTCCTCGCAGTAGCCAAAAAACTCGGTTCAGACTCGCTGCAGATATGGATGCAGGAAAACCTGCCGGAAGGCTTCACCGTTTCCCGCGCCGCATCGTCCAAGGGGTTTCGGGTCCTTTCAGCTGTCGCGCCGAAGTGACGACCGCCTATACCGGCAGCGTGACAGCGCCACGGCGGCGGCGCTCATAGAAGAGCCGCTTCTGCTGTAAGAACAGCGGGACCGGACAGAATCGCGACATCATCTTCCACCTCGACGAGCACTGTTCCGCCCGGTTGAGTGACGAACCATTCTCGAGGTGCCGCCTTCCCGGCCCAGTGGCTGGCGGCCAGCGCCGCCGCGCACGCCCCGGTGCCGCACGCGCGGGTCTCCCCGACACCTCGTTCGTATACGCGCATGCTCAAACGCCCTGCGTTCTGCAGGCGGGGGTTGGTGACTTCGGGCAGCGGGCCCTGTTCGATGACGATGAACTCGACGTTCGTGCCGTCTGGCGGTACGGGCTGGACTTCGGGTGGTTTGCGCAGGTCGAGCGCTTCGAGTTCGGCGGCTTGGGCCACAGCGACGACGGTGTGGGGATTCTCCATGTCGACGCTCGCCGCGGGTCTGGGCGGGCGGAGGTTTGCAACAGCGGCGAAGGCGTCATCGGCTATCGGCTTGGGCCCGCGCGGCAGGCGAACGCGGTACCACGTGGCTGAGTCGGCGTTGTGAGCAGAGCCTGCAGCGTTGGCGAAGGGGCTCGTGGTCGTTTCCACCGTTACGGGCCCGACAGCTGTTCCGATGATGAGCTTTTCGGTCATCTGCAGCCCGGTTTCGCGTAGGAAATGAGTGAAGACCCTCACCCCGTTTCCGCACATTTCCGCTGGTGAGCCGTCTGCGTTGCGGTAGTCCATGTACCACTGGGCGCCGGCTTCCTCGGCAACGCGGGCTGTTGGTGCATCAACTGAGCCGATGGTCGCCGCACGGATAACGCCGTCGGCGCCGATGCCTGTGCGCCGGTCGCAGATCGCGGCGATCGCGTGCGAGTCGAGCCTTACAGTGTCGTCGGCGTACAGGAGGAAGTCGTTTTCAGTTCCGTGGCCCTTGGTGAGTTTCATGCGGTCTCCTGCCTGTCGATGATGGCCAGCGCCTGGTCGAAGAGCTCAGGGCCGTCTGCAGGCAGCCAATGAATGCGCGGGTCGCGTTTGAACCAGGTTTCCTGCCGCTTGGCGAACTGGCCCGTGCGGATGATGGTCTGTTCGATGGCCTCTTCGAGTGTCATGGTGCCGCGCACATAGGCGATCAGCTGTCGATAGCCGATTGCGGCAGAAGCGGTTGTCGATTCTTCTATGCCCGCGGCGATGAGCGCACGAACCTCGTCAACCCAGCCGTTTTCAATCATGCAGTGGACGCGGGTGCTGATGCGCTCACGCAGGTCATCGCGATTCATGCGCAGGCCGATCTGCACGGTCGGCATGACGTAGGTGTATTCGGGAAGGTGCGATGTGAAGGTCTCACCAGTAAGCGCTATGACTTCCACGGCACGCACGATGCGCCGGGTGTCTTCGATCTTGATCTTCGCGCCGGCTTCCGGGTCGAGTTCCGTCAGCAGCCCGTGGAGGTCGTGTGTGCCGCCAAGCTGCGCTATTCGCTCCAGGCGTGAGCGCAGGTGCGGGTCGGTTCCCGGAAAGTTCATGACATCTGTTGCCGCCCGCACGTAGAGGCCAGACCCGCCCACCAGGATGGGCTGCACGCCTCGGGCTCGCATATCGGCGATGAGAGCGCGGGCTTGCTGTTGGAACTCGCTGACGCTTGCGTCTTGGGTCACGTCGAGAACGTCGAGCAGGTGGTGCGGCACTCCCCTGGTTTCGGCCTGCGTGATCTTTGCCGTGCCGATGTTCATTCCCCGATAGAACTGCATGGCGTCGGCGTTGATGATTTCGCCGCCATAGTGTTCGGCTAGGCGGACTGCGAGGTCGGATTTGCCGGTTGCCGTTGCTCCGACGATGTTGATGACCGGACGGGTGTGCGCTGTCACGGAAACTCCATCCGCAGCACAGCGGTGCGGGTGCTGAGAGTTTCTGCGTCATAGTCAACGTGGACGTCGGGCTGGCGGTGTGCGCTGAGCAGCCGCTGCAGCGACTCGGTGTTCGACGCAAAGGTGCGGGAATCCTGCGCTGCTTGTGCCAGGGCTTGAACTTGACCGGCTTTGATGGCTTCCATGAGGGCCCGGTCGTGTTCTGCCGCGCCGTCGACGGGGGCCAGGGGCCCATCGGGGGTCGAGGTGGCAGAGAAGTCGAAGGTGATGAGTGCGGCTTGTGCGCGGTCCAGTGGGACCGGGGTCAGCCCCGCCTCGACCGCCAGCAGGGCGGCCGATCCAGCGCGGGCGCACGCGTCCTGAACAGCCTGACGGGCGGCCTCATCGGGCAGTTCAGCGACCGCGGCCTGCCATGCGCTACCGGTGAGGAGCTCGCCCGTGTGCATGTCGACGCCTCGGTCGATGCCGTACGCGCCGAGACCGACGATCGGGGTGTCAGCGTCAATGCCGATTTCTGTGCTGCCGCCCGCGGCCCACGCGATCGCGGTGAGCATGGACTGGCGCAGCGTGTCTTCCGCTGGTGTCCGGGTGCGTGTCACGCCGGCCGTGTACACCGGCGCGGCTGGGACAACGGCGGCGCGGAAGGTCATCGCGTGCGGATGGTCGGCATGCCCAGGACAGTGGGACCAGCAGGACCTGCTGAGCCGGAGCCTGCACCACAGCTGTCTGCCTGTGCGAGGTCCCACGCGTCACCGGCTGGGGATGTGCGCAGTGTGTATGGGGCATCCGCGATGAGGAAGTAGGGCTTGGCCTCCGTCAGCGTGGTGGTCACGAAGTCGCCCGGGCGGACGGGAGTGTCCGGGTCGGCATTGACATGAACCAGCCGGTTGTCCCGGGCGCGGCCTGAGAACCGGCCGTGCAGTGCATCGGGAAGTCCGGTCACGAGGATTTCGGCTTCAGAGCCGAGCAGCGCCTCGTTCTCTTCCAAGGAGATCCGGTCTTGCAGAGCGGTCAGGCGCTCGAAACGCTCCTGGACGACGTCCTTGGGGATCTGGTTGTCCATGTCTGCCGCCGGGGTGCCCGGGCGGATGGAGTACTGGAACGTGAAGGCTTGGGCGAAGCGGGCCTGTTCGACGATATCCATCGTGTCTTGGAAGTCTTCTTCGGTTTCTCCGGGGAAGCCGACGATGATGTCGGTGGTGATGGCGGCACCCGGAATGCGTTCGCGCACTTTGTCGAGGATGCCCATGAACCGTTTGGTGCGATAGGAGCGCCGCATGTCTTTGAGCACTTTGTCCGATCCGGACTGCAGCGGCATGTGCAGCTGCGGCATGACGGTGGGGGTTTCGGCCATAGCGTCGATGACATCGTCGGAGAATGCCGCCGGGTGCGGACTGGTGAAGCGCACGCGCTCAATGCGCGGTACCTGGCCGACAGCGCGCAGCAGTTTTGCGAATGCGCCCCTGTCGCGGAATTCGGTGCCGTAGGAATTGACGTTCTGACCCAACAGGGTCACTTCGACAACGCCTTCGGCTGCGAGTGCTTCGACTTCGGCGAGGATGTCGCCGGGGCGACGGTCTTTTTCTTTGCCGCGCAGAGCCGGGACGATGCAGAACGTGCACGTGTTGTTGCAGCCCACAGAAATCGACACCCACCCGGAGTGGGTGGATTCGCGGCGGGTGGGCAGGGTCGAGGGGAAGACGTCGAGGCTTTCTTTGATCTCGACTTGGGCTTCCTGGTTGTGGCGTGCGCGTTCGAGCAGCACAGGCAGTGATCCCATGTTGTGGGTGCCGAAGACCACGTCGACCCATGGGGCGCGTTTGACGATGGTATCGCGGTCTTTTTGGGCCATACAGCCGCCGACGGCAATCTGCATGCCGGGGCGCTGTTCTTTGACCTCGGCTAAGCGGCCCAGATTTCCGTACAGGCGGTTGTCGGCGTTTTCGCGTACCGCGCAGGTGTTGAAGACGACGATGTCTGCCTGTTCGCCGGTCTGCGCTGGGGAGTATCCGGCGTCGTCAAGAAGCCCCGAGAGTCTTTCGGAGTCGTGCACGTTCATCTGGCACCCGTAGGTTTTGACCTCGTAGGTGCGAGGGCGTGCTGTGGTTGTGTCAGTCATCGTCGTTGCCTCAGTCATCAGGCGTCATTCTAGCCGTTGGGTTTGCGGGTTCTGCAGTGTCGTGTGGCCGGTGGTGCTGTTGTCGCTGTGGAATACTGCGCACCATGAGCGACCCACATCCTGACGTTGTTGTCATCGGTTCGGGCCCGAATGGTTTGGCGGCTGGTGTGACGGCTGCTCGGGCGGGTCTGCGGGTTGTCGTGTACGAGGCTCAGCCAACGCTGGGCGGTGGGGCGCGCACTGCGGACCTGGGTTTGGCTGACGGGATTGTGCACGATCTGTGTTCGGCTGTTCATCCCCTTGCTGTTGCTTCGCCTTTCTTTTCTGCTTTTGATCTCCCTTCCCGAGGTGTCGACCTGCTTCTGCCAGAAGCCTCCTACGCGCACCCTCTTGAGGATGAGCCTTCCGCGGTTGCGTGGCACAGCCTGGATCGGACAGCTGCCGAACTGGGTGTCGACGGTTCGCGTTGGCGTGATCTGTTCTTGCCTTTGCTTGAGGCTCCCGAGGCGGTGGTCGCGCTGGGTCTGGGGTCGAAGCGGAGCGTGCCGCGTGAGGTTCTGAAGGCCCGAGGTGCCGCCGCGGCTGCACGTTTTGTTGGTTCGGTGGTCAAGGTCGCGCGGGCCGGTGGTGCGGGGTTGTTTTCTAAGGCTCGGGCGCGTGCGCTGTTGGGTGGGGTTGCAGCTCACTCCCCTGGTCGTCTGGGAACGCTGTCGTCTGCGGGCGTGGGACTCATGCTCGCGATGACGGGTCACCGGGATGGTTGGCCCATTCCGCGAGGTGGGTCTCAGACGATTGTGGATGCTCTTGTGACGGACATTGAGGCCCATGGCGGGTCATTTGTCACCGGTGCTCATATTTCCGATTCTTCCCAGTTGCCGCCTGCGCGAGCGTATCTGTGCGATACGACGGCGGAAGCTGCGGCAGGAATCTTTGCCGAGCACTTACCCGGCTCAGTGACGAGGAGCTTGCGCTCTCTTGGGCATCACAGTGGTGTTGCCAAGGTTGACCTTGTTCTGTCAGGCCCTGTTCCGTGGCGCGATCCGAATGTAGGCCTGGCCGGCACGGTTCACCTGGGCGGCACGTGGTCGGAAATCGCTGCATCACAGCATGCGGTCTCCCAAGGTGTGATGCCGCCGTTGCCGCTGGTTCTCGCGAGTGATCCGACGGTTGCTGATCCATCACGTGAGACGAGCGGTTTGCGCCCGCTGTGGACCTATGCACACGTTCCCTTGGGGTGTTCCGTTGACGTTACGGAGCATGTGGTCCGGCAGATTGAGCGATTTGCTCCTGGCTTCCGCGATGTTGTTGTTGCCTCGCGCTGTGTTCCTGCGTCAAGGATGAGTGAGCACAACGCGAACTATGTTGGCGGTGACATTGCGGCTGGCAGTGTTAACGCGTATCGCCTTGTGGCCCGGCCTCGGCCTGCGTGGGATCCCTATTCTTTTGGTTTGGTTCGCACTGTCGATGGGACTACGGCACGGGTTGCTCTGTGTTCAGCGGCTGCCGTGCCGGGCCCCGGTGTGCATGGTGTTTGCGGTTATGAGGCTATGCGCACGGTGTTGCGCAAGACCTTCGGCATAAACGAGCCCGTCAGCTTGAGTCCGCGGTCCGGCGGCTGACAGCTGGGGACTAACCCGAGCGCCCGCCCAGCCGCTGAGGTCAGACTTCGTCGAGTGCTCGGCGTGTGACGTCGAGGCAGATGCCCGTGGGGAATCCGCGACGAGCGAGCATGCCGAGGATTCTGCGTTCGCGGACTTCTCGAGGAAGCCCGCGGGTGCTGTGTGCCTTTTTCATTGCCACAGAGAACGCGAGTTCGTGTTCGTCTTCCGCATGGACGTCTTCGAGTGCTTCTGCCACCGCACCGTCAGGTAGGCCCTTTTTGCGCATCTGCATGCGCAGAGCTTTCTTCGACAGGCTGCGGCTCTGTCTTTGGGCGCGCACATAGCCGTGAGCGTAGGCCCTGTCATCAAGCAGGTTTGCGTTGGTGAGTTTGTCGATCAGGGTCTCAACGACGTCTTCGGGGTGTTCTTTCTTCAGCAGTTTGTCGCGCAGTTCAGCTGAGGAATGGTCGCGGGCACTGAGGATGTTGAGTGCCCGCTTTTTCGCCCGCTTGTACTCAGGGTCGTCTGAGGGGATGCGGTAATCGTCGCGTCTCTCCGCGGAATGTTCCGCGGAGATCGCGTCGATTTGTTCCTGCAGCTGACGCACCGTGCCAGCTGTGTCAGGCATTGGCCGGAGTCTCCTCCTGTTCTTCTGCTGATTCGTCAGCGCCGACAATGCCCAGCTTGGTCAGGATCTTCAGTTCGATTTCGTCACGCAGCTGAGGATTGTCCGCTAGGAAGCGGCGCACGTTCTCTTTGCCCTGGCCCAGTTGATCACCGTCATAGGTGAACCAGGAACCGGATTTGCGGATGATGCCGTTGTCTACGCCCATGTCGATGATGCTGCCCTCGCGGGAAATTCCCTTGCCGTAGATGATGTCGAATTCAGCCTGCTTGAAGGGCGGAGCCACCTTGTTCTTGACCACTTTGGCGCGGGTCTTGTTGCCGACGGCGTCTGCGCCTTCTTTGAGTGTTTCAATGCGGCGAACATCAATGCGCACGGAGGCGTAGAACTTCAGTGCTTTACCACCGGAGGTGACTTCGGGTGAGCCGAAGAAGACGCCGACCTTTTCACGCAGCTGGTTGATGAAGATGGCGGTGGTCTTGGAGTTGGCCAGCGCACCGGTGATCTTGCGAAGCGCCTGCGACATCAGCCGCGCCTGCAGACCCACGTGGGAGTCGCCCATTTCGCCTTCGATTTCAGCCTTGGGCACGAGAGCTGCGACGGAGTCGATGACGATGATGTCGAGAGCGCCGGAGCGAATCAGCATGTCGGCAATTTCCAGAGCCTGTTCACCGGTGTCCGGCTGCGACACGAGAAGGTTGTCGGTGTCGACGCCGAGCGCTTTGGCGTACACCGGGTCAAGTGCGTGTTCGGCGTCAATGAACGCTGCTAGACCGCCGGCCTGCTGAGCGCTGGCGACAGCATGCAGCGCAACGGTGGTTTTACCGGATGATTCCGGGCCGTAGACTTCAATGACGCGACCGCGCGGCAGACCGCCGACGCCTAGTGCTACGTCCAGCGCGAGCGAACCAGTGGGAATTGCTTCAATGGGCGGGCGCTCTTCGTCACCCAAACGCATAACGGCGCCTTTGCCGAACTGCCGGTCAATCTGCCCCAGCGCTGAGTCAAGAGCTTTGGTCTTCTGTTCCGCTGCCCGTTCTTCAGCGGTGCGCGATGCTGGCTTGCTTGCCATGGATCCTCCTCATTGGACGTTGTGCTCTGACTGTAGACCGAGGCACTGACATAGAGAACGCCAATTCAAAAGCTGTGGATAACTTTTTCGCTGGCAGGACAACAATACACGCACCCGAACACGTGTTCTATATTGCTTCCGGTGTGTCTGCTCGACTGGTCGCAGCGAAACTTCTTGCTGCTCCACAGCCTGCCTGGGAGGCCTCCATGGCGCGCTGCAGCAGCCGCCTGTGCGAGTGGTGGAATTCAGCGGTTGGCCCGATTTTCCTCTAGGCAATTGCGGCGCTTGCAGTGCTCACTGACCACATACTTCTCATACCGATAGACAGTGACATCCCGCGGTGGGCTTGTCTTCTCAGCTGTCCCATCAATATCCGTCCACGGACCGTCACCCACACGGTATCGGCCCTCATACCTGACCGTGACAGTCACCTTTACGCGCTCAGCCTTGCTGTACACATGATAGAAACCAGCGCGCTCCAAGCTCACCGGCTTGCGCCACGGTGAATGCGTCCACTTCACCGTTCCGTCACCAAAATCCCACCGCCACGACACCGGGACGGCCTCGACGGTGACCTGCTGGCCCAACATCGTCAGCGTCTTCGTCTGGGTGGTGTCCTCGGTCCAAAACGCGGTCCGCTTCCCAGCTACACCCCAGCCGTTCGGCCACACGTGAACCACCCCTGCGGACAGAGGAACAGACTGAAAATCCCTCTGCGTAACAACAGGAACCGCGGGAAGCGCAGGCGCTTCTTGAACCGGGGCCTGCCCGCGGGAGGGAGGACTCGGGGCGGCTGGCTGCCGGGGCTGCTCATGCCGCACCCAGCAATGACCGCCATCAACAGCAATCGGCCTCGCACCACACTTGTTGTGCCACCGAACAACCGGAGGAGGAGGCTCAGCCGAACCAGCGCCCGACTTATTGCCCGCGGGCCTGCTCGGACGCTTTTTTGTGTATCCCGACCCTGACTTGGAACGTGTCGGTTTGCGAGAAACTTTGCTTTTCTTCGTCAACGAGTTGGAACAACTGATTGTCCTGTCGAAGAGACCGCAGTTCGCGCTTGCCACAGCATGTTGTGGCCACATCACCAGAGATATCGCCGCAAACAATGCAGCGATTAGCACGGCTTGTGTCAGTCGATATTGCATGACGGACTCTCTATGTACATCTCAGCTGCTTTCCAAACGCCGTTATCTTTCCGCAGATAGAAACCCATTGCAGGCAAGTCGCGTTCACCCTCTGGACGAAACGCCCCCTCATTCGATACCCGCTCCCAATTCCTGAGATCCAAACATGCGGCTACGATGACAGCGTCCTCATCAGCCCCAAAATCTAGGATTTTTGGGGTTTGATGCTTTAGGTCGTTCACGGCCCTGTAACCCTTAGTGTCCTGGTCCTCCCGGGTCTGTTCATTTGCCTTTTTAAGATCCTCGGCAGACATGTCGATGTACTTGTCCCAGTAGACACCGCCGTCTTTGTAAGCTCGGTTCGCTGCGGCCATGTACTCCGTGAAGAAGACAACCGCTTCGTCGGCTAGCCGTTTGTCATCAGCTGACAGCACAAGTCCGTCTTCGACCTTGTACTCAGGAACAGTCGGGGTCGAGTCCTCCGGAGCCGCGAACGGCGAACCAGATTCAGACCCGTCCGCGCCTTGGCCTTCGGGCTTTCCGCCCGAACACCCCGATAAAGCCAAACACCCAACAAGCGCCGCAGCCACTCCACGACGCACTTTTCGCATGCACGAGCCGCCACTACGAGACTGTCCAGACAGAGAGAACATGATCAATTCCTGTTCGCCACACCTTTGTGAACTGTCTCCAGGCTATTGATTCGAGACCCGCATTACCAGACCTCACCGAGAATCTGTGGATAAAACCCGCTGAGGCTTCGATCAGTGCGCAGATGAGGGCACAAACAGAGGCGATCCGTGTATTTTCGCCTCGGTTTGTGCCCTCATCTGCAGAATGTTCCTCCGGTGCAAACCATGCTCCGCCAGAACCCGACGCGATTCAGAACGGTGTCGACAGTGGTTTGTCTTTGCCCAAACGGCGTTCAAATGGAACCCCTGTGCTGTCACAGACGGCTTCCCAGATTTCGCGTGGTTCAAAACCGGCATCGAAAGCTTCGGCCGGCGTGCGGGAGTCAAGCGAACTCAGTGCGAGGTCGGTATGCAGCGAACGGGCGCGCATCGCACCGAATTCGTCTTCCATGAGCTCCCAGTAGACCGTGTGCTGCATCAGCTGCCAATCATCGCTGGGGCGCCAGGGCGTCCCCACCCAAGTAGCTTTCAGACATTTCAGCTGGCACGGTGTCCGGAATTTCGACGCTTTCAGCCAGAGCGATGCGGTCGCTGACTTCCCGCAGAACAGCGGACAGCGGGACGTCGAGAGCAGAGCAGATAGAAGCCAGAAGCTCCGACGAGGCTTCCTTCTGCCCGCGTTCAATTTCGCTGAGGTAGCCGAGTGACACGCGCGCACCGGTAGAAACGTCCCGCAGGGTGCGGTTCTGACGGCGTCGCGCCGAGCGCAGGGTGTCGCCGATTTCCGTGCGGACGAGAGTCATAGGTGGCCTCCCTCTAGGCGACTCGTAAACAGTTGATCATTCATTCTTAACAGACAACCACGACTGGCAAAGATTTGTTCCCAAGACTACAGGCAGGCTCAGACACAAGCACAGATGAACCATTCAGCTTGCCCGGCTCCCATCTGCCGGCACCCCAGTGTGCTCAGCCGAGAGCGCGAGCCAGCAGGTCCAAACCAGCGTCGACAACCTGACTGCGAATCTGTGCTCGACTGCCCGAAAAGTCGTACCGCTGAACGTGTCCGCACCCTTCGGCGTCGGCTCCACTGTCCCCAGGTCGACCGGCCCCACCGGTTTGCCACAGCCCGATGTACACCCGTCCCACGGGTTTGCCGTCCTGCGGATCCGGTCCGGCAACCCCCGTACAGGAGATCCCGAGCTCGGCACCGCAGACTTGGGCGGCGCCTCGGGCCATTGACAGTGCAACATCAGGATCAACCGCACCGCGCTGCGCAAGAAGATCGGCGTCAACCCCGGCCAGCGTGTGCTTGAGTTCGGTGGCATAAGTGACCAATCCGCCGCGCAGAACGGCCGAAGCGCCAGGCACATCGGCCAGCGAAGCCGCAAGCAGGCCCGCGGTCAGCGATTCGCAGGCTGCGATTGTAAGACCCCGCTGTGATGCCGCCGCAATCACTTCGCGGGCACCGGGCCGCGGATCAGCAGACCGCGGCTCCACTGGCCCCGGCTCAGCAGACGACAGCTCAGCAGACTGCGGCCCGCCGCCTTCGACGGTATCGACCGCGCCCGGTCCACTCATGGCTGTCAGCCCGCCTGCTTCAGCGCTTTGCCGACATCGACCACGTACTGCATACCCGACCACAGGGTCTGCACAATCGCGGCGACGAGAATCACCCACGCCACAACGAGCAGTCCCACGGTCAGTCCGGAAATGCCCAAATGCCCAACTGGAACCACCAGGAGCAGCAGGCCCACGGCCACAGTCTGCAGAACAGTCTTGATCTTGCCGCCCTTCGAAGCCGGCAGCACGATCTTCTTGACCACAATCAGGCGCATTGCGGTAATGCCGTATTCGCGCACAAGGATGATGACCGGCACCCACCACGGCAGACCGCCGGGCCCGCCGATGATCGCCAGGCCGATGAACGCCGCAGACATGAGCGCCTTGTCGGCAATCGGGTCGGCGATCTTTCCGAAGTCGGTGATCAGCCCGTACTTGCGGGCAATAGTCCCGTCAATCCAATCCGTGATCATCGCCAGGCAGAAAATGCCGAAAGCCCACAGTCGTAAGACCGGGTCCTGCCCGCCCTGGGCCAGCAGAAGCCACAAGAACAGCGGAACCATGAGGATCCGCAGGACCGTCAAAGCGTTGGGCACATTCCACGAACTGGGTGCCTGAGTCGAAGTTTCCATCATGCTCACTGTACCGCTCAGCGGCCGGTGAGGTCCCAGGCGTCCTCCCCGCCGGCTTCAACGACCTCGAGCCCGGTTTCGGCGTCGTAGGTCCGCCCGCTCGCATCCGTGTAGTCGGAATGGCTGAGCGGATCTGACGAGGTGGAGCTCACCTGCGGTCCGCTGGCTGCAGCAGCGCTGGATGCGGCTGGGTCGGCCGCCGCTGCGCTGCCGGTGTCAGATTCTTCTGCCGGCGGTGTTTCACCCTTGATGTAGGCGAGTGTGGACGGAAGGTCTTCCGGTTTGACCAACACGTCGCGGGCTTTCGAGCCTTCGGAGGGACCGACGATTCCGCGGGACTCCATAAGGTCCATGAGCCGTCCCGCACGCGCGAATCCCACGCGCAGCTTGCGCTGCAGCATTGAGGTCGAACCGAACTGGGTTGTGACAACGAGTTCGACCGCCTGCAGCAGGTCGTCCATGTCGTCGCCGATCTCTTCGTCGATCTGCTTCTGCGGGCTGGCCTGCTGGACGTCTTCGCGGTAATTCGGCGAAAGCTGCCCCTTGACGTGTTCAACGACCTTTTCGATTTCAGATTCGTTGATCCACGCCCCCTGCACGCGCATGGGCCGCGATGCTCCCATCGGCAGGAACAGCGCGTCACCCTGGCCGATGAGCTTTTCAGCACCCGGCTGGTCGAGGACCACGCGGGAGTCGGCAAGCGACGAGGTCGCAAATGCCAGGCGGGAGGGCACGTTTGCCTTGATGAGGCCGGTGACAACATCCACCGAGGGCCGCTGGGTTGCCAGGACCAGGTGGATGCCGGCTGCGCGGGCCAGCTGGGTGATGCGCTGAATGGAGGCTTCAACGTCTCGCGGAGCGACCATCATGAGGTCGGCGAGTTCGTCTACGACCACCAGCAGGTAGGGGTACGGCTGGAGTTTGCGCTCTGAACCGGCCGGGGGTGTGAGCTTGCCTTCGCGGACGGCTTTGTTGAACTCGCGCACGTGCTTGAAGCCGAAGTAGGCGAGGTCGTCGTAGCGGGCGTCCATTTCCTTCACGACCCATTCGAGAGCTTCTGCTGCCTTCTTCGGATTGGTGATGATGGGCGTGATGAGGTGCGGGATGCCGTCGTAGATCGTCAGCTCCACCCGCTTGGGGTCCACGAGGATCATGCGCACGTCATCCGGGGTTGCCCGCATCATGATCGAGGTGATCATGGAGTTGATGAAGCTCGACTTACCGGAGCCCGTGGCACCTGCTACGAGCATGTGCGGCATCTTCGACAGGTCGGCAACGACAAAGCCGCCTTCGACGTCCTTGCCGACTCCGACGACCATCGGGTGCTCAGTTTGACGGGCAGCTCCGGAGCGCAGAACATCGCCGAGGACCACGGTTTCGCGATCGCTGTTGGGAATTTCGATGCCGATGGCGGACTTGCCGGGAATCGGAGAAAGGATGCGCACTTCTGCACTGGCCACCGCGTAGGCGATGTTCTTCGACAGGTTGGTGATCTTCTCAACCTTTGTGCCCGGCCCCAGTTCAACCTCGTAGCGGGTGACCGTTGGGCCACGGCTGAAGCCGGTCACTTCGGCATTGATCTTGAATTCGTGGAAGACATCGCGCAGCGCCGCGACCACGCGGTCGTTGGCTTCGGAGCGCTCTTTAGCCGGCGGTCCGGCCGTCAGCAGGTCGGTGCTCGGCAGTGTGTAGGTGACATCCCCGTCAAGCGACAGCTGAGTGACCCGCTCAGGAAGTTCGCCCGTCGGGTGCGGGGCCGGTGTGGAAACAGCGGGAACAACATCTCCGGCTTTGGCCGCGCCGACAGCCCCCGCCCCACCCGAGGCTCCCGCGTCAGCCGAATCGTCCATGCCCAGGCTCTTCTTAAGCTCAGCACGTTCTTTTTCGGCCTTCGTCTGACGGCGCTGACCCGGTTTGGGTGCGTCCACATCAAAGACTTCTGTCGCGGCATCGTCGGCGTTCCCGGCTGTCGGAGCACCGGCTGTGGGCATAACGGTGGTCTGCTGCTGCGACGGCGGAAGTTCAGACTCTTCGATCACCGCCTTGTCATAGGCCCGCGATTTTTCGGCGTCGTCATCATCCTGCTTCTTCCGACTGCGGCGCTTGGCTCCCATCGGCTTCAAAGTCGACGTGCGCCGACCCTCGGCAACCAGATCCACATTGCCGTGCTCATCGTCTTCTGAGCGCGGTGAACGCCCCCCGGTCAGCCGGTCGTAGGCGTCCATGAGGCGCGACGGTATTTCCTGCACCGGGGTTGCGGTGATGACGAGCACCGAGAACAGCCCCAACAGGATAAGCAGCGGAACTGCAACGAATTCGGTGACAGCAGCCACGAGAGGAGTTGCAATGAGGAAGCCGATGGCGCCTCCCCCGTTGGCCATCGCCTCCTGCGAATTGGCGAATGTGGGCACCCCGGCGTAGATGTGCGCAAGACCGGCTGCTGCAGCAATGAAACCGATGATGCCGAACAGAATGCGGTTGTTGCCGCGCGTGTCCGCCCCGCGCATGAACAGGCGCACGGCGTAGCCCGCACAGATGATCGGCAGGGCAAGAGCAACACGGCCGGCGGTGCCTTCGACGACAGCTCGCACAGCTCCGCCAATGGCGCCGGGAATGTTCCACCATTCAAACGCCGCAATGACGAGAGCCAATCCGATGAGGAAGAAGCCGGTGCCGTCACGGCGGGTCGGCGATGGGTCATCTTGGGGTTCTTCTGAGAACACCTTGCGGGTTCGATCGCCTGCCATGCGGGAAACTCCCATCCATGCCCCGGTCACCGGGTTTGCTTTTTTGGGCCCCGCTTCGGGTTCGGCAGGTGCTCTGCTCGCGCGCCTTTTGCGCTTACCAGCAGCGGGGGAAGTCGTACTGGTCGCCATGGAACCATATTAGGCCCGCTGGCGGCCCGCGCCGCGTATTCTGCGCTCTGCGGCGTGTAGCGCGTCAATTGGCCAACACGAGGAGAATCATGAACCGCATCTGGTCGCTGCGCTCCTGTTCATCACGGTGCTCTTCCGCGGCATCTACCACCTCATGCGGGCCATCGCGAAGATCCGTGGTGCGAGCCATGAATCGGCCAGCTCTGCATCGACCCCGGCAATAGATTTACACTAAGGATATGGCTTTGAGCTTCCATCGAATTGCGCTTGCAGTGAGCATCTTGATCAGTGCCGCAGCCTGCTTTTGCTTTTATTCTAATTTTCCGTTCGGACCCTATGGCCCACGCGAATATAATCAATATTACGTAGGGGTCACAACTGTTCCTGCTATCGTCGCCGCCGGTTTTATTATTGCGACGAGGGCCATGCGGACAATGTGGGCTGTGATTCTGTCACTGCTCTTGTTCACTGTGCTCTGCACGCTGGCTGGAATGGCTCTTTATCCTTCTGGCCCGAAATGGTCAATAGAGAGCGTCTTTCTTACTCTTCTTTATGTCGCTTTGCCCACCACAGCATCCACCACACTCATTTACGCTATTGCGGCTACAACCAGATGGCTGTACGTCGAAATCCGCGGCAGCGGGTCGAGGTCATAAGGCTGCTCATAGACTGAAGACATGACTTTCACAAAGCAGCGCAACGGTACACCTGCCGGTTTCTTCGAAGCCGAGGCCGCCGGTCTGCGGTGGCTTGCTGAACCGGGAGTCATTCCGGTGGTTCGCGTACTCGGCGTGGCAGATGACCGGCTGGAGCTTCAACGACTGGAGCCTGCCCCATCGACTCCCGAGGCGGCGCGCACCTTTGGTGCGCAGCTGGCCCTCCTGCACAACAGCGGAGCATCCGGGTTCGGCTGGGCGCCCCACTCCCCCGCCTACTTCGGTCCCCTGAGTCAGCCGTTCGAGGTGCCGACGGCACCTCGTGAATCCTTTGGTGAGTTCTGGGCGGAAGATCGTCTGCGCCCGCTGTTGGAACGGACCCGTGGGCAGCTGGGCGACCGGGGCGCAAGCACGGTTGAAGACGCTGTCAACCTCATCGCTGATGGGGCCTACGACGGGATAGCCGGTGGGCCCGCCGAAGATCCGGCACGCGTCCACGGGGATCTGTGGAGCGGGAACCTCATGTGGACGGTCGACGGTGCGGTGCTCATCGACCCGGCGGCCCACGGCGGCCACCGATTAGAGGATTTGGCGATGCTCGCCATGTTCGGTGCGCCTCACCTCGATGAGATCTATGCCGGCTATGAGTCCGAGCACGCCATGCCGAAGAAGTGGCGGAACGACATTCCCGCCCACCAGCTTTTCGGCCTTCTGGCCCACGTTCACCTGTTCGGGTCGATGTACACCCCGGACACGGTTTCTGCCGCGGCAGAGGTTCTGCGCGGCAAGTAGCTGCCACCTGGCAACTGCTCTCCGGCAGAAGCCAGAACACACTGTGGCCCCCGCGAATACTTCGCGAGGGCCACAGTGTGCGAGCGTCAGGCGGAAGGCCTTCAGCTCAGGGCTCCATCAGCCCAGCAGTTCATAGGCGGGAAGGGTGAGAAAGTCGTGGTATTCCTCATCCAGCGCCATTTCGGTGAAGAGCTTGGTTGCCTGCTCGAGGTTGTCACCCGAGAGCTTGGCAGTCTCTTCGTCGATGAGCTTCTGGACGAAGTCCTTCGTGATCTGCTCGCCGGAGTCGTCGAGCTTCACGCCTTCCTTCACCCACTGCCACACCTGGCTGCGCGAGATTTCTGCGGTCGCGGCGTCCTCCATCAGACCGTTGATGGCGGCTGCGCCGTTGCCGTTGAGCCACGACTGGACGTACTGGATGCCCACCGAGATGTTGGTGCGCAGCCCGCCTTCAGTGATCTGGCCGGGAGTGTCCTTCACACTGAGCAGGTCAGTCGCGGAAACGCTGACGTCTTCGCGCTTCTTGTCGATCTGGTTGGGGCGCTCGCCCAGAACCTTGGTGAAGGCTTCCTTACAGGTTTCCACCATTCCGGGGTGGGCAACCCACGAACCGTCGAAGCCGTCGCCGGCCTCACGCGACTTGTCGTTCGTGACCTGGTCGTAGGCCTTCTTGTTGGCTTCTTCATCCTTCGAGGGAATGAAGGCCGACATACCGCCGATGGCGTGCGCGCCGCGCTTGTGGCAGGTGCGCACCAGAAGTTCGGTGTAGGCGCGCATGAACGGAACGGTCATGGTGACCTGGGCGCGGTCCGGGGTGATCCAGTCTTCGCCCTTATTCCTGTGGGTCTTGATGACCGAGAAGATGTAGTCCCAGCGACCGGCGTTCAGACCCGAGGAGTGTTCGCGCAGTTCGTAGAGGATCTCCTCCATTTCGAATGCCGCCGGGTAGGTCTCGATGAGGCAGGTGGCGCGGATGGTGCCGCGCGGAACACCGAGAGCTTCCTGGGCATCAACGAAGATGTTGTTCCACAGGCGCGCTTCCAGGTGCGATTCCATCTTCGGCAGATAGAAGTACGGGCCGCGGCCCTTTTCGATCTGCTTGCGGCCTGCACTTGCGAAGTACAGAACGAAGTCGACGATCGAACCGGAGACGGGGTTGCCGTCCACGAGGATGTGCTTTTCGGTCATGTGCCAGCCGCGGGGGCGGACGATGATGGTGGGCAGCTCTTCATCTGGACGCAGCTTGTATTCCTTGCCGGTCTCTTCGGCAACGAAGTCGATTTCACGGTTGGTCGCGTCAAGCAGGTTGATCTGCCCGCCGATGACGGAATCCCAGGCGGGGGTGTTGGCGTCTTCCTGGTCGGCCAGCCACGCCTTGGCGCCGGAGTTCAGCGCGTTGATCGTCATCTTGCGGTAGGTGGGGCCGGTGACCTCAACACGGCGGTCCTCCAGACCGGGGGCCGGAGGTGCCACCTGCCACGAATCGTCTTCGCGAATGGCCTTGGTCTCTTCAAGGAAGTCGAGCTCGCCGCCTTCGTCCAAGAACTTCTGACGCTCGATGCGCGCCGCCAGGCGCTCCTGGCGTTCGCCTTCGTACTTGCGGTGGAGGTCGGCGATGAGCTGCAGGGCCTCAGCGGTGAGGACCTTGGAGTATTCGGGTTTGAGCTCAGCGGTGATTTCCATGCCTTCAGGAAGCTGCAGATCGGCAGTGGTCATTGTCTGTCTCCTATTCGTGTGATTCCACATTGTGAAATCTTTGATTCACACATTGAAAGATTAGGCGGAAGGTCCCGCTGGAGTCAACAGCCGCCCCAACAGGCCTCCGCATAGCCAGAATCAGGCGTTGGGCTTAGCGTGCGGTCCTACGACAACCATCGTCCCGGGATTGAGAATGCCCTGGGGATCCAGTGCCTTTTTGATGCGCTCGTTGAGTTCGTACACATCGTCGCCCAGGTAGTCCTTCAGCCACGGCTGCTTGAGCTTGCCGACGCCGTGCTCACCCGTGATGGTTCCGCCCAGGTTGATGGCCAGGCTCATAACCTCACCGTAGGCCTTGTTGGCCCGCTCCTCTTCGCCTTCAACAGTGGGGTCGAAGACGACGAGCGGGTGGGTGTTGCCGTCACCGGCGTGGGCCATAACGGGAATGCGCACACCATTGCGCTCTGCGATCTCGGCAATGCCCACAACGAGGTCACCCAGCTTGGGAATGGGGACACCGACGTCCTCCAGAAGGATGGAGCCGGTCTTCTCGATGGCCGGAATTGCATGACGGCGGGCAAAGGCGAACTGCTCACCTTCATCCGGGTCGGTTGTCGACAGGCACTCGGTGGCCCCGGCCGCGTTGCAGATGTCTTCCATCCGCTGCATTTCGAATGCGGCAAACTCTGCAGGTTCATCCGACTGGATGATGAGCATGGCCGCCGCAGCGCGATCCAACCCCATGCGCAGGTCATCTTCAACCGCGTTGATGGTCGCATTGTCCATGAATTCGAGCATGGACGGCTGCATGCCGCGGGTGATGTCGAGCACCGCCTTCGAGGAGCACTCGAGACTGGGGAAGACAGCCACGAGGGTCGAGGGGGTGCGCTGCTTGGGAACCAGCCGCAGGGTGATCTCCACGACGATGCCGAGCGCACCTTCGGAGCCGATGAACAGCTTGGTCAGCGAAAAGCCCGCCACGTCCTTCACGCGCGGACCGCCCAGGGTGATGAGCTTGCCGTCGGCCAGCACCACCTTCAGACCCAGAACGTAGTCCGTTGTGACACCGTACTTCACGCAGCACAGACCGCCGGCGTTGGTCGAAATATTGCCGCCGATCGAACAGAACTCGCGCGAAGCAGGGTCCGGCGGGTACCACAGCCCCTCTGCCTGCGCCGCAGCATTGACCTCCCCGTTGTACGCGCCGGGCTGCACGACGGCCGTGCGGGTTGCGACGTCGATGGTGATGTCGCGCATCTTGTCCAGGGAGATGACGATGGCGCCGTCCTGCGCGGTCGAACCGCCGGACAGACCGGAACCGGCACCACGGGGAATGACGGGAACGTCATGCTCGGCGGCCCAGCGAACTGCAGTCTGCACGTGTTCGGCACTGCGAGCCCGCACAACGGCCAGCGGCATTCCGGCATTGGGATCGTTCGCGCGGTCGCGACGGTACGCCTCCATCTGGTCTGGATTGACGGTGACAACACCGTCGGGCAGGGAGGAGATCAGTTCTTCGAGCATCGGCCCACCTTTTGACTATCAGCGGCATTTTGCGTATAGGCAGCAGAGTCTGAAAATGAATTTTCATTTCCATCTAGCGAAATCAATATACTACCCTAGATGTGTTATACATCGCACCGGTTTGTGCGTGCAGCAAGGAGGCACAATGGCACCGACGTCGCGAGTCCAATCGGTTGACCGCACCCTCGACGTACTCGAAGCGCTCGGCTCCATGGGCGGGGCCGCCCGCTCGATCGACCTTGCAGAACAGCTGAACCTGCCCGCCCCGACAGTTCACCGAATCCTTGCGACCCTGTCAGCCCGAGGCTATGTGGGCCAGCTTCCCGACAAGCGCTATTCCCTGGGAGCAGCCCTCATTCGACTGGGAGCGCAGGCAGCGTCCCAGGTCGGCTATGACCTCCAGCCGATCCTCGACCGCCTGGCCGAAGAACTCGGAGAGACCGTCAACCTCGCTTTTATGCAGGGCACGACCATGACCTACGTTGCCCAGGCCGCGTCCCGCCGATCCATGCGAATGTTCACAGAAGTCGGCGCCCGGGTTCCCATGCACAGTTCGGGCGTGGGCAAAGCGACACTGGCCCACCTGCAACCCGGTGAAGTGGACGCGATACTCGGCTCCGCCTCGGCAGCTGATGACCAGGCGTTGCGCGCGGAGCTCACTCTGAGCCGAGAACGCGGATTCGCCCTTGATGACGAAGAGCAGGAAGTGGGCGTTCGCTGCCTGGCCGTTCATGTGCCCGGCGCACCGGTGCCAGCCGCGCTGTCAACATCATCGCCGACTTCCCGCCTGACAGAAGACGTCTACGATTCTGTGGCCAAGGCGCTGCACACCGCCGCGGCAAAGCTGACCGCAGTGTGGGCTTCTCGGCACTGAAGCACGCTCCAACATGCCTCATATAAACAGGCTGGGCGAGGGGTACTTCCCTCGCCCAGCCAGCAGGTCTTGGCTTCGGTGCTCAGTCCTCGCCGCCGACAAGCACCACCATCGGCACGATCATGGGGCCGCGGCGCAGCTTGGTCGACAGCCAGCGGCCAATGGTGCGGCGGATGATCTGCTGCAGACGGTGCTGATTCTTCACTCCGTCGTCCAGAGCGTCCTCCACCGCCTTGGCGATCTTCGGCTTGATGGTGTCGAACACGCGGTCGTGCTCAGCGACACCCCGCGTGTGGATTTCCGGTCCGGCAACGATTTCGCGGTTCTTCACATCGATCGTCATGAAGATCGACACAAAGCCCTCGCCGGCAAGCACGCGGCGGTCGCGCAGATCGTCTTCCGTGACATAGCCGACCGATTTGCCGTCAACGAAGACGTACTCACACGGCACGGCCCCGACAATTGAGGCCTGCCCGTTCTTGAGGTCGACAACCCAGCCGTCATCAGCCACGACGACCTTCTCCTTGGGCACCCCGGTGTCCATCGCCAGTTTGGCGTTGGCCAGCATGTGGCGCCATTCGCCGTGCACCGGCATAACGCCTCTGGGTTTGACGATGTTATAGGCGTACAGGAGCTCACCTGCCGAAGCGTGGCCGGAGACGTGAACCGCGGCGTTGCCCTTGTGGATGACGGTTGCGCCCAAGCGCATCAGACCGTTGATCACGCGGGACACTGAGTTTTCGTTCCCGGGGATAAGCGAACTTGCCAAGATGACGGTGTCGTCTTCGTTGAGGTCGATCTGGTGGGTGCCGTTGGCCATGCGCGACAGTGCGGCCATGGGCTCGCCCTGAGAACCGGTGCACATGAGCACAACCTGGTCTTCGGGAAGATCGTCAACCTGTTTGAGATCGATGATGGAGCCCGCGGGCGCTTTGAGATAGCCGAGCTCCTGGGCGATCTTCATATTCCGCACCATGGAGCGGCCGACAAAGGCCACTTTGCGACCGTGGGCGACTGCGGCTTCGAGAACCTGCTGCACGCGGTGGACGTGCGATGCAAAGGACGCCACGATCACCCGGCGCGATGCGTGGCTGAACTGCTGTTCGAGGACCCGCCCGATATTGCGCTCATGAGCGGTGAAGCCGGGAACTTCCGCATTCGTGGAATCAGTGAGGAAAAGGTCAACACCTTCTTCTCCGACCCTGGCGAAAGAGCGCAGGTCTGTTATCCGCCCATCCAGCGGCAGCTGGTCCATTTTGAAGTCGCCGGTGTGCAGGATGGTTCCCGCGTCTGTGCGCAGGAAAACGGCAAGAGCATCAGGAATCGAATGGTTGACGGCAATGAATTCAAGGTCGAACGGACCGAGCTTTTCGCGGTCGCCTTCGGACACGACTTTCGTTCTGGCCCTCACACGGTGCTCTTTGAGCTTCGGCTCCACGAGAGCCAGTGTCAGAGTCGAGCCGAGGATCGGGACGTCGCGGCCCAGCTTGCGCAGCAAATACGGCACAGCACCGATGTGATCTTCGTGGCCGTGGGTCAGCGCAATGCCGACAACGTCTTTTTCCCGCCCGTCGAGGTACGAGAAGTCCGGCAGGATGAGATCGACTCCCGGCTGTTCTTCTTCGGGAAAGAGCACACCGGCATCGATGATGAGGAGCTTGCCGCCGGTCTCGAAGACCGTCATGTTGCGCCCAACCTCACCGAGACCGCCGAGAGCTACGATCCGCAGGGCGTTGGTGTCGACCTTCGGGGGTGTTCCGAGGTCGGTTGGCAGTTCAATCACTGAAGAAAACCGTGTCCTTCCAATGTTCGGCGCAGGAAGTCGACCTGTTCTGGCGTGGCCGGCAGAAGAGGCATGCGCACTGCGCGGGAGGGAATCACGCCCATGAGTTCAAGACAGGCCTTAGCGGAAACCACCCCGGGCATGTGATTCATGATTGCGTCGACCACAGGAACAAGGTCCAGGGCCAGGCGGCGAGCCGAGGCGATGTCATTCGCAGCGACCAGATCCACCATTTCAGACAGAGGACGGGCGACTACGTGCCCGGCGACCGACACTACGCCGACGGCGCCGGCGGCAAGCAGCGGCAGGTTGAGGGCGTCTTCGCCCGAGTAGTAGACGAGGTCGGTTTTCGCCATGACCTCGATAGACGATGCGATATCGCCCTTGGCATCTTTGACCGCCAGGATTGTAGGACAATCGGCAAGCTCGATCAGCGTTTCGGCTTCAATGGGAACACCCGAACGGCCTGGAATGTCATAGAGCATCAGCGGCAGGTCCGAAGCCCCGGCGACTGCCCGCATGTGCGCAGCGATCGCCGCCTGCGATGGCTTGGAGTAGTACGGGGTGACGGCCAGAAGTCCGTGGGCTCCGGCTTCGACGGCCTGTTCGACATTGGCGATACTGCTGCGCGTGTCGTTTGTGCCGATGCCCGCGACAATGCGCACGTGCTCGGGAACAGCTTCTTTCACCGCGCGCAGCAGGTCGCCCTTTTCGTCAAATGACGTTGTTGGAGATTCGCCAGTGGTGCCGGAGACGACCAGCATGTCGTTGCCCGTGTTCACCAGGTGTTCGGCCACCGCCTGCGCCGCATCGAAGTCGACGTCTTCGCCCTTGAAGGGCGTCAGCATAGCCGTACCAACGCGACCGAAAGCGGCGGTCGCCTGCGCTGCTTGTGAATCTCCCTGTGTAGCCATGCCTCCTACTGTACCGTCAGCGGCTGGGGCTGTGCTTCCTCACTCGGCGGCGGACCGTGGCACAATCACAAGCATGAACCCGATTGACAGGGTCTTTCCGCAGGGGCGTCTGCTCTGGATTGATGCGGCCCGCGGCTCAGCTCTCTTCGGCATGGTCGTCACCCATGTCTACCGTCTCAATACTGACGACTTCGAACCGACCTGGGCCGTGATGTTCGCCGGTCGTTCAAGCGCCCTGTTTGCTGTTCTGGCCGGGTTTTCGCTCGTTCTGGCCTCACAGTCACGATCACTGTCCACCCCGGGCAAAGCCATCGCAGCCGCGGTTGTTCGCGGGGTCATCATCTTCACGGTAGGTCTGTTGCTCGGCACCATCAGCACTCGCCTGGCAATCATTCTGACCGTCTACGGTTTCCTGTTCATCGCAGCCTCTGTCCTGCTGCCCCTGCGCGGGCGCACGCTGGCAGCACTGGCTGCCGTGTGGCTTGTGGCTTCCCCCTTCGCCTCCCACGCCATCCGTGCGCATTGGCAGCTCGAACAGGACCTCGCGGTCCCAAGCCTCTATTCGCTTTTCGATCCGGTGGGCCTTCTGCAGTCAATTGTCCTCACCGGCTACTATCCGGCGCTGCAGTGGATGAGCTACATCCTCGTGGGCATGGCCTTAGCGCACGTCCGCTGGTCACGGCAGTCCGCGATAACAGCGACAGCCGCGGGCTTGGGAGCAGCCGTCATGGCTCCAGCCGTCTCGAGCCTGCTGATGGTGTGGCACGGCTGGGAGGTGCTTTCGGCTTCGGCAGCCGAGAAACCGGGCCTTCTCGAACAGGCCACGCTCTACGGCAACTGGGGAACCGTCCCCACCGACACCCCGTGGTGGCTAGCAGTAAGCGGACCGCACACCGGCACTCCCCTGGACCTCATCGGCACAGCGGGGGCAGCGGCGGCGGCCATCGGCGTGTTCTGCCTGCTGTTCATCAGCTTCCCCGTGGCCGCCGCGCGGCTGCTGCTGCCGCTGCACGCACCGGGCTCAATGACACTCACCGTATATTCGCTGCACGTCGTTCTGCTTGAACTGACGAAGGGCATGGACCCCACCGCGGAGTACGCCGTCCACGCGGTCGTGCTCATCGGCATTGCCGTGGTGTGGAAGGCTGTCATCTCACGGCGCGGACCGCTGGAGGCAGCTGCATCCGCGGCTGTGCGTCTGACGGTGCGCTGAAGTCGAATAATGCGGGACCGCCTGAGCTGAGACTGGCTGCGGTCAGATTTCAGGCAGCCGCCGTAGTCAGCCGCGGGTGGTTCGCTCCATGCTGATGGCTTTGCGCATGGTGCTGCGGGCGCGCCGACGATCCCCCGCCGCGTCATAGGCCATCGACAGGCGGAACCACGAGCGCCAGTCGCCGGGGGCTTCTTCTGCTTCGCGGGCGAAGAGTTCAAACTGCTCGTCAGCGGCTTCGCGAACAATCCGCCCGCCCGGCGTGCGAGGAAGATCGTCGGGCGGCAGACCGCCTTCCGCGGCAAGCTGCCTGCCCAGGCGCTCAATGCGAGCACCGAAGAGGAGCTCGACGATGAGCGCCCACGCGCCGATGATCGGCAGCGCGAGCAGTGCCACGGCAAGCACCTTCGCGACGATGCTGGGTTCACGCAGCATGATGGCGCCTCGCTGCACCATGAAGATGAGGTAGAGGGCCAGCAGCGCCGAAATGACTGTCGCCCCGATCTTCGCCTTGGACATCAGAGGTACTTTTCGAGCCCCACCGTCAGACCGGGGTGCTGATCAACCTTTCTGACAGCCGTGATGATTCCCGGCATAAAGGCCTCGGTCGAGTGCGAATCGGTGCGGATGGTCAGCGCTTCATGTGCCGAGCCGAAGTGGATCTCCTCTGAGGCGTTCATCCCCAGCTGGCGGACGGCGTGAACATGAATGCCGTCGACCACGGCCCCACGGGCACCGTGAGGGTCTTCTTCGGTTGCATCGGGAACGTCCGGCAGGCCTACATCGCTGCGCACCGCGGCAATCCGCTGGGCTGTTGAGACTGCTGTGCCGGAGGGGGCATCGAGTTTCCGCGTGTGGTGTATTTCGATGACCTCCGCGGATTCGAAATAGGGCGCGGCAAGTTCAGCGAACTGCATGGCCAAGACCGCACCGATTGAAAAGTTCGGGGCGATGAGAACACCGACGTCCGGATGCTGCTGCGCAAGCTCTGCCAGGCGCTGCAGACGTTCCTCACTCCACCCGGTCGTGCCGACAACACAGTGAATGCCGCGGCTGACCAGAAAGTGAACATTGTCCTCCGTTGATTTGGGCACGGTGAGTTCAACAGCGACTTCAGCCCCGGCTTCTACGACGGACGAAAGATCGTCTTCACGGCCGATCGTCGCCACCAACTCCATGCCGTCGGCTGCCTTCACTGCTTCGACGGCGTGCGAGCCCATACGTCCTGATGCTCCGATGACTCCGACTTTGACTGCCACGTGATTCCTTTCTGTTGGTCAGACCCATTTTGTCATCCCACCGCGGTGTTAATATCAAAGACCATGCAGGCTCCCCTCGGATTCGACAGCGCAGAATACATCCGCCAACAGTCAGCACACATTGCCCAGCGACGCCGGGACATCGGCGGCAAGCTCTACCTCGAAATGGGCGGCAAGCTCTTCGACGACCATCACGCCTCACGGGTTCTGCCGGGCTTCACCCCGAACAACAAACTGGCCATGCTTGCCGAACTGAAAGACGAACTCGAAATCCTCGTCTGCGTCAGCGCCCGCGATCTGGACCGCCACAAAATGCGCGCTGATTTGGGAATCAGCTACGAGGACGACGTTCTCCGCCTGATCGACGCCTTCCGCGAAGAGGGCTTCACCGTGGACAACATCGTCATGACGCAGCTGGACGAAGGCAACCTCAAAGCCCGCGAATTCATCACCAAGCTCGAACGGCTGGGGCTCACCGTTGCCCGGCACGTGACCATTCCCGGATACCCGAGCAACACCTCGCTCATCATGAGCGAAGACGGCTTCGGCCAAAACGACTGGGTCGAAACCACCCGGGACCTCATCGTCGTCACCGGCCCCGGCCCGGGATCGGGCAAGCTCGCCACGTGCCTGTCGCAGCTCTACCTCGACAGCCGCCGCGGCATCACCTCCGGCTACGCGAAGTTCGAAACTTTTCCCATCTGGAACCTTCCCCTGGACCACCCGGTCAATCTCGCCTACGAGGCCGCGACGGCTGATCTCGACGACATCAACGTCATCGATGCCTACCACCTCCGCGCCCACGGCAGGGAAGCTACGAGCTACAACCGCGATATTGAAGTGTTCCCGCTGCTGAAAGCCACCCTCGAAGAGCTCTACGGGGAATCTCCCTACCAGTCCCCCACCGACATGGGCGTCAACATGGCGGGCATGTGCATCAGCGATGACGACATCGTCCGCCAGGCCGCCGAGCAGGAGATCATCCGCCGCTACTTCACCGCACTCGCCGACGAGCGCCGAGAAAACCTCGACGACACCGTTTCTGAGCGGATTGCCGTGATCATGCGCAAAGCACACATCACTGAGGCGGACCGGCCGATCATCGGCATTGCCCAGAACCTCGAAGCATCAACCGGTCAGCCCGCATCGGCCATGCAGCTGCACGACGGCACGATCATCACCGGCAAAACCTCCGAACTGCTGGGGTGTTCCGCGGCGATGCTGCTCAACGCTCTGAAGCACCTGGCGGGCATCGACGCGGACGTCCACCTGCTGCAGCCGGAGAACATTGAGCCCATACAGACGCTCAAGACCCAGCATTTGGGCAGCCGCAACCCCCGTCTGCACATGGACGAAGTCCTCATTGCGCTGTCTGCCTCGGCAACGGCTGACCACCACGCCGCCGCTGCGCTGGATAGGCTCAAAGAGCTGCGCAGCTGCGATGTGCACACAACAACTCTGCTCGGCTCGGTCGACCAAGAGGTGTTCCGCAATCTGCAGATGCGCGTGACCTCAGACCCCAAATACCAGCGAAAGTCCCTCTACCACAAGCGCTGAATCTGAGCGGGCTGGCGCAGCGGCAGTGCAGCCGCCGTGCCCAGCACACGAGACGGACAGACACAGAAAAGGCGGGGAACAGTGAGACTGTTCCCCGCCTTCTGTGCGTGGAGCTATCAGCCCAGCAGGAGGCCTTCGCCCTGCTTGCGTGCGCGCTCGAAGCGAGCCTGTACGTCTTCCCAGTTCACAACGTTCCACCAGGCCTTGACGTAGTCGGCCTTGACATTCTTGTAGTCGAGGTAGAAAGCGTGCTCCCACATGTCCAGCTGCAGCAGCGGGACGTAGCCCATCTGCACATTGCCCTGCTGGTCATACAGCTGCTCGATGGTGAGAGCCTGGCCCAGCAGGTCCCAACCGAGAACAGCCCAGCCGGAGCCCTGGATGCTGGTGGCAACAGCTTCGAAGTGACCGCGGAACTTGTCGAAATCGCCGAAGGCGTCATCGAGAGCCGAAGCGAGTTCGCCGGTCGGCTTGTCGCCGCCGTCCGGGGACATGTTGTTCCAGAAGATGGAGTGGTTGACGTGGCCGCCGAG
This sequence comes from Brevibacterium sp. HMSC07C04, assembly GCF_001815905.1. GTDB lineage: Bacteria > Actinomycetota > Actinomycetes > Actinomycetales > Brevibacteriaceae > Brevibacterium. The sequence goes on along the minus strand of NZ_KV823255.1, from coordinate 103,588 downwards.
GTTGAAGGAGAGGTCCTTCGATGCCTTGGCAGCGGCTGCGAAGTCGCCCTTGTCGCGTGCTTCGGCCTGCTTCTCAAGTGCAGTGTTCGCACCGTTGACGTAGGTCTGGTGGTGCTTGCTGTGGTGCAGCTCCATGATCTGTGCCGAAATGTGCGGCTCCAGAGCTGCGTAGTCGTAGGAAAGATCGGGAAGTTCGTACTTGACGGTCATGTCTTCCTCCTAAGAAGTCAACGAGCGACGTCTGTCGCTATCGCTTTCGAGCCTATCGAAGCTCGTCACCTGCTACAACGGCGCCTGTCCGGCCCGTTATTCCATATGCACCGGACGCGCCGACGGTTTTGACTTGCCGAACTGCGGATTGTTGACCAGATACTCGGCTGTGGGCGAATGTTCGTCCATGACGAACAGGCGGGGTGCTTGTGCTTCGCGCGCCTCGGCCAAACCTGTCGCCAACTGCGAGGCGTCGGTGACTTTCTGCGCTTGCATACCCAGCGCGTTCGCCAGGGCAACGAAGTCCGGCCTGCCCAGCGCAACGGCTGTCGGCGCATCACCGCGTTCGAGCATTTCGCGGGCGATTTCGCCATAGCCGCCATTGTCGATGATGATGAACGACACTGCCAGCCGGTGCTCCACCGCTGCCATGAGCTCCTGGATAGTGAACATCGCCCCGCCGTCGCCTGCAACCGCGATGACCTCATCACTCGGACGGCCGAACTTGGCGCCGATGCCGGCCGGCAGGCTATAGCCCAGAGTTCCGCCGCCTGCCGGGTACAGATAGCGGTCACCTTCACGCAGTCGGACACCCAGCTGCAGACCGTAATAGCACGACATGGACGAATCGCCCACCAAAGTCAGCGAACCGTCAATCGTCTGCCGGTGAATGTTGAGTGCTTCAGTCAGGGCCTTAAACGGTTTGTGCCACTCAGAGCGTTCAGCTTCGATTTCCTGTGTCAGCGGTTGCGACCACAGCTCGCCTTCCGCAGGCTGCCCGGTGAGCCTGTCGACAAGACCGGCCACAGCCTCCTCGGCACGGGCCAGAAGCTGATGTGACGGTGCGGCGTTGGTGATCATGGCGCGCTGGTCGATGTCGATGCGCACAACGGTTTCCGGCAGCCGCATGCCGGGGTCCCAGAATTCACTCGGAGCGAGCTCCGTGCCCACCGCGATGAGCGCATCCGATTCCCCCAGCAACGTGTGGAAGGCTGCCAGGCCGCCGATGGCGCCGATCCGGTTGGGCGATTCGAGAACTCCCATGCCCGCGGTCGTTTCCACAATTGGAGCGCCCAGCGCTTCCGCCAGCTGCGCGGTTGCCCGACCGGCGCCTCGTGAACCTCCCCCTGCGATCAGCAGCGGCTTCTTTGCGGCTTCAAGTGACGCGGCAGCAGAGTCCAGGGCAGCTTCGTCCAGCGGCAGCCGCACATCTGCGGACACCGGCTGCACGGGTGTGTGCGGCCCGTCCTCCTCGATGACATCCAGTGGGATTTCCAAGTAGACGGGCTTGTTCCGGCCCGTGGTCATCGTCGCAAACGCATAAGCGACCGCCTGTGGGATTTCGCCGGGCGATGTCACACGCACCGACGATTCCACAATCGAATCGAAAACACCCGACTGCGAGCGGACCTCGTGCAGCAGGCCATTGCCCAGACCGGGGTGGCGCACGGGAACACCCGGGCTGATCAACAGCACCGGAACCGAATCCGAGTGCGCCTGCAGCATGGCTGCCGCAGCGTTGAGCGCAGCTGGTCCGGTGGTTGTGATGAGCACAGACGGCTTGCCTGAAACCCGTGCCGAACCATCGGCCGCATAGCCGCCGCCCTGTTCGTGCCGAGGCGTGATGACGCGTATTCCCTCACTGTGCAGGCCCGCGAAGATCTCAAGGTTGTGCGTGCCGGGAATGCCGTATACCTGTTCAATGCCGTGTGCTTTGAGGGCCGCGGCAAGCTGGCGTCCGCCGGTGGTGTTCATCGTCGTCCTTTCGCTCAGTGGCATCGAGTGCGCAGAAGCTGTTGATGGGGAAGGGTGTTCGAAGTATCAGAAGTCGAGGTCGTCACGCGGACCGACCGTCGCCAGGGCCCACTCGCTGCTGAAAAGACGCGCGGCGAGTTCCCGCACGTCCTCCGGGGTCACCGAGCGGGTCCGCCCGACGATTTCGTCAGTCGTCAGCAGCGGCTGTCCGGTCAGCTCACTGCGGCCCAAACGGTTCATCCGAACCGCCGAACTCTCCATGGCGAGCACAGCCGAAGCCGCGCTGGTAGAGGCGGTGTCTGCCACCTCGGCAGGGGTCGGCCCGTTTTCGGCCAGTTCGGCGCATTCCGCTCGGATCAGCCGCAGGACCTCTGGGGCATCTTCCGGGGCACAGCCGGCGTAGATGCCGAAGTCACCGATATCGCTGAACTGGGAGCCCGCGCAGTGCACCGAATAGGCAAGGCCGCGCTCTTCGCGGATGCTCTGAAACAGCCGCGAGGACATTCCCCCTCCCAAAAGCATCTGCAGAACCGCAAGAGTGAAGCGGTCCGGGTGGCCCAGGTGCAGGCCCTCAACCCCTGCCAGCAGCACCTGCTGTTCGGTCGGCTTGACCAAGGCGCTGCGATCGGCGTGGAAGACAGGTGCCGGTTCGCCTGCGTGCACAGCTGCCGAGGTGCCGCCCACCGGGGCGGGCAGATGCTCCGCTGCCCGCCGGCACGCCTGAACTACGGCTTCGTGCCCTGCTCCTCCGGCGGCGGCAATGACAATGCGCGGACCGGTATAGGCGTGCGCGTAGTGTTCGACGAGTTCGCGTTGGTCCAGCTGTTCGATCCGCTGTTTCGTGGCTCCCACGGGCCGGCCGAGGCCGGAACCGCGGTAGATGATCGAATCGTAGTGTTCGTAGAGAACATCGACCGGATCATCAGCCGCCATTGCCAGTTCATCGATGATGACTTTGCGCTCGCGTTCGAACTCCACTGGGTCCAGAAGCGAATTGAACACCATGTCGCAGAGCACTTCAGCTGCACGGTCGAGGTCGTCGATGAGACAGCGAGAATAGTAGGCGGTGTACTCCTTTGCGGTCACCGCATTGGCTTCCCCGCCGAGCCTGTCGAATTCCCGCGCTATGTCCCTTGCCGTGCGCTGTCGGGTTCCCTTGAACAGCATGTGCTCGAGGAAGTGAGTGGAACCGGCAGTAGGTTCTGTTTCGCTGCGCGAACCCGAGCCAACCCAGATGCCGATGGTCTCCGAGCCCAGGCCCGGCATCGTCTCCGTAATGACGCGGATACCAGACGGGAGGACAGTGCGGGCAACCGCACTGTCCTCCCGGTGAAGAGGTTCAGTCAAGACCGGAGTCAGTCTTCGTCGGAGGACTGTTCTTCGTCGATGACCGGTACCAGCGACAGCTTGCCGCGGTCGTCGATCTTCGAGATCTCAACCTGGATGGGCTGGCCGACGCCGATGACGTCTTCGACATCGTCAACGCGCTTGCCGCCGTTGAGCTTGCGCAGCTCAGAGATGTGCAGCAGACCGTCCTTGCCGGGGCTCAGCGACACAAAAGCACCGAAGCTCATGAGCTTCACAACGGTGCCCAGGTAGCGTTCGCCGACTTCCGGAACCTGCGGGTTGGCGATCGCGTTGATGGCATCGCGAGCAGCTTCGGCCGACGGGCCGTCGGTCGAGCCGATCAGGACGGTGCCGTCGTCTTCGACCGAGATCTCCGCGCCGGTGTCTTCCTGGATCTGGTTGATCATCTTGCCCTTGGGGCCGATGACCTCGCCGATCTTGTCAACAGGGATGACGACCGAGAGGATGCGCGGAGCAGTGGGCGCCATTTCTGCGGCGGGACCGTCAATGGCCTCGTGCATGACTTCGAGGATGGCGTGGCGGGCTTCCTTTGCCTGCTTCAGGGCGGCACCCAGCACGGAGGCCGGCAGGCCGTCGAGCTTGGTGTCCAGCTGGATTGCAGTGATGAAGTCTTCCGTTCCCGCGACCTTGAAGTCCATGTCGCCGAAAGCGTCTTCTGCGCCGAGGATGTCGGTCAGCGCGGCGTAGGCGCGCTGCGGTCCGGATTCGGTTTCGATGATGTCCGAGACAAGGCCCATGGCGATGCCCGCTACGGGTGCGCGCAGCGGCACACCGGCTGCCTGCAGCGACAGGGTCGAAGCACACACGGACCCCATCGAGGTCGAACCGTTCGAACCGAGGGCCTCCGACACCTGGCGGATGGCATACGGGAACTCTTCACGGCTGGGCAGAACGGGAACGAGGGCGCGCTCAGCGAGAGCACCGTGGCCGATTTCGCGGCGCTTGGGACTTCCCACACGACCGGTTTCACCCGTCGAGTAGGGCGGGAAGTTGTAGTGGTGCATGTAGCGCTTGGAGGTTTCCGGCGCCAGCGAATCGATCTGCTGCTCCATCTTGAGCATGTTGAGGGTCGAAACGCCGAGAATCTGGGTTTCGCCGCGCTCAAACAGGGCCGAGCCGTGAACGCGGGGCAGAACGTCGACATTGGCCGACAGCGGACGGATGTCCTTCAGGCCGCGTCCGTCGATGCGCACCTGTTCGGTGAGGATGCGCTGGCGGATGATGTCCTTCGTGATGGCGTTGAGGGCACCGGCGATTTCAGCTTCGCGGCCGTCGAACTTCTCACCCAGCTGCTCGTAGAGTTCGTCCAGCAGAGCGTCAGCGGCGGCTTCGCGCTCCTGCTTGTCGCCGATCTGGAAGTTCTTTGCCTGCTTGTCGTAGGCGGCTTCTTTCACGGCTTCGTAGACATCGTCTTCATAGGATTTGAAGATGGGGAACTCAGCGACCGGCTTGGCAGCCTTCTCGGCGAGTTCTTCCTGTGCGCGAACCAGTTCGCGGATGAAGGGCTTAGCGGCTTCCAGGCCGCCGGCTACGACTTCTTCCGTGGGCTTCTGGCCGCCTGCCTTGATGAGGTCCCACGCCTGGTCGCCGGCTTCGGCTTCGACCATCATGATGGCCACGTCGCCGTCGACGACCCGACCGGCAACCGCCATGTTGAAGACAGCGTCTTTCAGCTGGGAGTGGTTGGGGAATGCAACCCACTGGTCTTCGATGAGTGCGATGCGCACACCGCCGATGGGGCCGGAGAACGGCAGTCCGCCCAGCTGGGTGGACATCGAGGCGGCGTTGATGGCCAGCGTGTCGTAGATGTGGTCGGGGTTGATCGACATGACCGTGACGACCACCTGGACTTCATTGCGCAGGCCCTTGACGAAGGACGGGCGCAGCGGACGGTCGATCAGGCGGCACGTGAGGATCGCGTCGGTGGTGGGGCGTCCTTCGCGGCGGAAGAACGAACCGGGGATCTTGCCGGCTGCGTACTGGCGCTCTTCGACGTCGACGGTCAGCGGGAAGAAGTCAAAGCCTTCGCGCGGGTTCTTGCTGGCGGTCGTGGTCGACAGCAGCATGGTGTCGTCGTCGAGGTAGGCAACGGCCGAACCGTTGGCCTGCTGGGCCAGGCGACCCGTTTCGAAGCGCACGGTGTGCGATCCGAAGCGCCCGTTGTCAATGTGGGCAACTGAAGAATAAGGGTGAATACCCAAAAGAGTCTCCGTTCATAGGGGATGACTTGAAGTGTCCCCGCACCCGGTGCTCGATCGAAGCCCACGCACACTCTCAGTTGCGGAGGCCACTGTCGATCACCGGCAACATGCGGGCTTGGACACTGTTTAGTGTATCAAGCACACCAGCCCGCCTGCGGGATGCAGGCGGGCTGGCGGTTGAAGATCAGATGATCAGCGGCGAAGACCGAGCTTCGCGATGAGCGTACGGTAGCGCTCGATGTCGGTTTCAGCGAGGTACTTGAGCATACGACGGCGCTGACCGACCAGCAGGAGCAGACCGCGACGCGAGTGGTGGTCGTGCTTGTGCTCCTTGAAGTGTTCGGTGAGGTCTTTGATGCGGCGGCTCATGACGGCGATCTGAACTTCCGGGGAACCGGTGTCGCCTTCGTGGGTCGCGTATTCCTTGATGATTTCCTGCTTAACGGACTTGTCAAGTGCCATGCGGTTCTCCTTCAGAAATCGCTGCGCGGCGCACTCGCCTGGTGCGAATGCCCTATCAGACCGCGGCCGGCAAAACGGCGGAGTCCACCTTAACACGTTCGCTCCCCTCTGCGATAATCGAGCCATGGACACCACGAACGTAGAATCCTTCAGCCTCGATCACACCGCCGTCGCCGCACCCTATGTGCGCGTTGCCGACCGCTCGGAATTTCCCGGCGGAGTCGAACTCATCAAATACGACGTCCGATTCTGCCAGCCCAACAGGGAACACCTGGACATGGCGACGATTCACTCGATTGAGCACATGACGGCCCACCACATGCGCAATCACACCGACGCGCTCGTTGACTTCTCCCCCATGGGCTGCCAGACCGGCTTCTACGCGCTGACCAACGGCCTCGAACCGGATGCGTTCCTTCCCATCCTCGAAAAGGCGTTCGACGACCTCCTCGAAGCCGATTCGGTGCCGGCTGCAAATGAAAAGCAGTGCGGTTGGGCAGCCAGCCATTCTCTTGACGGCGCTAAGACCGCAGTGCGGGACTTCCTCGCCAAGCGCAGCGATTGGGACCGGGTGTTTGCCTGATGATCTCACGCCAGTCGCCGAACGACGCTTTTGTCATTCAGGTGGCCATGGACCAAGAGGCCGTACCTTTTTTGGCTGCGGCAGAATCCCACGAGCATCTGCGCACGCAGGGCCCAGCAGATTTTCAGCTGCTGGGCTTTGACTTCGGAACGGCCGTGCTCGTTCGCAGCGGCATCGGCCTTGCAAATGCGGCGACCGCGACGACCCAGGCCGCCATGCTCTACCGACCCAGCGCTGTTCTTTCAGCCGGTTCGGCAGGCGGGGTCGGAGAAGACACTTCTGTGGGCGATGTCGTGGTGGCCGACAGCGTTCGCTTCCACGATTCTGATGCGACGGCTTTCGGCTACGCACCCGGCCAGGTGCCGAATATGCCGACCGACTATCCGGCAGATGCCCGCCTGCTGACCGCGGCTCGGCAGTGGGCTGACGGCAAAGGCCATGTGAAGTTCGGCGAAGCCCTATCCGGCGCGTCGTTCATCACGGAAGCCAATATCGGCCATATGCGCACCACGTTCCCCGCAGCACTGAGCACGGACATGGAAACAGCTGCCATAGCGCAGACGGCCCACACCTTCGGCATTCCCTTTGCCGGGGTGCGGGCGGTTTCTGATCTGTGCGGACCCAAGGCCGGCCAGGACTTTTCTCTCAGCCTCGACGAGGCTGCCCGCATATCAGCCCAAGCGACTCTCGGCCTGCTGCGGGCATTCAATTCCCAGCGCTGTACAGATATCGCGGACGTCTAGGGCAATCTGCTCGATCAGCTGATCCAGACCGCTGAAGACAACCTGGCCGCGAATGCGATGGGTGAATTCGACTTCGGCCTCTTCGCCGTAGACATCCAGGTCTGCGAAGTCCACGCCGATGATGTGCGCTTCCACCCGCCGGTCGTCACCGTAGAACGTGGGGTTCGATCCCACAGATATTGCCGTGGGCATGCGCTCGCCGCCGTTGAAGCGAGTCCAGCCCGCATAGACCCCGTCTGCGGGAATCATGCCGTCGACCAAACCCAGGTTGGCCGTGGGAAAGCCGAGTTCGCGCCCGCGGGCATTGCCGTGGACGACCGTTCCCGTCACCGAATGCGGCTCACCCAGGATGCCGGCTGCAGCTTCGACATCGCCTGCGTCGATGAGCGCGCGGATCTCCGTCGAGGAGTACCGCCCACCGTCATCGCCGAGGTCGTCAAGGCCGATGACGGTGTCGATTCCGCACTGTCTTCCGTAGGTGCGCAGTGTTTCGAGGTCGCCCGAGTTTCCTTGGCCGAAGCGCACGTCGCTGCCGACGACAACAGCGCTGGCGTGCAGCTGCCCGACCAGATAGTCGCGGATGAACTCCTCAGGGCTCGCCTGCGCGAAGTCGAGCGTATAGTGCTGGACGAGAACCGCATCAACGCCTGTTTCGGCAATCTTCTCAAGCTTCTCGTGCAGTCCCATAATGAGCTTCGGAGCGTGTTCGGGACTGTGCACGGCCGCCGGGTGCGGATCGAAAGTCAGCACGACGGAGGGAACGTCAAGTCGTTCAGCCGCGGCGGCCAGTTCGCCCAGCACCAACCGGTGACCTCGGTGAACACCGTCGAAATTGCCGATCGTCACGGCATTAGCCGTCTGCAGGCGCTTGGGCCCGGCAGCAAATTCTGCTGTCGACCGGAAAATCTCCACGACGCTCCTTTCTTTGGGACGGGCTAAGCCTAGCGCACGAGAAAGCGGGCTGTTTCACCCAGCACACCGGCCACCGCCAGCGATGCCAGGCTGCCGATGATGAACCGCTCCCCGGCGGCGCGGGATGCACGCAGTTCGGGAAAGCGCCCGAGCCCCTTGAGCGCGACGATAACGGCGAGAATCTCGGGCTGGCCCAGCGCAATGGCGACTGCCGCAGTGAACCTTTCAAGCAGGCCAATCCACAGTCCCCCTCGCAGCAGGCCCGGAGAGTCAATAGCCGGTGTGTCCTGCAGTGTCGGCTCTTCCCTGATGTCCAGGCCCGGCTGCTCCCGCCTGCTTGCAGCAGCCCGCAGAATGAGCGATGTCACCGGCCAGCCGATAAGCGACGCGGCAACACCCGCAGCCAAAGCGGCGAGCAGTTCATACATCACAGCGTCCGTCCTCTCGGTCGAGAAGCACCTCCAGCTGCGTCATCCCCTCGTCGATCGCCGCAGCCTTTGAAGCTCGCAGAGAGTCGGATACAGCCTGCTGCGAAATCTGCAGCTGTGCGGCGACTTGCCTCTGAGTGTGGTTTCGAGCCAAGCGCAGAACGGACCACTGCCTTTCACTGGCCCTCTCGATCCAATGACCGGTCAAGCAGGCAAGCGTCTGCGCTGGCTCCACAGTGCCATTCGGTGAGCACACGGCGATTTCCTGCCAGCGGTTCTTTGCGATTTCAACTGCATCACGTGCAGCGATGAAAGCGCTTCCCCTGGAAGCTGAAGGCCGATCAGCAAGCTGCGCGGCGCCGATGCCGATCCCGACAGACCAGCGACCGCTGCGAAGAATGATCTCCAAGGCGGCCAGTACGTCCGCTCCGCTGGCGAACACACCCTGGACCTCGTCGCCGACTGTCCGCTCAAAGGGCAAAGCAGCCGCACAGTCCGCAGCGGCCGTAAGCAGCTGCGGAACACGGTCTGCTTCAGTGCGAGAGCTGCGTTGGTCGGCGTTGATGACGAACATACCTACAGTATTGCAATAGGGAGCTGAACGAACAAGCGAAATAACTTGTTTATGCTTTTACAAGCTGTTAGCGCTTGTACTCATCGAGAGATGCTGTGCCCACCGCAATCTTCCAGAGGCCCTGCCGAGGCTCGACAATTCCCACAAGTCTCCCGTCAGCGATCGCCGCACACCTCTCCACAGACGAATCAGCCCCCGCAATCGGCAGAAAGCGCCCCTGCAGCAGCCCCCGGGCCGCTGCCGCATCAATCGTCACCGCGGGCATAAGTGCAGACGCACCCGAACCGAGGTCAATCAGCTGCGGCGGAGGCACCTCGTCAACCCGGTCGCGGTCCGGCAGGCGATGAGCGTCCTCAACAGAGAAAGGGCCGATCCGCGTCCGGCGCAACGCGGTCAGGTGACCGTAGACGCCAAGGTCCTCGCCGATATCGCGGGCCAAAGCGCGAACATAGGTTCCCGTGGAGCAGTCCACGGAAACATCAACGTCAATGTGCGACTCACTTCGCCGGACATCGTGAATATCAAAGCGCGAAACCGTCACAGAGCGGGCTTTGAGTTCGACCTCTTCGCCGGCTCGCACAAGCTCATAGGCTTTTCTGCCCGCAATCTTCACAGCCGAAACGGCCGATGGCACCTGCTGAACAGACCCGGTCTGCCTGGCAACTGCTTCCTTGACGTCTGCCTCGGTCACCGCAGCCAGAACTGCGGGGTCCGCGAAGCGGTCGGGTGAAGAATCGGCATCGTCGCTGGGCGTCGAAGAGCCCAAGCGCACAGTCGCGGTATACGTTTTGTCAGCCCCGACAACATAGGTCAGCAGTTTGGTCCCCTGCCCCAAGCCCAGCACGAGAAGGCCCGTGGCCATCGGGTCAAGAGTTCCGGCGTGGCCTACCTTGCGGGTGCCATACCAGCGACGAGTGCGCGCAACCGCGTCGTGGCTGGTGATCCCGCCGGGCTTGTCAATCAGCAGAAGGCCGGTGGGACCAGAAGCGGGTTTCGTCACTTCACCGAAACGTGAACGTGATCGAAGTGGTTCGCGGTCGCTCCGCCGCGGTCTTCCATCTGCTTCCAGCCGCGGCCGGGCATCCAGATGCGCTGCTCCCAGATGATGTACTTGACGTTGAGCTTAGAGGAGTTCTTGATGAGGTAGTCGGAAATGGCGTCGCCGGTCGAACCGGTGATCATAATGTCAACGGCGTTACCGGAGTTGTGGTCCGAACCGGGGTCATTGCGGCGACCGCCGTAGGACTTCACCTGCGGGAACTCGGCGCAGACAGCACGGTAGACGGAAATCGCGTTGGGAGTGAGTCCACCTTCAATCGACGAGGACACGGAGCACTTCTCGCCGGACACGCTGCCCGAAGCCGCAGCGGAACCACCGGATGAGGCTTTGCCGGAGGAACCCTTGCTGCCGGAGGATGCACTGCTCGAGGTTTCGCCGTTGGAGCCCGCGGGCTCGTCAGAACTCTCCTGGACCGGTTCGGCAATGGAGACCGCGCCGGGCCCTACGTCCTTGTCGGCGTCCTTGGGAGCCTCGGCAGAAACGGTCTCAGCTTCCGGCGCGAGCTTCGACGCAAACGCGGCCGGATTGTCTTCGCCGGAGCCCTTGGAAGTCATAACGGCCGCGGATGTTGCAATTGCGGCGCTGGCTGCAACAGGGACGGCGATGGCCGAGAGCACTGGCCGGCGGTTGATCTTGCTGAGAATTCCGGCGGACGTCAGGGGCTCTGTGTCATGACGGGCCGATCGACGGCCGGGCTTGGAGGGGCGAAGCGCTCCGAAAAGATCAGCGACGTCAGCGAAAGCGCTCTTCTTAGGTGCCGAGTGTTTACCCACTGATGTTTCCAATCCTTTATCAACGTTACCGAAGCTTTATAAAAGCATAGGGGGCGACTTTGCACAATGCAAAGCCGCCCCCTACGAGTTTCGTCACACTCGGTCAGCCGTCGAAATCGAATTCGTCTTTCGGCTGGCGTTCCCTGGGCTTGCGGTAGGGGTCTTCGTCTCCCGCCGGAACAGCGCCCTTCGATGCGGCAGCGATTTCGGCATCGCGAGCCTGGGCTTTCGCCAGGAGATTTTCAATGTCCTCGGCGGCCTGCGGAACCGCGTCGGCAGTGAACTCGAGAGTCGGGGTCAGGCGAATGCCCAGCCCCTTGCCCACTGCCGAGCGGATAAGACCGCGTGCTGATTCCAGCGCCGCCTGCGTTGATGCCAGCTGCTCGTCGTCCCCGAAGACGGTGTAGAACACGGTTGCATTCTGCAGGTCGCCGGTTACGCGGACGTCCGTAATCGTGATGAAGCCCAACCGCGGATCCTTCACCCGGGTTTCGAGAGTTTCAGCCACGATGACTTTGATCCGGTCGGCAATCTTGCGGGCGCGTGTGGGATCACTCATGTCAGAGGCTCCTTATTCCAGTCTCAGTCGCGGGGCTTTTCCTGCATCTCGAAGGCTTCGAGGATGTCACCTTCGCGGATGTCATTGAACTTGCCCAAACCGATACCGCATTCGTAGCCCTCGCGGACTTCCGTGACGTCATCCTTGAAGCGGCGCAGCGATTCGACGGAGAGGTTGTCGCCGATGACGACACCGTCGCGGGTCAGACGAACCTTTGCGTTGCGCTTGATGGAGCCGTCGCGAATGATCGAACCGGCGATGTTGCCGAACTTCGAGGAGCGGAACACTTCGCGGATCTCGGCAGAACCGATGTGCACCTCTTCGTATTCCGGCTTGAGCATGCCCTTGAGTGCTGCTTCGATGTCATCGATCGCGTCGTAGATCACCGAGTAGTAGCGAACGTCAACGCCTTCGGCATCTGCGAGGTCGCGAGCGTTGGCTTCGGGGCGGACATTGAAGCCGATGACGATTGCGTTGTCGACCGTTGCGAGGTTGATGTCGTTTTCGGTGATTGCACCGACACCGCGGTGGATGATTCGCAGGCCGACTTCATCGCCGTCGCCGACCTCGATGTTCATCAGCGAGTCTTCGAGAGCTTCGACAGCACCCGACACATCACCCTTGAGGATGAGGTTGAGCATGTCGATCTTGCCCTCTTCGATCGCCTTCGTGAAGTCTTCGAGGCTGATGCGCTTGCGGCTGCGCGCAGCTGCCGCGTTGCGCTCAAGAGCGTCGCGCTTCTCAGCAATCTGACGCGCCGTGCGGTCATCGCCGACGACCATGAACGAATCGCCTGCCCGCGGCACGCTCGACAGACCGAGCACCTGCACGGGACGCGACGGACCGGCTTCTTCTACCGTGTTGCCGTTTTCATCGAACATGGCCCGAACGCGGCCGTGGCTGGATCCGCAGACGATCGCATCGCCCTGGCGCAGGGTTCCGGAGTCGACGAGCACGGTTGCGACAGCACCGCGACCGCGGTCGAGCTTCGCTTCGATGGCGACACCACGTGCTTCCCGGTCCGGGTTGGCCTGCAGGTCCAAGGCGGCGTCGGTGGTCAGCAGCACGGATTCGAGCAGTTCGTCGATCCCGGTGCCCTGCTTTGCCGAGATCTTCACGAACATGGTGTCACCGCCGTACTCTTCGGCAATGAGGTTGTACTCGGTCAGCTGCTGCATGACCTTGTCCGGGTTGGCCTCGGGCTTGTCGACCTTGTTGACCGCCACGACAATCGGCACACCGGCGGACTGCGCGTGGTTGAGCGCTTCGATGGTCTGCGGCATAACGCCGTCGTCGGCTGCCACAACGAGGACCGCGACGTCGGTGGCCTTCGCACCGCGAGCACGCATAGCCGTGAAGGCTTCGTGGCCCGGGGTGTCGAGGAAGGTCATCTTGCGCTCTTCGCCTTCGTGTTCGACCGTAACCTGGTAGGCGCCGATGTGCTGGGTGATGCCGCCGGACTCACGGTCAATGACGTTCGTCTTGCGGATCGCATCCAGCGTGCGCGTCTTACCGTGGTCGACGTGACCCATGACGGTGACCACCGGCGGGCGAGGCTGCAGGAGGTCGTCGTCTTCGTCTTCAGCCTCTTCTGCTTCGAGGTCATAGCCGAAGCTTTCGAGCAGTTCGCGGTCTTCGTCTTCGGGCGAGACGATTTCGATCCTGTAGCCGAGCTCTTCGCCCAGCACCTTGAAGGTGTCTTCATCCAGCGACTGCGTGATAGTCGCCATCTCACCCAGGTGGAACAGAATCGTCACCAGGTTTGTGGGATCGGTTTCGATGCGCTCGGCGAAGTCCGCCAGCGACGCACCGCGGCGCAGACGCAGCGGTGTGGAGCCGTCACCGCGGGGAACCTTGACGCCGCCGACTGACGGCGCCTGCATTTCCTCCATTTCCTGACGCTTAGCCCTCTTGGACTTGCGCCGGCGACCGGAGGGGCCACCGCGTCCGAAAGCACCCTGTGTTCCACCGCGGCCGGGACCGCGACGGCCTCCGCCGGGACGACCGCCGCCGGGACGACCGCCGCCGCGCGGAGGACCGCCCGGACGACCAGCACCGGGTGCACCGGGACCGCCGGGGCCTCCGGGACCGCCCTGCCCGCCGCGGCCGCGACCGGGTGCGGGCTGGTTGAGCGCTGAGTTTTTGAGCATCGCCGGGTTGGGGCGAGGAGCACCGGGACGAGGACCGGGGCGACCGCCGCCGGGCTTCGGTCCGGGCTTGCCGCCCTGCCCGCCGGGACGCTGGTCGCCCTTCGGCATTCCCTGCTTGGGAGCGAAGGGGTTGTTGCCGGGGCGTGAGCCACCGGGCCGCGGGCCAGGGCGGGGACCCCCCGGACGAGGACCGGGCGTGGGCATGCCCTGCTTGGGAGCGAAGGGGTTGTTGCCGGGGCGTGAGCCACCGGGCCGAGGTGCTGCCGGACGAGGTGCCGGGGCTTCTTCGCTCTTTGCCGCCGACTTGGAAGCGGGCTTCGCTGCGGGCTTGGGAGCTGGTTTGGGAGCCGCGGGCTTCTTGGCAGCCGGGGCCGACGGCTTGGGTGCGGCGGGCTTGGGAGCTGCCGACTTGGGTGCGGGTTTGGGGGCAGCCGGTTTCGCGGCGGTCGACTTCGCTGCCGGCTTCTCAGCGGCCGTCGATTCAGCAGTTGTCGCCTTTGCTGGGGTCGGCTTGGCTGCCGGCTTTTTGCCTGCCGTCGATTTTGTGCTGGCCGACTTCGCGGCGGGCTTCTTCGCCGCCGGTTTCTCAGCAGCCGACGCTGCGTCGGCTGCGGGCTTGTCTGCACCGTCAAAGGCCTCGCGGACCTTGCGCACGACGGGAGCTTCCAGGGTTGACGATGCCGATGTTACGAACTCGCCCATTTCCTGAAGCTTCGCAAGCACTTCTTTGCTTGTCGTTCCCAGCTCTTTTGCAAGCTGGTGAACACGGGGCTTAGCCACTTTTCTCCTGTCCGGGTCCCCTCCAGACAGGAGAGAACCTCATCGAGTCGGAACAGTGCTCATTTCACTGTCCACGTCCGTAAGTCTTGGGTGTCATTTCTGAGCACTCACTACTTGTTATCCATCTTCTGCAACCACTTTCCGTGATCTTCGTATGCGCTGCGCGGGATTCTCTGCTTGAAGGCAGCTGCGAATGCGCTCTTCTTCACTGCCTTTTCAAGGCAGTCTGCCTGCGGATGAATCCAAGCGCCCCTACCGGGAAGCGCTCGGTCTTCATCGACTGCAATCCGAAGGGGCTCGGTTTGCAGCACCAGACGGAGGAGGTCGTTCTGCGGTGCTCTTGCACGGCACCCGATGCACATGCGTTCGGGCGCGCTGTTTGAAGAGACCACGTCGTTCAGTCTACAGCACGGGCTCGGCCAGCCTGTGGGCACTAGGCTTCGACGATGTCGATCTTCCACCCTGTCAGCTTGGCGGCCAGGCGGGCGTTCTGTCCTTCCTTGCCGATTGCAAGCGACAGAAGGTCCGGCCGCACATAGGCTCGTGCCATCTTCGAGTCGGCGTCCAGGACTTCGACCCGCTCGACTTCTGCCGGGCTCAAAGCGTTGGCGATGAAGGCGCACGGGTCTTCGCTGTAGTCGACGATGTCGATCTTCTCTGCACCGAGCTCATTCATCACCGCGCGCACTCGAGTGCCCATTTCCCCGATGCAGGCGCCTTTGGCGTTCAGCCCCGGCACGGTCGCCCGCACGGCGAGTTTGGTGCGATGCCCGGCTTCGCGCGCAACCGAGACGATCTCCACCGAACCGTCGGCGATCTGGGGAACTTCGTGGGCGAACAGCTTGCGCACCAGGTTCGGGTGCGTACGCGAAACCGTAATCGACGGCCCCTTGTTTCCAGGGCGAACGTCAGCGATGAACACGCGGATGCGCCGTCCGTGCGGATAGTCTTCGCCCGGAACCTGTTCGTGCGGCGGCAGCAGAGCTTCGACTTCACCCAGGTCCACCTGGATCATGGCGGCGTTGCGTCCCTGTTGGATGATGCCGGAGGCGATTTCGCCCTCTTTGTCGCGGAACGATCCGAGCACGCCTTCGTCTTCAACTGCCCGCAGACGCTGGTGGATAACATTGCGGGCCGTCATAGCGGCAATCCGACCGAAGTCCTCAGGTGTGTCGTCAAACTCTCCGATGGGGTTGTCATCAGCGTCGAACTCCGTGGCCCAGATGGTGGCTTTGCCGGTTGTCAGGTCGATGTCCGCACGGGAGTCCGGGTAGTGGCCCTCCATGTTGTGGTACGCGCTCAGCAGAGCCTGCTCAATCAGGCCCACCAGCGTCGTCATCGGGATTTCGCGCTCGCTTTCAATCAGCCTCAGTGCGCCAAGATCGATGTCCACTGCCCGCTCCTCTTCTGTCCTGTCGGTCCTGTTCAACCCTAGTTCATGCTGGCGCAGTGCCGCATCAGCGGAACTTGAGAACCACCTGGGCTTTTTCAATTCCGTCGAATGAGAACTCCACCGGTTCACGGCCCGAACCGGGTTCGAGCACAATGCCCAATCCGGTCACCGCGGTCAGAACACCGGCTGTTTTCCTTCCACCAACAGGCCTTACTTCGATGGTGCGTCCGACGTTGCGGCGAAAGTGACGCGGTTCGGTCAGGGGTCGCAGCGCGCCCGGGGACGACACTTCGAGTTCATAGGGCTTGTCGTTGAACAGCGGGAGCGGATCGATCACATCGGAAATGGCGCGAGTGGCCTGTTCGATGAGATCCGAAGAGACGGCCTCAGTCGTGTCGCCTGCAAGATCCACTGTGACCGTCAATCGCCGGTGAACACCCGCGGCGTGCATTTTCACTTCTTCCACCAACAAGCCCAGTTCTTCCAGGGGGCCCGCGGCTGCCTGGGCGATGTCGTCTTCTGAATAAGCCATGCCCCTATTCTTGCTGCACGCCGAACACAGGGACAACGCACCCTCCGACAGGCCGCGGACGGGCTTTCACTTCACAGCTGGGCACGCGCGGCGAGTAGGATGAGCAGATGGCCAACACCCGTCCAAAGCACACCAGCAGGCGCGCATTCCTCGTGCTCAGCGCGACTGCTGCGCTGTCGGGATGCGGCCTGCGCCTGGGCTCGCCAGAAGACCGCATGCAGGCAGAAGCCGAAGAGTCCTCCCGCGGCCGGATTGCCGCAGTGCTGTCCTCCATAGACGACCACGACCACCAAGAAGAGCGCACCAGGCTCACCGCCGCGATCGGTCCGCCGTGGTCTTCAGACAGAGCCGATTCCGCAGAGACTCCACAGCCGCAGAGCTTTGTTTCAGCCATGCACTCCATCGTCGACCTCGTGCTGCGCGACATTCACACACTCGGCGGCCCGCAGACGGCAATCATCATCGACGTGGCAGTCGGCGCATCGAACCTCGTACCGGAATGGAAGCCAATCCAGGAGCGCTTCGCCAAGCTTCCCGCACAGGGCTTCCCGGAACTCTCAAACCGACCGACATACCGCCCCGACGGCGGCACCGACCCCCTGCGCGAATTCGCCAAGGCCGCGTTCAAAGCCTCCTACGGCTATTCCCAGGCGGCCCTTGCAGTGAAACCCGACAGCCGCGAGCGCACATTGGCAACCACCCGCATGGAAGCACTGGCCAACGCCGCCGCAGACGCCAACACGCTCCTGAAGCAGGCCGAACGCGAAGAAGCCGCAAACCGGCCCGCGTGGCGCCTGCCGCACAATCCGTCTGATCCGGCATCAGCGCGGAAACTCGCCCAACAACTGGAAGACACCGTCGCTGCCGCGCTGTTCGGGGTGTTCGAAGACCCCGCTGCGGTGTCCCTGGCCAGCCGCGAACTCAAAGCGAGTGCTGACGCTCGCATCGGCTTCGGCGGCTCCCAGCTGCTGCGCTACGAAGGAGAAGCCCAGTGAAAGTGCCCGCAGTGCTGCTCAATTCGGCAACGCAGACCCAAGGCGAAGAACGCGCACAGGCCTGGGCTGCGGCGCTGGACCACATCGTGTTCGAGCTGTTCGACCGGTGGAAGCTCACGGCGGACCCCCAGCCAGGCTCACCCTGGGCGGGCGCTGAAAGCCTCGTCATTCCGGTTCGGCTGCACGACGGCTTTCCCGCCGCACTGCGCATAGCCGCCCCGAACGCCGACAATCCGACCGTGCACGAACAGACCATTCGGGCGCTGCGCGCCTGGGGCGGACACGGTGCCGTGCGCATCATCGAAGACGACCCGTCCCTGCGCGCCACCCTGCAGGAAAGGCTGCGCACCGAAGTCAATCTGTCGACAGAACCGCTGCACGCCGTAGCACCCATCTGGGGCCAGCTTGTGCAGGCGCTGCGGGTGCCCGGCACCAGCGGATTCGTGCGCGTGCAGGACATTGCCGCGGCGTGGCTCAAGCGCTTTGATGTCGATGTCCGCCTGGTTGAGGACTTCCCCGCCTTCACACCCGCCGACCAACAGGTGATCGCTACGGCCCTGTCGTGGACCAAAGAGCTCGCCGGCGCTGCCGACAGCTGGCTGCTGCACGCCGACCTGCACTACTACAACATCCTTGCAGGCAATCCCGATGCCGCCGGAATCGCCACGTGGAAGGCCATCGACCCTCAGCCGCTGACAGGCCCCACCGAATACATGCTTGCTCCGCTCATGTGGAACCGGCTGGGCGAAATCCCAGGGGCAGATCCCGAAGGGCAGGCTGATTGGCTGCGCGGCTTCGCTGCAGAGCTATCGCACTGCGCACAGATCAATCCCAGCGGGGCGATGGGCGCGTCCGTCGCTCGCGAAGTCCAGAACATGTTCTGGTATCTGCGCGCTGCCTCAGAGGGCAGTCCCCGGCTGCTCGAAGACGCAGAGCGCTCGCTGTGGGTTGCCCGCGCGCTCACCGGAGTCAGCGTGCAGGGAATCACCGCTCAGCAGCTCAAACCGCTGGGCTGAGCCGCCGATCACAGAGCCAACGCCGGTGGCCCAGCCTTTTCGCGTGGGGCGCGGGCGTTGGCCTGCAGCTGACGCTTCGAGTGCCAGCACGTGACGGCTACAGAAGTTCGATGGCGTCCTGTTCGGCGTACTGCTGCCGCAGACGGGCGATGACTGCGTCGGCTGCCTGGTCAACAGGCAGTTCGGTCGATTCGCCCGTGAAGCGATCGCGCAGCTCTACGAGCCCTTCTGCCAGGCCGCGGCCTGCGACGAGCACGTTCGGCACGCCCAGCAGTTCGGCGTCGCCGAACTTCATGCCCGGTGAAACCTTCGGACGGTCATCGAGCAGAACCCGGAAACCGGCTTCTTCGATGGCCGCGGTGAGCTTCTCAGCAGCTTCCAGGGGTTCGTCGCCCTTGCCGGTGGCAACAATGTGAACGTCCGCCGGAGCCAAGTGCACCGGCCACAGCAGACCCTTGTCATCGGCGAACTCTTCGACCAGACAGGCGAGAACACGGGTGACGCCGATGCCGTAGCTGCCCATTGTGACAACACGGGACTTGCCGTTTTCATCAAGCACGTTCAAGCCGAGAGCTTCTGCGTAGCGGGTGCCCAGTTTGAAGATCTGGCCGATTTCAACACCGCGGGCCAACTGCAGCGGACCCGAGCCGTCCGGGGCGGGGTCGCCCTCGCGAATCTCAGCCGCCTCGATATAGCCGTCTGCGGTGAAGTCGCGGCCGGCGGTGAGGTTGAAGACATGCTTGCGGTCTTCGTTCGCTCCGGTGATCCACTGCGTGCCCTCGGAGACCCGGGGGTCGAGGAAGTAGCGGATGCCCGTCGAGCTCTCCGCACCCAGAACAGCGGCGTCCAGCGAGTTTCCGGGGCCAATGTACCCGGCCACGAGGCCCGGATGCTTTTTGAGATCGTCTTCGGTTGCCGGTTCAAGGTCGATTTCACCATCGCCGAGTAGACCGGTTCCGGCAGCGCGGTCGAGGTCGACCGCACGGTCGCCGGGCAGGCCGATGACGATGACTTCGCGTTCGCCGTCGGGGTGGATGAGAGCGCACACGACGTTCTTGAGCGTATCCGCCGCCGTCCACGGGCCCTCGGCGCGCGGGAAGACTTCGTTCGCACTTGCAACGAGAGTTTCGATGGTGCGCGAATCCGGCGTTTCGATGACCTGCGCTTCTGGCAGACCGTCAAAGGGCACCGGGGCGGCCAGCGGCGTGGTGACAGCCTCGACATTGGCGGTGTAGCCGCCTTCAGAGCGGACGTAGGTGTCTTCACCGACCTCCGTCGGGTAGAGGAATTCGTGAGTGCCGGAACCGCCCATCGCACCCGGGGTTGCTTCAACCACGACGTAGGGCAGTCCCAGACGCGTGAAGACGTTGATGTAGGCCCGGCGCATGGCTTCGTAGGAAACGTCGAGGCCTGCGTCGTCGATGTCGAAGGAGTAGGCATCCTTCATGATGAATTCGCGCCCGCGCAGCAGGCCCGCTCGCGGGCGAGCTTCATCGCGGTACTTAGTCTGAACCTGGTACAGGCTCAACGGGAGGTCCTTGTAGGACGAGTAGAGGTCGGACACCAGCATGGTGAACACCTCTTCGTGGGTCGGAGCCAGGAGGTAGTCGTGCTCACGGCGGTCCTTGAGCCGGAATATGCCCTCGCCGAACGCGGACCAGCGGCCGGACTGTTCATAGGGTTCAGCCGGCAGCAGCGCCGGGAAGTGGACTTCCTGGCTTCCTGCCCGCTCCATTTCTTCACGGACAATCGCTTCGACGCGTTCAAGGACTTTCAGGCCCAGCGGCAGCCACGAGAAGATACCGGGCGAGGTTCGGCGAATATAGCCGGCGCGGTGCAGCAGTTTGTGGCTTTTGATTTCGGCATCGGCCGGATCTTCTTTCAGTGTCCGGACGAACAGATTCGACAGCCGCAGGGTCATGTGGGCTCCTTTATCGGGCAGGTATCGGGGCAAGATTATCACCGGCGCTACAGTTGTTCGCAGCATCTTCACCACCCGGTCGACCACAGCGGAAGGAGGCCTATGCCCGAGCTGAACTTTGACGCCGGTGCAAGCCAGCGGATCGATGTGTGGCTCTGGGCCGTCCGCGCGTTCAAAACCCGGTCTTTGGCGCAGAAGCAGATCAAATCCGGGCACGTGCGCATTGACGGCGACCGCGCCAAACCCGCGGACAAGGTTAAGATCGGCCAAGTTGTCGTCATCCGCAGACCGGGCGCTGAGCGAGTGCTCACGGTGCAGGGCTTTCTCGACACTCGAGGACCGGCTTCTATGGCCGCGGCCTGCTACATCGACACGTCTCCCCCGCCGAACCCCCTGCTGCGCGCCCCGGTGCCCAAGCGCGAAAAGGGCGCCGGTCGACCCACGAAAAAAGACCGCCGGGCCTGGGACCGGCTGCGCGGCCGCACTTCCCGCTGAACTCACGAGGTGCCGCCCCGGTCCCGCTGTCTGCTCGCCTGCACCGGCTTCTCACGAAAGCAGACCCGCTTGGATCTCAGTAGTTGACTGTCGCGAATGTGCCCACGGGAACGAACCCGGCTTTTGCATATGCGCGCAGGGCCGGCACGTTGTGGCTGTTGGCGTACAGCGTGACTGTCGGAGCAAAGCGACGCCGAATGAGAGCGGTTGCAGCAGCCATGGCGCGCGAAGCGAGTCCCCTGCCGCGATACTCGGGGTGCACCCACACACCCTGCACCTGAACTGACACACCCGAGCCGATCCCGATATCGGCCTTGAAGACGACCTGTTCGTCAGACATTCGGTTGGGCCACAGAGGCATAGGCTGCCCGGTGGGCCCGGTGCGTGCCGTGTAGCCAAGCGACAGACCCCCGGCAATGAGAGACTCGACCCGCCTGCGATAGCCCGTGCTTCCGCCTTCCAGAGGTGAGTGACCCACCTCTTCTTCGTACATGGCGACAGACGCCGGAAACACGACCTCCGCCTCGTACGGGGAGAACTGCCGGACCAGGGGGTCCGGCACAGCGGTCGGGGCGGCAAGCGCACTGAGCAGCGGCTGGTTGGGCCTGCGGTCCCGGGGCGGGCCCCAGTTCAGCCGGGAGGTCAGATCCAGAATCTGCTCGGCGGGCCCGACAAAAGACGACGGCCTGCGCCCCTCATGGTTGAGGATTCCAGCCATAACGCAATTGCTCTCAGGATCCGCGCCCAGGGGAACTATCGTGTTGCCCAGCCAGTAGGCGGCAACCGGCCGTCCGTCGCGAAAACACCCCACCATCCGGCCCGCGGGACTGGCTATCTCCACTGTGCGCGAGCGTTCCAGCAGTGCCTGCAGGAAGACGTTCGCCGCGGGATCACGGGCGATCTCCGCGGCGAACCAGTCGGTGTGCTCATGCAGCAGCGGGGCTGCAAGCGTCGTCACCCGACGATGACCTCGGGCGGACCGGAAGGCTGATCGGACTCTTCGGCAATGCGGTGGGCCTCTTCGATGAGCGTTTCGACGATCTTCGATTCCGGTACGGTGCGGATGACTTCGCCCTTGACGAAAATCTGGCCTTTGCCGTTGCCGGAGGCAACACCGAGGTCGGCTTCGCGAGCCTCGCCCGGGCCGTTGACAACACAGCCCATAACGGCCACGCGCAGCGGAATCTCCATGCCCTCAAGGCCGGCCGTGACCTTTTCTGCAAGTTCGAAAACATCAACCTGAGCGCGCCCACAGGACGGACACGACACGATTTCAAGCTTGCGCGGACGCAGATTGAGCGACTGCAGAATCTGTTCGCCGACCTTGACCTCTTCAACCGGCGGTGCGGACAGCGACACGCGGATGGTGTCGCCGATGCCCTTGGAGAGCAGGGCGCCGAAGGCGGTTGCAGACTTAATCGTGCCCTGGAATGCCGGACCGGCTTCGGTCACGCCCAGGTGCAGCGGCCAGTCGCCGCGCTCGGCGAGCATTTCGTAGGCCTGCACCATGACGACGGGGTCGTGGTGCTTGACCGAGATCTTGAAGTCGTGGAAATCGTGCTCTTCGAAAAGGCTCGCTTCCCACACTGCGGACTCAACGAGGGCTTCCGGGGTGGCCGAACCGTACTTTTCCATGATCCGCTTATCGAGCGAACCGGCGTTGACGCCGATGCGCAGCGACACTCCGGCGTCCGCGGCGGCTTTGGAGATCTCCTTGACCTGGTCATCGAACTTGCGGATGTTGCCGGGATTGACGCGCACACCGGCACAGCCAGCGTCGATGGCCGCGTAGACGTACTTCGGCTGGAAGTGGATGTCGGCGATGACCGGGATCTTCGACTTCTGGGCGATCGCGGGAAGCGCTTCGGCGTCATCAGCAGACGGGCAGGCTACGCGCACAATGTCGCAGCCGGCAGCGGTGAGCTCAGCGATCTGCTGCAGCGTGCCGTTGATGTCAGTGGTCTTGGTGGTCGTCATCGACTGGATGCTGACCGGGGATTCCGATCCCACTCCGACGCTTCCGACCTTGATCTGCCGGGTCTTGCGGCGGGGAGCCAGAACAGGCGGGGGTGGTTTCGGCATTCCCAGATTGACCGATGTCACAGGCGGTTCCCTTTCGAACGAGGCTGCGGGGATGTGCACAGTTCTGCGGGCCGGGACCGTAGCCTGCGGCCCGCAGAACGATTCTAGACCCCGGCTCCTGTGGATGCGCCGAGAGTCTTCTTTCGCTCGGTCATCCGCTGGTAGATGGCCATGACGACCGCAATGGCCAGGCCGAGAAGCGACATTGCGATGACCGGGTAGACAAGGAGAAGGCCTGCAAGTGCCAGGATGACGGATTCCCACGCAACGAGTTTGCGGAAGTAGAACCCTGCGACAGCCGCTGAAAGCACAGCCATGCCCAGCAGCGCTGTCGCAAACACCGGGATGAACATGAGCGGATTCTGGTCGCCCTGGAACAGCAGCACCGGCTCCATCACGAAGACATAGGGCACGAGGAAGCCGGCGACAGCCACCTTGAGCGCCGTGACACCGGACTTCAGCGGGTTCGAACCGGCAATGCCCGAAGCCGCGTAGGCAGCAAGGCAGACCGGCGGGGTCACATCGGCAAGCAGACCGAAGTAGAACACGAACAGGTGCGCAGCCAGAATCGGCACATCGAAATTCGAAATGAGGATCGGCGCTGCCACGGTGGCCGTGACGACATAGTTGGCGGTGGTCGGCAAGCCCATGCCGAGCACCAGGCAGGCGATCATGGTGAAGAACATGACGAGGAAGAAGTTCTCGCCCGCGGCGGTGAGGATGCCGTCGGCCAGACGGCCGCCCAGACCGGTGGCGGTCACAATGCCTGCGACCATACCCGCAGTCGCACAGGCGGCAATGACGGGCAGAGCGGTCTTTGCGCCCTCTTCCAGCAGCAGGATCGTGTCCTTGAAGCCCAGGCGAGTGCTGGCGCGCAGAAGGCTGATGACGAAGGCAATGAGAATGCCCCACAGTGCGGCTTTCTGCGGCGTGGTGCCAGCCAGAAGCGTCACGATGATCACGCCCAGCGGCAGCAGCTGGTCAAGGCGCTTGAGCAGCATCTTCCAGCGCGGCAGTTCGTCCTTTGAGTAGCCTTCGATGCGCAGACGGCGCGCTTCGAAGTGCACCGCAAGCATCACGCCGGCAAAGTAGAGGAACGCCGGGACAATCGCAATGAGGATGATGTGCGAGTAGGGAACACCCGTGTACTCGGCCATGATGAACACGGCCGCACCCATAACGGGCGGCATGATCTGACCACCGGTCGACGCGGTTGCTTCGACCGCAGCGGCAAACTTCGGGCTGAAGCCGACCTTCTTCATCAGCGGAATCGTGAAAGAACCGGACGTCACAGCGTTGGCGACCGATGAGCCGGTCACGGTTCCCTGCATTGCCGAGGCGACGACTGCAGCCTTTGCCGGGCCGCCGGCGAAGCGGCCGGTCAGGCGGAATGCAAGCGAATTGAAGTAGGCGCCGATGTCGGTGCGCACCAGAATGACGCCGAAGAACAGGAACAGGAAGATGAAGCTCGAGGACACCTGGATCGGCACGCCGAAGATCGAGCGCGACGAATAGTAGGTCTGCTGCACCATGTTCTGCCACGTGGTGCCGTGGTAGCGCATGATCGGCGAGTAGTTGCCCAGCCAGAAGTACAGCAGCGCAACAACGGCGATGATCACGATCGGCAGGCCCACGCAGCGGCGGGTGGCTTCGAGGATCAGGAGGATCGCAACAAGCGCGACGATCGTGTCGAGAGTCGAATAGCCGTGGATCTGCACGCCGACACCCGTCAGATAGGTGTAGTTGGCAAGCAGGTAAACGGAGGTTCCCATTGCCAGCAGCGACAGCACAGTGTCAACGGAGAGAGCCGTGTAGTAGGCCTTGCGGTTCTTATCAGATTTCAGGCACAGGCTCCTGTGCAGCGGGTACAGCAGGAAGATGATGCCCATGGCCCCGCCGACGTGGATCGAGCCCTGGATCAGTGTGGGTCGAGTGCCGAAGAGCGCTGTGTACAGCTGAAAGACGGTCAGTGCGACAGACAGGACGAAGACGGCAATGCGCCACGGCCCCATGTCGGAGTTGATGCGGTGACGCGAAGCGCTGTCCAGGTCGCGCATGACCTTGTCTGCGAGGTCCTGCGCTTGTTTCTGGTCCATGGGCGCCGTGTCAGCGACGGGACTTGGGTCCGGGTTTTTGGCGGTATCGGAGGGAGTCATGATCTTCTGCCTGTCGTGGGGATGGTCTAGACGGCCCACGCGGCGACGGCGCTCAGCGCGCCGTCGCCGCGGTTGTCAGCCGAGGGTGAGGGGATCAGTTCTGGTCCTCGATGCCCTCTTCTTCGAAGTACTTCTTAGCGCCGGGGTGAAGCGGGACATCGCCGCGGCCGAGCAGAGCGTCTTCGGCTTTGATGAGCTTGCCCTGCGCCAGCGAGATCTTGCCGGCGTCTTCGTACAGCGACTTGGTGATGGCGTAGCCGTCTTCTTCGCTGATCTGGTTGGTCGAGCCGACGATCGTTGCGAACACGGTCACCGTCTGGACCGGGTCCTTGGCGAAGTCGTAGGAGCCGCCGGGGATTTCGTAGCTTTCGTATTCGGATTCAGCTGCGATCTTCTCGGCTTTGTCCTTGTCGATGGGAAGGAGCTTGACGTCGGCGTTGGCAGACAGTTCCGACAGCGCGGCAGCCGGGACGCCGAGGATTTCGATAGAGGCGTCGATGTTGCCGTCCTGCACCTTGGAGCGGGCATCCGCGAAGCTCTCTTCGTAGGGTTCGTAGTCGCCTTCCTTGAAGCCGTAGGCGTCGAGGATGAGCTTGGCAACCGCGGCGGTGCCGGAACCGGGTGCGCCGACGGCGATCTTCTTGCCCTTGAGGTCTTCAACCGAGTCGAAGCCGCTCTTCTCAAGCGTGATGATCTGGGCGGCTTCCGGGTACAGCTGGCCCATCCAGCCGACGTTGCTGAGCTTGCCGACCTCTTCGAAATCGCCGGTTCCGCGCACGGCGTCGTTTGCGGTGTTCGACTGGGTGAAGCCCAGCTGAGCGT
The DNA here is from genome assembly GCF_001815905.1 of Brevibacterium sp. HMSC07C04. Classification (GTDB taxonomy): domain Bacteria; phylum Actinomycetota; class Actinomycetes; order Actinomycetales; family Brevibacteriaceae; genus Brevibacterium. The sequence continues at coordinate 77,618 of NZ_KV823255.1, read as the reverse complement.
CGCCCTTGGCAATGCGGCCCAGGTTGTCGACAGAACCGTCGGTTTCGACGGCGTTGACCTTCAGGTCTGCGTCCGTGTCCTGCAGGAGGCGGGCGTATTCGTTGCCCAGCGGGTAGTAGACGCCCGCGGTGCCGCCGGTGCCGAACGTCAGGTCCTTGGTGAAGTTCTCTTCCGGTGCCGCCGAGCCGCCCTCGGCTCCGCCGCGCTCACATCCGGTGAGTACGAGAGCGGCTGCGCTTGCGGCAGCTGCAATCTTGAGAAGAACGCTCTTCTTCATGAGGCTCCTATGTCTGGGCCCGCCGACGCAGAAACGTGCGGCAGGTCATACGTCCAAATGGCTGTGAGAAGAATAGCGCATCTTCTGGGCGCACTGCCAGAAATCCCTCAGCGGGCGCTCAGACAAGCTTTCTGCCGGTAGTTCTCCAGCCCCGGGGCTCAGCCGCAGGTGTCAGCCGAACAGCCTGACGGGCTTGACGATGTCGACGTAGACGAGCAGTGCTGTCATGCACAGCAGAATTCCCACGACCCCGTAGGTCAGGGGAAGCAGCTTTGCGGTGTCGAACGGGCCGATGAGTCCTCGACCGCGAGAGAGGTTGGTCCTGCGGCGAGCTCCTTCGTAGAGGGCGACCGCGATGTGCCCGCCGTCCAGAGGAAGAAGCGGAACCATGTTGAACGCGAACAGGAACAGATTGAGCGATGCGGCCAGGCTCAGGCCCAGCTGCACCTTGTCGACCACCGCGAAAGCGTCTGCCGACACGATTTCGCCGGCAACTCGGCCCACACCGACCATGCCCATCGGCCCGTTGGGGTCGCGCTCCGCTCCCCCGAGAGCGACATTCCCGATCTGAACGAGTTTGACCGGCAGAGTCGCCAGCGCGGTGAAGGTCTGCCCGAGTGCCTTGCCCGCTTCGGCCGGGAACCGCGCCGGTGACAGCGGGTAGTGCTTCTTCTGCGGTGAGACCCCCAAGAAGCCGACGGTGGCGGTTTCCGGCTTTCCGTCGGCAGTGAACTTCTGTTTTCCATTGTCGTCGTAGACCGCGCGCTCAGTTTCGATGATGGGCACCTGCACAGTGTGCTCACCGCCGCCGCGTTCGTAAGCCACGGTGACGGTTCTGCCGGCGCTGTCGGCAATGATCTTCTGCACCTGCTCCCAGGTGTCTACCCGCGTACCGTCGACGGCGGTTATCGTGTCTCCCGGTTTGAGACCGACAGCCTTTGCCGGGGCGGGAGTATCACCCGGCTGGCATTCGGCATCGGGCCCGCGCTTCTGTGCGGTTTCGGCGTCGACGGCACATTCAACAACCCCGGACAGCTGGGTGGACAGTCCCGGAACGCCGATGCCCATGAGCACAATGCCCAAGAAGACGATCCCGAGGACGAGGTTGACGGCGGGCCCGCCGAACATGACGGTCAAGCGCTTGGGAACCGACAGGGCGTAGAAGGTGCGGCCTTCTTCTCCCGGTGCGATTCCTCGATTGGAGAATTCTCGGGCGTCCTCCGCGCTCTGTTCGAACAGGCGTTTTCGTCCGGCGCCCTGTTGCCCGCAGACGCCTTCAACCGCCCGGCGCTGGGCGTCGGCCTCCACAATGTCGTGTGCTGATTCGACCCCGCGCAGCTCCTCAGCCCGAGCGTGAACCGCCTGCTTCGGCGGATACATGCCCGGCATGGCGATGAAGCCGCCCAGCGGCAGCAGTTTGATGCCGTAGCGGGTTTCACCGCGCTTAAACGAAAACAGGGTCGGCCCGAAGCCGATCATGAAGTGGGTGACCTTCACCCCAAAGCGCTTGGCGGGCACCAGGTGTCCCAGTTCGTGCAGCCCAATGGACAGCCCGACGACTGCGAGCATGAAGACGATTCCCAATGCGTACAGCAGGGCGGTCATGAATGCTCTCCCCCGTGCGCTGCCCGTTCGGCCACCCACTGCTGGGCGAACGTGCGGGCCTCGCCATCAGCCGCCAAGACAAGCTCGGCCGTCAGCTTCCCGTTGTGCGGTGTGTGCGCATCGAGTGCTGCACTCAGCCCCCTGCTGATGTCGAGAAAGGAGACCTTCCCATCGTGGAAGGCATCCACCAGGATTTCGTTTGCCGCGTTGTAGACCGCCGGTGCGGTGCTGCCGATCCGGCCGGCGCGCACGGCCAAGCGCAAGGCGGGGAACGCATCGTGGTCAACCGGTTCGAATGTCCACTGTGTCGGCTCGTCCCAGCGGTTGGGTGCCGTGATGTTCGACAGCCGTTCCTCATAGCCGAGGGCGTAGGCGATCGGCAGCTTCATATCCGGCGGGCTGACCTGCGCGATCGTGGAGCCGTCGACATATTCGACCATGGAGTGAATCTGCGACTGCGGGTGGACGACCACACTGATCTGTTCGTAGGGAATGTCGAAGAGCAGATGCGCCTCAATGACCTCCAAACCCTTATTGACAAGCGTTGCCGAATTCGTCGTGATGACCTTGCCCATGTCCCACGTGGGGTGTTGCAGCGCCTGCTGCGGTGTGACCGCCTCAAGTTCAGACTCCGTCATCCCGCGGAAGGGCCCCCCGCTTGCCGTGATCACCAAACGGCTGACTTCTTCGCGGCGGCCAGACCGTAGGGCCTGCCACACGGCAGAGTGCTCAGAATCGACCGGAAGCAGGCGCGCACCCGTTCGCGCAGCGACTTCCATGACGACATCGCCGCCGATGATGAGCGACTCTTTGTTTGCCAGCGCGACATCTGTGCCGCGCTCAAGGGCAGCCAGAGTCGCCGTCAGACCGGCGGCACCCGTGATGGCGTTGAGGACCGTATCGGCTTCGAGCTTCGCAACATCGTCAGCTGCCCGCGGCCCGACGAACACCCGCTCCACGGGGTTCGCAACCCCAGCGGCGGCCGCGGCAGATGCGACGGCCCGCTCCACCTCGTCAGCCGATGCGGCACCGACAGCACCCAGGGCAGTTGCGCGAAAGCGAACGGCCTGCGCGGCTGCGGCGGCAATATTCGTGTGGCAGACGAGACCGACTACCTGAAAGCGGTCAGGGTGGGCGCTGACGACGTCGAGGGTCTGCGTCCCAACGGAACCGGTCGAGCCGAGAACTGAGATGTGAAGCACCCGGCTATCTTGGCAGACGTCGCTGAACCCGCGCTCAGAGGGACCAGGGGATATTCGTCACAGAAAATACATATCTCGGCTATACTCTTTTTTGGAAGTCCTCCCTGAGCCCTCTGAACAAAGGAGTGAAATGGCCAAGACCTCACACCCGGACGAAATCCTCGGACTCAATCACCTCTTCTCGAAAGAAGAGCGCGAATGGGCTGGCATCGTCCGCAGCTGGCTGGATGAAAACGTGCGCGAAAAAATCGGCGACTGGTACCTCGAAGGCACCATTCCCGCGCGTGAACTCGCTGAAGGCCTCGGTGAGCTCGGCCTGCTCGGCATGCACCTGGACGGCTACACGCTGCCAGGCGCTTCTGCCCGCATGTACGGCATCGCCTGCCGTGAACTCGAAGCAGTCGACTCGGGCCTGCGCTCGCTCGTCTCAGTCCAGGGTTCGCTGGCGATGTTCGCCATTCACCACTGGGGCTCGGAAGAGCAGAAGGAAGAATGGCTGCCCCGCATGGGCGAAGGCAAGGCCATCGGATGCTTCGGCCTGACCGAACCGGATGTCGGATCGGACCCGTCGAACATGCGCACCACCGCCAAGCGCGACGGCGACGACTGGATCCTCAACGGCGCTAAGATGTGGATCACCAACTCCCCCGTCGCAGACGTCGCCGTCGTGTGGGCCAAGACCGACGAAACCGATGCCAAGGGCCGTCCCATGATCCGCGGCTTCGTGGTTCCCACCGACACCCCCGGCGTGGAAACCCCCACCGTCCAGCGCAAGCTGTCACTGCGGGCCTCCATCACCGGTGAAATCGTCCTGGACAACGTCCGCCTGCCCGGTTCGGCCGTCATGCCGAAGGCAGAGGGACTCAAGGGACCCCTGTCCTGCCTTTCAGAAGCCCGCTACGGCATCGTCTGGGGTGTCACCGGTGCTGCTCGCGACTCCCTGGAACAGGCACTCATGTACACCGGCAGCCGCATCCAGTTCGACAAGCCGCTGGCCGCTTTCCAGATTTCGCAGCAGAAACTGGCGAAGGCCTTCGGCCAGTACTCGAACATCACCCTGCTTGCGTCACACCTCGGCGATCTCAAGGACTCGAAGGACGGCGTGCGCCCCGAGCAGATTTCGCTTGGCAAGATGAACAACGTCGACACCGCTATGAACATCGCCCGCGACCTGCGCGCACTCTTCGGCGGTTCGGGCATCACCAGCGAATACTCGCCGCTGCGCCACGCCATCAACCTCGAAACCGTGCTGACCTACGAAGGCACACACGAAGTTCACCAGCTCACGCTGGGCCGTGCGCTCACCGGCATCAACGCCTTCGCCTGATCCACAGCTGAGGCACTGCTAACGCGAGAAGGCCCCACTTCCAAACAGGGAGCGGGGCCTTCTCGCGGTTGTGCGGGCTGATGCGGCGACAGCCAGGCCGCCTGCTGTGAGTTCGGTTCGCTCTGATCAGCGCAGCAGAGTGCGCACTGCTTCGAGGCTTTCCAAGGCCGTGACCTCAATGCCGTCAAGGAGCATGAGCGTACGTCCGGGTCCCAGCGGCTCGGCGGCCGCGTGTTTGAAGGCCGCCTGCTTCATGAGCGTGTCTACGGCAGACGGTGCGCTGTCCGGCCCATCGGCCAGCAGCTCCGCACCCTCAAAGTGCGTATCGAGTGACCGAGTGGCAGTGTGCATTCCAGCGCGCGCCTGCGATTCAGCGGCGGTCTGCGCCTGATGCTGCACGGCTGCAGAAGATGCCGACCGCAGAATCGGCGCTTCTGCTTTCTGCCGCGGAGTCAGTCCCTTTGAACCGATGACAGCGCACGTGCCCACGCGCATTGCCCCGAGAACAGCCAGCATCAGAGCTGTCGGCTTCAGCCCGTCTTCAACAATGAGCATCTGCGGGGCCGGTTCGGACACAGCGCGCAAAATCCCGGCGAACTTCGCAGCGCGATCCAATGCGTCCTCATAGCTCAGTTCGCACTCGCCAGAGGCAAATGCCTCCCCACCGCGGCCCAAAGCAATCGGGTGGTCAAGCAGTTCGACGACAGGGTTGAACGTCCCCTTGTCCTGTGGACCGTTGGTCGCAGGCTTGCGGAACCAATGCAGATCGGCGTTCACAGAGATCCCCTCAGTCGACAGAGGCCATGACTTCCACGACACGGTCGATGAACGCATCGACCTCGTCTTCATCGTAGGCTCGCTCACCGCGGCGGGTGCGGAACAGAACTCGGCGCACCTCGTCGACGCTCATCGCCCGGCCCTGTGTGAAGTAGGCGCTGATCTTGTCGCACAGTTCGTCGACCTCAGCGAGGTCATAGCCGATGGTGCGGTCGGCGGCAAGTTCGAACCGCTCACCGCGAGGACGCTCCAAACGGGCCTGCAGCGACCCGGCTGCAGAAGACAGTCTGTCCATCCACGCCTTTTCGCCCTCTTCGGCAATCAGCCGTTCGCGAGACGATTTGGCAAAAGCGTCCTCCAAACGGTCGAGAGCCGCGTCGACAACACCGACGTGGTAGCCGCGGCGCACCAAATCGAAGCCAACGGTGCGCACTGCGCGAGCATCGAGATCACCCGGGCCGGGCTGTTCGCGCTCATAGGATTCGCGGGCTCGCTTGAAGAAGCTGTCAACCTGTCCGGGATCATAGCCGGACTTCCACCCCGACATCCTGGGGAAGCTCTTCTCCATGTGGTCTCCTCTTAGGTGATGCGTGCTGTGTTCGGCTTGTCTCAGTCCTCGCCGGACGCTGCCAGCTGACCGCAGGCACCGTCGATGTCCTGTCCGCGGGTGTCGCGAATGGTGGTGGGAATTCCGGCCGAAACCAGGCGGTCTACAAATTCCTGGGCAACCTGCGGTTCAGATGCGGTCCACACCGAGCCCGGAGTGGGGTTGAGGGGAATCGGGTTGACGTGCACCCAGCCCCGGCCTCGGGCATTGAGCTTCTTTGCCAAAAGGTCTGCCCGCCACGCGTGGTCGTTCATGTCTTTGATGAGGGCATATTCAATCGACACCCTGCGGCCCGTTGTGCGGTAGTAGTCATAGGCGGCGTCAATCGCCTCGTCGGCATTCCAGCGTGTGTTGACCGGAATCATCTCATTGCGCAGGCCGTCATCGGGTGCGTGCAGGCTCAGGGCGAATGTGACGGGAATGTCTTCGCTCATGAGTTTGCGGATGCCCGGCACCAACCCCACCGTTGAAACCGTTATGCGCCGCGGCGACATTCCCAGGCCGTGCGGGGCGGCGTCGGTGAAGCGGCGGATGGCGTTCATGACGCGTTTGTAGTTGGCTAGGGGTTCGCCCATTCCCATGAACACGATGTTCGTCACCCGCTCTTGGCCAGCGGGTGTTTGGGTGGCAGAGGGTTTGGCGCCAGCGCTGGTGTGCGCACCGGGCTGAGCGCCTGCGTCGGATTCGCCGGATTCGTCGCCGACCGCGGCTGCCTGTTCGCCGAGCATGTTGATGTCCGGCTCCGCGGTCGGTGCGAGTTCCCCTGCGGCGATGGCCTGGTTGGCTCGGATGACCTGTTCGACGATTTCGGCTGTTGACATGTTGCGGGTGAGCCCCTGCTGGCCGGTGGCGCAGAACGGGCAGTTCATACCGCAGCCGCACTGGGACGACACACACAGGGTGATGCGATTGCGGTAGCGCATGAGAACGGATTCGACGAGTGCGCCGTCAAACAGACGCCACAGGAATTTGATGGTGTCGCCGTTCTTGGTCTTCAGCCGGTGGACCTCGCTCAGCAGCGGTGGGAAGAAGGCTTCGGCAAGAGCATCGCGCTTATCGGCCGGGATGTCTGTCATGAGCGCAGGATCGGTGATGTTGCGCTGGAAGTAGTGATTGGACAGCTGCTTGGCGCGGAAGGCAGGCAGACCGAGTTCGCGCACGGCGTCCTGTCGTTCCTCCATCGACATGTCGGCGAAGTGCCGCGGCGGCTGGGTCACGCGCGGTGCGCGAAAGTTCAGCAGCGGGCGGCCATCGCGGGTAGGCGTCTTGGATGTTGAGCCGTCTTCGTGTTCGACGACGGGGCGGACCTGTTTGCGACGCGTGTTGCTCATGACTCCCCTATTATTCCAAAGCTCCCGCGCCAGTGGCCCGAGGGGAGCGTGTGATCGTCGTCCTCATCAGCCTGTGGTGATGAACCCCGGCAGAATTGTGTAGAGCACGAGAACGACGGGGGCGCTGGGCAGGATCGAGTCCAATCGGTCCATGACACCACCGTGGCCCGGCAGCAGATTGCCCATGTCTTTGAGGTCCAGATCGCGTTTGATCATGGATTCCGAAAAGTCCCCGAGCGTTGCGAAGGCTGGGATCACCAGACCGAGAACAGCACCTTCCCACCAGGGCACGTGGAAGGCGAAAACGGCCATGCAGATTCCGACGGTCACGGCGAACACGGTCGAACCTGCATACCCCTCCCAGGATTTCTTCGGTGAGATCTTCGGGGCGATGGGGTGCTTGCCCCACAGCACGCCGAACACGTATCCCCCGGTGTCAGAGGACACGGCCAGGGCCAGGAACGTGATGAGCAGAAGATTGCCCTGCGGCTGGTGGAGGATGTAGACGATGAACGCCGCCATGAGCCCGACATAGGTCAGGGCGAACAGCGACAGGGACACTTCTTTGACCGGATTGGGCCGCCCGGTCATAAGCGAGACGAGCATGATGATGCCCGTTGAAAGGGTGAATGCGACCCATACGGCTTCGCGCCCGCCGAACCAGCTCGACAGCACGAGGCCGGCAGCTGCGGTCATGGTCAGCGGCCGGTAGACATCTGCCCCGGAGCGAGACAGCGCGGTGGACAGTTCCCACGTGGCGGCGAGAACCCCGATGATGGCGATGGCAAGGAACGCCGGAGGGTAGACGAGGAGGCTGACCAGCACGGTCCCGCCGATGCCCACGCCGACCCCGATTGCGGCAGGCAGGTTCCGTCCTGCTTTTCCGTAGTCTTTTTCCGCCGGAGGGGTGACTTCCTCAGGCGACGGCGTCTGCTGTGCTTCCGCGCTGTCGTCTGAGGAAGTCAAGGGTGATTGAGCAGTCAAGTCAGACTTCCATCAGGTCTTTTTCTTTGGCCGCAAGAAGCGTGTCGATTTCGTCGGTCTTGCGCTTCGTGAGCTCGTCGAGTTCGGCCAGGCCCGCCCGGACTTCGTCTTCGCCGAGGTCGCCGTCTTTCTGGAACTTCTCGAGGGTGTCCTTGGTGCGGCGGCGGACATTGCGGATGGCGACTTTGCCGTCTTCCGCGTAGCCGCGCACAATCTTGACGTACTCGCGGCGGCGTTCTTCGGTCAGCTCCGGCAGGACCACGCGGATGACGTTGCCGTCGTTGGCGGGGTTGGCGCCGATATCGGAGTTGCGCAGGGCGGTCTCGATGTTGCCCAGTGCCGACTGGTCGAACGGTGAAATCAGGAGGGTGCGGGCTTCGGGCACCTGGAAGGAGGCCAGCTGCTGCAGCGGGGTCGGCACTCCGTAGTACTCAACCTGAATATTGGCGAACAGCTGCGGGTTCGCGCGGCCGGTGCGCACGGAACCGAAGTTCTCCTGGGTGGCCTCTACGGCGCCGTCCATGCGGCCGCGTGCGTCCTTGAGCTCAGAATCGATCATTGTGTCTCCTATGAATAGTGCTGGCTCTCAGGCAGAGAGCACGGTGCCGATGTTCTCGCCCATGATGGCCGAGCGCAGATTTCCTTCGCCTTCCATACCGAAGACGCGCATAGCGACGTTGTTGTCCATGCACAGGCTGAAAGCTGTCGCGTCGACGACTTTGAGCCCGCGCTGCAGAGCGTCCTGGTAGGAGATGCTGTCGAGCTTCTGCGCCGTCGGATCTGATTTGGGATCGGCCGTGTAGACGCCGTCGACTCCGTTCTTGGCCACGAGAACTTCGTCCGCGTGGATTTCCAGCGCGCGCTGAGCGGCGACGGTGTCGGTTGAGAAGAACGGCAGGCCCGCACCGGCGCCGAAGATGACGACGCGATCTTTCTGCATGTGTCGCATGGCTCGGCGCGGAATGTAGCTTTCAGCGACCTGCGGCATGGGGATCGCCGTCTGCACGCGGGTGTCCACATCGAGCTGTTCCAGGAAGTCCTGCAGTGCGAGGCAGTTCATGACGGTGCCGAGCATGCCCATGTAGTCAGCGCGCGTGCGGTCCATGCCGCCGTTCTGCAGTTCGGCCCCGCGGAAGAAGTTGCCGCCGCCGACGACAATCGACATTTCGACTTCGCCGACAGTGGGCGCGATTTCACGAGCGACAGATGCGACGACATCGGGGTTCACGCCGACCGAGCCGCCGCCGAACACTTCGCCGGAGAGTTTGAGCAGGACCCTGCGCCGATGTGTGGCTTCGGGCTTCGGACTCTCACTCACGGTGTGCGGCATCTGCTTCCTTCCTTCGTTTGGATCGCTCCCAGTCTACCCATCCGCGCCTGCCGATTCTGCATTCCGCCTTGTGGCACGCAGACAGGCGCCCCGCAGCCGCTCTCAGCGTCCGAATCCACCGGGCCGAGTGCGGTGCCGACACCCGCGGGGAGCATAGTAGAGGGCGTGAATACATCCGTCGACTCACTCCCCTCACCGTCCGCGCTGTTGAAGCTGCTGCCGGGTCTTCTGCTGTGCGGCCTTGCCGCAGGTATTGCTTTCGCATTAGCCGCTGCAATTCCGCACACGGGTTCGGTTCTCATGGCCATTGTTCTGGGCGTGCTGGTGCGCAACCTGCTGCCTGCGCTGCCGGCGCGCTTTGACCCCGGGGTTGCCTTTGCGTCGAAACCGCTGCTGCGCGCGGCAATCATCGCCCTGGGCTTTCAGCTGTCGCTGAAGGACATCGCAGCCTTGGGCCCTCTCGTGATCGTGCTGGTCATAGTGCTTGTTGCGGGAGGCTTCTTCTTAAGCGTCGGCTTGGGCCGACTGCTGGGAGTGGGCCGTGACCTGTCAATGCTGATAGGCTGCGGTTTCTCGATCTGCGGTGCAGCAGCAGTCGCCGGCGCGCAGAGCACTCTGCGCTCTCGGAAAGAAGACACGGCGGCTGCCGTCGCGCTCGTGGTTCTGTTCGGAACCATCATGATCGGTGTGGTGCCCCCGCTTGTCGGTCTGTGGGACCTTGCCCCTCGCACAGCGGGCATTTGGACGGGGGCCGGTGTGCACGAAGTCGCGCAGGTCGCTGCGATCGGCGGCATTCTGGGGCCGGCAGCCCTTGAACCCGCGGTCATCGTCAAACTCGCCCGGGTGCTCATGCTCGCTCCGGTCGTGTTCTTCCTGGGCCGCTGGATGGTGCGAGGCGGAGCTTCCGACAGCAGGGAATCTTCCGAACGTCCCCCTCTCGTTCCGCTGTGGGTCGCGCTGTTCATCGTCGCGGCTGTCACGACAACGTTCCTGCCTCTGCCCGGATGGTTCCTCACCGGCGCCGACTGGGTCCAGAAGATCTTTCTGACCGCGGCCATGTTTGGTTTGGGCCTCGGTGTTCATTTCCGGTCCCTTGTTCGCATGGGCCTGCGTCCTCTGATTCTGGCAGCCCTCGTGACCCTGGGGGTCGCCTCAGCCGCGCTGGGCGGCGCGCTTCTCGTGGCCTGAGAGGTACTGCGGGAAGAAGCAGCGGCAGGCAAGCGGCACCTCGTGAGTCTTCCCCGCTTATCCTGCCGACCACCGGACAGAAGAACCGCAGACGCAGAAATGCCCCTCGGCAGTCAGCCGAGGGGCATTTCTTCAGCAGTTCAGACGATCAGACGCCCACGCGGAAGCGCAGGAAGCCCTGAGCGTCGATACCGGCGTCCTTCAGAACAGCCGAGACCGGAGTCTTGGGCTCCTTGGCAAAGCCCTGGTCCAGCAGGCAGTTGTCCTTGAAGAATGCGTTCACGCGGCCTTCCACGATGTTCGGGATGGCCCGTTCCGGCTTGCCTTCGTTCTTGGCGGTCTCCAGGGCGACTTCGCGCTCCTTTTCGACAATCTCAGCCGGGACGTCTTCGCGCGAGAAGTACTTCGGCGACATGGCTGCGATGTGCACTGCGACATCGTGTGCAACCTGGTCGTCTCCGCCTTCGTAGGCGAAGAGAACGCCGACCTGCGGGGGCAGGTCCTTGTTGGTGCGGTGCATGTACTGCGCGATCGAAGGAGCTTCGATACGGCCCACGCGGCGCAGGTCGACCTTCTCGCCGAGCGATGCCCCGCCTTCGGTGATGATCTGCGAAACCGGCTTGCCGTCGATTTCGGTGTTCAGCAGGGTCTCAGCGTTGTCGGCGTTGTTCGACACGGCCAGGTCGAGAACCTCTTCAGCGAGCTTGCTGAAGGTGTCGGACTTGGCGACGAAGTCGGTTTCGGAGTTGAACTCGATCATGGTGCCGACGCCGTTTTCAACGCGGGCCAACACAACGCCGTCCGAGGTGGAACGGCCTTCGCGCTTGGCAGCGCCCTGCAGGCCCTTGACGCGGAGGATCTCAACGGCCTTGGCCTTGTCGCCTTCGGCTTCGTCGAGTGCCTTCTTGACGTCCATCATGCCTGCGCCGGTCTTTTCGCGCAGCTCCTTGATGTCAGCTGTGGTGTAGTTCGCCATGGAATCTCCTTTGGAAGATACGGGGTCGAAGGGACGTGGGGTCAGGCTTCGGGCTTGTCAGCGGCCTTGTCTTCGGACTTTTCAGCTTCAGCCTTGTCAGCTTCGGCCTTGTCTGCGGCGCCCTCGGACTTGCCTTCAAGGAGTTCGCGCTCCCATTCGGGCATCGGTTCGACGGCGGAAACGTTCTTTTCGCCCTCTTCGCTGCCGCCGTGGCGCTTGATGAGGCCTTCGGCGACTGCGTCTGCAACCACGCGGGTCAGCAGCTTGACGGAGCGGATCGAGTCGTCGTTGCCCGGGATCGGGTAGTCGACAACGTCGGGGTCGCAGTTGGTGTCGAGGATGGCGATGACCGGAATGCCGAGCTTGCGAGCTTCGTCAACGGCCAGCTGTTCCTTCTTGGTGTCGACAACCCACACTGCTGACGGGGTGCGCTGCATGTCGCGGATGCCGCCGAGGGTGCGCTCGAGCTTGTCCTTTTCGCGGGACAGGATGAGCAGTTCCTTCTTGGTGCGGCCTTCGCCCGCGGCGTCCTCGAAGTCGATTTCTTCGAGTTCTTTCAGGCGGCGCAGACGACCGGCGATCGTCTGGAAGTTGGTGAGCATACCGCCGAGCCAGCGCTGGTTGACGTAGGGCTGGCCCACGCGCGCTGCCTGTTCTGCGATTGCTTCCTGGGCCTGCTTCTTCGTGCCGACGAAGAGGATCGAACCGCCGTGGGCGACGGTTTCCTTCACGAAGTCGTAGGCGGTGTCGATGTAGCCCAGCGACTTCTGCAGGTCGATGATGTAGATGCCGTTGCGCTCGGTGAAGATGAAGCGCTTCATCTTCGGGTTCCACCGGCGGGTCTGGTGACCAAAGTGAACGCCGGATTCGAGCAGCTGGCGAACGGTGACGACGGCCATGCCGTGGTCTCCTTTCTGTGCGCTTGCGCGCCTAGGGTTCCTGCGGTGAGCTTTGGGACTCGATCGCGGAACGGGTTTCGGTTGGTCCTGGCACCCGCGGACCTGCCGACGCGCTTTCCACTGGACTTGGAATCCATTGGGTGTGGACAGCGCGCACCTGCGGCAGATCGGTTCAATCGGATGCGCGAAGTCAGAAGCAGACACGCTTCTGCTGGTTCTATTCTACGGTGTCGCTCAACCTGGGCAAAACGGGCTGCTGAGTGCAGAGGCTCGCGAGGGGGAATTCAGAGGTGAATGTGACTCCCGTTCTCGTGTCTGGGGATTGCGGCGGGGTTTCCCACAGCTGTCTTCCGGGTCTCGCGGGTAGGGCATGATGCGCGCTGAACTGTCCGCATGAAAGTCATCACCTCTGCTCTATCTGCTGCTGTTTCTGTTGCCATAGCTTCTGTGTTTGCCGCACTGATCGTGGTGGGTGGGCCACATTCTGCCTACGCGCAGAACACCGACGGCGCCGAAGTCGACGCTGCGCACCGTTGGCTGACCCCCGTTCCGGGTCTGCAGATTGTGCGGGCTTTTGACAAGCCCGCACAGAACTGGAATGCGGGCCACCGTGGGATCGATGTTGCCGCAGCAGTCGGTGAGTCGATCCGCTCCCCCGCTGCCGGCACAGTCCGGTTTGTCGGGAAAGTCGCGGACAAACCGGTTATCAGTCTCGAGGTGGGCGGCTACGCAGTGTCGTTCGAACCCGTCGCGGGCACTGTGCGCAAGGGCGATCAGGTTGCTGCAGGGCAGGTGATCGGCACTGTTGCGGATACGTCACACTGCGCTGACGGCTGTGTGCACGTCGGGGTCTGGAAGGCGGACCGGGCTAAGGACTATGTGAATCCGGCTGGTTTCTTTGTTTCCGATGCCTCAATCTTGCTGCCCGAGGCGCAAGCACCTGACCGCCTGCCTGCCGCGGCGCCGGGAGGCTCGGTCGCAAAGTCAGGGGCCGGCGCGTGGGGCGGCTACAGCAACGGCCGCATTCCCACTGTGGCTCTGTGCCCGCTGCGGTCAGCGCCCGGCCACCGCCTGCGGTGTGATGCCGCAAAAGGCTTCGATGCACTCTCTGCGGCATTTGCCCAGAGGTTCGGCCATCCGATTTCGGTGACAGATTCCTACCGCGACTACCAGACACAGGTGACGCTGAAAGCACGCAAGGGCAAGTGGGCGGCAACCCCTGGGCGTTCCAACCACGGGTGGGCATTGGCTGTGGACCTAGGCTCAGGCATCAACAGCTTCGGCACCGCGCAGCATAAGTGGATGAAGGCGAACGCATCCCGGTTCGGGTGGGTGCACCCGCCCTGGGCCCAGCCGTCGGGTTCGCTGCCTGAACCGTGGCATTGGGAGTTCCGCGCGGGCTGACCTCCACCTGGTTCCGGTTCTTATGCGCGCGGGTGGGCCTGCCGGTAGGTGTCTTTGAGCCGCTGCAGGGAAACGTGGGTATAGATCTGGGTGGAGCTCAGACTGGCGTGCCCCAGCATTTCCTGCACTTGGCGAATGTCAGCTCCGTTTTCCACCATGTGCGTGGCCGCAGAGTGCCGCAGTCCGTGTGGTGACAGCCGCGGGGAATCACTGTAGCCGGCCGTTGCCCTGCTCACGACTTCGCGAACTTGGCGCGGGTCAATGCGCTTTCCGCGCACACCGACGAACAGGGCTTCAGGCTCTGCAGCCAGAGCTTCCCGCCCCTCGTCCAGCCATGCGTTCAGCGCTGCTTCTGATGGACCGCCGAAAGGCACCCGGCGTTCTTTGCGGCCCTTGCCGAGCACCGTGATGAGCTTGTTTGCGAAGTCAACGGAGTCCAGGTTGAGGCTCGTCAGCTCAGATACGCGCATGCCCGTGGCATAGAGCAGTTCGACCATGGCACGGTCACGCAGCTGAACCGGGTTCAGATCCGATGCCTGCTCCGAGTCTTCACCAGCTGTCTGCCCAGTGTTGGCAAGTACGGTTTCCGCAGCGCGCTGTTTGAGCACCGCCGGCAGGCGGCCGGGCTTCTTGGGTGCCTGCAGGCGCTCGGCGGGCGATGCTTCGATGCGGCCACTGCGGCGCAAAAAGGTGAAGAACGACCTGACTCCCGCTATGCGGCGTGCCGCTGTGCTGGCAGAAGCTCCGTGTTCGTGGATCTCCATGAGCCACTGGCGCAGGTTTGCCAGTTCGACGTCACACAGGGCGATCGGCTGACCGCCGGCTGCGCGCACAAGGAATTCGAGAACGGAACGCGCATCTGCACAGTAAGCACGCCGCGTGTGCTCGGACACTGTCTGGTGGACCGTGAGTTCGGATTCGTAGTCCTCCAGCGCCGAGGCGTACTCGGTCGGCAGTGCCTCGTGGGGAAGGTTCGAGGTCATAGGCCCAGGATAGCGGCTTGGGTCAGCGACCCTTCTGCCACGCGTCACCGCTGCGGTGTGCCAGTCCGGCAAGTTCGAGTGCGGCGAGCGCAGCCCGTGTGCTCTGCGGGTCCAGCCCTGCGCGTACCGCGAGGGTTGAGCAGTCGACTCCGCGCTGTACGGGAAGCGCGGAGAACACTTTGAGCTCAGCATCGCTCAGCCCGTCAGCCGGTTCGCGCTGCGCTCGGGCACTTTCGCGACTGAACAGTTCTGCAACATCTGCGGTGCCGAGCAGTTCGCGCACGTGGTCTGGTTCGGCCACGAGCACAGCGCCTCCTTCCCGAATGAGCCTGTGGCATCCGGCGGACTCAGCATCGGAGGCCCGTCCGGGAAAAGCACCCAGGGGTCGACAGAGTTCAGCCGCATGGTGCGCGGTGTTGATCGCACCGGAACGCCACCCCGCTTCAACAACCACAACCGCAGTTGACAGGGCTGCTATCAGCCTGTTGCGGGCAAGGAACCTGTGCCGCATGGGAGTCGCACCCGGCGGGCACTCTGAGACCACCAGGTGATTGCGGCACAGTTCTTCCAGCAGATCGGCATTGCCGCGCGGGTACATGCGGTCCACTCCCCCGGCCATAAGCGCAATTGTTGAGGACCGCCCGGCCGATGCGGCAAGGGCTCCGGCGTGGGCTGCCGCGTCGATGCCGAAGGCACCGCCGGAAATGACGGTCGCCCGGTCACGGGCCAGTTCGAACGCCGTGTTCTTGGCAAGCGCGGTTCCGTAGCCGGTCGCCGCGCGCGCACCAACGAGGGCACACGAAACAGAAGTCAGGTCGTTCAGGTTTCCCGGCCCCCGCGCCCACAGGGCCGTGGGAGCGTCCAGGCCGAGATCGTCCAGCTGTTGTGGCCATTCGGCACAGCCCGGTGCAATGAGGCGAGCGCCCAGCCGTTCCATAATCCGCAGGTCGCGGTCAGCATCACAGTCCTGTCCGGTGATTCTGGTTTTCCACCGCTCGGCGGCTTTCGTCACCGCTTCTGTGCTCACGGTGATGCCGAAGTCGGCCGCGCAGCTTGCTATGAAGCTTCGTGCCCTGCTGTTATCGGGACCGTCGTCGCGGGCGGTGCTGCTGAGGGCGCGCCACGTTTCGGTCAGTCCTTCCGCGCGTATGCACACCGCGAGCATCCGGTCAGTCGGTTCAGCGGTGCGCATGAGATTGGCCGCGGCTCTCAGTTCGGCTGGGTCGGTCATAGCTGCTCCTGGGTTCTCAGCGCGGCTGCCGCCATGAGCTCATCACGGCCCGGCCGATCAATGCTGCGCAAGTCGGCAATTGTCGCGGCGATGCGCAGCACCCGGTCATAGCCGCGCATGGAGAGCGTTCCGCGTTCCAAAGCGGTGTCCAGGTGTGCTGTTTCCTGCGGGGTAAAGCGGAAGATCTCACGGAGCCGACTGCCGGGAGCGCGCGCATTGAGTGCAAAGCCGTCATCGCGATACCGCTGCGCCTGCACCCGCCGTGCTTCAGCTACCCGCCGCGCGACTTCTGCCGAGCCTTCTCGCTTTTCTTTTCTGTGCAGGTCCGCCGGACTGATCGGCTGGACCGTCAGCTGAATATCCACACGGTCCATCAGCGGCCCGGACAGCTTGGCCCGGTAGCGCCTTTTCTCAGTGGGACTGCACATGCACTGCCTGCCCGTCGAGCCTCCGCACGGACACGGATTGGCTGCCAGAACTAGCTGAAACTGTGCCGGAAGATCAACCGAACCCCACGCCCTGTGAATACTGCACACCCCGCTTTCCAAAGGCTGTCGCATGGCTTCAAGGACATCGCGGCTGAACTCGGGCGCTTCGTCGAGGAATGGAAAGTACACCTACGTTGGTGTGGACTTCCAGTGTAGCGCTGGCACCGCCCGGCTGACACCCTCCAGGTTCTGACCAGCCTCAATGCGGTCGTGGCATCACCGGCATGGCACGCCACCCTGGCCCGAGGAGACCCACGTGACGCAGCTACGCTCCGGCAAGGCCTGCACCATTGACCTCGTCTAACTGGGGGTTAGATGACTTAAGCCCCAGTCACCAGCCGAAAACTGAATAACGGGCTATGGTGCAGCTTGGTAGCGTACCTGGTCGGGCACGGCCATGCCCGACCAGGGCGTTCTCCGGCCTTGTTTCATCGTCAGTGCGATAGCTGCTGTCGCAGGGCCGTACCGCCACCTCCCGTGGCCCGGCGACGGGAACCACACAAGCACTCTCACGCGACCTCGCCTTGGGCGATTGACGGTCACCGACCAGGTGATCGAACCCAAGAATTTGTATGGTCAGCACGAACAGCCGCGTGACACTCGATCCCGCAAGGAGAACGCGGCGCTCGATCACAAGGGCCCGCCTCATAGAAGCCGGAGCCGATTCCGGGCTGGGACCCGCTGCCGATTGAACGGACGAACCGGGTAAGGCTATACTTACCTCATATTTGTGCGCCGCACAGACGGGCCTCTTCCGCATGGCCAGGTGCTGCGCAGACCGTTCGATGAGCGGACACTGGAGGGAAGGTCCAAGCCCGATGAGAGACCCACTGGCCAACGATCAACGACTTGACGACACCCTCGGTGACGGACTCGCCGAAGCCCTTGAGGACTGGGCTTCGCGAACACCGAAACTCGCCCACGAGGCGCACACTGCCCTGAGATTCGATCCAGCAAGTGCTGCGATCAAGCTCGCACAAGGAGGCATTGGGGAACAGTATCTCGTCTACGAGAGAGCGGGAACATGGTATTTTGCCGCCGGACCTGCTGCTGAGGTGAGCGTCAGCAGCGACACACTACACCTGCGGGTCGGCCAATGGCACCGGAGTGTCCCTGTAGACGATCCCGTTGAAGCTGTCGCAACGGCACTAGCATCCCTTAGCAGGCATGGACCATCACGGTGCTACGGGTGGGCTACTTTCGAGTTGGCGTTCTTACTGTACGAGGACCGGACCAACACAGGATCGGACACACTCATCCATCTCATGTTGCCTGAGGTCGAAGTGCAGCTCGACGGAAATGCAGTTCATACCCGCACCTCAATTCCGGGAATACTTGCTCGGATCACAGCGTTGCTTCGCGCCGAACCTATTACGTCCGACGCCACCCCGATCTCGATCGAGGAACCCGATTTTGCCAGATATCAGAAAATGGTCAATAAGGCAATCGGTGAGATCAAGAGTCGTGCCTTGGACAAGGTAGTTCTCTCGAGGGTTGTGCCCCTTCCCGCTGGGCCCGAGATCGACTTGCCGCAGACTTATCTGTCAGGTCGCCGCGCGAACACGCCAGCGCGTTCATTCCTTCTTAACGTCGGCGGGTGGAAGGCAACTGGATTCAGTCCTGAGACCATTGTAGAGGTTGACCCCACTGGCCGTGTCCGCACACAGCCGTTGGCTGGTACTCGCGCACTGCACCACCATCGCGAAACGGATAGTCGCTTGCGTTCAGAGTTACTCAGTGACGCGAAGGAAGTGCATGAACACGCGATCTCTGTCCGGCTCGCTCTCGACGAAACCCGATCGGTGAGCATACCGGGCTCGGTGGCCGTTACAGAGTTCATGGACGTGGAGGAACGTGGGTCGGTGCAGCATATCGCCTCTCGCGTCACGGGACAGCTGCAAGAGAACATGTCGTCTTGGTCGGCCTTCGCAGCGCTCTTCCCGGCCGTGACCGTTACCGGGGTGCCCAAGGCGGCCGCGTTGCGAGTCATCCGAGAGCTCGAGGGCGAGGAACGCGGCCTTTATGGCGGAGCGGTCATCATGGCCGACACCCAGGGTCAACTGGATGCCGCGCTGACACTTCGCACCGTCTTCCAGCGCGACGGACGAAGCTGGCTTCGTGCCGGTGCGGGTGTCATGGGCCAGTCCACGCCCGAACGCGAGTGGGAAGAAACCTGCGAAAAGCTGCGCAGTATCGCTCCCTATCTTCGTGGACCCCGAATGTGAGTCCAGATCCTCCTCGGCGCGGCGAAGAACGTTGGTGGCTGGGCCCCGGACGCGTACCGTCGCCGGCACTCGCATACATCCACAGCACCGGACCCCTGAGCGACCATTCGCTGTGCAGCATCCGTCCGTGGACCCGGTGATTTTCAAGCTCCGCGGCTCGACAGCACCACACGATCGGCCTATTTCAGCTTCGCATGAACCCGGGTGGGATTGAAGAATCATCGTCTTCAATCTCTGCATTGATGATTTCGGCAAGCTCGGTCGGACGGGAGTACCAAGCGCTGTGGCCACTATCTAAGGTGAAGTGACGCGTCCGCTTGGGGAGCGAGTTCATGTATTCTTCTTGCGTTCGCGGTCGGATAGCTCGATCGCGGGTCGTGAGAACATAGCTGACTCCGATATTCTCTGGAATCTTGTAGTGCAGTTCAGTATCGAGTATCTTTACTGGTTCAGGAACAAGACGATCAAGCAATCGGTCTTGGTCCTCGCGCGACAAGTCATTGCAGAACACTGCTCGAGCCATCCAGCGGGGCATTATCGATGTTCTATCTCCGCTAAGAAGGAACCTGCCGAACCACCGCAGAGGCGCAGGCAGCATATCCCAGAAGCACGAGCCCGATGGCGGAACTACTGCAGAAACGAAGATGATCTTCCTGATCTTCCCCGGAGCCCGTTCGGCGGCCGCCAATGCGACTATCCCGGCCAGTGAATGGGCAACGATAACAGCGTCTCCTGGTTCATCGTTGATGGCGTCGACGACGGTTTCGGCAAATCCGTCTAGTGTCGGTGGTTGCTTTCCGGCCCCGGGTCGGCCAGGCAAGTCGATGGCAATCGTCCGATGCCGCAGATGTGGGATCACCCTCTCCCAGCACCAAGCCCCGTGCATGCCGCCGTGAAGGAGCAGAGCGAAACTACTCGTCATGTCTGGCCGTCTTCCCTGTGAGATGGTCTAAGACGAGTCCAAATTTGTCTGGTTCGATTGGGATGTCTGCTGCGAGGGTTTGATCTCGGACCAGGAGCATTCTGGTGCAGGCCTTCCGGATGAATTCCGGGTCGTGAGTGATCACCAGGATCGTTTTATCGCGCTCGGCCTGTTCGGTGATGCAGTCGACGACGCGGCGGAGATTTCTTCCGTCGAGTCCCGAAGTCGGCTCATCGAGCATGATGAGCGGTCGGTCTTGCATGAGTGCGACAGCAATGCTCAGACGCTGCTTTTGCCCACCGGACAGCGAGCCCGGGTGACGGTCCCGGTGCGCCCACAGCCCGAGCTGGGTGAGAACGCGTTGCGCTTGGGCCATCGAGTCGGGGGTGGACTTGGTGCCGTGCGTCATTTCTCCGAGCACGCTGTCGGAGAACAACTGGCTGTCGGCGTCCTGCATGACGAACCACGTGTTCAGGGACCGTTTGGCTCGGCGCGTTGGGGCGCCGCGCAGGGAGATTGTGCCTCTGCCTGCGCGCTCGAGGCCGCACAGGGTGCGGGCGAGCGTGGTCTTCCCGGCGCCGTTAGGTCCGGCGAGTGCGACGACTTCACCCGGTTGCAAGGTGAACGCCAGGCTCGTCAACAGTGATGCGCCGCGTCGTTTCCTGCGGACAGTGAGGTTTGCGACTTCGACGGCAGGGGCGCCGCCGATTGTGGTACGGGAGGCATGTTGTGCTCCTGGTTCTATGGTGCGGAGAGCCGGGTCACGCAGGCCGAGTTCATCGAGTGTGCCCTGCGACAGGTTCTGCAGCTGTGCAGGGGTGAATTCTTGTCGGACGGCCCCGTCGTCCATGTAGACGATCCGGTCGGCGAGGTCCATGAGGTAGGTGAGGCGGTGCTCGGCGATCACGATGGTGCTGCCGGACTCCTTGAGCGTCGTCAGCACTCCTGCGAGTTCTCGGGTGGCGTCGAGATCGAGGTTGGCGGAGGGTTCGTCCATTACGTAGATGGGAGGCCTTGTGCCTGCCGCAGCGGCGACCGCGACCTTCTGCTTTTCGCCGCTTGAGAGGGTGAGGAGTGCCCGGTCGAGGAGATGGCTGACGCCCAGCCGGTGTGAGAGGTCCTCGATGCGTGTCTGGATGTCCTCGGGTGGGATGCCGTAGTTTTCACATCCGAATGCCAGTTCGTCGCGCACGACTGGTGCGAAGAACTGGGTTTTCGGATCTTGGAACACGCTGCCGACGAGCCGCCCGTACTCCCACGGTTGCAGTTCGTGGGCGTTCGTCCCGTCGATCTGCACGTTGCCTTCGAGTTCCCCACCGTAGAACCCGGGGGCGAGCCCGTTGAGGACTCGGGTGAGGGTGGTCTTGCCGCAGCCGCTGGGCCCGGTGAGGACGACGAACTCGCCGGAGTTGACTTGGAAGGACACGTGACGCAGTTGCGTTGTCCCGGCCGTGTACGAGAAGGTGACGTCGTTGAGGTGGATCATATCGCTGTGCCTGTCACGAGCTGGTCGGCCAGCACCCATCCGAGCGCCATGATCGCGCATGCCGCGGCGATCACGTCGACTGGTCGGAAGCGAAGCTGCCGCAGAGATGTTCGGGGGCCGGGGTTGTCGGCCCCGCGGGTGGCCGCGGAGACCGACAGGTCGTCGGATACCTTCATGCTCCGCATCAGCAGGGGCACGTAGATCGATTCGATGACCATCACCGGGTGTACCGCAGTCCGCCACGACAGCGCGGACAGGCCTCGCAGTTTCATCCCGTCGCGGATCGATGCGAACTCCGACCCGATGGTCGGCAGGAAGCGCAGAATGACCGCGCAGGGAAGCACGAGCGCACGAGGCGCCCGGAGTCGCTGCAACGCCGCGATGAGCTCACCTGGTGGTGTCCCGGCAAGGCATTGCACCAGCATCGCGACGGGCATGATACGTGCTGCGAAGAACACCATGAAGCCGAGCATCAGCACAGTCCCGGTCGCATACTTAACGATTGCGTACTGCACCAGATACAGCAGTAGGAACACGCAGACGCCAGTCACGGCCTGCCGCCACATGCCCGTGAGCAGTAGATAGGCCGATGCTCCGGCGACGAGACAGAGCAGGCCCGTTTGGTCTACGAGGAGCGTGAGCATGCTGCACAACGGGAGCAGGAGCATCGTTGTGCGCGGGTCGAACCGCAGCCAGCCTGGTCTCATGCGGCGGTGATGATCCCGGCCTTGACGAAGTGCTTCGACAGCAGTTTCCGCCCCATCCAGTGCCCGAGCAGGGCAAGGACGGCACCGGCGATCACGGACACTGCCACTGCACCCGGGGAGGTCGCGAAACGTAGGAACAGTTCGGCCGAGGCGCCCATGCTCTCGAACTGGTCATAGTAGGTGTCGCCGAAGAGGTAGATGGGCAGGTAGGAGCCGATCGAGAACATGATTCCGAAGATCATGTAGGTCACAGCGTTGAGCATGCCGTTGCGGTACGCTCCCGGGCGCCACAAGATCGCCTCGCAGATCAGGCCGGCGGCCAGGTAGAAGGGGATCATGTAGAAGAAGCCAGGCAGCGCGGAGATGATCGCGATGATCAGGTAGAACAGCACAGCGGTTCCGCGCTTGGCGACCCGATAGCTCATCAGCACGTACACCGGGGCTGAGAATAGCGCGCACACGCCTCCGACGACGGGGTAAGCGAAACCATAGATCGGGGTGAGGATCATGCCGATCACTGTGTTGATCACCATCGCGAGGACGCCGCAGATGCCAATGGTGACGAGGTCTTTGACCCCCAGACGCCTTCGCGACAAGGAGGGATTGTCCTGGGTTGGAGTGTTCATAGCGGTCCTTTCAAGCAGTGTTTATGTAGGAAGTCACCAGTGGGCCTTGCGCGCGAGACTGCGCCATCGAGATGGTGCGTATCCGCTCGCGATCTTCGAGAGCCGTGAGGAGTCAGGCTCATATGGAAGGTGGAGTCGAAAGCGGTGATCTGCTCCGATCGTGCCCCCAGTGTTCCTGGTTCGGACACGCGTCGACGCAGGCTCGAGGCCCCTGGTGAGGCCGCTCACGACGTTTGTCTCAACAGTCATGGCCGGCGTCCTGCGTTGGCACGTCCGAGTTCGTCGCGTCGCCTTCGGGCGGCATCGGGATGCGTCGGAATCGGGGGTGGAGCAGAACGAACAGGGTCACGATCGCCATGATGGCCGCGCCGATGATGATCGGCAGAGGGGTCCAAGCCCCGTATAGGACGGTTCCGGCGGTGGGTGCGACAACGAAGGTGAGACCCATGTTGGCGGCGATGAGGCCGGCCAGGCCTCCTTGTTCCTCTCGGGAGACCAGCAGTGTTGGCCCGGCGGTGTAACCAGGCATGGCGGTACCCAATCCGAGGCCGATGAGGGTGATCGATCCGAAGAGGGCGACCGGCCCGGCATCGGGGATCAGCACGAGGAATCCGAGCAGCGCAACCACGCCGCCCACACGCAGCAGGGTGGCTGGGCTCCACCCGGTCTTGGGAACAACGACTGTCTGGGCGAGGATCATGCCGATACCTGCGGCCAGGAGGGCCGCGCCGGTGAGCACTCCGGCTGTCTTCGCGTCCAGGTGGAGTCGGTCTTGGACAATGAAGCCCGTGATGATCTGGATGAACCCCAGGGCGGTGAACATGCCGAACCCGGCGAGCAGGAACGGCCACACCCGCGAGTCTGTCGGCCGGACGCTCACTGGCTTCTCGATCAAGGTGGCGCGTGCCTCGGGGCGCAACCGAAGGGCGACCAGCACGAGGCCGAGGGCGAGGAGCACCGGGACGGAGAGGATCGGGGCCATCAGCCCGAACGCGGCGAGTAGACCACCGACAACGGAACCGGCGATCTGAGCCACGCCCTGGACCGCACCCACACCGGCCATGCCCTTGATCCGTGTGGTCTCATCGGTGGTGACGTCAGCGATGTAGGCCTGCGCGGTCGGTTGAATAGCGGCGATGGCGGTGCCGAACCCGATACCGCGCAGCACGACGAACAGCGCGAACAGAACGGTGCCGCTGAGAACGCCGATCATGCCGAGCTGGGAGATCAGCGCGAAAGCTGCCGTCGCGATCGCACCGAGGGTCAGCGCCGCGACGAGAACACGTTTGCGTCCCAGCGACTGCGACCGCCGCCCCCACATCTGAGCCGTGAGCACCACCATGATCGCTGCCGTGCTGATGGTCACCCCGACCTGCCATTCGGCCAGCCCGACCTCGCGTGAGAGCGGGGCAATGATCGGGTTCAGCGTCATCTGCGCCAGGTAGGCCAGGAACACCGCCGTCAGCACCAGCTTGATCTGCGCGGTGGGCGCGGGGTTGCTTGTCGTCATCCTTGGGGGCCCTTCAGTGCGTCCGGGTCGGTCACGACGGCGGCGTCGCATGTGTGCGCACACCGCGCTGTTTTCGCGTGTGGTTTCATGAGGCATCGGTGGGGTCGGTGACGCGCCAGCCCCGGGCGCGTTCGCGTTCGACCCAGAAGTCGGCGTACAGACCTGTGCCGGCGATGAGATCGGTGTGGGTGCCGTGCTCTACGATCGCGCCGTCGCCGAGGACGAGGATCTGGTCGGCTCCGGCGATCGTGGTCAGGTCGTGGCTGACGATCAGCATGGTTCGGCCTTCGGACAGTGCCGCCAGCCCGGCGTGGACGGCGATCGCGTTCTCGGGATCGAGCGATGCGGTGATCTCGTCGAGAAGCACGATGGGCGAGT
Organism: Brevibacterium sp. HMSC07C04; assembly: GCF_001815905.1. Taxonomy (GTDB): domain Bacteria; phylum Actinomycetota; class Actinomycetes; order Actinomycetales; family Brevibacteriaceae; genus Brevibacterium. The sequence continues at coordinate 53,155 of NZ_KV823255.1, read as the reverse complement.
CCTTGAGGAAGGCTCGTGCGATGGATACGCGCTGACGCTCACCGCCGGAGAGCGCGACTCCAGCCTCGCCGACTTGCGTGTCGAGGCCGTGGGGCATCCGGTCGATGATCTCGTCGACGCGGGACAGACGGATCGCCTCGCGCAGTTCGTCGTCGGTGGCCTCCGGGTTTCCGAAGCGGATGTTGGCCTCGATCGTGTCGTCGAGCAGATAGACGTTCTGCTGGACCACCGAGAGCTGCTCCATCACGGTCTGTACCGGCAGCAGCCTGGCATCGACACCGCCAATGCGCACAGTGCCTGCGTCGGGGTCGAAGAACCTGGCAGCCAGCTGCAGGATCGTGCTCTTGCCCGATCCTGACGGCCCTACCAGAGCGGTAGTGGTTCCCGGGTGCGCCGAGAAAGTCACCTCGTGCAGCACTTGCCGGCCCCCGGGATATGCGAAGTCGACGTGGTCGAAGGCGAGTTCTCCGGCCTGGTCGATGCTGTCTGTGCCCTCGGGCTGCGCGGGTTCGTCGAGGACATCGGCGATGCGATCCAGGTCGTGACCGGCGAGCCGGAGCGCGGAGCCGAGGTCGGCGGCGTCGATGAGCGGACCGGTGAAGCGCGCGGCGGCGAACAGCACCACGGCGGCGGTCGCCGCGCTCGCCGCGCCGGTGAGGGACTGCCACACGCCGATGACGATGACGGCGGCGAACACCAACTGCACGGCGGTCGCGAAGCCGATCAGGCCGGGCAGGCTGGTGCGCAGCGAGCGGCGGGAGGCCTCCTGTTGGGCGCGGTGTGCTCTCTCCAGCATGCCGTTGCCGGCCTGATCGGCCCGGAAGGCCCTCAGCACCGGCTGGGCGCGAGTGAACTCCACGACGCGTCCGGCCGCCTCAACCGCCGCCTGGTCGATCTGATCGGCGGAGCGCTCCGCGAGCGCAGCCGCCCACCGGTACACCAGGTACAGGAGCGGGGCGGCGATCAGCATCGTCAGCGCCACCGGCCAGTCGATGAACAGCAGTCCTATCGCGATGGTCATGGGCGTGACGACGGCGGTCACCAGCGGCTGGATCAGGGTCGAGGCGGCCGTCCACACGGCGGTCGTGCCCTGGGAGACTGATTGCGAGAGTCTTCCGGTGCGATCGGAGGAGAACCAGCCCACCGGCAGCACGCCGAGGTGGTCGATGATGCTGCGGTGCAGGCCGCGCATCAGGGCGAGCCCGATCCGGGATCCCAGCACGCTCTGGATCGAGAACGCGATGCCCGCGATGACAGCGGCACCGATCACCGAGAGGATCCACGGCCAGCTCGCAGAAGCTTCACCGGCGAGCAGGTGGCGTAGTGCGGGGATTGCCAGCAGCAGCGCGACGCCCTGGAGGATCCCGTAGGCGACGCAGACGGTGAGGAAGACGCGCATCCTCGCCCGGTCGTCCGATGCGAGGATCGGCAGCAGCTTCCGGATCATGCGGTCGCTCCTTCCTGGGCGTTCCACAGGGCGGCGTAGAGCCGGCCATGGTCCAGCAGTTCGTCATGGCGGCCGTTCTCGACGATCCGACCGCCCTCGAGAACCACGATCTGGTCCGCGTCGGTGATCGTGCGCAGCCGGTGCGCGATGACGAGGACCGCACGGCCAGCGATCAGGGTTGACAGGGCGTCCTGGACGGCTGCTTCTGATTCGGGATCTGCGAAGGCGGTGGCTTCGTCCAGCACCACGATGGGAGCGTCGGCGAGCATGGCCCGTGCGATGCACAGCCGCTGGGTCTCACCGCCGGACGGCGTCACTTGCTCGTGCACGATCGTGTCGTAGCCCTGCGGCATAGAGATGATCACATCGTGGATCTGTGCCGCTCGCGCTGCCGCCTCCACGGTCTCGTCGTCGGCGTCCGGGGCCGCTAGGCGCAGGTTGTCGCGCACGCTCATGCGCAGCAGCACGTTGTCCTGGAACACGAATGCGACTCGCCGGTAGATCTCTTCGGGAGCCGCGTGCCGCAGGTCGACTCCGCCGATCCGGATCGCACCGTCGGTGACGTCCCAGAACCGGGGCAGCAGCCGCGCCAGCGTGGACTTGCCGGAGCCCGATGGGCCCACCAGTGCTGTGACGGTGCCGGGTCGCAGTACGAGGTCGATGTCCGAGAGCACGTCGGTCTGCCCATCGTAGGAGAATCGCACGCCGTCGTACTCCACCACGGCACCCTCCGGGGTGCGTGGATGCGCGACCTGCGGTAGTACCGGGGTGCGGAGCAGGGCGCCCAGCCGCGCCGCTGCCGCGGTGGCGGTGCGCATTGCCTGCGCCCCGATCCCCATGTTCAGCACCGGTGCACCCAGTCCAACCCCGATCATCAACGCCAGCAGCACCTCGGCCGGAGCCGCCCACTCTGAATGGACGAACCAGGCCCCTGTCGCGAGCACCAGGGCGATCACCGTCGGCGGTGCCAGTACCGCACTCGCCAGCGCGTTGACGCGTAGCAGTGGTCCCATCCAGCGTTCGAAGAACACGGCCAGCTCGTCACCGACTGCGTGGTAGCGCTCCTGCGTGCTGCGTGTCCGGCCGAACGTCTTCACGACCGCGATGCCCTGCACGAACTCCACGATCCGGGAGTTCACCCGGCCCAATGCCTCGTCCCAGCGTGCCGCGTTCTCCGTATTTCCGCGCATCATCACGCTCAGTCCGACGAAGTACAGCAGTACCGGCACCAGGCACACCAGGCCCAATCGCCAGTTGACGACGAACAGCAGTACGAATCCCGCGAGCGGGGCCACTATCGCTCCCACCAGGTCGTTGATCGCGTGTGCCACCAGATGATGCACGTCGTGCACGTCATCTTGCAGGCGGCGCTTCACCTGACCAGAGGAGCGTTCTCCGAACCAGCCCAGCGGCACCCGCCACAGCCGATCGGTCAATCGCCGCCGAAGCGCCTGGCCAACCGTTCCGTCCGCTCCGTGAGTGATGGTGTATGCCGCCCCTGTCGCGGCAGTGCGCACCAACACGCCGATCACGGCGATGACCGCCCACGCCCACACCACGTTCCCGCTCGCGGCTGCCGGCTGCAACAGCTCCTCGACGATCCGATAGATCGCGACATACGGCACCAGGGACGTCAGCGCGCCAAGCGCTTGGAACGCCCCCGCCAGGATCAGCCGCCCACGCACCGGAGCGAGCAGCGAGCCGAGGCTCTTGCCACTACCAGCGGCTCTCGTCTCGGGCTCAAGCGTGTCCGGGGCCGACTCGGATTCAGCGTCGGGCAACACAGCCTGAGTAGCGGTCGCATCATCGGGCATGAGCCATCCTTTCAAGCATCCACTCATCGGCGATCTGCACGGTCCCCGATCGCGAGCCCTGTGCAGTGCACAAATCTTTGAAGTGAGTGTACCCTTACCCGGCGCGTTTGTTCAACGGACAACCACGCCGGGTATCGTGGTGGCACGACACTCCGCGGATGGGAGCCGAGCATGACAAAGCCGAAGGCAAAGAAGAGCAAACGCCAGCGCGGACCGCGCACCGCCGCGGACGAAGCCCCCTTGACTACAGAGCAGATCATCGAAGCCGGAGTCCGCCTCACAGCCGCCCGCGGCCTAGCCGGGTGGTCCACTCGGGACCTCGCGAAAGAGGTCGGCTGCTGGCCGACGGCGATCGTGCACCGCGTCGGCCCACGCCACGAGGTCGACCGCGTCATCGTCGACGCCGTCATGCGCTCAGTCGACTTACCGTCACCAGAACTCTCGTGGCGACCGTGGTATCAGCAGCTCCTCACCTCGCTGCACGACACACTGTCCGCACACCCCGGCGTCGCCCGCTGGCTCGGCATGGCCGCCACGACCGTCCCTGCGGCGGTACTGATGATCGATACCGGGGTCAGCAAGCTCGCTGAAGCCGGCTTGGGCGACGAGGCGCCCGCCGCACACATCATGCTATTGAACACCGCCGTGCACCTGATCGCCTCCGAAGACGAGCGAGATGTCGACCCCAAGCTTCAGGACGCGATCCTCGCAAGCCTCGGCGTCTTGTCCGAGGACAGTCAGCATCCAGGGGCGGCAATGTTCGCGGACACGCTCGCCCATGCCTTTGACCTCGACAGGCTCTACAACTACGCAGTCGAACGTGCACTCGACGGCGTCGCAGCCCGCATCGCGACGAGACAGCCGATGAAACCATAGGCAACATCTCATTAGGGTAGCCTCGCCTAAGAGCATCGGGTACACTGGCACCGATCGATAATTTGTGCACTGCACACCTGGCATCGGATTGTCGGTCCTTCCCGGCGCGGACACCCTTCCGAGGCGGATCTCCGGTCACCCGCGCTTGCCGAGCCCATCGGAGGTGATTGCCTTGTCCGCGACAGACAGCACTGACGCCTGGCCGCCGGACTCCGATGAGTCCCTCCGGTCAACTCGCAGAGCGTCGCCGCCAGCGCACAACGATCTCGACGTGTCACTGATGGACGCAGACCCCCAGCTGCACACCCTCGTGTCGGAGGAAATGTCACGTCAGCGGCAGACGTTGGAGATGATCGCATCGGAAAACTTCGCGCCGATCTCCGTGCTTCAGGCGCAGGGTTCGGTGCTGACAAACAAGTATTCCGAGGGATATCCGGGCCGTCGCTACTATGGCGGATGTGCCCATATCGATGAGATTGAGTGTCTCGCGATTGATCGGGCTCGGAAGCTGTTCTCCGCCGACCACGCAAATGTGCAGCCGCACTCTGGAGCTCAGGCGAACGCCGCTGCGTTCGGCGCCCTGATGGAACCTGGTGACACGGTGATGGGTTTGGCCCTTTCCCACGGCGGGCACCTCTCACACGGCACGACAATGAATGCTTCAGGAACCTTCTACAAAGCTGTCCGGTATCACCTAGATGCCGATACCGGGCTGGTGAACTTGGAGACCGTGGCCCGTCTCGCGCGCCAGCATCGACCGCGAGTCATCGTTGCAGGTTGGACAGCCTATCCGAGGACGGTTGACTGGGCCGGATTCCGACACATCGCCGACGAGGTCGGCGCCTTTCTCGTCGCGGATATGGCGCACCTTGCTGGCCTGATCGCAGCCGGTGTGTACCCCTCGCCCGTGCCGTATGCCGATGTCGTCACCAGCACGACCCACAAGACTCTCGGAGGTGCGCGCGGTGGGCTGATCCTCTGCCGGGGCTCACTGGCCGACCGAATCGACGCGGCTGTTTTCCCTGGGCACCAAGGCGGAGCGCTCAATCAGAGCATCGCCGCCAAGGCTGCCACCTTCCATCTCGCCGGCCGACCTGGGTTTGTCGAGCGCCAACGGCGAACACTCCAAGGCGCGAAGATGATCGCCGAGCGGCTCTGTCAGCCCGACATCAGATCATCGGGGATCCAGGTGGTGACCGGTGGCACTGACTGTCATCTCGTGTTGCTTGATTTGTCCGAAGCAATAGAACAAGGCCAGTTCACCGACGGTGCAGACGCAGAACGGCATCTGGAGAGTATTGGCGTGACAGTCAATCGCAATACGGTTCCGAACGAGGCACGCACATCCCGTCGACCTTCTGGGCTTCGGCTGGCCACTTCGGCCCTTGCGACTCGCGGTTTCGACGGCTCCGCCTTCGCCGAGGTCGCCGAGATCCTGGCCGACGCCCTGGCCCGAGCGGAGAACGTTCCCGGCCTGGCGAGCCGCGTCTCGGCACTGGCCAACCAGTATCCGCTCTATGCCACAACCAGCCTGCCCTGAACACCCATACGCAGCAAGGAGATCCATGTCGTCCAACGTTGATCGAGCTGTCCCCTTAGGGTCATCGTCCGACGCCGACGCGCGTCCGTCGGACATCATCGCGGAATTGATTGCCGCGCGGCTCGGCTGCGATGTCAGAGCCCTCAGCGATGACGCCGAGCCGTTGAAGCTCGGCCTCGACTCGCTCGGGATGATGTCCGTCATCAACCAAGCCCGCCGACTCGGAATATCGGCCACCTTCGAACAGCTCGCGGAACGCCCAACTTTCGGCGCCTGGCGGCGACTGCTCGATGCCCCGCGCACCGAGCCCGAGGCTGTGGACCCGGCCCCACCAGTGAGTCCTGGCGAGCCGTTCGACCTCGCGCTCATGCAGCATGCATATTGGGCCGGACGAGACGCGGACATGGAGTTCGGAGGTGTGGCAACACATCTGTACAACGAGTTCGATGCCCCCGGCATCGACACGGGCCAACTCGACAGAGCCGTGCGGCTGATCTTAGAACGCCATGGGATGCTCCGAGTCGCGATCGGCGACGACGGGCGGCAGCGTATTCTCCCGCAGCCGGCGTGGCCGGGCCTCACCATTCATGATCTACGTGACCTCGATGACGCGGAGCAGGCCGCCGCGTTAGAACGTGTTCGTCACGAGGCCTCACATCGACAACTCGATATCGCCTCCGGACAAGTATTCGATGTCGCGGTGTCGCTGATGAGTGAGACCAGAACGCGATTGCACATCAATCTCGACATGATTGCCGCCGATGCAGCCAGCTTCAGGGTCCTCATGGCCGATCTCGCTACCTACTATCGCGACCCGGACTCCGTGCTGCCGAGCCTGACGTACAGCTTCCCTCAGTATCTTGCTGACCGCCGTCAGGCGGAACAGTCCGAGACTCACACACGGGAGTATGCCGAAGCTCGCGACTGGTGGCAGGCACGGTTGCGCACACTGCCTGGTGCTCCTGACCTGCCGCGCCTGAGGCAGGCACCCGGGCGGACGTCGACGCGCGTGCAGCGGTTGCACCACTGGTTGAATCCAGCGGAGCGCCAACGACTGGAACACGCCGCGCGAAAGCACGGCGTGACGCCGGCAATGGCATTGGCGACTGCCTTTGCCGAGGCCATCGGCGGGTGGGCCACCGATCCGCAGTTCCTGCTCAACCTGCCACTTTTCGACCGCGCAGAGTTACACGCCCAGGTGCCACAGTTGGTCGGAGATTTCAGCAGCTCAGTGCTGTTGGCCGCGGACGTCACGGACCGTATGCCGTTTGCCGAAAGAGCTGTTCGTCTACAACAGGAGTTGCGAGCGGCGATCGATCACCGCGCCTATCCCGGCATCGAAGTGCTGCGCGATCTGTCCCGCCTCGCCGGAGGAGAACGAGTCTTGGCGCCCGTCGTGTACACGAGTGCGCTCAACCTGGGAGAACTGTTCGCACCGAACGTGCGGGAGGTCTTCGGTGATCCGGTCTGGCTCGTTTCACAGGGGCCGCAGGTATGGCTCGACGCGCAGGCCACGGAACTCGATGGTGGCTACCTGGTGAACTGGGACGTCCGTGAGGGCTTCTTCGCCCCCGGTGTGGCTGAGTCGATGTTCGGTGCGTACCGGGATGTGCTGTCCCAGCTCGTCGCAGACGACGCCGCCTGGCAACGCCCCATTGACGACCTACGGCCCCCTGCGCAGGCAGCCCGGCATTCCGCTGTCAACGACACCGGCGCACCGCAACGGGCCAACATCCTGCACGAGCCCTTCTTCCGGGTGGCCGCCGAGTGTCCTGAGGCGACTGCGCTTGCATGGGAAACCGCCGAGGGGCCAGCCTCCCTCAGCTATGGCGGTCTGTGTGAGCAGGCCCTGCGTGTGGCCGGTGCTTTGGACGCCTCCGGGATCAGAGCCGGCGACCTGGTCGCAGTGAACCTGCCGAAGGGTCCCGCACAAGTGGCAGCCGTTCTCGGTGTGCTCGCCGCCGGCGGCGCCTATGTACCGATCGGCGTCGATGAGCCGCCTGCCCGACAGACGGCGATATACCGCGCCACTCCGATGGTAGCCGTCATCACCGACGCCAACGCCCATCTTCCAGAGGATCTGCCCGGTAGCCCGGCCATCGTACGAATCGCTGATGCTCTGGAAGCCACCCCGCTGTCGGCAGCCCGTCGTTCTGATCCCGATGGGCCAGCCTATGTGCTGTTCACCTCCGGTTCTACAGGCACTCCGAAGGGAGTGGAGATCACCCATCGTGGGGCAAGCAACACCATCGAGGATCTCAATGACCGCTATGGGGTCGGCCCCACCGATGCTGTGCTTGCCGTGTCCGCGTTGAAATTCGACCTGTCTGTCGTCGACATCTTCGGATTGCTCAGCGTCCGTGGAACCGTCGTCCTCCCAGATGAGGCCCGCCGCGCCGACCCTGATGCGTGGATGCAGCTGATGACCGACACGCCGATCACCGTCTGGAACACCGTGCCCGTGCTCCTCGATATGCTGCTCACGGTCGCCGAGTCGTCCCCGCCCGCCGCCCGACTGGTCGCCCGCTTGCGGCTGGTGATGTTGGGTGGTGACTGGGTGGCGTTGGATCTTCCCCGCCGACTGGCGCGTTTGGCCCCCGGCTGTCGGTGCGTTGTGCTCGGAGGCGCGACCGAAGCATCGATCCAGTCGGTACTCTTCGACGTCAACGACATCGATCCTTTGTGGCGGTCGATTCCATATGGGCATCCGATGCGCAATCAGAAAGTGCGGGTCGTCGATGGACAGGAGCGTGATCGCCCAGACTGGGCCGCGGGCGAGCTCTGGATCGGCGGGGCGGGTGTCCACGGCCGCTACCGCGACAACGACGAGCTGACTGCGCAGAAGTTCGTTGAGCGGGACGGGCACCGCTGGTATCGGACCGGTGACCTCGTGCGCTGGCGAGACAGCGGCGAGTTGGAGATTCTCGGGCGTACAGACTTCCAAGTCAAGATCGCCGGTAATCGCATTGACCTCGGCGAGGTCGAATCCGCGGTTGAGCAGTATCCCGGCGTTCGGCGGGCAGTCGCGACCGTCATCGACGCGGAGAAGAGACCGCGGATCCGCGTGCTTGCCGTCGTCGATGACCCTGAAAACCATGCGCCGGACCTTGACGCGGCCATTCGCGAACGGGCCAGGAGGTATCTCCCTGAGGCGATGGTGCCGGAACTCATCGTGAGCGTGACCAGCCTGCCATTGAACAGCAACGGCAAAGTGGACCGTCAGCGGGTGGCCGCTCTCCTGCAGGAGGCCGCTCTTTCAGCGGACGTCGACGGCGAACCACCGCAGGGGCCGGTGGAGGAGGCAATCGCACAGGTGTGGTCCGAGCTGTTGGGTATCACTGTGTCGGGACGAGATGATGACTTCTTCCGACTCGGCGGTGACAGCCTCACCGCGACCCGTTCTGTGGCCCGACTGCGCACCTGCACGTTGCCGGGAGGCGTAGCGATCGCTGAATGCACCATATCCGGCCTGATGCGGGGCCGCACGGTGAGAGGGTTCGCATCTACTCTTCGCACGACGCAGGCCGGGCCGCGCTCTGAGAACGCGGTACTTCGCGCCCACCCTGAGGCCCGCTTCGAGCGCTTCGCGTTGACACCCGTGCAACATGCCTACCTCGTCGGGCGTGACGAGACGCTCGTCCTGGGCGGAATCGGCGCGAACTTCTATCTCGAGCTCGATGGTGACCGTCTCGATCATGAGCGCTGGGAGAACGCGTGGCGGCGCCTGGCAGAGCGCCACGACATGCTGCGAGTCACGGTTCGGGACGGACGCCAGCAAGTGGTCGAACAGATGACCGTGACCGAGCTTCCCCGACTGACCGCACCCACTCTTGAAGCCGCACGAACGCTGCTGGAACCCTTGCGGCGGCGGTCGTTCGATCTGGCCAGTGAGCCGCCCTATGCTGCCATGGCCGTCGAGTACGGACCGTCTGCACGTGTCAGGGTCGGGATCGTCGTGGATCCGATCGTGTTCGATGGGCGCAGTGTGAAGACACTTCTGTCTGAACTGGCACATCTGTACGACGATCCTGACTTCGACCTGCCGCCGTTGGGTCTCACCTTCCGTGACTATCTCACCGGAGTCGCCGTCGATCCGGATGACAAGGCCCGCGCTGAGGCGTACTGGGACCGTGTGGGTCCCGAATTGCCGCCAGCTCCTCTACTGCCGCTGGCCTCGGCCCCTGCGGCCCTCGGGCGGCCCCGCTTTGCGCGCGTCGCCCACCGGGTGCCCCGTGCACGTTATCGGCTCCTGCGGGAACGAGCGGCCTTGGTCGGGCTCACACCTTCAGCGCTCCTCCTGACGTGCTACGCACAGACGCTGTCGCGGTGGAGCGCCCGCCCGGAGCTGACGCTGAACCTCACCTTGTTCGACCGCCAGCCCGTGCACGACGATGTCGATTCCGTCATCGGCGACTTCAGTTCGCTGCTGCTGCTCGCACATCGTCCTGATGGGCAGGACGATCTCGTGAACCTCGCGCGTCAGGTGCAGGATGAACTCGCCCGGGCACTTGAGCATCGCAGTGTCTCGGCAGTGGAAGTGCAACAGCGGATCGCGCTGACTGAGGGGATCACCCAGGCCATCTTTCCGGTCGTGTTCACCAGCACCCTCGGCATTGGCGGCGGGCTCCTCGACGATGCGCCAGGCGGGTTCCCAGCGTACGCCGACGGCGCATCACAGACCTCGCAGGTGTGGCTCGATCATCAGGTAGTTGAGCAGGCTGGGGACTTGCTACTCAGCTGGGACTCGGTAGAAGGACTCTTTCCGGAGGGACTCGTCTCGGCGATGTTCGAGGCCTACCTCGGTCTCGTGGACGCGTTCATCGACTCCGCAGACGTTGACGCGATCCCCGCAGACGTCGCACTGCCAGCGGCGCAACAGGACAGCCGTGCTCGCGTCAATGCCGTGCCCAGCCTCGCGCCACAGGCGAATGCCTTGCATGTCGAGTTCTTCGCCAGGGCAGCCAAGCAACCAGCGGCTGTCGCGTTGCGCTGGGGACTGCCTGGCGCATCCGAGTCGGGATCTCTCACCTACGGTCAGCTCGCCGAGCGGGCGCTTCGCCTGGCCCGGCATCTTCAGCAGAACGGAGTGAGACGCGGCGACGCCGTTGCCGTGAGCATGCCGAAGGGCCCAGACCAGGTCATCGCGGTGCTCGGAACGCTCGCCACCGGCGCCAGCTACATACCGATCGGAGTCGATCAGCCCACCGCCAGGATCGAGCGCATCACGCGAACCGTGCAGCCTCGGTTGGTCCTCAACAGCCTGCCCGACCTGAACGACCTCGACCCGCTCCCCGAACCTGCCCCGACAGAGGCTTCGGAGACGGCATACACGATCTTCACCTCGGGCTCCACCGGCGAACCCAAAGGCGTGCAGATGAGCCATCGAGCCGCCTGGAACACGATCGCCGACATCAACGCGCGGTTCGGGATCACAAAGGCTGATCGAGTTCTGTCGATCTCTGCGCTCGAATTCGATCTGTCGGTGTATGACATCTTCGGGCTTCTCGCCGCTGGCGGGGAGGTGATCTGCGCGCTGGAGCACCAGCGGCGTGACCCTGACGAATGGCACGACCTCGTCCGTCACCACGGCGTGACCGTCTGGAACACCGTGCCCCAGCTGCTCGACATGTACGTCACCGCAGCGGCATGGCACCCAGACACCAGCTCAAGTCTGCGGATCGCTTTCGTGTCCGGGGATTGGGTGCCACTCGACCTGGCCGATCGCCTCGCACACTCTGCCCCAAGCGCACGGCTGATCGCGATGGGCGGCGCGACCGAAGCAGGTATCTGGTCGAACTTCTACCCGGTCGCCGACGGCATCGCCGGATGGGCGAGCGTGCCCTACGGAACTCCGCTCGGCGGGCAAACGTTCCGGGTGGTCGATGGTGTTGGACGGGACTGTCCGGACTGGGTGCCCGGCGAACTGTGGATCGGAGGCGACAGCCTTGCCGACGGGTACTTCGGGGATCCGCAGCGAACACGAGAACGCTTCCCTGTCGTGGGAGGCCACCGCTGGTACCGGACCGGTGACCTCGGCCGGTACCGGCCGGCGGGATTGCTCGAGTTCCTCGGACGTGACGACGGCCAGGTCAAGGTGCGCGGGCATCGTATCGAACTCGGCGAGATCGAGGCGGCCTTGCGGGACCACCCCGATGTTGTCAGCGCCGCCGCCGTGGTGCTGCGGGGCACAGCTGACCGGATTGCCGCCGCGGTTGTTGCCCCCTCGGCCGATGACGAGCGAGACGCGGATGGCGGCCTCGACCTGGACGCGATCGCTCGGCATGCTGCGGGTCTCCTCGCGCCCACCATGCGCCCAGACGTTGTCGTCGAGCTTCCGGCCATCCCGCTGACTGGCAATGGCAAACTCGACCGAGAAGCAGTTGCCACCAAGATCTTTGCGATCACGAACGCGGAACCCGAGACACCGGCATCGCCCGAGTCAAGCAGTCGGTCCGACGAGCGTGTGGACAAGGTGGCCGCGGTATGGGCGGAGGTTCTCAGCCTGCCGACCTTGCCCGCACCATCTGACAGTTTCTTCGCCCTGGGTGGCGACAGCCTCGCCGCTACCCGGGTCGTGGCTCGGCTACGAGACGCGCCGAGCACGGGCAGGGCACTCGGCGGTGTCGGAGTCGGAGCGCTCTTCGAGCATCCGGTGCTCGCCGACTTCGCCGAGCGCCTACGCCCGGCCGTCTCAGATGCTCTCCCGTTGCAGCTGGCACCGGGTCTGGCCCAGCGGCACGAACCTTTCCCGCTCACCGACGTGCAGCTGGCCTATCTGCGGGGCCGTGCTCCGGGGATGCCGCTGGGCAACATCGGCACGACCTACTATCTGGAACTGAGCGCCGAGAGCGTGGACATCGACCGCTGGCAGCAGGCCTGGCGTCGCATGATCGACCGACACGACATGCTTCGGGTGATCGTCGAGGGTGAACAGCAGCGCATCCTCCCACCAGAGGATCTACCGGCTCCACCGGTGACCATCGGCCACGCCGACGATGAGCAGTCGGCCTCGGCCAGGCTCCACGAGCTGCTTGCACGTTCCTCGTTCGATCTGTCGACGTGGCCGACGTTCGCGACCGCGCTCATCCGTCATCCCGACGGAGTGCGTGTGGGAATCGCGGTCGACTATCTGCTGCTGGACGGGTTCAGCGTCCAACTTCTCCTCACAGAACTCGCCGCGTGCTACCTCGACCCGGAGACGTCGCTTCCCGAGCTTGACGTGTCTTTCCGTGACTACGTCCTCGCAGCGGGCACTTCCCCGGCAGACCGAGAAGCATCCGTCTCGTACTGGACGGACCGGCTGGAGAGCCTGCCACAGGCCCCGCACCTACCGGTTGCCGTCGATCCGGCACAGATCGACACGCCCGTCTTCCAACGGCGTGCCGGACGGTTGGAGGCCGAGCAGTGGACCCAGGTCAAGCAGTGGTGCCGGCAGGCCGGCGTGACGCCATCCTCGGTGCTCTTGGCCTGCTATTCGCATGTGCTCTCTGCGTTCAGCGCGCGGCCCGAGCTTACGCTCAATCTGACCCTGTTCGACCGTTCCCGCGTTCATCCGCACATCGACCGCGTGCTCGGGGATTTCACGAGTCTCACGCTCTTGGAGCATCGCCCGACCGCTGAGGAGAGCCTCGCCGATGCGGCACAACGGCTGCAACGCCAGCTCGCCTCAGACCTCGATCACCGGGGTGTCTCGGCGTTGTGGGTCCAGCGAGAGCTGGCCCGAAGAACCAGCCCGACCGAGGCCGCGATGCCGGTCGTCTTCACCAGCACGCTGGGCCTGTCCGATCACGTTCTCGACCGGCTCCGTCCACCATTTCCCACATTCGTCGGCGGCGCATCCCAGACCCCACAGGTGTGGCTCGACCATCAGGTCATGGAACAATCCGGAGCCTTGCTCTATCACTGGGATGCCGTTGAAGACCTGTTCGCCCCCGGACTCCTGGACGACATGTTCGAAGAGTATCGGCGCCTGTTGGAACAACTTCCGAACGCCGACCTGTCTGCCGTCAGGACCCGCACGGCTGAATCCGCTCCCGGCCTCACGACCCCAGAGGAAGTCGCGGCCATCGACGCGTCCCCGAACGGGGATGCTGCCCTCTCACAAGACCAGGTCGGCGCGATATGGGCTGACGTGCTCGCTGTCGCTGAGGTCAACGCTCACGACAGCTTCTTTGCCCTCGGGGGCGACTCCCTCCTGGCCACCAGGTTGATCGGACGCCTGCTCGATGCCGGGGCGACAGGAGTGCAGGTCGCCGATATCTTCACCCGCCCCGTGCTCGAGGACTTCTACATCGGCCTCGCTACGCGGACCCCACGTCAGGATCGACGGCGGCGAGTCGTGCCGAACCCGGCGGAGATGACCGAGCCGTTCGAGGCCACCGACGTGCAACGCGCGTACTGGGTCGGCCGTCATAGCGACCTCGCCCTGGGCGGAGTCGGTGCCTACTACTACAGCGAGTTCGACGGCGCCGAGGTGGACATCAGCCGCCTCGAGCAGGCGTGGAACACTCTCGTGCGCCGCCATGCCGAGTTGCGTAGCGTGTTCACGCCCGACGGCCGACAACAGTTTCTGCCATCTGACCAGACGGTTCTGCATGTGCCACACACGCAACTGGACGCCACCACTACACCCGAGGCCGTGAACCAGGAACTGGACACACTGCGCGATCGCCTCTCGCATCGCGTGCTCGACCCCGGCAGGTGGCCGCTGTTCACGGTCGAAGCGGTCACCTACCATCAGCTCGGTCAGCAGCGCACACGGGTCGGCATAGGACTGGACAACATCATCCTCGACGGCCTGTCGATGATGATCGTCTTCTCCGAGCTCGAAGAACTCTACCGCGATCCCGGTGCCTCACTGCCCGAGAGGGAACTGACGTTCCGCGACTACCGCGTTCAGGTTGAACCATCGGACACACAACTGCGCGCCGATCGAGAGTACTGGCAGGAACGTCTGGACAGCATCCCGCCAGGACCGCAGTTGCCAACACTGGTCGACCCCGACACAGTGACGCAACCCCGTTTCCGGCGCTGGCAGCGCCGGATCCCCGCGGAGACCTGGAAGTCGGCCCTGCAGAACGCCCGCCAGTTGGGGCTCACCCCAGCGGTGGTCCTGTTGTCCAGCTACGCGGAAGTGCTCGGCCGATGGAGCACCAGTTCAGAGTTCAGCGTGAACGTGACGCTGTTCGACCGGCAGGAAGTTCACCCGCACATCGATCGCATCCTCGGTGACTTCACCTCGCTGCTCCTCGTCGAGATCAGAACCAGCCCGGATGACACGCGCGGCGTACGGGCTATTCGCCTCCGCGATCAGCTGGCCTCCGACCTAGAGCATCGCTCGGTCTCAGCAATCTGGGTGCAGCGCGAAATGGCCCGCCGACGCGGTGCCGTGGCCGGTGCCCCAGTGGTCTTCACCAGTGGTCTCGGGCTGGGTACGGCGATGTCCCTCGATCCGGGGCCTGGCTTTCCTGACCGGATCTGGGGCATCTCGCAAACCCCGCAAATCTGGCTCGACCATCAGGTTTCGCAGACTCCCGACGGAGAGCTGGTTATCCAGTGGGATGCCGTAGAAGGGTTGATTGCGGCCGAAACCATCGAGTCCATGTTCGACGAATATGCCCGGCTCGTCTCAGCGATCGCCGATCCGGGTTGGGCCGACTCCCGTCCAGGCCTACCGGCAGCATCCGCGTCCCACCTCGCCCAACCAGCATCGTCTCCACAGGGGCCCGTCTCGATACGAGGCGAGAGTTCCCCAGTCGCCGAGGCCGGCAAGCCCCGCCCCGGCGTCGAGTCGGCTGTTGCCCGGATCTGGGAGGAGCTCCTCGGGTCGACCGGGATCGATCGTGTTGCTGACTTCTTCGGTCTGGGCGGCGATTCTCTCGTCGCTACCCGCATGGTTGCCCGAGTGCGCGCTGAGGTGGGGATCGAACTGAGCCTTCGCGAATTCTTCGCTGACCCAACGATCGCCGCGGTGGCTGCGACCGGGATGGGACCACATGGTGGGCAGATGCAGGCCGGGACTGAGGATTTCGAGGAAGGAGAGCTGTGAACGCCAACGCACTGATTACCGAACTTGAACATGCCGGGGTGCATCTCTGGCTTGACGGCGACAAGCTCCGGTTCCGCGGGCCCCGCGGTGTCATGAGCCAGGAACGACGCGAGCAAGTTTCCGCACGACGTGACGAGATCATTCAGCTGTTGCGCCAGCAGGCATTGCCCGAGGCCATCCCCGAGCCGGACGCCTGTCATGCGCCCTTCCCCTTGACCGACGTGCAGGCCGCATATCTGCTCGGGCGGGTGCGTGGGAACAGGCTCGGTGGGGTGGGGGGCCACAGCTACATGGAGATCTCTTTCCGCTCCCTGGACGTGGACCGCCTCGAACGCGCATGGCAGGCAGTCATCGATCGGCACCCGATGCTGCGTGCAGTCATCTTGCAGCGTGGCGAACAGCGTGTGCTGCCAGAGGTACCGCGCTACAGAATTGCGGTCACGGACCTACGTGGCGCTGATCGGGAAGCGCGCCAGTCGCATCTGACGCGAACGCGCGCCGAAATCGATCACACCGTGTACGTCACGCATGAATGGCCCCTATTCACACTCCGGATCACAAGGCTGCCGGATCAAGACATCCTGCATCTGTCGATCGACATGCTCATCGCCGACTTCGTCAGCATCCAACTGCTCCTGGCTGATCTCGACCGAAGCTATTCCGGGGTCGACACCGATGAGCCGAGAATCACGTTCCGCGACTATGTGTTGGCTCATCGCCAACTGCCTCAGCATCCAGAGTGGAGGCGCGACCGCAGTTACTGGCTCAACCGCATCGATACCCTCCCCTCGGCCCCGGAATTGCCCGCGGCTGGAGATGGCGCACCCGTCGCCGGCCCCGCCCCGGTCGAGGACTCCCAGCCTCGCTTCACCCGTCGAACGCTGCGGTTGTCACCGCAGTCATGGGCTGCACTGCGAGAAGCCGGCCGCAACCACGGGCTCACTCCCTCGGGAACACTGCTGTCCGCCTACGCCGAAGTGATCGGGCGCTGGTCACGACACGACCGGTTCTCCCTCAATGTCACCTTGCAGGGGCGCCTGCCCCTACATCCTGATATCGATGCTGTCGTAGGCGATTTCACCTCTGTGATCCCCTTGGCCGTGGATCATTCGGCTGCGACCTACGTCGAGCGGGCCATGGCCGTGCAGAATCAGCTCGCCGACGACCTCGACCATCGAATGTTCTCGGGCATCGAGGTCCTGCGTGAACTCGGTCGCCGTCACGGGTCCGAGACCGCGCTCATGCCCGTCGTGTTCACCAGCGCACTCGGGCTCACCCGCACAACCGAGTCAGACACAGGTCGCACCGAGGGCACTGCAGACGGTCTCATGACGGAAGCGACCTCCCGCTACGGCATCAGCCAGACTCCACAGGTTCACTTGGACTGCCAGGTGCTCGAGGACCGCGGTGGCCTCGTCGTCAATTGGGATGTCCGCGACGGCGTCTATCCAGCGGGCGTCATCGAGGACATGTTCGCCGGGTTTGAGTCGCTTCTCCACGTCCTCGCCGGCCGGCCCGCGTCCACCGAGGCACCCAGTGAACGGAACCCCGCTTCACTCCAAACATGGGAACTGCATTGCCCCATACCGGTGCCGGAATCCCAGCTACGCACCCGGGAAAACCTCAACCGCGTCACCACACCCGCAGCTCCCGGACCGGACGCCGGGCTCGTACATAGTCCACTCCTCGCCGCCGCGCACCGCACCCCGGACGCACCGGCGATCATTGCGCCGGATACAACCCTGACGTACCAGGAACTCGTCAGCGCCGCCGCCCAACTGGCAACCCTTATCCCAGACCACGACTCGCCGGTTCCAGTAGCAGTGGCGCTCGACAAGGGCGCCGCACAGATCGCGGCCGTGATCGCCGTACTGCTGGCCGGACGACCCTACCTGCCTCTCGATCCACGACAGCCGGCTACACGGCAGACGAGCATTCTCGACGATGCCGGCGTCGACGTGCTGCTCACGGACGGCGCCGGCCCTCACACATGGCCCGATGCCCTCACTGTGGTCCCCATCGACCACATCCCTGCCCCGGACATGGCCGCCTCGGTCCCGGCACGCAACACCGGCCCGGACGAGCTCGCGTATGTGATCTACACATCAGGGTCAACGGGCCGTCCGAAAGGCGTCGCGGTGTCCCATCGCGCAGTTCGGGCCACGCTCGACGACATAGTCGACCGATTCCAGCTACACCATCAAGACCGGGTGCTCGGCCTCTCCGGATTGAGCTTCGACCTGTCCGTGTTCGATATCTTCGGCACCTTTGCAGCAGGGGCCGCGGTCGTGTTGCCGGAGCCGCACCGGCGCGGCGACCCCGCCCGCTGGGCCCAGCTCATCGATGACCACGCTGTGTCGGTGGTCAATAGTGTTCCGGCTCAGCCTCAGATGCTCGTCCAGTACCTGCGCTCGCAGCCAGAAAGCGGGCGTGCGCGTCTCGAATCGGTGCGCTTGATCATGATGAGCGGAGACTGGATACCCACTTCCTTGCCCGGCGAGCTCTCCGAGGTGTTGCCACAGGCACATCAGGTGAGCCTGGGCGGGGCAACCGAGGCATCCATCTGGTCGATATTCCATCCCATAGCCGAGGTTCCGCCGCACTGGCGCAGTATTCCGTACGGAGTGCCGCTGCTGGCCCACAGCTTCGCCGTCCGTGACGAACACGGCCATGATCAGCCCGATTGGGTACCCGGTGAGTTGTGGATCGGCGGGGACGCCCTTGCCACCGGCTATTTCCGTGACCCCGACCTGACCGCTGCCCGGTTTGTCACCGATCCGCTGTCCGGGACTCGCATGTACCGCACCGGCGATATCGGACGGTATCTACCCGGCGGGATCATCGAGTTCCTCGGCCGCGAAGATCAACAGGTCAAGATTCGAGGACACCGGATCGAACTGGCCGAAGTGGAGACGGCGATGCAAGCCTTCCCACCGGTCACTGCCGCTGCGGTCATCGTCGACGGCGACCGCTCACTGGAACGTCGGCTGGTCGGATTCTACACTCGCGACCACCTGCGCGAAATTGCTGTACCCGATCAACAGCTCGGAGCCGACGCGAAGAACGCCGCTGCTGGCATCCTGACCGGAACCGACCCGGATCGGCTGGCAGAGTTCGCGGACCAGATGGACCGGGCAGCTCGACTGTCCATGGCCTGCGCCCTTCGTGAACTCGGCCTGTTCTCCGATCCGGTGGCCGCGTACAGCACGGAAGGGCTGCTCACGCAGTCCGGAGCTACCCCTGCCAACCGACGGGTGGTGAGGCGTTGGCTACGGGCACTCGCTGCCGATGGCCTCGTCACCCGCACGCCCGAGGGCGACTGGACCAAATTGACCCCTGTGACAGGCCAGGATGTCCAGGATGCGTGGGACTCAGTGGAGCAGGCGCATCAAGGCTTGGACGATGGTGCCGAGCTCATCACGTTCTTGCGTTCGTGTGCACAGAGGCTAGCCGATCTGGTGCGCGGCGAGGACTCTGCCCTCTCTCTGCTGTTCCCGCACGGCGACATAGGAACGGCCGAGGCGGCGTACAAGGACAACATCATCAGCAGATACGTCAATCAGGCCGTAACCGCCGTGATGAGAACACTTGCCGACCAGCACACGGGAACTCTGCGTGTACTCGAAGTCGGTGCTGGCGTCGGAGGGACGACCGCTGACGTCGTCACGGCACTCGCCGGCACACGAATCGACTACTTGTTCACTGATCTGTCGCGGTTCTTCCTCACCGACGCGCAGCGGCAGTTCTCCAACATTCCGGGAATGCGATACGGGCTTTTCGACATCAATGCCGACCTCGCCGGACAGGATGTCGAACCGGGCGGATACGACGTGATCCTGTGCGCGAACGTCCTGCACAACGCCACGTCGGCCGATGTGGTCATCGACCGGCTTCGTGCACTCCTCGCTCCTGGAGGGCGACTCGTGTTCATCGAAACCGTGCGTGAGAACACATCGGTGATGATGTCGATGGAGTTCTTGATGACCTTTGATGACACCACGCGCCCGGACTTCGCCGATGCGCGACACGGGCAGGATCGCATCTTCCTGACTCGCGATGAATGGCTAGATGTTCTGCGCCGGGCAGGCGGGGCCATTGAGGTCTGCCTCCCCGATGATCGGGTCATGGAAGAGTTCGGGCAGGCCGCATTCTGCGTGCGGTTCGGCTCCGACGTCGACGGCATCCAGGATCATGGCCTCGCCGAGTGGCTCTCCGAACGGTTGCCCGAACCGATGGTGCCCTCACGCTTGATCCCGGTAGATGCACTTCCACTCACGGTGAACGGGAAGGTCGATCGAACTGCTCTCGCTGCACGTGTGCCACGCTCGCAGCCTGCCGCCATAGGAGCCAGCGTTGCACCGCGTGACGACCTCGAGCGGCGTCTGGCCACCATCTGGGCGGAGTTGCTGGGGCTCGAGACCGTGGGCCGAAATGACGACTTCTTCGCCCTCGGCGGTGACTCGCTGCTGATCGCCCGGCTCGCCGAACAGTTGCGGACCTCGGTCCCGGAGGCCTCAGGCATCACGTGGGAGGCACTGATCCCGGAGCTGATGTCACGGCCGACGATCATGGACCTCGCCGCTCAGCTGCGCCGTGCTGATTCCCCCCAGACCCTGCGTGTATTGCATGGCGCATCCGCCACGTCGGATCGTCGACGGGTGCTGGTCCATGACGGAAGCGCGACCCTGCTGCCGTACCGGTCCCTGATCGCTTCACTCGATTCCGATGCTCCACTACTCGGCCTGGCCCCGCCACGGCTCGATGACTACCTCGCGCGTTCAACCGAGACGCTCGTGACCGGGCTCGCGCGCGAATACGCAGAACTACTGGCGGGAGGTCCTCCGGTCGAACTCATCGGCTATTGCATGGGTGGCATGACCGCACTGGAACTGGCGCGCGAGCTCCGCCATCGCGGGACACATGTCCAACGCCTCACCGTGATCGACAGTCACCGTGTTCCCTACTTGGTCGAAGAACCCGGGCTGGTCGAGTACGGGTATGCCCGTCTACGCGGCGTTGACCCGACCTCCGTGGGCCTGCCCGCCGATCCTGGTGCTGTCGGCCACGAAGTACGGGCGGCGCTCGACCGGCATGGACTCGTGCCCAAGGGCAGCCTCGACACAGTGCTCGGATCTTATCTCGCCGCTGCCCGCGCTGAGCGCATCTCGGCACTGGCCGCACAGACCGGAGACACAGCCGAGCAGTTGGAACAAGGACTCACCGTGTTCACCCATAGCATCACCGGTGTCGTTCAATGGCGCCCGGATCCTTACGACGGGCCAGTGGAGTTCCTGAGCCATGCCTCCGACGTGCCTTTCCTCCCTGGTGTCGTGGACGAGCCCACAGCCTTCTGGCGAGAACTGTGCGGCGCGTCATTGACCATCCATGACATCCCCGGCGACCACTTCTCATGCTTGCACGAGCCCCATGTCGACACGGTGGCGGCATGGATCGAGCACCGAGATCAGCAGGGCGAACCATGATCGGCGTCATTGGCACAACTGGGATGGTCGGCGCAGCTGTTGCGGAGCGACTCCACTCAGCCGGTCTCCCGGTCCTGCTCAGCGCCCGTCGGAGGTCAGCAATCAACCATCCAACGCATGCCGACATCGAGGTCGCACACGTAGACATCACCGATTCGGTCTCCCTCGACGCCTTCTGTCGGAGATGTTCGGTCGTTGTCAACTGTGCTGGCCCGTCCTACAGGATCCTCGACACCGTCGCTCGCGCTGCCCTCAGCAATGGAGCTCACTACGTCGATCCCGCAGGCGACGACCCCGTCTACACACGTCTCCAACGGCCCCCCGGCCCACAGAGGGCAGCGGTCGTCTCTGCCGGGCTCTTGCCCGGCGTCAGCGCTATGATTCCGTCCTGGCTCGTCACCCGATTCGACGAGCCCATCCATCGCCTTTCCTGCCTCGCTGGCGGCATCGCACCCTTGTCCGATGCCGCCGCTGCAGACTTCCTCCTCAGCGAGGAAGCGGGAATAGGCCAGCCGCTCGCCGACTGGTCCAATCATCAACGCCGGACCGCGGCTCTACGCCCAACCCGACAAATCAATCTGCCGTTCTTCCCCGGCAGCGTATCGGCATTTCCGTATCTGCCAGCTGAACTCGAGCGAATCTGTCACCGGCACAAGGTGCCGAAGGCACGATGGTTCAACATCTTCCCAGCCGGTCAGGCCGAACAGGTCATCGCCACGCTCGGACCCATACCTGATACCGGCCTCGACGACGCCGTCGCCCAACTGCGAAGCGCCGTCGCACACGACATGCAGGGCCAGGCTCCGTATCACAGAATCGTAATGCAAGCCGCCACCGATGCCGGCGACGTCCGCACCGTCGTCCTCAGCTGCGAAGACGGGTACCAGGTGACCGCGTTCGTCACTTCCACCGTGGCAGCGCTCGTCCACTCCGATCAGATCCCAAATGGCGTCTACAGGGCCGAAGAGATCCTCGACCCATCCGCGATCATCACCTCCCTCCACGGCCTACAGGGTGTCTCGGTGATCGAGATCGGTCCTAGCCTTGAACTCATTGATCCCACCCAGGCCCAGACTTCCACGCATGAGGAGGAAGGAGAGCTTTGACTCGAGCTCACGACACTTGGTTACGTCCGCTGACGAGCCCCCGTACACCTGACCTGACCGTGATCTGCCTACCCCACGCCGGTGGAGCGTCAAGCTATTTCCGACGGTGGATACCTGTCACACCCGAACGGGTCGAACTCCTCGGCGTCCAGTATCCCGGCCGCGAGGACCGGATATCCGAGCCTGTGCCAGGGACCGTGTCAGCACTCGCTGACGAGGTCGCGGCCGCCGTTGCCAGTGAACTTCGAGAGCGCCCTAGACCACAGTGGGCACTCTTCGGGCATAGCCTCGGAGCAGCCATTGCCTTCGAAGTCACCCGACTCTTGGAGAACCAAGACCTCCAGCCTGACCGTCTGATCGTGTCTGCCCGGCACGCACCGCACATCCGGAGGGCAAGCACCCTGCACTTGGCCAGCGATGACCAGCTCGTCGCAGATCTGCGTCGGCTCGGTGGGACCGCTTCGCCAGTCCTGGACGATCCCGAGATCCGCTCGCTGCTACTCCCCACGATCCGGGCCGATTACCAACTCGCGGAGACCTACCAGCCCAGCGCGCTTGAACCGGGCACCGCTCCGAGCGAGGCATGCATTCCCATGATTGAGACGCCGGTTACCGCAATCGTCGGCGATCGTGACTCAGAAGCCAGCCCGGCCGACGGACGACAATGGGCGGCCGTCACCCGTGGCTTGTTCGAGATCCGGGTGCTGCGCGGCGGGCACTTCTATCTCGCCGAGGATCCTCGAACGGCCGTCAGCGAAGTCACCAGTGCGTTAGCACCCGAGCTCACCAACTGGCCGTCCACCCCGTAATTGCGCCTGCAACCCACTGTTCGAGACCAGGAGCCTCCATATGACCCTCACACCACCTATCCGACCATCCGGCCTGACCACGTGGCCGAACGACGCCGCCCTGACCTACCGACGAGCTGGAGCGTGGGCAGACCGACTTCTCACCGAGGAATTCAACGACTGGTGTCTCAGGAGCCCTGATGCGATTGCCGTGATAGCAGGCGTGGAGAAGCTCACATACACGCAACTCGCCGACAGAGTTGCCCGCCGGGCGGCAGGGTGGTCTGGTCAAGGTATCCGTCCGGGTGACCGGGTACTGGTGCAGGTGCCCAATCGTATCGAGTTCCCGATCGTATTGCTGTCACTCATCCGTGTCGGTGCCGTGCCGATCCTCACTATGCCGGCGCATCGACACAGGGAAATCACCGCCCTCGCGAGACGTTCTGGAGCCGTTGCCTACGTGACGGTCGATCGTGAGCGGGGCTTCGACTACCGGGATCTCGCTGCCGAAGTACAGTCAGCAGCTCCTCAACTTCGACAGGTCTTCGTCGACGGAAATCCGGGACCCCACCTATCGTTGGCACGCGTCGACGCGGACCCTGCGAGTGTGCCAAGCGATGAGAGTGCGGACCCGGGCGACATCGCGCTTCTGCTCCTGTCCGGAGGCACTACCGGCGTACCGAAGCTCATTCCGCGCACCCACAACGACTACGCCTTCAACGCCCGCGCTTCCGCCGAGCTCTGTTGCTTCGATTCCCACACCGTCTATCTTGCCGCTCTTCCTACAGCGCACAACTTCGTACTCGCATGTCCCGGAATTCTCGGTACATGGGCGTCCGGTGGCACCGTGGTTCTGGCGCCATCGCCCGCACCAGACGAGTGCTTTACCCTCATCGCGCAGCACCGGGTCACGCATACCGCACTCGTCCCCTCGCTCGTGCAAGTCTGGCTCGACGCCGCCGAATGGGAGCACCCCGATCTGTCCAGCATGGAACTGTTGCAGGCCGGCGGCTCACGGCTGCCCGCCAGCCTTGCCCGTCGAGTTCGAACTGACTGGCAGGTGACTGTGCAACAGGTCTACGGCATGGCCGAAGGACTGCTCAACTTTACCCACCTTGATGACCCCGACGACATCACCGATAACACCCAAGGACGGCCTCTGTCCTCCCTGGATGAAATCCGGATAGTCGACGAAAATGGGAAAGACGTGCCTTCCGGTGAGGACGGCGAACTCTGGGCCCGAGGTCCCTACACCATCCGCGGATACGTCGCCGAGGATGAGATCAACCAACGAGCCTTTTCGAGCGAGGGCTTCTATCGTTCTGGCGACCGTGTTCGACGCTTGAGCGACGGAAACTTGGTCGTCTCGGGTCGAGTCAACGAAACAATCAGCAAGGGCGGGGAGTCTATTGCCACCGATGACATCACCGACATCCTACGAGAACACCCCGCTATCAGCGACTGTGCAGTGGTCGGGATCGCAGGTGACGGTGTGGATCAGCGGATCTGCGCGGTCATTGTCCCCTCAGGCACCCCGCCGACCCTTAAGCAACTGCGGGAATTCTTGCTTGCCGAAGGGATCGCCGCGCACAAGCTCCCTGACGTCGTCGAATGTATGCCCGCACTTCCACTCACGACCATCGGCAAAATTGATGCCAACGCCATCCGCCAGAACCTCGGCCTGAAGAAGGAATAGAACGAGGGCTCAACAATATCCAAATAGAAAATACGCGGATTTCGTATGCATGAGACTCTACACAGTCCTGACAGTTTTCGCGCAATTCTCCCTGTTGCCATCGCTGTCGAAGAGACCGACGAGGATGTGAGCGAATCGGAGCTCTTTATCGAGGAGAAGGCACAGGCGGTAGATGCAGTCCGGTCGCGACGCCGGGAATTCGCAACCGTACGTTTCTGCGCCCGCCAAGCCCTAGGACAGCTCGGATACCCTCCTGTTCCCATCTTGTCCGGCCGGCGGCGCGAACCAATTTGGCCAGATGGGATTGTCGGCAGCATGACGCACTGCGATGGATACAGAGCCGCCGCAGTTGCATCAAAAGCCGACATGGCTGCGGTTGGAATTGACGCCGAGATCAACGAGCCGCTCCCCGTGGAGGTGGCGGATTTGATAATGTCCGAAAACGAGGCACAAGCAATCCGTTACCTCGTATCGTCCGAGCCGTATGTTGCCTGGGACCGCCTCCTTTTCAGCATAAAGGAGAGCATCTTTAAGACCTGGTTTCCGCTGACAGAGTCATGGCTCGATTTCACCCAATGCGAAGTATCAATCGAGGCTAGTACATTCGCAGGACACCTACGTATTCCAGCTCCCGCATTTAACGGCATCGACTTGAGTTGCATACGAGGACGCTGGACAGTCTGCCGTCGACATCTCCTAACGGCGGCTCTTGTGGTGGCAAGCGATGGACTGGAAGAAAGGTGAAGTCTGCCCACGTATTCGCTATGTTCTACACATATGCGATCCACCATCACCCGCGCAAGGATCAACACTCTATTTTAGAACTATCAAACCTCACTGCAGCCGATGAATCGACCGGGCAGTCGACAAAAATCTGAAGGAAAAGAGAGCAAGCTACCACCAGCTCACTCCCGAGGCAGTTACTGAAGGGCCCTCGACAAGATCAGCGACACGGTTCTCGACTCGATGCTCGCACAAGATCACGCGCCGCGCGGGTCGCGGTCGAAAAGCCCGTGACTGAGGGCACAGGGCTCGAGGACACCGCCTGGTTGCCTCGCGCTTGCCGACGCGCACGTCACAGTAGACGGGGCGCAAGTGGGATTAGCCACATTTGGTAACTTGTGATTGATCCGGGCTAACACCTCACATGATGTCAGGATCTAGCCGCCCACTCGCCCTGCTCGCGAGAATCGGCTCAATGTCGACATCGTCCGCGTGTCAAGCCTCACGGTCGAGTAATGCAGACACCGAGTTTTCACGCCTTCCCCGCGCGCCTAGAGTGCTGCCACCACTTACGTCCAGCCCAGTACCGGTGGTGCGAGAGGACTCATCCGAGAGGAGGAAATGCACTCCGGCGGCGACATCCGCTGGCTGCGACACGTTTCCAAGAACTGAGAAGGACGACATGTACTCTCGAACGCGCTCGTCGCCGAAGGCTCGATGCCCGTTGTTCGTGAACCCGGGGATTACGTAGTTGACACGTACACCCGAGGGCGCGATAGCTTCGGCCATATTAACCGTCAACGACTCCAGGGCAGCCTTGCTCATCGCGTAGACCAGATCCCCCGAGCTAGAAAAATGAGCACTCGCTGAGGAGACGTTCACGATGGCCCCTCCCGTGCGGATTCGCGGCATAAGCGCCTGGGATAGGAACAGCGGCGCTTTCACATTGATGGCGAAGTACTCGTCGAAATCCTTGGGAGTCGTGTCCAAGAACGAGGGGCTGAGCAGCTTCGCCGCGTTGTTGACGAGTCCGTGGAGCACCAGACCGTCCTCTTCGGCACGAGCAGCCTCCGCAGCGATGCGGTCGACCGCGTCCTGCTCGCGGAGGTCAGCCCGGACGAGCGAGAGATGTCCACCCGCGTCGTTCACCCGGTCTCGGAGGTGTTTGGCCTTCTCTTCGCCGCGGTGATACTGCGCGATGATGGCGTAGCCCTCCGCGACGAGCCGGCTGCAAATCGCCTGCCCGATCCCTCCCGAGGCGCCGGTCACGACGACAACTCTCCCTTCAGTGCTCATCAGCCACTCCCTCCTGCACTTTGGCAGCTAGTGCAGGTACACGCGTACCCGCGAACGCTGCCTTGCCTACGCCGTCTTGCATGAGCCGTCCTGCGACATTATCGCCTTCGGTCTTCTGCAACCGGATGATCGGTCGCGGCTCGAGTTCGGTGTAGTGAAGGAACTCAAGCTGCAGGGATCTCAGCTGAGGTTCGCCTGTGGTTGCCCCGAGGATGCGCTCGAGGGCGCACACGACGCTCATTGCGGAGACGTGGTCAGACCGGGGTTCCGCAGAATTGGTTGCGTCTAGAGACATGAATGTGCGATTTGGCCTGCGGTAACAGCCTCTGCGGCAGGTGCAGGGCGTGTATCTAGCGTCCGAGAGGGTGGGGGGGTCAGGCCGCGGGGGTCATCGCCGTCAGACGCTTCGGGGCCTGCAGTCCGGCGGTGGCGAACAGCTGGTTCTGCTCGGCGGTGGGCCGGGTCAGAGTCTGAACGGTGCCGTCGTCGCCTGCGAGGGTGACCTGGTGGATGCGTTGGACCTGGCGACGGATCTGGTTCCAGGTCTGGTCCGTGCGGTTCTCCAGCAGTCGGATCATCAGCAGGCCGAGCCAGCACAGGGTGACGTGGGAGCGGATGCGGTCCTCGCGGCGGTGGAACACCGGCCGCAGGTCGAGCGTGGATTTCATGTCGCGCCAGCCGCGTTCGACCTCGAGCAGCTGCTTGTAGCCCAGCGCGATGTCCTCCGCGGACAGGTGCGGGTTCGAGGTCCGCAGCAGGTACTTCCCATCCAGGTTCGCTTCCCGCTCGATGGCCTTCTTGTCGATCCTCAGCAGTCCCGAACTGGTGGTGCGCAGGTACCGGTTCAGCCCGGGCATCGTGGAGATCTTCCCTCGGATCTCGGCTCGTTTCGTCGTGGAGAGCCGGTCGGTGCCTGCGATCAGCGTCGTCAGCTTGGTGAGCATCTCGGCGCGGGTGTGGGCATCACGGTCGGCCTGTTCGGGGTTGGAGCAGACCACGAACCGATCCGCCGCCCCGGTCGTCTTCGCGATGTTGACCTCTTTGACGTGCAGGTTCGCCCGGATCTGCCGGTACTTCCCCGGCCGGGACAGAGCCGCTCTCGCCTCGGGAGAGTTGGAGCGGAGCTTCTCGCCGAGGATGTAGCCGTCCCCGCCGGCCATCAGCTCCCGCCGGTTCGCCGCGGAGGTGAACCCGCGGTCAGCGGCATAGACGATCCGGGACAAGGACCAGTCCCGCAGCTCGCTGCGGACCTGGCGGATCAGCGCCGAATCGGAGGTGTTGCCCGGCCAGCACCACACCCGGATCGGGATCCCGGTGCGGGTGACGGCCATGCCGATCACGATCTGGGGCAGGTCATCGCGGTGGTCCTTCGACTTGCCGTGGGTGCGGAACGCACCAGTGCTCTCCGCCTCGGCGGCCTCGGAGTCCTCGGCGGTGGGCCGGCCGGTCTGGTCGCGGACGACGGGCTCGTCGGAATCGGCCTCGAAGTAGGTGGAGGTGGTGTCGAAGAACAGCAGGTCCACCTCCAGGTTCAGCAGGTCCGCGACCTGGTCGAACACCGCCTTCTCGAACCCCTCACCAGCCGCGTGGAGCCAGTCCATCGCCCGGTAGCAGGCATCCTCATCGATCTCCCCAGCGACCTCGGCCAGGCCCGGGATCGCAACGTCGTGGTTCATCCACTCGGCGGCGGCCAGCTTCGAGGACGGAGCCAGCGCCCGCGAGGCCACCAGCGCGAACAGGGTCCGCTCCAGCGCCCCCAGGTCCCGCTTGCGCCCCCGACCCGTCTGCGCGGCCTTGGTGATCACCGTGTCCAGACCCAGCTGTCGCCAGAGCCCGTCCAGCAGCAGCGCCCCGCCCGCCGGGCGAGAATCCACCGGCTCCAGGGACGAGGTGGCCGCTCGGTCGTCGTCGGGCTCGCCCAGATACCGCTGCACCGAACCGACCAGGCGGCGTAGTCCCTCCTCGTCGACCTGACCAGCCCGGCCGAAGGAGTGCAGCACCTTGGGCACCGAGCGGGCCTTGACCGGATCCCACTCGTTGTGCGCCAGCTGCACATAGCTGACCTCACTGGTCCGCGTGCGCCGCTTCACCGTCCGAATGTACACACCTAGATACTAACGCAAGCAGCCCTGTACGACGCCGTAGCGACACGCAAAGTGTGTATCTAGGCGAAACGGCTCGTGACCCTAGCCCTCCAGCGTCCCCGCGCAGGTCGCAAGGCTACGACCCTCCCGCCCTGGCTCCAGAACCCCCGAATTCTGCGGAACGTCGGTCAGAGGCGTGATCCGAGAGAATCGGGTCGGTGTCATCTATAACGAACGGGTGGTCGTGCCATATCTCCGGTGATTCCAGGTCCCGGTCCCCGTGATCTGGCGTCCCGATCGGGTTGCGTTGGCGCAGCCGTTCGTAGACCGGGCGTGGAATGAATCGAGCCCGTGTCCGGCCCTTCGCAACGCGGCCGTCCTGCGTGACGATGGTGTACTCCTGATCGAGTCGCCTGCGCGCGCCCCGGTCGGAGTTCGTCACCGTGACGTTGACGATGCCGGATACCGGGATCCTCTCGACGTGTTCGTGCAACCGCAGTTCGATGAGGTCGAGGACGAACACGTGGTCGTATGGGATGCCGAGGCCACGGTGGACGTGAACGATTCCGGCTTGTCGCTGGACCTCCATCAAGGTGGACAGGTGAAAAGTACTGACAGTGCCCGGGATGCTGTAGGCGGCGGTGAGGCCCCCGTGCGGCTCGAGGCGTGCAGTGCGTGTCCACACGGCGAATGGGTTCCTCTTGTGCGTCTCGTGCTGCGTGACGCGAGTCATCGGATCGGGGCCTTCCGCGTGGTTCACGGGCTGGGCGTATGCGCGCGTGGTCATTGCACATTCTCCCAGGCCGAGGGCAGGAAGATGTAGTAGCTCACGATCGTGTAGATGACGGCCGCGACGAAGACGACGATGGCGGCGATCAGCGCTCCGACACCGAGTTTCGGGGTGCCCGTGCTAAGTCGGATACCGTTCCAGGCCGATCCTGCCGAGAAGATGGCGAGGATCGCAGCGAAGTGCGGCATGACGATTGCGCCGATGACCGCCAGGCCGCTCATGATGAGTGAGGACCAGATCCACCCGCGGCCGCCGCGGTTGTGCTGGCGCTGGTCGGCGTCGACAGGGGCAGCAGCGCTCGGTGTGGGCTCGGGCTTGGGGCTGTTCCAGAAGTCGGGCTGGTTCTTCGGGTCATTCATGGTGATTCTCCTTGGGATCGTAGGTACTTGAAGGGTCGAGAGTGCGTCAGGTGTGTGCGTCGGTGCGCTCGAGGACGAGGGTGTTGGCCGCGGTGAGCACGGCGGAGAGCACAAGGGACGCCGCAGTGATGATTGCGAGCACAGCGGCCGTGATCTCGCCGGTGTCGGCGAAGTTCCCGGTGCCGAGCTGGGCGGCGCGGCTGACGGTGGCGTAGGGGCTGACGAAGATCGCAGGGTCGATCCCGACGACGAGCAGGAACGTGGAGAACCCGGCCCCGAGGAAGGCGACGGCGACGGGGGCGGCGAACGACCGCATCTGCATCGACAGCCACGACTGCAGCACGGCGACCGGGATCGAGGCGATGACGATGGTGACGGAGACCGCCAAGTATTGCGGGGGAAGGAACCCTGGCAGGCCGAAGACAAGTTTGCCCAGTACGACGGTCGAGGCCGTGGCAATGATCTGCATGATCGCGGCGAGCACGGCGACCACTCCGGCTTTCGCCAGCACGATCCTCAGCGAGGAGGTGGGCCCTGCCATGAGGGCGTTCCAGTTGCTCCCGCGGTGCTCTGTGCGCCAGACGAGGGAGGCGAGGATGGCGATGCCCACGGAGAGCGGGAACAGCCCGTAGAACACGATCGAGCGCATCCACAGCGTGTGCCAGCCGTCTTCGAGGGCGCGGCCGTCGATGAGGGTGATGATCGACCCGGAGGCGACCATGATGATGGGCAGCAGGACGGCGACGCCCCAGCTGAGCGAACGCTTGAGCTTGATGAGCTCTGCGGCGAAGACCTTCATCTCAGACCTCCTGACGGTCGAACGAGCGGGCGAACAGTGCGAACACGACAGCGGCGACCAGGCCGAGACCGGCAACGCTGAGATAGCTGGGGGTGAGCGGCGCGAGTTCGCCGTCGACGTAGCCGGCGGCGGTGGAGAGCGCGTAGTAACCCCACGGAGTCAGGTGTGCGAGCCAGACGGGCACCGCTGTCGAGAACATCGCCAGGACGACGCCGAGCAGTCCGATGCCGATGCCGACAAGCTGGTTCTCGACCCGGGCGGCGAGCACGATGTGCAGTGCCAGGAGGGCGAGGTTGACCACGAGGATGCACAGCGTCAGCCCGATCCATCGATCTGCCGGCCACGGTGCCGCGATCCCGAAGGCAAAGCCGGCCGCGGCGAGCACGAGGCTGGAGCCGACCGTGACACCGGTGATGAGGATCCCCAGCGCCAGGAACTTCGCGCGGCAGAGCCGTCCAGGCGCGAGCGCCGAGGTCGCTGACATGAGCCAGCCGCCGCCCTGGTGCTCGGCGTCGACGAGCCGGCTGGCGATCACGGCCAGCAGCAGCGGCGAGACGAGACTGACTCCGGAACCCATGCCCAGAAGCAGCGTGTTCCACGCCGACTCGGTGGACACGTCGAAGTCGGGGGTGAGCACGCCGGCGTACAGGCCGATCACGACCACGACGACGAAGAGAACGGCGACTAGGAGCAGCACATGCAGGTGCCGCATCTTCGCGAACTC
Organism: Brevibacterium sp. HMSC07C04; assembly: GCF_001815905.1. Classification (GTDB taxonomy): domain Bacteria; phylum Actinomycetota; class Actinomycetes; order Actinomycetales; family Brevibacteriaceae; genus Brevibacterium. The sequence goes on along the minus strand of NZ_KV823255.1, from coordinate 21,582 downwards.
ATTGACCAGCGCCCGCCCCATCACAGCCCACCACCGGCGGTCAGGCCCATGAACACGCTCTCGAGGGTCTGCTCGTCGCGGCGCACCCCGTGCACACCGATCGCCTCGCCGACCAGTCCTGTGACGATTGCTGCGACGGCGTTGTTGGTCTCAACCCCGGAGAGACGGACCGTGCCGTTCTCAAGCCGCGCCCCATGAGGCCGCGCGAGCATGGCCTGCGCCCGCCGCGGGTCGGAGCAGTCGATGAGCAGATCGGGCGTCGCGGCGGAGAACAGCTCAGCCCGCGTGCCCTGGAAGATCATCTTTCCCTGGCTGAGGATCCCCAGCACGGTGGCGGTCTTGTCGACTTCGCCGAGGAGATGGGACGAGACCATGACCGTAACGCCGCCGGCGGCGAGCCGCCTGAGCAGGTCGCGGATCTCTTCGATGCCCGCGGGGTCCAGGCCGTTGGTAGGTTCGTCGAGAATCAACAGCTTAGGCTGTCGCGCCAGCGCCATCGCGATGCCCAGGCGCTGCTTCATCCCGAGTGAAAACTCGCGGACCTTCTTGTTCATCTGGTCCTGCATGCGCACGGTCCGGACGGCGAAGTCGATGTTCTTGTCGTCCAGATTGAGCAGGCGCTGGACGATGCGCATGTTCTCGGCGCCGGTGAGGTGTGCGTAACCGGGCGGGGACTCGATGAGCGAGCCAATCTGGCCGAGCAAGCCGCGGCGCGTGCTGCGGTCCATGGGACGGCCCAGCACGTGGGCCTGTCCGCTAGTGGGCCGGATGAGCGAGAGCAGCATCTTCATGGTCGTGGACTTGCCCGACCCGTTCGGGCCGAGGAACCCGTAGACGCTACCCTCGGGGATGCGTAGGTTGAGCTTGTCGACGACGGTGCGGCTGCCGTACGTCTTTGTGAGATTCTCAGTGGCGACGATGTAGGACATGCATCCACTCTCGTCCGCACCGCGTGCGATGTCGTCTCGCAGCAGGACTATCTTTGGCTAAGCATTCTGAGTACCGCGCGGTGAGCCGTAAGCACCACGCTTATCTGTTCGGTCCTGAATGAGCCTCTTACTTTCATCGCCCGGGTTTCAAGAGTTCAGAGAATCAACCGGATGGTGAGGCGGTGCTCGCTGCGAACGGAGAGGATTCCCCGCCGCGGCGAGCACCGCCAACTGCGACGTGCTCAGCACGAGACCTGATTTCATGACGCGGCAACGCCACGATGCGGCCTTCGCAATTCAGCCCTCACCAGGGCTGTCACCGTAGGGTCGTCTTCGGTCACGGGTTGTCGCGGTCGAAGAACGGGAGTGCCTCTTCCAGGTACGGGAGGAACGGCAGTCCACCCGTGTCCTCGTGGAAGCTCCCGACGTCCGTGATCTGCGGAGTCTGGTACGTCTTCATCGCTGTCTCACCTCCTCTCGTCTGATCGGTACTGGGACGGCGAACTGCTTGCTTGCGAACGCTCGCCCTCCGAGGTTCGGTCATGGCCGACCAATCCAACCTGGTAGGCCATGACCACCGCCTGCGCTCGGTCGCGCAGACGGAGCTTGGCGAGGATCCGGCCGACGTGCACACGCGTCGTGCTTTCGGCGATCACCAGCTCCTCAGCGATCTCACCATTGGACAGTCCCTGCGCGATGAGGCTGAGCACCTCCCGCTCGCGGTCCGTGAGTACGTCGAGCTCTCCCGCATCGCGCTGCGGGGCCTCCTCCGGGCGCAGAGCGGCAAACCTATCCAGGAGTCGGCGCGTGGTGCTGGGAGCCACCACGGCGTCGCCGTCATGGACGTGACGAATCGCGGTGACCAGCTCGTCCAGAGGCGCGTCCTTGAGCAGGAAGCCCGAAGCACCGGCCCGGATCGCGTCGTAGGCGTGTTCATCCAGGTCGAAGGTCGTGAGCACCAGCACAGGTGGGCCCCCGGCCTCCCGAATGCGTCGAGTCGCCTCGACGCCGTCCATCCGCGGCATCCTCACGTCCATGAGCACGACGTCCGCCTTGACGGTGCGCAGGAGGTTGATCGCCGCCATACCGTCCTCGGCGTCGCCCACGACCTCGAACTCCGGCCGGGTGCTCAGCACCATCCGGAAGCCCTCCCGGTACATCTCCTGGTCGTCGACCAGCAGCAGGCGGATCGGTGAATGGTTGCTCATGTCGTCCCTCCGATCGGTAGCACGGCGTGCACCTCGAAGCCTCTCTGCGGCCGTGGCCCGGTCTTCAGCCAGCCGCCGTAAGCTGTGACTCGTTCTCGCATCCCCACCAGGCCGTGTCCCGACCTCGATGCGGGCGCTTCCGCGTTCACCCCGGCGCCGTCGTCAGCGATCCGGAGGTCGATGACAGCGTCGCGATAGGTGATCGCGACCATGACCAGGCTCAGCAGCGGGCCTCCGTGCTTCCGGGCGTTCGTCAACGCCTCCTGCACGATGCGGTAGGCCGCCAGGTCAACGCCCGTAGGCAGTTCGACCGGGCTTCCTGTCACCGTGAGGTCCACCCGCATGCCGGTCGCACGGTTCTCCTCAAGGAGCCGCTCCAGCGAGTCCAACCCCGGCTGCGGAGCCCGCAGCGCGGCCTCGTCGTCACGGAGAACATCGAGCATCCGGCGCATCTCCGCCATCGCCTCTCGCCCGGTATCGCGCACCCTGGCCATTGCTCGACTCGCCTCTTGGGGTGCGGACTCGGCGGTTCGGGCTGCACCGTCGGCCATGACGACCATCGTGCCCAGACTGTGCGAGACGATGTCATGGATCTCCCGGGCTATCCGGGCTCGTTCTTCCGCCGCCGAAATCGCGGCCTGCGCGTCCCGTTCGCGTGCGAGCTGGTCCGCGCGCTCCCGGAGAGCCTCGAGGCGACCGCGCCGATGACGGGCAGCAACCCCGAACATCGCCACGCACACAGCGGCCAGGACGATGACACCGACTTCACCGATGCGCATCATGCCCGCCTCGATGAAGGCCAGACCGCCAACGACCGCCCACACGCACACGGCGGCGAGCGCCGAGGCGACCACTGTCCACCCGAACCTGGTGGCGAGGGTGAACAACAACAGCGCGGACATCGTCATCGATCCCGGCGAGAGGCCAAGGCCCAGCAGGAGCAACCCCCAGGCTGCGACCGACACGATGCCAAACGTGACCAACGGCCAGCGACGACGCAGCGGGAATACCGCGCACATGGCGACGGCGGCGATGAAGGCTGCGATGGCACCCGGTCCCAAGCCGCGCTGGTAGGAGACCAGGGCGATGTACATCGCCTCGTAGCCGAGGACGAGGATGCTCACGAGCGAGTCCGTGACCCACCGATGCTGCTGGAGCCACGCTCCAGAAGCCGTCAGCTTCGTCTCCATCGGGACCCTCCGGCACTGCTGGCTCGATGAGCCGCTGGCGTCAGCGCACATCGATCCATGCAGCCTGCGCTTCCGGGCGACCCAGGTTCGACATCCAGGCTAGGCTCCGTCATCATGGTTGACAAGTTGGGCGCGCAACTAAATACTCGGATCAAGCACCAGCTGCTACGGAAGGAGCGGTCATGGAACTCCCGGAGTCCTTCGCGGTCGCCTTGCCGGACGCCGACGCATCCGGCCCGATCGCTGCGCGGCTCGATCAACGAGCGAGCCTCGTGCTTGACCATGCGTCGGGCCGTCCCTGGATCCGCGCCCGTCTTCGCGCTGATCCGGTGGTTGTCTCGGACTCGGGTGCGACGCGGTTGGTTCTCATCGGGCCGACCTCGGCGACTCAGCGCGATCTCGTCTCCCTCACTGGTCTCGGACGCGACGTCGCCGGGATCATCGAGAGGGTTCATCGGTTCCATGGGAACTTCGCGATGTACCTGAGCGTCGACGGCCGTACCGTCGCTTGTGGGACGGTGAGCCAGAACCGCAGGCTTTTCCACTCGACGGTCAACGGTGTGACGCTGATCGGTGATCGGGCTGATGTTCTCGCCCAGCTGGGTGAGCGCACGATCAGTCCAGTGGCTGTGGGCATGCGCCTGTTGCCGAACCTCCCGCACCCGCACAATGACTTTGCGATGTGGGATGAGGTGCATCCGGTCGCCGGTGGCGCCTACATCGACGTGGATTCGGGTGGCACCAGAACCTCCACGCGGACCTGGTGGACACGGCCCGCTCCTGAACTCTCCAGGGACGAAGGGGCTGGTCTCCTCCGCGATGCGCTCGACTCGGCGCTGGCGGCTCGTACGGGTTCTGGCGTGGCGGTGTCCGCCGACCTTTCCGGCGGACTGGACTCGACGCCGGTGTGCTACTTCGCGTCGCAGGGTCCTTCCGGGGTGTTGGCGCGAACGTTCTACACCGACGACCCGGGCGGTCGCGAGGATCTCCACTGGGCTGAGCGGGCACTCGTGGCTATGCCGGGTGTCACCGAGCACGAGATCATCTCCGTCGACTCTCTGCCGGACTTCTACGGCGGGCTCGAGGACTTGCACCTCGGGCTGGACGAGCCATCGCAGACGTTCATGGCCGCACCGCGTCTGCTCGCGATGGTCGCCGGGGATGTCGAACGCGGTGTCGGCATCCATTTCACCGGAATCGGGGGCGACCATCTCTTCCGAAGCGTCGCCGCGTGGGATCACGATCTCGCCAGGTCCAAGCCCATGACTGCATGGAGGCGAGCGCGAACCGAGGCACGAGCCAATCGTGTGTCTTTCCGGACGACACTGCGGCAGCTCACCGACCGGCAGGACTATGCGACCTGGCTGAGAACCGCACTCCGTGACGCCAGTCAGCGGTCGGACACGATCGCCCCTCCTGGGCTCAGCGACTGGGGCGCGCCGCTGGCCTTCCCAGCATGGATGACCGACGACGCGGTCGACGCCGTCATCGCCAGGATGATCGAGCTGGCCAGCGACGCATCCAGTCTCAGCAGCAGCGTGGCCGAGCATTTCGACCTCTACACCATGCACGAGGCCGGGCGTGTAGCCAGGGGCATGTCCTATCTCGGCCAGCCCGACGATGTCTTGTTCGACTCTCCGCTCATCGACGACCACGTGATCGAAGCCGTCTTCGCCGTCAGGTACGACGAGCGCGACACCCCGATGGAGTGGAAGCCGCTGATGAAGGAGGCGATGCGGGGGCTGCTACCGGATGACTACCTGCACCGGGCGACGAAGGTCGGTGGAGGACCACAGGCTGTACGTGGTTACGCCAAGCACTACCCGACGCTCGCTGCGATCTGGGAGGAGTCCGGTGTCCTGGACCAGGGCCTAATCGACCGACAGGCCCTGGTCGAAGCCAGCCGGCCCAATGACACGCGGATCCCCTCGCCGATGGTCATCACCCTGACCAATCTCGCACTGTTCCTCCGCGATGTCCATCATTCCCCCGTCCCACAGAGCAGTGAAGAAGCGAGGTAAATGCCATGCCGCGGAAGAACGATTCCTCTCCCAAGGTCCACGTCGTCGACACCGAGTACGGTCAGGTGCTCCTCAACGAAGCGGACGGCGCCTATCTGCACCTCAATGCCACCGCGGCGCTGATCAAGTCTCGACTCGACGCTGGTGATGACACGGACGCGATCGTTCGTGCGCTGGTCGACGAGTACGACGTGGACGCCGACACCGCTCGCCGCGACGTCGAGGCCTTCTGCCGCGCGCTGGACGAGAAGGGGCTGCGATGAGCTACGTACTCCCTCGCCAAGTAGTGCCGGTGAGATTCCCTCGAAGGGTGCTCATCCAGCTCACTGTCCGTGTCGCCTCGATCATCCAAAGGCGCGACTCCGCCCGTCTGCGCGAGCTGCTGACCACGATTGCGTGTCGAGCCCGCCCCGCTGCCTACGAAGAGACGAACGCTATCAAGGAACAGGTCCTGACGGCGAGCCCCGAGTGCCGCGGGAACGATGCCTGTTTGACCCGTTCGATCACGATCGCGCTGCTCTGCCGTTTGCGCGGCAGATGGCCGTCCTGGTGTGTCGGGGTGTCCTTGACGCCCCCGTTCACCGCACACGCGTGGGTGGAAGCGGAAGACCGCGTCGTCGAGGACATCCTGCTGGTGGGCGACTACCGGACGTTCTACAAAGTCGAGGCCGGTCGTTCCTCAAGGAGCGCGGCCCGTCCCTGAGCTTGCCCTGGCGACCGCCAGGGCATCCCACGATCACGGAAAGGAGGTGAGCATCGTGAAGAAGGCATACGAGAGCCCCGCGCTCGTCGAGCTCGGCGACTTCCACGCCAGCACGGGAGAGTTCCCCTGGGCGCCGGAGATCGAGACGGTTCTCCCGATCCGGGACTTCTCCGCGTGAGCAGTCCCGCCGATCATCGGACGGAAGGTCCCGCGAGCTCTTGCTCCCTGACATCTGCTCCGATGCCTGATCCAGGCAGTGGTTCGGGCAATCCGATGGGCGGTGACCGTGGTGCAACCACCATGGTCACCGCCCATCCCCTGCACAGCAGCGCCCAGCATCACGGGAGGAGGTGGGGACATGACCCGCACGACACAGGATTCTGCTGCCCTCGTCGCTCTACTTCCGCTCGTGAAGGCACGCACCCGGCCCCTTATCGCTGTCGCGGTGCTCTCCGTTCTCACAGCTGCCACAACCCTGGCTCAGCCACTCGTGGTGAACAGGCTCATTACCCTCTTCGGGTCCGGGCACCTCGCAGGGTGGGTGGCACTGCTCATCGCCTTGCTGCTGCTCGGCTCCATCTTGGCAGCCCTGCAGAAGTACCTCCTGACCCGAACTGCCGAGCAGACCGTTCTCGACCTGCGCAAGCGGATCGTCCGTCGGATGATCCGTCTGCCGCTGCGGGTCTACGACACCAGCCACAGCGGCGACCTGACCACCCGTCTCAGCGCCGACACATCGATGGTCCGCGCCGTGTTCACCGGGGGCGCTGTCGACGCGGTCGGAAGCGTGTTCCTGTTCGTCGGTGCGATCATCGCCATGGCGACCATCGACCCGCCCATGCTCGTCGTGGTCCTCGCCGTCGCTGGTACCGGAGTGGCCGTCGTCATCCTCGCCTCCCGCCGTATCCGCAGCTCGACGGTAGCCGCCCAAGACGCTGTAGGCAGGCTCGCCGCAAGCATGGAACGCGCCCTTTTCGCCATCCGCACGGTGAAGGCGACCCGCGCAGAATCGCAGCTCGAGAAGGGCATCGTCGCTGACGCGGAAGAAGCGTACGACCGAGGTCTCAGGATCGCTCGCACGGAGGCCCTGCTATCTCCCGTAAGCGGCGTCGTCGTACAAGCCGCGCTACTCATCGTCATCGGAATCGGCGGGATGCGTGTGGCCTCCGGCGCGCTGTCTCTCGCCGATCTGGTCACATTCGTCCTGTTCCTGTTCATGCTCATCAACCCCCTAGGGCGCGTCTTCACGTCGCTGGTCACGATCCGTGGCGCGCAGGGCGCGATGGAACGGATCAACAGGCTCATGGGGATCCCGATCGAAGGAGAGGGCGAGCGCCCCAGTGGTGGTGCAGTCGAAGCAGACGGCGCAGACACACGCACGCCGCACCTCTCGGTTCAGCACGTCACGTTCTCCTACGACGATGGGGCTCCTGTCCTCGACGATGTGTCCTTCAGACTGGAAGAAGGCGCCACAACCGCGATCGTCGGCCCCTCGGGGTCAGGCAAGTCGACCTTGCTCTCGCTGATTGAGCGCTTCTACGAGCCAGACTTCGGACGGATTGAGCTAGGCGGCGAGGACATCAGCACCGTCGATCGTGATCACCTCCGAGGCCGTATCGCCTACGTCGAGCAGAATCCTGTGGTTCTCTCCGGCACCGTGCGCGAGAACCTGCAGCTGGGCTTCCCGACGGTCACCGAAGAGGCATGCCAGGAAGTCCTCGACATGGTCAACCTCCGCGAAAGATTCGAGCGCGACGATGGCCTCGACACGGTGTTGGGTGAGCGCGGAGTCAACCTCTCCGGCGGGGAGAAGCAGCGCCTCTCGCTCGCTCGAGCCCTGCTCAGCCCCGCCCAGCTCCTCCTCCTTGACGAACCGACGTCAGCAATGGACTCCGGCAACGAAGAAGCCATCCAAATCGCGCTTAAGCAACTCGGCGGCACTCGTACGATGATCGTCGTCGCCCACAGGCTGGCAACGGTCCAGCAGGCAGACCAGATCATCGTCCTTGACGAAGGCTCGGTCGCCGCCGTCGGGGACCACCAGGAGCTACTCAGGACCTCGAGCCTGTACCAGGGGCTTGCTAGGAACCAGTTCGTGAGGGACCGATGACGGGCATCGTCGAAGCATGCAGGAGCCCAGGTCAAGCTGGAGCCAGGCCACCAACGGCCGCCCCAAGTAGAGTTGGGCGGGTGCGTGTCGCGTCAGCCCGAAGCAACGAAGAGAGGTGCTCACACGATGAGCAACGGCAGGTGTCTATGACCAACCGAATAGAAGATGCAATGCTGCGCGAGGGCCCTGCCCGGCCCCGGCAGCAGCGCTCGATCGCAACGAGAGCAAAGCTCCTGGACGCCGCAGGCCGAGTGTTTGCGAGACTCACATTCGCCGAGGCGCGACTTAAGGACATAAGCAAAGAGTCCGGCATCAGTAGCGAAGGCGCTCTCTTCTTCCACTTTGGAAAGAAGGAAGACATCGCGGCCGCTGTCATCGAAGCCCAGCAAGAACGCATGCTCAGCGTGCTCGACGCAGCACTCGAGAGTGACCTCCCGGCACCCGAAACGATCCTCCGGCTGGCCGACGATCTGGCACGCCTGATCGCCGATGACTCCTTGGTTCAAGGCGGCATTCGCCTCATAAACCAGCCGAGCGTCGACTTTCCGACGAATACGAGCAACCCGTTCTTCCGGTGGATCGATATCGTGAAAGATGTTATCGATACCGGAAAAGGCGACGGTTCCATTCCCTCACATGTCGCGACTGCTGAGGCTGCCGAAGTCATCAATGCCATGTTCATCGGAGAACAGGTGCTCGCGGGTCTCGCTGACTCCTGGGCATCACTCCCTGCAAGGATAGAACGCCTTCACCCATACATCCGCGGGGCCCTCAACGGCTCTCTAGGCTGATTTCTCAGGCTCTAGACAATATGAGGGAAAGGTGGGGCCGGGGCCTCCGTGCATCAAAGGAATCGTGGGTTACCCAGTCTCCACCACCGTCCTACCGGGAACACCGGATTCGGGTGTGTACTGGTAGAGCCACATTTGAGCTTTTGGAGGTCCCGACATGCTCAAGACTACCTTCATCGGATTAGACGTTCACGCGAAAACCGTGACCGCGGCAGCACTCAATGCCGACACCGGAGAGATCGACCAGGCAACGATGCCGGCCGATAACCCCACGGTCATCTCGTGGATCAAAGCCCACGGAGACGACACCGCGGTCACATATGAAGCCGGCCCAACCGGATACGGACTCGCCCGCGACCTCACAGACCAGGGAATCACCTGCACGGTCGCGGCCCCGTCGAAACTGCTGCGAGCCCCCGGCGAGCGAGTCAAGACCGATCAACGTGATGCCCTGGGATTGGCGAGGATGCTGTCGTTGGGCGAGATCACCGAGGTCCGAATCCCACCGATCAGCCAGGAAGGACTCCGCGATGTCTCTCGGGCCAGGCAACGCGCCGTCGGCGACCTCACCCATGCCAGGCAGAGGATCAACGCGATCATCCTCCGGCATGGGCTGCGGTACCCGAAGGAGACGAGGTGGACGCAGGCCCATCATGACTGGTTGGCCCGGCAACGGCTCGAACCAGCCGCGTCGCAGCAGGCATTGGTGGCTGAGTTGGAGACCGAGACTTTGCTGATGGCCCATGTCAAACGCCTCGATGCGACGATCGCCGATCTGGTCGCCGAAGCCGAGGAGGCGCCGATCATCGATGCCCTGATGTGTTTTCGGGGAATCTCGATCACGACTGGGTTCGGGTTGGCTGTCGAAATCGGGGACTGGACGAGGTTCACTGGGGCGACGATCGGGTCGTATCTGGGGTTGACTCCCTCGGAGCATTCGAGTGGGCAGACCAGGTCGCAGGGGTCGATCACGAAGGCCGGGAACACGTATGCGAGGAAACTGCTCATCGAGGCTGCCTGGACGCATGCCCGCCCGTACTCACGACCCGGGGCGCGCCTGTTGCGGCAATTCGACAAGGTCGATACTACGACTCGGGCCAGAGCGATTGAAGGCAATCAGCGACTACACCGAGTGTGGACGAATTTCGACGCCCGGAAGAAGCGCCGAGTCAAAGCGAACACGGCAGTGGCCCGAGAACTTGCAGGATGGTGCTGGTCAGTGGCCGCGCCCCTGCAACTGGAGATGGCCGATCCCAAGGGGCGGGAGGCCCGGATGGGGTGAGTCCACGATGATCGTGCCCTGCGGTAGGGGCTGATGGTTCGAGACAGCATCAGGAGCTGATCCGAGAAGTCGCTATGGGCAACCCGGCTACCCGGTTGGGTGACGCTCGATTCTAGACCACGGGATGCTCCGGTTCGAATAATCGTCATGAGGTAGCCAACCCTCGAATATCAGTCTGACCATGTGAGTCGATAACGACGCGTCTGAGTCTCGACCCCTACCGTGGTGGTACTCCTCCGATCCCGGGGATGAAGGGGAACCGATCCGGGACAATCTTAATCTGCCTCTTGACAAGTAAACCCACATATCAGTGACTCGTGGAGATATATGGCGATCGTGTTGCGCGGCGCGGTTTTCTGCCGTCGAGAAACGAGGAGGATGGCGCTGTCGTAGTCTGCGATGTCCGCCAAAAGAATGTGCCGGTCTATAAAACCAGCGAGACCAGTAAGGGATGGCAGCGCCACGTCGCCATCACAAGCCGAAAATCCTCACGGGGCTCGCTCAGCGCGGCGCCGTGGCCGGCGCGTTCGTCAGCATGGGCGCCTTCTTGTGAGGCAGCTCGGCGCTCACGGTCACAGAGAGCGTCCTTGGTCTCGTCGGATAGGGCTCCGGCGAGCGTCCGCCTCGAATCCGCTGTTGATCTCGTTGACGTTGCGGAGAGCAGCCGCAGCGTGCCGGTACTGGGCGTCCTGCGCGGTACCGCGGATCTGCTTCGGTTCACCCAGCGGCGCCGCATCTTCGATGTCGTTGCGGTACCGATACAGCATGACGGTAGCGGCGTTCTCCATCCACGCTGTCCGGACCCGCCCCCGCGTCGGTGGGGTTCCCAGTTCCTTCGTCCAGTCTTCCCCAGTATCAAGTGCATGCAGGAGAAGCCTGCGTGCTCCTGCTTCGATGAGGTCCTGGCGAGCGGTTAGCGCTGCCTGCATGTCGTCGTCGAGGGGTCCGGCTGGTGTGGGGATGAGGCCGGCGACGCGGGGCCGAGCGTCGCGGCGTCGCGGGAGCGACCGGGTTGCCTTCTCGACGATGGACGCCAGCTGCGCGGCAGGATCGTTCTGATCGTCCCCGGGTGTAATGGTCGGGGCCAGGGATGTGAGGAGCGTGGTGAGGTAGTGGCCGTCGGCTTCGTGGCGGGACAGTGCTGCTTCGAGGCGCTCGTAGTAGGCGCTGGTGAACACGGCGTCGGCCACCTCGGGGGTGAATGGGGCGACGTCGAGCAGGGCCTCCCAGCGGTCGTGGTCGGCTTCGCGGGCGAGCACGTCGTACTCATCCATCAGAGTCTTCAGGGAGGCGTGCCTGTCGATCTCGGCCTTCAGGGTCTCGGTGGCTGAGAGGTCTGCGTCGCTGCGCGCGAGCACGCGGGCCAGCTGCTCGACTCGGGTCAGCTCTTCGGGCGGGTCGAGGTGGGGTTCGAGCTCGTGCGGATCTGGCTGCACGACGTAGGCATGGTTGGACTCGCGTCCGCGGGTCATCGCGACGTAGAACAGCTCCCTGGAGGCGCTGTTGGGGTCGATGAGTGCGTGCGCGGTGTCGACCGTCGCCCCCTGGGCGCGGTGTGCGGTGGTGCTGTAGCCGAGTTCTACGTCTTCGGCCACGTAGCTGGCCGGCAGCGTGAGGGCCCTGCCGTGGGGGCGGTCGCCTTTGCCGAGGCGGCGGACGGTCAGCGACCCGTCTTTGCCGCGGCCGGTGACCTGCCAGCGGTCGCCGTTCTTCACCCAGTTCATGCTCCCGGTCGTCAGGCGGCGCTCGTTGCGGCGGGTGACGATCAGATCGCCGACGCCGGCCTCGGTTCCGTCCCGCAGCGCGACGCCCTGCTCTTTGACGTCGCCGGTGGCGATGAGGTCGGCGCGGGCGCGCTGGTTGAGTTCGGCGACGGTCTCGGCGTTGCCGGCGATCATGAGGGTGGACAGTCCGGTCTCGCGGTCGGCCTGCCAGGCCTGGTAGAGCGCATCGAGCATGTTCTCGAGCTCGCCATCGTGCAGGCGGCCCTCGTCCTCGTAGGTGTCGAGGGCCGCGGTCTTCCCGAGACGCAGGCCCATGCTGGCGTTCTTCTCCCAGTCGTGGGTGAACCGGTGGATACCAGTCAGCGTGGGAACGGCGCCGCGGTGGCGCACGATCATGCCGAACGCCCCACCGGTCTCCACGCTGGCCAGCTGCGCCCAGTCCCCAATCAGCACGACCTTCGCACCGACCTCGGCGGCATGCGTGACAATCCGGTCAAGGGTCAGGGTGCCGGCCAGCGAGGCTTCATCGAGGAGAACGAGCTGCCCGGCGGCGAGGTCCCAGCGGCCCTTGTCGTGTTCGTAGAGGAACTTCGCCGAGTTCTCCGCCCGCACCCCCAACGAGTCACCGAGGACCTCGGCAGCCGCAGCTGACGGCGCCAGCCCGATCACCGAGTCTCTGCCGTGCTCGGCGACCCACGCCCGCCGCAAGGCCCTCAGCGCGGTGGTCTTGCCGGACCCGGCGGGACCGACCAGCAGGTCCAGCGTGAGACCGGACCGCGCGATCCGTGTCACCGCGCTCACCTGGTCAGTGGCGAGCCGAACCCGGTCGATCTTCCGCCGGGTATGGCGGCGTATCCGCCGCTCGTCTACGGCAGGAGCCTTGGTGCGGTCGGAGTGGTCGAGCAGGCGCTGTTCGGCGTCGAGGATCTCCTGCGAGGTATAGGCGATCTGGTCGACCGGCTGGAACCGATTCGCCCCCTCCGCATCGACATAGTGATCAGGCACGAGCCGGTCGTAGCCGGGAGTCAGCCGTACCGAGGCCTCCTCGGCCTGGTGCACGATGCGGTCGAGCACCGTGGTGCGGTCCTCGGTGGTAGCGAACCGTGCGCCCATGAGCTGGCGGGCGGTCTCGGCGTGGAGGTTCCACCGCGACCAGGTGGCGCGCCGGTCGCCGACCTCGGCCAGCACCTTCTCCGCCACCTTGCTGATCTGCTCCGGGGTGATGTTGTCGGCGCGCACCACGGTGTGGGGATTGCGTGCAAGCACGCCGTGCGCCCAGCCGGTTGCGTCTTCGCCCAGCAGCTCGGTCGCGCGGGCACGCCACCGCGCAGTCAGCTCGGCCAAGGAGTGCAGTTCCTTGTTCGGACGGGTCTCCAGGGTTGCCTGCTGGCGCAACCGCGCGATCGCCGCCTTCGACGGTGCATGCCCGTGCGTGGTGGTGTACTCCTCGATCAGCCGCTGAGTGGCCTGTGCGATGCCCTCGCCGTCGGTAGTGCCGGTGGTGCGCTGGGAGAACACGGCGATGAGCTCAGCGGGCACCCCGTCGATTTCCCATCCGGGGTTGCGGTCCTGGCCGCGGTCGACATCCGTCCAGGCGAGGCCGAGCATGCGCGTGGTGTGATCGGCCAGCAGCGCGTTGTACGTCGCCGACAAGGCGACGGTGGCCCGGTGCAGGGTGCGAGAGTCCAGGCTGCGCCACCTGCCGTCGATGCCCTGGACCTTGTTCGACACGACCAGGTGCGTGTGCAGCTGCGGATCCCCGGCCCGCGAGTCGAAGTGATCGAAACCCGCAGCGATCACGCCAGTCACGGGCATACGTGCCACGCCACCGTGCCCGACGCGGGTTGCCGCGACCCGTTCCTCGAGCAGGGCCAGCACGTCGCGCACGGCGGCATGGTGGGCCTCGGCGATGCGGGATTGCGTGGCGGCATCGGCAACGCCCCACAGCACGCTCACCGACTTCGGCGGCGAGAACGTGAGATCGAATCCCGCAACGGCCTTGGGCTGCTTGCGTGCAATCTCCTCGTTGCGGATCTCCTCGATCGCCCGCTCGCGCGCCTGGGCCGGCAGCTCGTCGGACAGGCGCGCAATGCGGTCAGCGATGCGTTCCTGCGCCGAACGCATCTTCGGATACGGCAGGCCCAGTTTCGCACCGGTCAGGGGGTGCACGCCGCGGCCGAGGAGCTTCTCGAGATGCTCCTCGGTCACCGTGTCACCGATCGCGAGCGCTGGGCCCTGTCCGGTGTCGAGGCTGTCGAGTCCGCGGCCGGCCCAGGTGCCGGGCGGGCAGCCCGTCTCGGTGTAGTAGCGAGTCAGGGATGAACCGGCCTCGCGGGGCACGTCGGCAGTGGCGACAGACTTCAGGAGGTACTCGTAGCCCGATCCAGACGACATCACGCGGATCGTCATCACCATCACGTACCCCCTCCCCGAGAAGGCCTCGGAGAGGGGCCGCCTCGGGGGTTAGGTGCGCGTCAGCGCACCCCGGGCACCCCTGGTGCCAACAGTGTGTGGGGTGCGCGGGGCTGTAGTAGGGACGGCAGCTCTCTAGGCGCCGGACGACGCGAGGACCGGCAAGGGACCGGGTCGGGTTGGTCAGTGGATGCGGAAGCGGGCGCGGTATTCGGCCGGGGTGACGTTGAGAGCGCGGCGGAAGGCGCGGGTGAGGGTGTCGACGGTGCCGAATCCGCAGGCAGCTGCGATGCGGGTGAGGGTGTCGTCGCTGGTCTCCAACCGGTTCCGCGCGACTTCCAGGCGGGCCGATTCGAGGTAGGCGGCCGGGGTCATGCCCAGCTCGGTCTTGAAGATCCGGGTGAGCTGCCGGTCGCTGACGTGGAGCCGTTCGGCGAGCTCGGCGACCGTGAGCGGTTCGGCCAGGTGCTCCCGGATGTAGTGGCGCAGCTCGTCCACCCGCCGCGTCGTCGAGGCCGGTTCCAAGGGCACGCTGAACTGGCTCTGCCCGCTGGGACGCTTGAGGTAGACGACCAACTGGCGGGCGACCTTCTGCGCGAGCGCTTCACCGAAGTCATCAGCGACCAGGGCCAGGGCAAGATCGAGACAAGAGCTGATACCGGCACCGGTCCACACGTCCCCGTCACGGATGAAGATCGGGTCGGCGTCCACGGTGATCGCGGGATGCTCGGCGGCGAGTTGCTGGGCCGTCGACCAGTGCGTCGTCGCCCGCTTGCCGTCGAGCAATCCCGTCGCGGCGAGCACGTGTGCGCCGACGCACACCGAGGTGACCCGGCGGGTGCGCGGCGCCAGGTCCGCGACATGCGCGGCGATCTCGGGATCGACCAGCGCGGTGACCCGCCGGTCCTCATCGACATCGACCGCCCCGGGCACGACCAAGGTGTCGATGGACCGGCCCTCGAGATCGGTGAAGGTCGCATCCGGCAGGACACGCACACCCGCCGATGTCGTCACCGGCTCCATCGACGGTGCGACCAGAAGGACCTCGTAGCCGGTCGGCTCATCCATCTCGCGCTGCAGGAGCGCGAACACCTCCGGCGGGCCGGTCACGTCGAGCAGATCGACCCGCTCGAACAGCACCACCACCACGAGACGTTCAACCACGCCCTTCACCCCTTCTCAGCTGAACCCACTCCTCGACATGTCGGTATTTGCAGGTTACATGACATTGCCGACGCGCTGGGTCGGATCATAGCGTCGAAGTACCCCCTCCCGGACACGGGAGGAACCCGGAACTCTTAGGACGAGGAGAACGATGGCACGCACGACACTCCGCCAGCTCAACGGCTTCGACGACACCCCGGCCACCCTGGCCGACTCGACCCTGGTCATGGTCGACTTCCAGAACACCTACACCCGCGGCGTGATGGAACTCGAGGGCTGGGAACCGGCCCTGGACGCGGGCGCCGATCTCCTGGCGCGCGCACGCCAGGCCGGGGCGACGGTCATCCACATCGTCAACGACGGTGGCGACGGCACCCCGTACGACATCCACGACGAGATCGGCCAGATCCACCCGAGGGTCGCACCAATCGAGGGCGAGGCCGTGGTCGCCAAGACCGCGCCGAACGCCTACGTGGGCACCAACCTCGGCGAGCTCGTCGCCGCCGCCGGCCATGACGACGTCATCATCGCCGGCTTCATGACCAACATGTGCGTCACCTTCACCGCCGAGGGCACCTTCCTGCACGGGAAGAAGCCCACCGTGGTCGCCAGCGCCTGCGCGACCCGCCCGCTGCAGACCGCCGTGGCCGAGGTGCCCTCGACCCAGCTGCACAACAGCGCGCTGGCCACGATCGCCGACCTCTACGGCGTCGTCGTTGCCGACCCCGGCAACCTCCGGTAACACCCCGAACCCGGCGAGACGGTAACCCGAACTCGCCACGGCTCTGGTGCCCGACCCCCGACCCCGGGGGGCCGGGCACCAGAGGTCACATCACACTGCATCTTCAAGGAGGAAGAGACCCATGGGTTACGAGAACCAGGGATGCCCGGTCCGCCACGACCACGGCGGAAACCCCAGCCACCACCAGCAGCCGCGCCCACAGGGTCCGTCACGCTCGCCGCACCGTCGCGCCGAGGACATCGACCCGCACGACCTGGACATGACCGCGTACTGGTCCAGCCCGACGGTGCGCGCCCGGAACGCGATCTTCCAGATCGACACCGACATGCAGCGCAACTACGCCGCCCTCAAGGCCGAGCTCATCGAGCACCTGTCCCCGGTGATCATCGTGAACAACGATCCGCAGGGCGGGGAGTACACGCTCGTGCACAACGGGAAGACCGAGACCCTCCACCCGATCCCGGAGACCTTCGAGCTGGCCAAGTCGATCGCGCACGTCCCGCTGGGGATCTTCTCGATCATCGCGCCCTACCTCAAGGGGTCCGAGACCAGCGACTGGGTCGCCCCGCTCTCCGCGTTCGCCGACACCCTCGGCGCCGCCCGCCAACAGCTGCGGGACGCGGACCTGCCGGGCGAGCTGGAGCGCTCGTGCCGGCACATCCTCGACTCCGGCATCCGGTTCATCGAGAAGTCGATCGAGCTCGGCTACTTCTCCATCCGGTCGTTCGAGGCGTTCTCCGGCAGCGTCTACGACAGCATCCGCACCAACATGTGGTACGCCTCCGATGCCCAGATCACCGGGGTCCAGAAGATCATGAAGCGGTGGAAGAAGAAGATCGGCCACCAGCAGTGGAAGGACCTCTACGTCGTGGTGATCTCGATCTGGACGACCTCGGTACTCAACCAGAACTCCATCATCATCCGCGAGCTCATGGACCCCGCCCGCGTCGACACGCACCTGATCGACCTGCCCGCCGCCGAGATCCCCGAGGACTACGTCTTCGTCGCCCTCGACAACCTCGCCCGCATCGTGCAGGACAACGTCGCCGCGGAGATGGTCTTCCCCACCGACCAGGAAGTCGCCGACGCCCTCAAGGGCACCGAAGACCTCCTCTCGGACACCATCCTCGAACAGCTCCACGGGGAGAGCGACCGCCCGGCCACCACCGCCTCCGGCGGGGATGCGGACGCCAACGCGGCCTAGCAGCCGTTGCAGCATCTCCTCGAACGCCCTGCCCTCCTGGCCGCGATGTGTTTTTCGTGGCCAGGAGGGCTTGTCGCTGCCGCCCGACTCTCCGTACGAGACCTCCTTCGCCAGAGACGAGGACTGGGCGGAGCAGGCACGCAAGTTCGCTCCAAGCGAAGCGGTTTTTGGCATCGGGGACGCGCGGAAGGAGCCGGCGAGATGCCTCACCTAAATGGTGGTTTTGAGCAGATCCCAGAACTGTCCGATCCGTTCAGGAAGGTCGGCCCATTGGCCGTTCACCGCAGTGGTCAGGCCGGCGAAGGTGGCCAGGACAGTGGCGGTGAATCCGTCTGCGGTTGTCCCGTCGGGTAGGCCCGATAGGTCCCGGCCTACCGCTCTGCGCAGTACCTGGAGCTGGCGCTTGTAGGGGTGAGGACGGCGTGGATCGATGTGATGAGACTCGACGGCGAGCCTGGCTGCGCCTTGGAGGCGTTGATCGGTGGCGTAATGGTTGGCGGCCAGCAGGAGGAGTTCGCGAACGGCGGCGACGCCAGTCAGTGATCGGCCGCGGATGGTCTTCTCCCATGCCGCCCATGCGGTGCGCTCGTAGTCCAGGAGCACCCGAGCGAGCTGCTTCGTATCGCCGAATCGGGCGCGAATCTCGCGGGGGCCGACCTCTGCTCGCTCGCTGATCTGATCCAAAGTGGTCGCGTAGAAGCCATGAGCAGCGTACTCGGCTCCTGCGGCATCAAGGATGCGCTGGCTGGCACATCGGGGATGCGCGAGTTCGGGGAGATGCCCCAGGCCGGACAGTACGGCTTGGGCGAACCACTCGAGATAGTCGTCGTCGAGCGCGGGACGCTCGGGCAGCATCACGTGTAGCAGAAGGGGCCCGAGCAGGAGAAGGAACACGGCCTCGGTATCGACTCCCGGAGGAATCTCGTCGCGCTCGACCGCGCGCCGTATCATCAGCGCGATGGAGTCCGACCAGGGGTCGATGAGGGTTCGACCGAAGTCGACCCCGGGCAGACGCCGTTCTGCGACGACTAGGGCCAGGCCAGCGGATATCGCGGGGTCGGCGAGACTGTCGCGTAGTCGCCGGAGGGTCGCGGTGAGGTCACCACGAAGACTGCCTGTGTCTGGCCCCTGTCCCCCGGTGAGACGATCGGCGACGACGGAGAGAGCGAGCGCAGCGGTGTTCGGAAAGCGGCGATAGATCGCCGGTTTGCCCACCCCTGTGCGCTCCGAGAGGGCGTGCACCGTGAGCTTGCTGCCCTCGGCGAGGATCTCGGCCGCGGCTTGTCGAAGTGCTGGGGTGAAGCTGGGGTCGAGGGGTCTCCCTGAACGGCCAGGCATGTTGGGATGTGCCACCTTGGGTGTAGCGTCACGTATTGCGCAAGAGCCTGCCGACTGCACAGACGCGACTGGATTCGTGCTCCGCACCGGCCTGCAGCGGGCGCTGCTATTTGGCGTCGACCATCGTTGCTCGGCGATGCGCCAACAGCTGGTGCGGTCAGGCTGAGATCAGATGTGTTCCAGTCCAGGCGTCGCGGATCGCGTCGGCGAGGGCGAGGGCGAAGTCCTCGTAGCTAATGCTGGACTGAAGAAACGTGCGTTCGTCGGCGGCGGGCGGCCGTCTCCGGAAAGAGCCGGTGAACTGCCCCTCGGGTTGGTAGCTGGGTGGCGGGATGAGGTAAGCCCATCGGTGTGGCGCCGTCTCGGATTCGAGGTGGTCTCGGAGTGCGGCATGGGCGACTCCGCGCGGGAGAGTCACGGTGGGAAAGGCGGGGTCTTGCCAGAAACGTCGGCCGTTGCCCATATGGAGCGCCCCGGCTCCGCCAACGTGGACAATCAACGGAGTCTTAGACTCGTCTTGAGCGTCGACGATCCGGTCATGGAGATCGATCAGTGCTGTCGCCGCGATCTCCTCTCGCAGCCGGATGGTGTTGACGACGATGTCGATGCCTGTGAGTGCTTCTCGCATACGGGTGGGGTCATCGATGTCGATGGCCCGCGCATCGTCGGCGTGCTCAGGTACCGGCAGTGGTCGCGTGGCGTCTCCGGGTCGAACTCCCGCATGCAGAAGTATACCCGCGGGGCGATGGTTCAGCAGGAAACTGCCGGTGCGGCCAGTAGCCCCCAGGAGTAGGACATCAGTCATGACCGGGTCGCCTTTCGGTTGAGCATGGAGACACAGAGGATGGACACTGCGGCAATGACCAGAAGCGCGACCAGAACGATAGCCAGAGTGCTGAGGTTGGTGATCGCACCACCTACGATCGGGCCGATGCTGGCTCCGATGAAGAGGATGAATCCGTTGATGGCCATCCCGCTGCCCCGATTCGGGGCGGCTGTCTCTCCGTACAGGTTGATCATGGACGGTACAGCCAGGGCGACGCCCGCGACATAGACGATGCTCGCGGCGATCAGGCCGGGCAAGGTGCCGGAGAGGAAGAATTCTCCGAGCATGCCCACAGCCGCGAGCGTGAAGCCGGTCTGGGCGACCCGGACGATGCCGAAACGCTTCGCGAGAGCCCCAACGCCGAGGCTGACGAACATCGCTGGCAGGGCGGCCAATCGGATGAGAATGATGTCGGAGGCAGGCACGTCGAGGCTTTCCAGGTGCTGTCCGATGCCGGTGTAGAGGGCGACAAAGGACAGCAGAAGCGTCACGTGCGCGATGCTGAGCAGCACGATCGCTGGCATGACCAGCAGTCGCGCAAGGTTGCCGAACTGTTTGAGGAGCGACATCGACGGGGCATGCTTGGGCGCCTCGGTCACGAGCGTGAGGATCAGCACGAAGGTGATCGCGAGAACGACACCGCAGAGCACGAAGAACCACGACCAGCCCGCTTGCAGCGCCACCGTGGAGGCTACGACCTGGCCGAAGATGCCCGCGACCAGGAACGCGGTCGACATCGCTCCGATCGCTCCAGCCCGTCTGTTGGGTGCGACAGCCTCGGTCAGATAGGCCAGCGCAACGGGGGCGAACCCGGCTGCCGAGAGGCCCTGGAGAGCACGCAGCGCCGCCATCACCGGCACGGAGGAAGCCGTCGCGCACACAAGCGTGGCAACCGCGAGCACCCCGATGGCGACGGCCATGACCCGCTTTCGACCGTACCGGTCGGAGATCGGCCCCCAGATGAGGAAGCCCACGGCGTAGGTGAGGCTGAAGCTCGTCGACAGGGCGAAGGTCGCATCAGCCCCGAGGTCGGCAGCCACTGGACTCAAGAGCGGGATCGCCGCGTAGAGCTGTGTCAGGACGAACAGGGCCGTCACTACCAGGATGACGACGGCGACCCCGCCAGCCGGGAAGTCCGGGCTGGCGATGTCACGTGAGGGCGACCTCTCCGGAGCCGTCGTTTCGGGATGTGGGAGGTTCGAGGGCATGCACGTCTCCTTCCAACGCAATCGTTGGAATTTACCCTAGTATGCTCGGGCGTGGGGTGCAACCTCAACGTTGGAGATGCAATTTAGGAGTGTGACGCAGACTGTGGCCTGGGACACAGAGGGAACCAAGCGCAAGATCAAGGACGCGGCCACGGTGGAGTTCGCCGACCGCGGGCCGGATGGCACGACGATCGAGCAGATCGCGAAGAAGGCAGGTGTCAACAAGGAGCGGGTGTACAACTACTTCGGAGGCAAGAAGGAGCTCTTCGCTGCGGTGTTGCGTGACGAGTTGGCGCAGGTCGCTCAGTCGGTGCCCGTGGCCTCGTTCGCCAGGGAGGACGTCGGGGACTACGCCGGGCGGGTCTACGACTATCACCGTGAGCGGCCCGAGCTGATCCGCCTGTTGCGTTGGGAGGCTCTGGCATTCGACGACGAAGTGCCCGACGAGGCCCAGCGGAGGGAGTATTACGGCTACAAGTCGGCTGCTGTCGTGGGGGGGCAGGAGGCGGGCACGATCACCCGCGACATTGATGCCGCCCATCTGATTCTGTTCGTGCTCTCGATCGCGGGCTGGTGGTCCACGGTGCCTCAGGTGGCCCGGATGCTGTGTGGTCCGCCCACCGAGGAGGAGCATTGCAGGCGACGCGCGGCTGTTGTCACAGCGGCCCGTCGCCTTGCGGCCGCTGACACGGCGTGAGCGACAGTGGAGGGCACCAGCCTGTACAGGCTG
>NZ_KV823254.1 GCF_001815905.1 Brevibacterium sp. HMSC07C04 | reverse complement strand
CCCACACACGCAGGCACATCATCAAAAGTGAAAGCTCACTACCCCAGAGGGCAGTCCGAATCAGATTGATTCTGCTGCAGAGACTTCGGTTCCAGTGGAAGCGGGGCCGCACCATTTAGAAGATCTTATCTTCGGCCTGGGGCCCGCTCGCTTCGGTGTTTTCCGTCCGAGCAACGAGGACTACTTTACACACAGTTCAGCGCGGGATGCAACTTTGCGCCGAAAGCATTTCCTGAGACCAGAAGATCCGCAGATTCTCGCGCCAAAACGGCCATTCAGCGGACGCGCAGCAGGGCTTATTCACCAATCTGCCACGTGTGAACCGGCTCACCTTTTGCCTGGTTCTCCATGTATTGTTCGAGCATGAGAGCCAGAGCTCGCTGTCTTTCGGGACTGCCCGGAGCAGTTTTCTTCGGCCTGATGCTGCTCAGGGTCCGCAGCTGCCACAGAGCACCGTTCTGCCTGCAGACAGCCCGGCCGTCGATGATTCCCATATAGCGCTCGATGAGCTTGTCGTTCACACCGAGCTTTTCGAGCCCCCTGCGCGCCTGCGGCACCAGGTGCTCGTGCACGAGCTTCGCCACGTCAATTGCACCGAGGGTCGGCCATTCCTGCCGGGCGTACAGGCCGGAGCGGGCGGCCGTCATGAAGTTCTTTTCGGCTGTTCTGAAGGGAAGCCGCGACCACACGGGCCGGGTCTGCTCCCCCAGGAACTTGACCAAGCCGTAGTACAGCGCCGCATCGGCGACCATGTCGACAACGGTCGGCCCTGCCGGAAGCAGTCGGTTCTCAACTCGCACGTGCGCCAAACCGTCGGTGCTGGGGGCATAGATGGGCCTGTTCCACCGCCACACCGTTCCGTTGTGCAGATTGAGGTAGTGCAGAGCCGGCGCTTCACCGCGCATGATCGGCGCACCCGAGTCTTCGCGGGATTCCGGCAGCAGAGCCGGGAAGTAGCGGACGTTTTCTTCAAACAGGTCGAAAATGCTCGTGATCCATCGTTCACCGAACCACACGCGCGGCCGCACTCCCTGGACGATGAGCTCCGGTGGGCGGGTTTCAATGGCCTGGGCAAAAACGGGTATGCGGCTTTCGTGCCACACTTTCCGACCCAAGAACAGCGGAGAGTTCGCACTCAGCGCCGTCTGCACACCGGCAATGGCCTGCGAGGCGTTCCACGCCTGAGCAAAGCGCTGCGGCGGCACCTGCAGGTGCAGCTGCATGGATGTGCACGACGATTCCGGTGCAATGTCCTCGAAATCGTGTTTGAGCTCTTCGCGGTCGGCAAGATCGATCGTGACAAGCTCGCCCCGGCTGTCCATCACCGCATTGCTCAGCGCTTTATAGCGATTCTCCTGGGTAACCCAATCGGGGCTTTCGAGGAACTGCTCGGTCAGCGTCGGCAGCGTGCCGATCATCGCGACCGAAGTGTCGTGTTCAGCCGCGGCACTGGCCGCGCGGTCAAGGCGTTCGCGCAGTCCGTCTTCAAGGTCTTGAAGCCCATCTCCCTCAACTGACAGAACCGGGTGGTTCATTTCGAAGTTGAACGAGCCGATCTCACTTTGGAAGTCGTCGTCATCGAGAGTCTTGAGCACGTCGAGGTTCACCGGGGCCGGCGCCATCTGCGCGTCGACCAGGTTGAGCTCAAGCTCCATCCCTATGGTTCCGCGGCTGACGAACTCCGCCTGCTGCAGATAGGCATCAAAGGTTTCGAGGTCATCGTTGAGCGCACGCCGGTAGTCGGTTCGCTCACGCGGGGTGTAGCGCTCTCGTGATACTGCGTCTCCCATAGATCAAGCCAACCACAAACCCGGCCTTTCAACCAGCCAGAGCGGCGTCGCCTCGGGAGAGCCACCTCGGGAAAGCCGCCTCGGGCAACAACCCGGGACGGTCAGTTCTGCGGGACCGGCGGACCCAGGAACAGCAGGAAGGCGAAAAGAGCCGAGACCAGCACAATGCCGACCACAACAGCCAGGACCGGATTCTTCAGAGCCCACAGGCACAGGCGCTCAAACGGGTTGGCCGGCTGCCGCTGCGATCCAAGACTCCAGGTTTCCGGCAGCAGCCCCCTGCGGCGCGCCCAGATCTCAAACGGAACCGTGGCGTAGGGGATGACGGCCGAACCCAGGCCCAGCAGACCGCGGGCTTTGCCCCAGCGCTCCGAGGTCGCCACGAGCACCGTGACAACGCAGTACGCCAGGAACACGAAGCCGTGAACACCTCCTCCGATGCGCACCCCCAGTTCAGTGGTCTGGGTGACGTACTTGAGCACCATGCCGATGATCAGCATGGTCCAGGTGATCGCCTCGGCAATTGCGAGAATCGAAAACAGCCGTTTCGGTGACATTGACCTTTTCCTTGTTTGGAGTGCTCCTGCGCCGAGGCCGGAACAGAAGCCGGACCAGGCGATGATACTTCTGATTCTCCAGGCTGCGCTGTGCGCAGGCGTCAGCCAAAAGTATGAATCGGCCCCGACGGCAGGCAAAGCCGCTCCTGAGAACCTCGCGGACTTAAGCCGCGCTAAGAAATACTGCGCCTGAGCACCCTTCTACCATTGCCTGTGTGGAACAGAATTCTGCTGACTTCAGTGCCGATTCGGGCTTTGGCACCGACGAGGCGGCGGCTTCGGCCGATCGCGCCTCGACCTCGTGCGGGAACGCTCCCGCCACCGACGACCCCCGCCTCATCAGACAGTGGCGCCGCTACCTGGCAAACGAACTCGTTGAAGAGCGGGTCTACCGCAGCCTCGCCATGAAGAAGACCGGCGATGAGCGGCGGATCCTCATTGCGATCGCCAACGCCGAGCGACGCCACCAACAGCACTGGCGCACACTCCTGGGCCATCACGCCGACAAGCCGGGCCGCCCCGACCTCGGCGTGGTCATTCTGGCCATGTTCGCCCGCATGTTCGGGTCGATCTTCGTACTCGCACTTGCCCAGCAGGCCGAAAGCAGCTCGCCGTACATCGTCGATGAGTACGCAACGGAGCAGATGGCCGCTGACGAGCGCGTGCACGCCGAAGTTGTGCGGGCTCTGGCCACCAAGAGCCGCTCTGACATGTCCGGCAACTTCCGCGCCGCGGTCTTCGGGGCAAACGACGGCCTGGTGTCCAACCTGGCACTCGTCATGGGCGTCGGCGCAGCCGGCCTGACCAGCGGACAGGTGCTGCTGACCGGCGTTTCGGGGCTGTTGGCCGGTGCGCTTTCCATGGGTGCTGGCGAATACATTTCGGTGCGCTCTCAGCACGAGCTGATTGACGCTTCGAACCCCGAACCCGACGCCGATTCGATCTTGCGGGACCTCGACATCAACGCCAATGAGCTCGCCTTGGTCTTCCAGGCTCGCGGTATGGCGGAGGACGAGGCGGAGCTTGCCGCCCGCACCGCCATCGGCAGGGCGCGCACTCCCCACGGCGCCACTTTCCTGCCGAACTCGATTGCGCAGGAAAAACACGAGGGCACCGGGTCAGGCCTGGGCGCGGCGGTGAGCTCTTTCCTCTTCTTCAGCGCCGGGGCCGTCATTCCGATCATTCCCTATTTCTTCGGCCTCGACGGCACGCTGCCGCTGCTGATCTCTGCCGTGCTGGTGAGCATGGCCCTGCTGTTCACGGGAGGTGTGGTCGGTGTGCTCTCAGGCAAGGCCCCGATGCCGCGCGCACTGCGGCAGCTGGCAATCGGCCTGGGAGCGGCCGCCGTCACCTACGCGCTGGGCATGCTGTTCGGATCTGTTGCCGGCTGATCTTCCGCAGCGCGGCCCCGCGTTGCTTTCACAACCTCGGCATGTGTCAGTGGGCCGGGATAGCATTCCTGGCAGAAGCTCAAAGCCGCACTGTGAACTGCCTGTGTCGTATCCTGTTGAGACAGAAGACACACAGAAGTTCACACTGATCTGAGGAGACATCATGGGCAAACTCGCTTGGAAGGTCATCGGCGTAGGCGGAGGCACGCTCGCCGCTATCGCAGCACGCAAGGCAATCGGCCTGGCGTGGGAGAAATCGCTTGGCCGTCCCGCCCCGAACGACCCCAATGACACCGACACAGACATGGCTGAAGTCATCGCCTGGACCATCGTTTCGGGTGTCGGAGTCGCCATCGCCCAGATCGTCGTTCAGCGCTACGCCGCTCAGGCCATCCGCAGCCAATTCGGCAACGAAGCTGTTGCGGAATCCAACTGAGCACCCTTTTCTGTCCATCTTTCTGATGGATTTTCAGCGCCCTTGCGAAAGGGCCCCCTGGAGGTAAAACACACATGACAGCCCTGCAGATCGTCGCAGCGATCATCGGTGTTGCTGCGACCATTGTCGGCTGGACGATGTTCTTGACCCGGATCGGCAAGTTCGTCCAGTTCTTCAAGCTCGGCGCACCCACGCGCGCCGGTGAGCGCACCAGCGACGCCGGCGCCCGCACCGGCACCCTCATCAAGGAGTTCCTGGGGCACACCCGAATGGCGCGACTGCCCGTTGTGGCAATCGCCCACTGGTTCACCATGATCTCCTTCGGCGTGCTCACGCTCACGCTTGCTCAGGCCACCATGCAGCTGTTCAACCCGGCTGCGACCCTGCCGATCATCGGCCACTTCGTGCCCTACGAATGGATCACGGAGCTGTTTGCGATGACCGGCCTGATCGGCATCGTCGTCCTGATCCTCGTCCGCCAGTCCAAGAAGCCCAAGGGCGAAACGCTCGATGAGCAGCGCAAGTCGCGCTTCTACGGTTCGAGCTTCTGGCAGGCCTACTACGTTGAGTTCACCATTCTGGGCGTCTGCCTGTGCATTGCCCTGCTGCGCGGCCTCGAATACGTGCTGCAGGGTCACGAAGGCCAGGCGAACCTCATCCTGCACTTCCCGCTGACCTTCTGGATCGGTGAGATCCTCTCCGGCCTGTCGATTCCGGTGGTGTCGGGTCTCATCGTCGCCATCGCACTGGCGAAGATCCTCATCTCCTACGCCTGGATGGTCACGGTTGCCCTCACCCCGACGATGGGTGTTGCCTGGCACCGCTTCCTCGCTTTCTTCAATATCTGGTTCAAGCGCCACGCAAACGGACGCACCTCGCTCGGCGCCCTCCAGCCGATGGTCTCCGACGGCAAAGAACTCGACTTCTCCGACCCCGACGCCATGGACGACTCCACCACAATGGGTGTGGGCAAGGTCGAAGACTTCACGTGGAAGGGCCTGCTGGACTTCTCCACCTGTACCGAGTGTGGTCGCTGCCAAAGCCAGTGCCCGGCTTGGAACACGGAAAAGCCGCTGAGCCCCAAGCTCATGATGATCAACCTGCGCAATCACTCCGCGGCCAAGTCACCGTGGTTGGAAGCCGCCAAAAAAGCGCAGGCCGAAGCACAGCCGCCGGCACCTCTTGCCGAAGACGCCGACAAGAAGGCCAAGCGCGCGTGGCAGAAGGAAATGGACGCCTACGAAGGCATTTCCGACCCGCACGAAAACCTCGACCTGCTGGGCACCCTGTCAGAGGCCGCACAGGCTGAGGCAGTCCGCCCGCTCGTAGGCGCACAGGACGTTGAAGAACTCGCAGAGCTCGGCGTCATCGACCCCGACGCCCTGTGGTCGTGCACCACGTGCGGTGCCTGCGTTGAGCAGTGCCCCGTTGACATTGAGCACGTCGACCACTTCGTTGACATGCGCCGCTACCAGGTGCTGATCGAATCGGCGTTCCCCACCGAGCTCGGAGGTCTGTTCAAGAACCTCGAAAACAAGCAGAACCCGTGGGGCATGTCCCAGCGCAAGCGCCTCGAGTGGGCAAAGGACCTCGACTTCGAAGTCAAGCAGGTCGGCGCCGACATCGAAGACCTCGGCGAAGTCGAATACCTCTTCTGGGTTGGCTGCGCCGGTGCGTTCGAAGACCGCGCCAAGAAGACCACCCAGGCAACTGCGGAGCTTCTCAACATGGCCGGTGTCGACTTCGCAGTCCTCGGCGACGGCGAATCCTGCACGGGTGACCCTGCCCGCCGCGCCGGCAACGAGTTCCTGTACCAGATGCTGGCTCAGGCCAATGTCGAAGTGCTCAACGAAATGAAGGCGCGCAAGATCGTTGTGACCTGTGCGCACTGCTTCAACACGATCGCCAACGAGTACCCGCAGCTGGACGGCAAGTTCGAAGTCGTCCACCACACGCAGCTGCTCAACAAGCTCGTCCGCGAAGGCAAGCTCACCCCGGTCGCTCCGTCCGAAGGCGAAAAGGTGCAGACCCCGGTCACCTACCACGACCCCTGCTACCTGGGCCGCCACAACCAGATCTACGAACCGCCGCGTGAACTCATCGGTTCGCTGCCCGGTGTGGAGTACCGCGAAATGGAGCGCTCCAAGGAAACGAGCTTCTGCTGTGGCGCAGGCGGTGCGCGCATGTGGATGGAAGAGACCATCGGTTCGCGCATCAACGTCAACCGCACTAAGGAAGCCGTGGCCACCGGCGCCGAGCAGATTGCGGTCGGCTGCCCGTTCTGCCGCGTCATGCTGTCTGACGGTCTAACCGCCGAACAGTCTGAGGGCAATGCTTCCGAAGGCATCGAAGTCCTCGACGTCGCACAGATGCTGTTGGCCGGTGTCAAGCGCGGTCAGGGCGGAGCGGAATCCGAACAGGAACCCGCTGAGGTCTGATCAGCTCACTCACGCATGAAGGGCGCCACCGATTTTCGGTGGCGCCCTTCACGTTGTCTGCGCCCGAACACCTCGTCAATCAGCCAGCCGGCAAGCTGCCCGGCACCTCGCCCCCTCGATCCACAACATCCACCCGCACCCGGCACCTCGTCTGCACCCACACACCGCTCAGCAACAAAAACACCCGATAGCAACGGTGGTTTTCGGGAGTTTCTGTTGCTGACGGGAGTTTTCTTACGGCTAAAGCGCAGATCCCGGCTGATGGGTGCCCTTTGGCGATGCCTGCCGCCCAGGACCCCTGCCGAGGTGCCTTCAGATTCTTCAGCGAACTTCAGTCCAGATTGAACGCAGCTTTGCCACGGAAATCTGGCCGGGTGCTGTCGGTTCGTCGTCCAGTGGGGCGAAAGTCGCAGCGGAGCCGAAGTCCCCGCCGAATACCCGAGTGGTCCGACCCAGGGCGCCCATTGAGATTGCAATGATAGGCACCTCGGCCGTTTCGACAGCTGACGAGCAGACTTCCAAGACCCGCGCAACATCGCTCGGGTCCTGGGGCATGACGGCGATTTTTGCGACATCTGCCCCCATGACGATCATGTCGCGGATCTTCGCCAGCAGAACCCCGGTACTCGGGGTGCGGTCGAAATCGTGGTGTGATGCCACCACCGGAATGCCTGCCTCCCCCGCGTGCTTGCGCAGCTGCTCTGCTGCTTCGCGATCGATTTCAATGTCAACAGCGATCCTCGGGTGCGCTTTGCTGGCCTGAGCAGATTCGGCGCAGCTGATGACTTCGGAGACGACGCCCGCGTAACCTGCTTCGTCGAGGTCAGCCTGCCCACCTTCTGCTGCCGACCGCAGTGTGATGAGCACAGGAAGTTCAGATTGGCCTTGAATGGCACGCTGGGCCATCTTCAACAGCTCGGCACTTTCGGCGCTGTGCTGACCAGCGCCGCCCACAAGCGCGTCGACCCGCCACTCGAAGGCATCGGCGCCAGCCTCTCGGGCGCGCCCAGCCCAATCAACTACCGCACGCGCTTGATCAAGCGTGCGCGGCGAAAACGGCACAATGACCTTCGGCCGATTGTTGTTCTGCGCGGTGGCGGGAATGAACGGAAGGCTGAGCATGATCTCAGCTTAGGCAATCATCCGAACAGGGTCTCGCCGATATAGCCGCCCTCAGACGCTCCGGGCGGAATTGCCCAAACCGTCGAACCGACCGGGAACGTCCATTCGTTGAGCAGGTCGCCTTCTGCCAGGCGCTTTTGAATCGGCTTGTACTGCCGTTCGATATCCGCCTGGTAGCTGGCGAACATGAGCCCGGCATCGTTGATCTGGCGGACACCCTCTACGTCGTCCCGGATGGGCCCCTTGGCCAGCGACTGGTAGGAGTACACCCGACGGAAGATCTGCTCTTCGGGCTTTTTGCCATTGCGGGAGCGTGCCACGTGGCTGGCCGGAGAGATCTTCTTGAAGCCGTCGCTACCTACGGCCTCAAGATCTGGGACGTCGTGCTCGCGTTCGCCCGTGAGCGGCGAGCCGTCTTTCATACGCCGACCCACCGAGAAATCGCGGGCCGGTTCGTCTGCCAGGTCCCAGCTTTCCAGGTCCATCACAATGTCGCGCAGAACGAGCGTCGTACCGCCTGCCATCCAGTCGGGGTGCGCCGAATCCAGGTCCGCAGGCGCTTGACCGCGCGGCGTTTCCACCTGCTTGCGCCCTGAACTGCCGGGCCTTTCGGGTGCGTTCGGATCACCCCATACGAGTGCGGCGAAGTCGTCGGTGTCGATTTCAGGGTTGACGGTGCCGTCCACCTGGCCAAAGGGGTTGCGCACCGTGGTTCCCTTCGGGTCGGTGCCATAGGCTCGGCGGAAGCACTCCTTGGACCACGCGATCTCAGAGAATGCGCGCGAATCCTTCATGAGCATGCGCGATGCGTGGGCGAGTGTCAGCGGGTCATCAGAGCAGATCTGCATGAGCAGATCGCCGCCACACAGTTCGGGGCGCAGCCGGTCGATCGGATATTTCGGCAGCGGCTTCAGCCACCCCGGCACCTTGTCGGCACCGGCGAGTTCAACGACTTTCCTGCCAAAGCCGAAGGTGACCGTCAGCGATGCCGGCTGGGCTGCCATTTCGGGTTCCGTGTCCGCCAGCGGTGCCCGGCCGTCGGTGAGTGCGGCCGCAGCGTCGCTGAGGATGCGCAGCCACCGGCGCATGGCAGCTGCGTCAACGTGATCTTTCAGTTCGACGGCAAGGAAGACGGCGTGCGCCTGCGGAGGTGTTTCCACCCCGGCCTGGTGCGCCCCATAGAACGGCACCGTCTGTTTGCCGGAAAAGCCTGCGCTGTCTTCACCGCCGCGGGCGGCGGCACCCATGACCCCATAGGTGCCGCCGATTCCCGCTGCGAGTCCAGCGCCGGCCCCAATGCCCGAAGCACCGAGGAGTCTGCGTCTGGAGATCTCAGTCATTGTTACTTTTTGCCGTCGCCGTGTTCGTGGTCACCGTGTTCGCCATGGTCGTCGTCGCCGCCCTTGTCGTCACTGCTTTCGTCGTCGCCGTGGTCCATGTGCTCACCGTGATCGTTTTCGCCCGGTGCGTACTCTTCCTTGGCGCCGGTGAATTCACGGGCGGCAGCGGTGATCTCAACATCGCCGGCCGAGGTGCTGAGGGTGATCTTGACTTCGTCGCCGGGCTTGATGTCCTTCTTGAGGTCCATGAGCATGATGTGCTCGCCACCGGGCTTGAGCTCAAGCTTTTCACCGGCGGGGATTACAAAGCCGCCTTCTTTTTCTTTCATGCTCATTCCGCCCTTGCCGTCGGACGTGGTCTCGTGCAGTTCCACGGTTCCGGCAACATCGGTTTCAGCATCAGCGATGATGATCTCCTGTTTGCCTTCGTTATCGATTGTGGCGAAGACACCGGTCATGCCCTTGTCCTTGGACACGGCCTTTGTCCACGGTTCGTCGACCTTGAGAACGTCAGCGGCAACAGGATCCGCACCGCAGCCGGCCAGGGTCAAGGTTGCGCCAGCGAAAGCAGCCAGAAGGGTCTTGCGGAGTTTCATGATTGTCCTTTCGCACCCGCTCATGGGTGCACAAATAGGGGGCATGCGCCCAGGGAAGCGGCGCGCGGCCGCGGAATTTTAAGGCCTGCTCGCGGTCCGTTGCCGCGGGGCAGGATGAGGGCTTCCAGCAGAAAGTCCCGTGCGTGTCACACGGCAGCGGGAGGACCGCGCACCGACACCGAGCTGAAACGCTCCGAGGTGCCTGGATTGCGGGTGCGAAACACACCGGGGCGCTGAACGCGGCGGACTTGGGGCAGCGCACCGGCGAGAAGAACGAAGACGAGCGGGCCCACGACTTCGGTTAGCACCGCTTCGATGGATTGTTCGCCGAACAGCACGAAGCCTGCCGTGAGGACAACGGCAGCGATGTGGGCGGCCAGCATGAGCGGAGCGGAGTGGTCTGCGTGGCTCGCGGCGGAGGGCGCAGCGGTTCCCGCTTCGGGTGATACAAGCCCCATGCAGAGCGCATGGGCGGAAGTCTCCAGGAGTGAACCCGATCCGCGAGGTGTCGGTGCGGCGGTCGAGGCGAAGGTCATGAAAACGTGCAGCAACCACTGTCCTGCTGCGACAACGGCAACGACCGAGAAGATGCGCAGCCGGAGGGCCGAAAGGACGATTCCCAGCCAAGCGGCGACGAGAAAAGCGAACAAGCACGCTGCCGCCGAAGCTGCGCCGCCGGCACCGGTGTGGAACACCAGACCGCTGAACACAGAAAAGAAGGCCGCGGCGCAACCGCGAAGCATGCGAGCACGCCGCATGCTGAGCTTCTGTTCAGCAGTCATGCTCGCATTCTATCGAGCGGCAGACTGCTCTCCACGGCCTGCCGAATTCAGTCGACCACAGCCCCTCTTGTCCGC
Source organism: Brevibacterium sp. HMSC07C04 (assembly GCF_001815905.1). Taxonomy (GTDB): domain Bacteria; phylum Actinomycetota; class Actinomycetes; order Actinomycetales; family Brevibacteriaceae; genus Brevibacterium. The sequence goes on along the minus strand of NZ_KV823254.1, from coordinate 37,880 downwards.
AGATGTCCGCAGAGCCTCATTTCTGCGCGGCAGTGCCCGTCGTCTGTGCGCGCGGAATAGAGGGGAGCTTGGGGTAACGTTTCAATAACAACGAAACGCTTGCATAACCCCTGGTCAGATGGGGTATTCAGACAATTGTCCAAAAAGTGAGCCGAATCTGATCACGCACTTCCAGCCGCCTGAAAGTGCTCTGTGTTTACAGTGGAACGTTGCCGTCGTCCGATTTTCGGCCGTCGGCGCCAATGCCCGCGCCACCCGGCGCGGATGTGCACAGTCAACCGGAAGGTGGCCACCCAGTGGCATTAGTCCGTGCATCGCACGTCTACAAAGTCTTTGGCCAACACGAAAAAGAAGTCATTCGCCGCATTGAGAACGGCGAAGACCGCGACGACCTGCGCGATTTGGGAACCGCGGCCGTCATCGACGCGAGCTTCGAAGTCGAACGCGGTGAAATCTTCGTCGTCATGGGGCTCTCCGGCTCTGGAAAGTCGACCCTCATCCGCACCCTCAACGGGCTGTGGAGCACCAGCTCCGGCTCCGTTGAGATCGCGGGCAAAGACATCTCGAAGATGAACGCCACCGAGCTGCGGGCGGTTCGCCGTGACCATATCTCTATGGTCTTCCAGCACTTTGCCCTCATGCCTCACCACACGGTGCGCGAGAACGCCGCCTACTCGCTTCAGCTGCAGGGTGTGGACAAGGATGAGCGCCTGAAGAAGGCAGACGAATGGCTTGAGACCGTAGGGCTGAAGGGCTGGGAGGACAAGTACCCGTCCGAACTGTCCGGCGGTATGCAGCAGCGCGTCGGCCTGGCCCGCGCCCTGGCCGCGGAGACCGACATTCTGCTGATGGACGAGGCGTTCTCAGCTCTCGACCCGCTTATTCGCCGGGAAATGCAACAGCAGCTGGCTGAACTCCAGCACACCTTGAAGAAGACGATCATCTTCATCACCCACGACCTCAACGAGGCCATGTACCTGGGCGACCGGATCGCGGTTATGCGCAACGGCCGGATCGCCCAGATCGGTACGGCTGAGGACATTCTGTCCAATCCTGCTGACGACTACGTCCGCTCCTTTATTCAGGACGTCGACCGTTCGCGCGTCTACACCGCGCAGTCGGTCATGGGCCCGCCCACGAAATCGATCTACAACACCGCGGGGCCGAACGTGGCGATCAGGGAAATGCAGGAAGCCCAGGAATCGGCCGTTCTCGTCACCGACCGCAGCGGAAAGCTGCTCGGGCTCGTCACCGACGAGGACGCCGTCGGTGCTGCCAACCGCGGCGAACGCACCCTGGACAACATCATCCGCACCCAGGACATCCTCACCTGCCAGCCGGATGCTCAGATCGCTGACCTTTTCGCTCCGTCTGCCGAAGCCCCGGTGCCGTTGTGCGTTGTCGATGACAAGTGGAAGCTCTTGGGCGTTGTTCCCCGAGTCAAGCTGCTGCAGGCAATGGGCACTGAGTCCACCGCCACCGGCGAACTTCCCGCAGTCGCACCGGTACCGCAGCCAGAGACGAACGATGACGAAGACGCAGATACCGCAACCGGAAAGGAAGCGTGAGCATGAACCCGCTTGAACCCCACCTGCCGCTGGGCGAATGGGTCGACACTTTCCTCATCTGGTTCCAGCAGCACTTCGACTGGCTTCTGTCAGCCATCACCGATGTGCTCTCAAGCATGTACTCCGGGCTGAACTGGGTTCTGGAAACTCCGCACCCGTTCATCATGATCCTGATCTTCGCGGCGATCGCCTGGGCTGCCGCCACGTGGCGTCTGGGCCTTGTCACGGTGATCGGCTTCTACCTCATCCTGGCTCTGGGCCAGTGGGAAAACGCCATGAGCACATTCGCGCTCGTGATTGTGGCGGTGATCTTCGCTCTTCTCATCTCACTGCCGATCGGCGTGTGGGCCGCGAAATCCCGCGTTGTTTCGACCATTGTCCGGCCGATCCTCGACTTCATGCAGTCGATGCCCGCTCTGGCCTACCTGGTTCCGGCAATCGTCATGTTCTCCGTCGGTCAGGTGCCCGGTGCGATCGCAACGATCATCTTCGCGCTGCCTCCCGGCGTGCGCTTCACCGAACTGGCCATCCGCCAGGTTGACGGCGAGGTTGTCGAAGCAGCCCAGGCGTTCGGTGCAACACCGAGCCACATTCTGTTCAAGGTGCAGCTGCCCCTGGCGCTCAAAACGATCATGGCCGGCATCAACCAGGTCATCATGTTGGCCCTGTCAATGGTTGTCCTTGCCGGTATGGCCGGTGCTGAAGGCCTCGGCGGCGCTGTCATCGGCGCTATTTCCCAGCTGGACGTGGCTATCGGCGTTGACGCCGGTGTCGCAGTGGTCGTACTTGCCATCTTCCTGGACCGCGTAACGGCAGCACTGGGCAGCCGCAACAGCGAGCACACCACAGTTTGACCCAGACCGACCGATGAAAGAGCCGTGCAGAGCGAAAGCCGCGCACGGCGCGCCGCTACCGAAGCGGACTGATGTGAAAAAGGAGAGAAACATGAAGTTTCCGAGAATTGCAAAGGTGGGAGCTGCGCTTGCCGCTTCCGCACTCGTGCTGACCGGCTGCGGCAGCGCTGACAGCGGCGACGGCGGCGACACCGCTGCCGGAGACAAGAACTGGGCCGACTGCATCCCCGGGTCCGAAGCCAAGGACGTTTCCGGCGAAGATGCTGACGACAACAAAGAGCTCACCATCGGCGCGTTCAACGGCTGGGACGAGTCCTTCGCCGTGTCGAACCTGCTGAAGAACAAGCTCGAAGACGACGGCTACACCGTCGAAATCAAGGCATTCGATGCTGGTCCGGGCTACACCGCAGTTGCCAACGGCGATGTCGACTTCCTCGTTGACGGCTGGCTGCCGCTGACCCACGCCGACTACATCAAGAAGTTCGGCAACAAGCTCGAAGAGCAGGGCTGCTGGTACAACAACGCCAAACTCACGATCGCCGTGAACGAGGACTCCAAGGCCAAGACCATCGAAGACCTCAAGTCGATGAGCGGCGACTACGGCAACACCATCTACGGCATTGAGCCCGGCGCGGGTCTGTCCAAGGCCGCCAAGCAGGCTGTTGAAGACTACGAACTGTCCGACATGGACCTCAAGCTCAGCTCGACGCCAGCAATGCTGGCTCAGCTGAAGAAGTCGACCGAAGACAAGAAGGACGTCGCCGTGACCCTGTGGCGTCCGCACTGGGCCTACGATGCCTTCCCCGTCCGCGACCTTGAAGACCCCAAGGGCGTTATGGGCAAGGCTGAGGTCATCTACTCGTTCTCGTCGAAGGGCTTCGGCGAACAGAACCCGAAGGTCGCCCAGCTGCTGAAGAACCTCGTTCTGGACGACGAGCACCTGTCCAGCCTTGAAAACGTCATGTTCTCTGAAGACAACTACGGAGGCAAGGAACAGGACAAGGCTGCCCGCGAATGGATGGACGACAACAAGGACTGGGTCGAACAGTGGGAGAAGGGCGAGCTCAAGGGCGAACCCAACCCTGACGCCTGATCGCAGACGTCTGATTCAGCCGACAGGCTGAACTTCTACTAGACAGCAGTGGGGCCGCGGAAAAATCCGCGGCCCCACTGCTGTGTGCGCACGCAGCTACATCTTGAGCCAAATATCCTCTGCGGGCTTTTCGACAGCACCCAGCTGGAGGGCATCGTGCATCCAAGCCGGGCGATCTCCGGTGTCGGGCAGAACAACAGCCGTTTCTGCGAACACAACGCTGAACTGGTGCGCCAGAGCGGCAGCAGCGGTAGCCCAGACGGCACCTCGGCCCTCTGCGTCCGGCTCTGAATCGGCGCCTGCCACAATCAGCCTCTCAATGCCCATGTCCTGCAGTCCCAGGGCGAGGTCGTCATAGGACTCAAAGGCGTCCAGGGTGGGTGAGGCCAGAATAAGATCGTCTGCCGTGGGAGCGGCAGCAACCGGATCAGCGCCTTCAATCGGTTCGGCAAAAGCGGACTGTTCTGCCGGAGCAGTCACGTAGGCAATGACGCCGTCGGCCATACGGGCTTTGTCAAGAAGCTGGATCAGCGGTGTGACGGGAACCGCTGATTCGTGCGTGTTGATGAGCATGAGAGCATCCATGCCCCCATTTTGTCACGCCTCTGAGGCGGGCCCTTCCGAAACAGCGCCCTCGGAAGCACTGCCCCTGCGCAGCGCCTCCAGGCCGTCGGCAAAGGCCCAGCGCAGCAGAGCCGTGTCCGCGGCCAGCGACACCATCCGAAAGCCCATGTCGGACCAACGGCGGGCAAGTTCGACGGTCGGGGCGAAGATGCCGGGTACCTTGCCGTGCGCGGCACACGCTTCCAGAACCTGTTCGAGGGCGCGTTCGAGCACGGGAGCGGTGAAGTTTCCGGGCACCCCCAGATTCGTCGACAGGTCGAGCGGACCGACAAACGGCACGTCGACACCGGGCAGTGCGGCGATAGCGCTGACGTCGTCCAAAGCGCCAGGGGTTTCGATCTGCGGGAGGAAGAACGTGCGGGCGTCTGCTGTGCGCTGTGCGACTTCCGCCGGTCCGCCCACGTACTGGTCTCCGGCAATTCCAAAAGCCGAACCGCGCACGCCCACAGGCGGGTACTTGGTCCACGAAGCGATCCGCTCGGCTTCTTCAGCCGATTCAACCCACGGAACCATGATGGCGTCAGCGCCCGCGTCGAGCGCTGTAGACACCAAGTGCTGGTGAGGGCCGGGAACTCGCACCACCGTCGTGATGCCCGCCTGTCGGCCCACCGCGATGGGGGCTCGCGCAGAATCCAGGCCAAGGCCCGAATGTTCGAGATCGAGCAGCACCCAGTCCGCTCCCGCCTGTTTCAGCAGGGCCGGCAGTCCGGGGCTGAAGAACTCGATCACGAAAGTGCCGAACACGGGCCGGGTCCGCGCGGTACGCAGCAACGGGTTTTCGCGTCTGGTGTCTGCTTCACTCACGGTTTTCTCCTTCGCTGGGCTCATCATCGAAATCAGCGCGGGGTTCGCCTGCGTCGCGGTCCTCCGACCGGTCCTCACCGCGAGCGGCTTCAGCCTGGCTTTCAGGGCCCGACGGGTCCGTTCCGCCTACGTCCAGCCCACCGGCGGCTTCGTCCGGGGAGGCATGCGGCGCATCGTAAGAATCATCATCCGCACTCCCCTGCCCGAAGGCTTCGGTGCGGGCGGTCACTTCGCGAGCTTCGGCGCGGGACACGGCATCGGCAAGCTCGTCACGGTACAGCTGTGCACGCCGCAGGTGACGGGTCCGGTAGCCCGCGCGGCCGATCATGTGGGCGCCGACCGGGGCGGTTGCCATCTGGAAGCACGCAATGAGCAGGCTGGTGGTGATCAGCCCGAAGCTCGGATGGGTGACCGCAACGACGATGAGCACCGAAATGAGGCCGAACACCTGCGGTTTTGATCCTGAGTGCAGGCGCGACAGCAGGTCGGGAAAGCGCATGAGCCCGGCTGCCGCGGCAATCGAGAGGACGCCGGACAGGAGGATGAGCACGCTCAGAATGATCGAAATGACGAGGCTCATGGGCGGCCCTCTTCTGTTGGGCTGGGGTCTGCTGTGCTTTCGGCCGAGGCGCCCTGGTCCGAAGCGTCTTGGCTTCTGGAGGGCTGGTCCGAGTCGGCGGGTGGGGCCAGCTGTGCCGTGTTCTCGGAGCGGGCCACGTAGCGCGACACCGCGACTGAACCGACAAAGCCGAAGAACGCCATGGCCAGCAGGATGAACTGCAGGTCAGTCCGACCGGTTACGGCCATGAACACGGCGAAAGAGCACAGCATGGTCGACAGCAGAACATCGGTGGCGATCATGCGGTCGAGGATCGCAGGGCCGCGGACGATCCGCGCAATGGCGACCGCTGCGGCAATGGAGAACAGCACAAAGGCTGCGGGCAGAACGACTGCTGCAACGCGATGATCAAACTCCATCAGGCACCGCCCTCCCTGCTGTTCTCAGCACCCTGCTTCGCTTTGAGGTCATCCATTGTGCGTCCACCCAGAACGGGTTTCTGCCCCTGGGCGATGCGTGATTCGTTGAGCACGTGGATGTCATGTTCCGAGCCGATCGCCTTGATGACGTACACCTCGATTTCCAAGGCCAGTTCGCGGGCTCGCTCAATCTGTTCGTCCGTGTTGCAGTCGAGCACGTGGAGGAAGATGACGCCGCGAGCGCGGTCAACCTCGGTGACGAATGTGCCGGGGATCAGTCCGGCGGTCTGCGCAATGACTGTGATGAGCAGGTCTGATCTGGTGTGCAGATCGACTGCGATCACACTGCCGGGAGCGGTTTTGCGCGGCCTAAGCGCAACGGCCGCCACTTCGAGAGCGCCCCGAACCAGCTGCCCGGCAAACCATGCCAGGTACACCGCGAAATACCACGGGTTGATGCGGCCGGAAAGTTCGATCGGCGGCAGGTAGAAAAGGCGCGTGACAATGACCGCGACGATAATGCCGGCGACAATGTGCACAACTGACCAGGCGTCCCACAGCATGATCCACAGAACAACCAGTCCGGTGGTCAGCAGAAGCTGCCGCAGCAGCGCCCACCGCAGAGCCTTTTTGTCGGCGATGCGCGCCGCCTTGCTCTTAGGCTCCTGCTTTCCCGGCTTCTGTTTTTTCGGCGGCTGACCGGCCGAGGTGCCGGGGCCGCTGTGCGCGGTCCCTTCCGGTTTGGGTGTGGGTCGGTTCGTCATTGCTCACCTCCCCTTTCGTGGGCACCTTCGTGCTGGTCGGAGGCTTCGGAAATGTCGTCGGAGTAGCCCGGCGGGACGGATTTGCCGTCCGGGTTCGGTGTTTCGTCCTGTCCGACTTCGAACACTGCTGACACGTAGATGCGCGGATCGATGAGGTTGGCTGCCGCGTTTTCGGCTGTCCTCCACAGCGGTCCGGCGAAAACCGTCAGCGCAATTGACACCGCGAGCATCAGCACTGCGGGCCGGGCCATGGGGCCGGGCAGCTTCTCACGGTCGGGTTCAGTCGCACCGATTGCCCGTGCGCCTTTGATCGCTTTGATCTGGCTGATGAGCTGTTCGGTTTCCGGCAGCCGTTCGGGGGCTTCGACCGGGGAGCGCCAGAACACCTGGTTCCACGTGCGGCCCATGACGTAGAGCGTCAGCAGGCTGGTGAGCGCGCCGATGGCCACGAGTGTGATGGTCAGCCAGTCTGCGTCGAAGACACCGGCGAAGAACAGGGCCACCTTGCCGATGAACCCTGACAGCGGAGGAATGCCGCCGAGGTTGAGCGCGGGTATCAGGAAGATCCACGACAGTGCTGGCGACAGGGTCATAAGACCGCCGAGTGCGCTGATCTTTGTGGTTCCGGTCCGCTGTTCGATGAGTCCGACGGCGAGGAACAGCGTGGTCTGCACAACGATGTGGTGGACGGTGTAGTACAGCGCAGCGGCCAGTCCCAATTCCGTTCCCAGGGCGACGCCGAACAGCAGGTAGCCGATGTGGGATACGAGCGTAAAAGAAAGCATTCGCTTGAGGTCGGTTTGGGCGACGGCGCCGAGGATGCCGACTATGAGCGTCAGCCCTGCGACTATGAGCAGCGGAGTGCGCAGCGACTGGCTGAAGAACAGCAGGGTTTCGGTGCGGATGATGGCGTAGATGCCGACTTTTGTCAGCAGCCCGGCGAACACCGCGGTGACCGGCGCCGGTGCCGTCGGATAGGAGTCGGGAAGCCAGAAGGACAGCGGGAAGACCGCGGCTTTGATGCCGAAGCCCAGCAGGAGCGCTATGTGGAGGAACAGCTGGACATCGTCCGGCAGCATGCTGAGTTTGACGGCCAGGTCGGCCATGTTGACGGTTCCGGTTGCCGCGTAGATGAAGCCTATGGAGCCGAGGAAGATGAGCGAGCTCAGCAGGGATACGACGATGTAGGTGGCGCCTACGCGCACGCGCTCTGGGGTCACGCCGATTGTGATGAGCACAAATGACGCCACCAGCAGCATCTCGAAGCCCACGTAGAGGTTGAAGAGATCGCCGGCTATGAACGAAGCTGCCACACCAGCGCAAAGGATGAGGTAGGCGGGATTGAACACCGACACGGGTGACTGGTCGGAGTCGTCGGTCATCTCCTGGCCGACTGCGTAGATGAACACGCTGAGGGTGACGAACATTGAGACCACCAGCATGAGCGCTGAGAGTCGGTCGACTACGAGCGCAATGCCGAACGGAAGTTCCCATCCTCCGACTGCGACCACTTGGATGCCCTGGTTGTCTGTGGCCCAGAGGAGCACACCGCTGATGCCGAGCATGGCCACCAGCGTCACGACTGTCACCAGGTTCTGCAGGCGCACGCGCATTCCCGCCAGCAGGTTGATGCCGGCTCCCAGCAGCGGCAGCACAACCGGCAGCGGAACAAGGGCTGCGAGTGTCATGAGTCCTCTCCCCTTTCCCGCTGCTGTGCCGAGGTGCCGTTTGGCTCATCGTGTGCTGTTCGCTGATCGTCTGGTTCGCCGTCGAGGTCCAGCAGTTTGACGGCCCCGGTGACGGGGAATTCCGCGTCACCGCCGAACTCGGTGTCGTCCTGTTCTTCGGAAACATCTCCCTCATCGCCCATGGTGGCGCGCGACTGCAGCCCGATGCGGATGTCTTCAAGGTCGTCGTCGAGGTTTTCGCGCCTCATGAGCCTCCAGGACCGGTAGATCATTGCAAGCATGAACGCGGTCACACCGAAGGTGATGACGATTGCGGTGAGCGTCAGTGCGTGCGGCAGGGGGTCTGACATTCCCGCCGTGGACAGGTTCTCTCCGTCTGTCAGGGGTGCGCGTCCCGGTTTTCCGGAGGTGAGCACCAGCAGGAGGTTGACGGCGTTGCCGAAGAGCACGATTCCCAGCAGCACGCGGGTCAGCGAGCGCGACAGCATGAGGTAGACGCCGCCTGCGAACATGACGCCCATGGCTGCGGCCATGATGAGAGGTACGGTCACAGCGAATCACCCCTGTGCTGGCCGGCACCGTCCAGCCGGTCGATGCGGCCCATGATGGCGTGCATGCGGGAAGTGTCGAAGCTTTCGTCAACGTCCGACAGCGCCTGGGTCAGGCGGCGTTCGTCTTCTTCCTGGTGGCGGTCCACCTGTGCGCCGAGGGTGCGGAGGATGTCGAGCATGAGTCCCAGGACGATGAGGTACACGCCGATGTCGAAGAGCGTCGAGGTGCCGAATGCGATGTCGCCCAGGGGGCCCAGCGGGATTTCCACGAACACGCTGGAGAGCACTGCATCGCCCCACAGGAGTCCGCCCAGGGCGGTCAGAGCGGCAAGCGTCATGCCCAGGCCCAGCAGAACTCCCGCATTGATGGGTGCGGCTTCTGCCAGTTCCCAGCGGCCACCGGCCAGGTAGCGCATGATGAAGGCGATGCCGGCCACCAGCCCCGCTGCGAAGCCGCCGCCGGGCAGGTTGTGACCGGCGAACAGCAGGTAGACGGAGAACACCATGACGGGGTGGAAAAGCAGCCGGACGGTGACTTCGAGGATGATTGACCGGTTGCGCGGGTTGAGCGTTCGGCCGGCCAGAAGCCAGGCGCCTCGGCTGCTGACTTCATCGGCAGCTTCCGGCGCGTTTCGGTAGTTCTGCGGGTAGCGGGACACGTCGGCGCCTTCGCTGGACACGGCGTCGTGAACCGGGTTGAAGCGCCACAGGATGCCCCGCTGGCGGCCGCGGGCGCTGTCTGCTTGCATGCGCTGCAGCGAGGCTCCCCGGTTGTTGATGAAGATGAGGCTGGCGATGCCGGTGGCGGCCACGACGACCACGGCGAGTTCGCCCAGGGTGTCCCAGGCGCGAATGTCGACGAGTGTCACGTTGACGATGTTTTTGCCGTGTCCGCCGAGCCACGCCAGAACGCCCCAGTCCGATGAGACCGGCCGTTCAGTGCGGGCGGCCATCGCCACAATCGTGCCGACTGCCATAACAGCGCCGAAGGCCACTGCCAGGGTGATGCGCACTGTCTGTTTGAGCTTCCGCTTGGGTTGTCCGCTGGACATGTCACCGGGCAGTCGACGCAGCACGAGGATGAAGACGACGAGAGTGATCGTTTCGACCAGCCCCTGGGTCAGGGCGAGGTCAGGAGCACCCTGGAAGGCGAAGAACGCCACCATCGCGTAGCCGGAGATGCTTACGACGACGACCGCGGCAAAGCGCTTCTTCATCATGAGCACGCCGATGGTTGCGGCTATCAGTGTGGCCGCAACAGCCCACTGCTGCCAGCTGTCTGCGAGGGTCAGCCGGTCGGGCCACGTGCGGTTGAGAGCGAGCGCAGCGATGAGCGATCCGACTGTCACCAGGAGGATCACCGCCTGGTAGAACGGCAGCGAACCGCGCTGTGTGCGGGCGGTGACGAACGCGGCGGTGCGTTCGAGACCTTGGATTGCACGACGGTAGCCCTCGTTGAAGTCGATTTCGGGCACGTACTTGTGCAGGCGTGCGTCTCGGCCGGAAATCCAGGCCGTCAGCGCGCCCAAGAGGATGGTCGCTGCCGACAGGCCGAGTGCTGGGTTGAAGCCGTGCCACAGGCTCAGTTCGACGAGTTCGGACTCTCCGGCAGCCGGTGGGACGAACAGCACGTAGGTCTGCAGGAGGACCTGCAGCGCACCCGGGAACAGGCCAAACGAAACGATGCCCGCTGTCAGAACAACGGTCGGCAGAATCAGGATTGGGTGGGTGTTGCCCGGTGCGACGGCTTCGACTTCGGGTTTGCTGAAGAACGCACCCCACACGAACCGCACCGCGTAGGCGAAGGTGAACACCGATCCCACAAAAATGCCGATCAGCGCGATAGTCGCCCCGGTGGAACCGTCGTCCAGCAGGGTTCCGTAGGAGGCTTCTTTTGCCACAAAGCCCAACAGCGGGGGCACTCCGGCCATGGAGGCCGCCGCGATCGTTCCGACTGCCGCAAGCAGTGGGTCTTCGCGCCCGAAGCCGGAGAGTTTGCGCAGGTCACGGGTTCCCGCCCAGTGGTCGATGATGCCGACCACCAGGAACAGCGTCGATTTGAACAGGGAGTGGGAGACCAGCATCGCCAGAGCGGCCATCGTGATGCTGGCTGTGCCGAAGCTTGCCATGACGGCAAGAAGTCCAAGCTGGGACACGGTGCCGTAGGCCAGAATGAGTTTGAGGTCGTACTGTTTGAGCGCCCGCCACGCACCCAAAAGCATGGTGCTGATGCCGACCGTCAGCAAGACGGGCTGCCAGCCGGGCATTGTCGAAAAGCCCGGCGCCAAGCGCAGGATCAGGTAGATGCCCGCTTTGACCATCGCGGCGGCGTGCAGATAGGCGCTGACGGGGGTGGGGGCGGCCATCGCGCCGGGAAGCCAGAAGTGGAAGGGCAGCAGGGCGGATTTCGCCATCGCTCCGACCAGCAGCAGAAGAACGCCCGCAATGACCATGGGGTACGTTCCGGAGTCCGGGTAGCCTGTCTGGACAATCCGGGTGAGGCTCATGGTTCCGTAGCTGGCGGCGAGGAACACAATGCCCACGAGCATTGCCAGACCGCCGAACGTGGTCACGATGAGAGCCTGCAGGGCGGAACGGCGGGACTGCACGCGCGTGTTGAAATGGCCGATCAGCAGGTAGCTGAAGACCGTGGTGCCTTCCCAGAAGATGAAGATGACCAGCAGCTCATCGGCAATCACCAGGCCGTACATCATGCCGGCAAAGGCCATGAGGACGCTGGCAAACCGGCTGAGCGACCAGTCGTCCGCTTCGAAGTAGCGCGCGCTGTAGATGAAGATGAGTGCGCCTACACCCGTGACGATGAGCGACATGATCCACGACAGAGCATCTAGTTGGAAGACGATGCTCATCCCGAGTTCGGGAAGCCACGAAAACTCCTGGCGCACAGGCGGCGCACCGGCAGCATCGAGCACCGGGGCCGAATTGAGGATCGTGTAGAGGAAGCCTGCCGCTGGAACTGCGGCGAGAATGAAGAACGCCCCGCGTTCGAAAACACGAAACAGCATCGGGGCGAGCAGGGCGGCGGCAAAGAAACTCAGAAGAATCGTCGCCATTGCGCCCCCCGGGGTTAGAAAATCAGTGAATATTTTTGCATACCCGGCTTTGCCGCGTGAGCATCACCCCTTCAGCTGGTGTTCCGCGAGCAGGAAGCCGTCGCGGTCGACCGCCGCCCCACCAGTGGCTTCGACGACCGCTGCGGCGAGGTCGCCGATGATGCTTCCGGCGGTTTTGCGAATCCGCCGGTGCGCGCGCGAAGAATCGTCGTCATCATCTGCGTGCCAGCGGATCGAGTAGGCCACCTGGGGGCCGTCGGCGAAGCGCTCCACGATTGTCGGCAGGGCGGTTTCGACGATGACGCCCAGTTCGATCAGCCCTCGCCCCTCGCCCAGATCGACGTCGAGGGAGTAGCCGTCGAGTTCTTGGTCTTCGGGAACATAGGCCGAGGTGTCGACCACCTTGCCTTCCGGCACCGCGTTTTTGATGTGGGGCATCAGGAGGTCCGAAGTGATCCAGTAAGGGGAGAACACGGTGATTGCGGGGTGAGCGCTGGGATCGGGCGCGATGATCCGCTCGTGCCCGCCGGGTTCGGCATCGTCGGCTATCCGCACAGCAGAGTGCAGGCGGCGAGCGAGCGCTATGAGCAGTTCGATGCCGCGCTCTTCTTCGCGAATCGGCAGCCCGTTCGGAAACAGCTTTTCGATTCCCTCGGAGTGGAAGAACCATTCCGGTGGAGGCTCTGGTTCGCGCTCTCGCGGACTGGACAGCGCGTAGGCCTTGCGGAAAATGGTTGGGATCTGGGCTTCTGCGGCAGCGCTGGCAGTGATCTTCAGCGGTCCGGTCAGCGTGGAGTATCGGCTGAGCGTTCGCACAGCGCCGTCGGTTTCGACACGCGGCAGCACGTTTGACAGGAGAACGTCGATGTCGCTGTCGAGAATCGTGTTGTCGACAAGCAGCAGGTGTTGGCTTCGCAGGGTCTGCGGATCAGCGACCTGGGACATCAGCGTGGGTCCTCCTGGTTCATAGGTGCGCGGTAGAAGTTCTCAAAGGACCGCGAAGCCGTGGGGCCGCGCTGTCCCATGTAGCGGTTCGCGGTTGCCGGGTCGGCTCCGTAGGGGCGCTGAGCCTGCGCGCCCAGACGGAAGAAGCACAGCTGGCCGATCTTCATGCCCGGCCACAGGGTGATGGGCAAAGTGGCGACGTTCGACAGTTCGAGGGTCACGTGGCCAGAGAACCCGGGGTCGATGAAGCCTGCGGTGGAGTGGGTGAGCAGCCCCAGGCGGCCGAGGCTCGACTTGCCTTCCAGGCGGGCCGCGATGTCGGTTGGCAGGGTCACGACTTCCAGGGTCGAGGCGAGCACAAACTCACCGGGGTGCAGCACAAAGGGCTCATTGCCGTGGGTCTCCACCAGGCGGGTCAGTTCGGGCTGTTCCTGGGATGGGTCGATGACCGAGTACTTGTGGTTGTCGAACAGCCGGAAGCTGCGATCCAAGCACACGTCGACGGAAGCCGGCTGAACCAGACTTTCATCCAGCGGGTCCAAGCGGATGCGGCCTTCGGCAAGTTCGGCCCGGATTTCGCCATCAGATAGGAGACTCACGTCACCAGGCTACATCGGCCTTATACCACGCGCATTGAGCAGATTCTTAACATCGGGGCAAAAATCGTTTACAGTTGAACCTGACCTACACCCCGCACCGATGGTGCCTTCCCCTTTCAACCTCGTTGGGCGGGTAGGTGTCGTCGCCTTGTTGGGTGTGTTCACAACACAACCGAAAGGCTAACTGTGAAGACTCTTCCCAGTCTTGTTCTTGCCCCCGCAGTGGCCGCGGTTACAGGCTTTGCAGCCGTTCCCGCTTTTGCCGCTCCCGGGGATCAGGCCCCGGATACATCAACCGGCCAGAACTCCACTCCGTCATCTGACTCTCAAACCGGCCAGGTCAGCGTCTCACTCGCGCAGAGTTCGATTCCTGCCGAGCAGATCGCCGACAGCAAACAGGGTCTGAAGTTCACCGGTACGGGCTTCACCCCCGGAGACAAGGCAACCGTCACGGTCATCGGCACCGACGGAATCTCCTACACCCCTGACACCCAGCTGGCGGTTTCGAAAGCCGGTGTGGTTAAGGGCTCCTACTTCTTCTCGACCGAGAAGGATTCGAAGGTGCCCGAAGGCAGCTACCGCCTGTTCCTCACGGACGTGAAGACGAACGAAGCCACCGAACTGGCTGCGTTCACCGTCGGCAGCAAGGCCGCGGACAAAGCCGACAAGCCTGCAGAGTCTGACCAGAAGCCGCAGCCGGAGGGCTCGGCAAAGCCGGCAGGCGCATCGAAGGCCCCCGCGGGTCAAGGCGGCGAAAAGACCGCCGAGGCAGCGAAGGCCAGCCAGGCCCAGCCGAGCGAATCCCCCTCGACTCCGGCTGGCGACAAGGCTGAGACGAAGTCGGCCAGCCCGTCCTCGCAGCCGACGCCGTCTGAGACTCCTTCGCCGACCCCCAGCCCGACGAGCAAGTCGGCACAGCCGAGCGAAACGCCTTCCCCGACTCCCAGCGAAAGCACCAAGTCGGCACAGCCCACTCCGTCCGAGACGCCCTCGGCTTCCCCGTCGCCTAAACCCAGTGAAAGCTCGACTTCCAGCGAGTCCTCGAAGCCTGCCGAAAAGGCAGACGACAAGAAGGACGACAAGGCTGAGGCAGACAAGTCCGACGACAAGAAGGCCGAAGACAGCACTCCGAAGGTCACTCAGGAACAGCTGCCCACTTCGACCGTGTCGTTCAGCTCTAAGCGCATCAAGGACTCTGACTTTGCCCTGACCAAGGAAGAAATCGCCCAAGTCAAGGTGCCCGGCAGCGCTTCGAAGAAGCAGAAGGACGCCGCTCAGAAGAAGTCAGCTGAATTTGCCAAGGCTGGCAAGGGTGCAGCCCTGACCCTGAAGAACGGTCTGCCCGGCGCCACATACACCTTCAAGGTGCAGGAACCCGGGGCTTCGAAGCCGTTTGAGCTTCAGGCCAAGACGGATGCGGCAGGCAATGCCTCGGTGTGGATCTACGCTTCAGAGAAGGCCGCCGCGGGCACCTACAAGGTGACCGTCGAAGGCAAGAAGGCCGTCGTGACCGAACAGGCTGGTGACAAGGCCGACAGCAAGAACGCCGACAAGGCATCTGAGGCCAGCAAGACCAAGCCTTCTGAGGCGCCCACCGTGAGCGCAACGGCAACCCCGTCCAGCACGCCGTCATCGACCGCCGAGGCTGCAAAGAAGGATGGCGTGGCCAAGAAGTCTGAAACCAGCACGGCCAAGCCTGACACGCCTGAAGCGGCCAAAGCCGAGTCCGGCAAGCAGCTGAACTGGGCCGAGACTACGAAACTGGCTAAGGACAAGAAGTCCGGCGTCGGGATTGAGGACAAGGCACAGGTTGCTTCTGACAAGTTCACGGTCTACGCCACACGATCTGCACCGGCACCCACAAAGGAGACCCCGGAGCAGAAGAATGCTCCGGCACAGAAGGAAGCGCAGCAGCAGGACAAGCAGGCTGCCGCTGAGAAGACCACACCCTCCGCAGCCCCGACTCCGGCCACACCCTCCGAAGCCGAGGGCATGAACAAGACGCCAGCGGCACCGGAAGCTCAAAAGCCGGCGGCTGAAGGCGACGCGGAACAGAAGCCGGCAGAAGACGCCCAGGCAGAGGACACCGTGCCGGAAGCCGAACAGACCGACCAGGCTGACCAGTCCGATCAGACTGCAGCGGTCGACTGGGGCCAGGCAGACACCTCGGGTTCGCAGCAGGGCCGCGAACTTCCCAACACCACTCCCGGTGACGACTACGCACAGTCCCAGGAGCAGTCAGGTTCGCAGATGCCGCGCACCGGCGGGGATCTCACCGGACTTGCGCTCGGTGCTGGACTCGTTGTAGTCGGTGCAGCATCGATCGTCGTGACCCGACGCAAGGTGAGCGGCGTCTGAAAACAGCGGTATCTTGAGTACATGACTGAACTTGACCTCAGCGATGTCGTGTTCTCGGGAACACCACTGACAGACGGCCCGATCGGCACCTCGGAGCGCCTCGTCATAATGGGGCAAAGCGAGGACGTGGGGACTGCCCTTCGGGCCGTCTGCACCAAAACTGAGGTCTGCGCTATGGCGGGGGAAGCCACAGCGTCAGACAGCCTCATCCGCTATGCCAAGCACCAGCTTCGCGCCCTGACCTACAGCCGTGCGGCTGCCCGGTCAGGGTTTGAGCATGTGCATACGGCAGCCCGCTTCTTCGGCATCACCGTCGACGGGCGGCGGGCAGAGGAACTCGACCCCGCGGACCGCGGTCGACTGCGCTTAGCTGTCACGATCGCAGCCGCACTTACGCGGAACAGCCCCTGGCTGGTCTTAGACCGGCCGTTCGAAGGGATCCCCACACGTGCCCGAGCAGGTATACGAGGAAGACTGCTGGACGCACTGGATCACTTCGAACTGGGGGCTGTTTTTGCTCTCGACTCGGCCGTCGATGCGGGAATCATCGGCGGCCGAACAGTCGTTTTGGAACTTGATCAGGTTGCTGATGCCGGTAATTTCGGCCAGCAGCTTCGCACTCCGCGCTCTAACCTGGCCGCGGATCTCGCCGGGGTGAATGTGTTCTCCGGTTTGGCCAGGCGCGGTTGGCTTTCCATTGGGCATTCGCAGGTTCGCGCCAAAACGGAACTGGACGGCAAGGTGTTCGTCACGATTCCCACCGGCGCTGTCCGTCTGTCCTTTGACGAATTCTCACCGATTTTCGACGGCGAGGCTGTTTTCGAAGCCCTCGTCGTAGGTCTGCACGACAAGGATTCGAAAGTGCAGATCACGCTTTCTCCATCCGATACCGAGGTGGGGCTGGCTCTGCAGTGCGACCTGTTCGACTTCAGCGCCGAAGCTGCTGAGAACACCGAGCTGGCGTGGGGTGTTCTCCACCCGGACCTGGGCGCGGACATCGCCAAGCAGAATGAGGCTGTGCGCCCCGGCACTCGCCTGTGGGTCGAAGTGGACACCGCGCAGATGCGCGCCTATCCCGTGTCAGACGCCGCACCGACCGCTGTTATGAGCGCAAAGGAATGATATGCGCAGATGGTTGAGTGCGGCTGTCGTCCTGTTTGTTCTGGCGGGCTTGAGTGTGCCGGTTTTCAATCTGACCCGCTACTCCCCCGCGACTGTTGTCAGCCGCTATCTTGGCGCTTTGGCCGATGGTGACGGCGCACGGGCCCGCGGCTTTGTCATTGGACCCGATCTGCAGAGCACTGACGGCATGACCGACGAAGTCATTGACGGCGCTCAGGGTGTGCCCACCCAGGTCAAAACGAAGGTTGAGGAGTCTGAAAAGAACACGGCAAGGGTCCGCGCGGACTATGTTCTCGGGTCGAGTCCGCACTCCACGGTGTTCACAGTCGAAAGGCTTCCGCGTTCGTGGGGCCTGTACAGCCAGTGGAGAATCCGAGTTGACGAATGGCCCACGCTGTCGGTCCGGGGTCCCCAGGCGCAGGCTGCCAACATCAACAATCAGCCCATGGAAAACGGCACGAACGCCGTTCCGGTTCTCTTTCCCCTGCAATACGGGATCGGCTTCAACCAGAAATATATGAAGGCCGACTATGAGACTGTTGACGTCGTAGAACCCGGTGAAGAGCACAGTGTCACGGTCGAGGCTCAGCCCACCCAAGCGCTGAGCGAAGAGGCTCAGGCTCAGCTGCACAAACAGCTTGCAGACTGCACAAAGCAGAAAGTGCTCATGCCGACCGGCTGCACTTTCGGCTATGAAACGAACAACACGATCCTCGGCGATGTTCAGTGGGAACTTGTGTCCGCCCCGGATGTTGAGCTTGTGAACGATTCCAGTTCGAACGGGTCGGCCTCGCTCAGCAGCGGTGAGAACACAGACGGCAAAAGTGCTGGCAGCAGCAGTCAGCAGGACCAACAGTCGGGCGGTCTGCTCATGCGCTCAGCCGAAGCGAAGTTCACAGTCTCCGGCAACTACCGCGACGCCGTCACCGGCACCGAAACCGATTTCAGCGAAGAAGTCACCGCGCTCATCTCTGCCCGCATCATCCTCACCGAGGACGGCAAGGTAGAGGTAGAACAGATCGAACCCTGAAATGACGAGGCGCCGCTCAGGCGAGCTTTTGAACTAACCCGAGTGGCGCCTCGTCCGTAGATGGCGACTTGTCAAACGATCCTGCTATGCTGAGACTGATCGACCCCCTCCCAAGCCTCTCGTGGAAGCTCAAATGGGAGGGGCCTTTATCTTTCTGGGGTGCCGCATGAAACCTTCGCTGTCGTGGGACGAGCAAGTCGCCCTTCTAGACAACCGAGGCCTCACTATCCCTGACAAGGCGGAATGCGCCCAATTCCTCGCAGCGACAAACTACTACCGGTTCTCCGGCTACGCTCGATATTTCCAGAGGGCCCCTCATCTCGGTGACGATGATTTTCGGCAGGGCTCCTCGTTCGACGAGATTCGGGCAATCTACGACGCCGACGAAGCACTGCGCGCCCGGCTGGTTATTCCTCTCGCCCGCGTTGAGCTTGTGCTCCGGTCACACGTTGCCCGCGTCATCGCCGACAATCATGGCGCCTACGGCCGGTATCTCGACGAGGACTTCTACACCGAGATCGGCGACCGCAAATCGACCGTCGAATTCTGTTTGCGCGACATCGATCGGAGCAAGGATCGTCATATCCTCCGTTATCGGGAGGCCGGCATCGACCGAGCAGACTACAGCAAACTGCCTGTGTGGTCAGCCGTCGAGGCCTGGTCGTTCGGCACCCTGTCGAAAGTGATCGAACGCGGCGGCCAAGGCACACTTGCCGATGCGGTTGCGACGAGCACCGGGATCGCCAAAGCGGGATTCGCCTACCGTGTGCGGGCAATGGTCTATCTTCGAAACCGCTGTGCGCACCACAGCCGCCTGTGGCACCATTCTGTCCTCGATGCCGGGCCGACCCCGAACAACGTGCGCAACAAGGCAAAGCGGGTAGCCGGACAGTTCGAACCCCGGTCCGTCCTCGACGTGATCGCCTCGCTCGACGATATTGCGTGCCGAACCGGAGTTGCTGACCCGCTTCTTCCGAGGCTCGTTGCCGACTACGGGCGGAATTCTGCATTCTGGCAGGGTCTGGCCAAGCCGCAGAGCCCGCGTGATCACGGTCGTGACGGGCTCTGAGTGCCCCCTGCGAAGACGGCAAGGTAGAGGTAGAGCAGATCGAACCCTGAAATGACGAGGCGCCGGTCAGGCGAGCTTCCTAACTCACCTGAGCGGCGCCTCGTCATTGAGGAGTGTGTTCAGACCCCGCGCAGGTCCAGGTCGAGGCGGTTTGGGCCGCCTTCGCGGATGACCAGCGGAATACCCCAGTCCTGCTGGTACAGGTGGCAGGCGGCGTGCAGCGGGATTTCGCCGCCCGGTTCGCCGTCGCAGGATGCCGCGCGGGCCGTCACGTGCAGAACGCCTTCGCCGTACCCCTCGGCCAGGGTGATGGTGCGTGTCTGTCCCTCCGCTCCCCCGGCGCCGTCGGCGATGAGCTCGGGTGGGGTTGATGAGATCTGCAGCCAGGTGGGGTCACCCCAGCGGTCGTCGAGCTTTTGGCCCTGCGGGACGGTGAAGTGGACTTCAACGTCGATAGCTCCCGTGCCGATTTCCGTGGGCGGCCGCTTGGTCTGTTTTTGGCCTTCATTGACTTCGAGCGCTTCGGCAGGGATTGTCACGGCGGTCAGTGAGTGGTTGGCAGATTCTGCAACCAGCAGGTAGGGGTCGCCGTCTTCCGGGGTCACCACGAGGATGTCGGAAGGTTCGCGCAGGTCACGGGCGAGTGTGGAGACTTCGTCGCTCGTGCGGTCATAGCGGCGGATGGCGCCGTTGTAGGTGTCGGCAATCGCAATCGAGCCGTCCGGCAGTTCCGCCACACCCAGCGGGTGCTGCAGGCGGGCTTCGGCTGACGGTCCGTCCTGGAAGCCGAAGTCGAACAGGCCGGTGCCCACATAGGTTTCAACCGTGCCGTTTGCCGGGTCGAGGCTGCGCAGAGCCGAGGTTTCCGAATCTGCGAGAAGCACCTTGCCTTCGGCAGTGAGAGCCAGCCCGGACGTCTGAGCGAACCACGCTTCTTCCGGTCCGCCATCGGTGAGGCCTTCGTTCATGGTGCCGGAGAACAGGCGGACGGTGGCCTTTTCCGGGTTGAACGCCCAGATGGTGTGATTGCCGGCCATCGCGATGATGACGTCGCCGGTTGCGGGCACAAACTGCACGTCCCACGGGCTGGACAGCTTGATGCCGCGGGCTGGGCCGTTATAGCGCAGTTCGGTGCTGCGACCTTCGACGGTGTTGTCTGCAGCGCCGACCATGTACTGTTCGCCGGTGCCCGCGACGGTTGTCACTTCGCCGGTGTCCAGGTTCAGGCCGCGCAGGGCGTGGTTGACGGTGTCGGCGACAACCACGTGGTAGCCGACTTTGGCGGCCAGTTCTGGGCTGAGCTCAGCCATGCCGCCGGGCTCGGAAAAGCGCGCTTGGGCGGTTTCAGTGTTGGCTGCGTCTGTTGAGACGCCTGTCGAGGTGGCAGAGGCAAGCGCCGGGCCGCCAGCGAATCCGCGTTCTTTGGCCCCGAAGCGGCGCAGTTTTGTCACACCGTCAGGGGCGTATTCGACAAGGCTGTGGTGGCCGGAATCGCCGACGAGGATATTGCCTTCGTGCCCGGCGGTTTCCAGGCGGATGAGTTTGCCGGGGTAGAACAGTTCACCTTCGCGCGGCTCCGGTGCCACGTAAGGGTCGTCGCCGGAGCGCAGGGTGCCCTTGACGCGGTGTTCTTCGACGAGGTCTTCGATGAGGCTGGTGATGCCCTTCGAGTGGCCTTCACCGGACATCTTCGCCACCAGGTAACCCTCGGGGTCGATGAGCGCCAGTGTGGGCCATGCCCGGGCGGTGTAGGCCTGCCAGGTGACGAGGTCGGGGTCGTCAAGCACGATGTGCTCCACCTGGTAGCGCTCGACCGCCTGGTCGACGGCTTCCACGGTGCGCTCGAATTCGAACTTCGGTGAGTGCACGCCGATGACCACGAGTTCGTCGTGGTACTTTTCTTCGATTTCGCGCAGTTCATCCAGCACGTGCAGGCAGTTGATGCAACAGAACGTCCAGAAGTCCAGCAGAACAATTTTGCCGCGCAGATCCTGCAGTGAAAGGTCTTTGCCGCCGGTGTTGATCCAACGCCGCCCCACGAGTTCGGGTGCGCGCAGACGGGGTGAAGAAAGGTCAGTCATAGCGTTCATTGTTCCAAAAAACGCCACAGCCGAGTGCAGCTGACCCGCTAGGCAAGACGCGCCGCCTGGTACGAGGTGAATCGGCACTTGCTCGACCTATGGCGCCAGTGAAGCTCGTTGTCGATTGTGACTATCAGCTCACCACCATTTTGGTGCTATGCTTTCTACCATCATGATCAGCCCGTAGTCGCAAGGCGCGGGTTGATTTTCTTTTGCAGGAGACGCGCAGGAGTGCACAAAGGAGTGGCTGCTGTCTTACCGATCAGTGCGGGGTGATGCGGCCTTCTTCGGGTGGGCCCAGGTGGGCGTGTTCGTTGAACGTGATGAGCCTGTGTCCGTCCGTCTGGCCCAGTGAGGCGTTGACGAATTCGCTGTTGAACAGCACCACCTGCTCGATTTCGCGAACAGCCCGCGCCGCGTCTGCCGTTTCTGGAGCTGACAGCGCAGACCCACCGGCGGAGCCGCGACCAGACCCACCACTTTGACGGCCTGCCACAGTGTCCAGTGGGATGCCCGCGCCGAAGTCGAGAAACGCTGCGGGCCCTGTTTCTTGGGTGAAGTCGTGCCCTTCCAGGCCGAAGTCCAGAATCCCGGTGGTGGAAGATTCAGCCGATGGCGCTTCGAGAGCGTGTCCTGCAAAAACCTCCGGCCTGCCCGCCATGAGCCAGGCGAAGATCACCGCGGACACACCCCCCGGAGCTGACGATCAGCCCATCGCGACCTTCGGGCAACCGGTCAACGAACTCCCGGTACGCGGCAATGACCCGACGCATAAATGGCGGGAAGTCCGACTGCGCGTCAGCCATCCACAGGGCCATTGCACGATCCAGCCGTCCGGCCTCGCCCGGCTTCATGTCCGGGGTGTAGTCGGCCATGACGCGCCGGTGATCGTATTCGTTGAACCGCTCGTCACGAAGAACCTCGGCACCGGCGCCCTCAGCAGCACTGCCTGCCTCGCCGTCACCCTCAGCATTGGCGCCGAAGATGATCTGCGCCGTGTCGATCTGCCGTTTGAGTGTGCCGGTGACCACCACGGGTTCGCGCAGCTTCAGCGCGGAAAGCGCGCTGCCCAACAGCCGGGCCTGCTGACGGCCCAGATCAGACAGAACGTCATAGTCTTCAGCGTGCGCGGATGCTTGCCCGTGGCGGGCCAGAACAATGCGAGCCATGTGGGCTATCAGATGTCGCGGGCTACGAGTTCGTCGAGGCTTGCAGTCGACAGCAGGTAGGGCGCAACTTCGAGTACCGTGACGGCACCCGTGCGGCCTTCGCGGGCCATGCGGACTGCGGCACGGCCGTAGGCCAGCTGCGCGGCAGCGGTGAAGTCGGGGTTGCGCTCAAGTTCGAGGGTGAACTCGACGGAGTGGTGCGTGCCGCCGAGGTCGCCCGAGGTGATGACGTGGCCACCGTGGGGCATGCCCTGGTGTTCACGGTCGAAGACTTCTTGGCTGACGAACTCGACGGTCGTTTCGTAGGGTTCGAAGTAGTCGGGCATCGACACGATTTCCTGGCGGATGCGCTCCTGGTCGGCTTCGTCTGCTACGGCTACGACGCGGCGGCGGTGGGCATTCGCACCGGTGATCTCCTCACCGCGGCCTTCTTTTGCCGCCTGCATGGCTTCTTCTTTTGGCAGGGTGTACTGCACGCCGGCTTTGACACCTTCAACCCGGCGCACGGCATCGGAGTGTCCCTGCGACAGTCCCGGACCCCAGAAGGTGTTCTGCTGGGCGTTGGGGAACAGGGCTTCACCGATGGTGCGGTTGATGGAGAACATGCCGGGGTCCCAGCCGGTGGAAATCATGGCGATGTTGCCCCCGGCCTTTGCTGCGGCGTCCATCTTTTCGCGATGGGCGGGGATGAGGTGGTGGTTGTCGTAGGTGTCGACCGTAGTGAAGTTCTCGGCAAACGACGCAGCCTGCTGGGGCATATCGGTGGCCGAGCCCAGGCACAGGAACAGCAGGTCGACTTTGTCTTTGTGCTCGGCGGCCTCTGTGACGGGGTAGACGGCAGCGTCGGTCTCAAGTGAGTCGCGGCGGGAGAAGATTCCGTAGAGCTCCATGTCCGGCTGCTCGGCTATCAGCTTTTCAACGCTCTTGCCGAGGTTGCCGTAGCCGACGATTGCGGCACTGATCTTCTGAGTCATCGTTTCACTCCTTCGCGCCTTGTG
The DNA here is from genome assembly GCF_001815905.1 of Brevibacterium sp. HMSC07C04. Lineage (GTDB taxonomy): Bacteria > Actinomycetota > Actinomycetes > Actinomycetales > Brevibacteriaceae > Brevibacterium. The sequence goes on along the minus strand of NZ_KV823254.1, from coordinate 14,511 downwards.
CGCATAGATTCTGAAACGGCTTGTTGCCCGCTCCGGGTGATTATTTTACGTCGTCAGCGGTGTCCGCGGCCTCAGCAGAACCGGCAGCTTCGCGAGCGGCTTTTTCCTTCTTGAGGGCGCGGCGTTCGCGGATGACTTCGATGGCCACGGGGATGAGCGACAGGCCGATGATGACGATGACCCACAGGTCCACGTGGTCGCGGATGATGGCGAAGGTGCCCAGGTAGTAGCCGGCCAGCGGCAGGACAAAGCCCCACGTGAGCCCACCGGCGACGTTCCAGAAGATGAATTTGCGGTACTTGTAGTGCGCAACGCCCGCGGCCAGCGGAACGTAGGTCCGCACGATCGGCACGAAGCGAGCCAGAAACAGCGATTTCCCACCGTGTTTGACGAAGAACTCTTCTGCTTGGCGCAGGTGTGCGGTCGACAGGACGCGCGCGTCGTCCTTGAAGAACCTGCGGCCGAACCTGTAGCCGAGGAAGTATCCGACTTGGTCACCACAGATGGCGGCAGCCCAGATGACGGGAATCAGCAGCCACAGGGGAACGCCCATTGCCGGGGACATGAGGCCTGCTACGAACAGCAGCGAGTCGCCGGGCAGGAATGGGAACAGGACTCCGGATTCGATGAAGACAATGAGCGCCACGACCGCGAGCATCCACGGGCCGGCTGATTCGATGATCTTCTGCGGGTCGAGGAACGCCGGGGCGGCGATGATGTCAGCCGTCCCTGCTGAGGCGGCGGCAAGGGTGTCGAGCATGGGTTTCCTTCTGTGTGGTTCCCCAATACTATGCCGTGTTTTTCTGTGTGATTGCCGCACGGTCCGGTGTGGTTCTCGCCTCGTTCGGCGTGGGCCCGCTCTGCAGCGCGGGCTGCGCCGTTTCACGGCGCGGATTGCGGTTCTGCGGCCGCCGAGGCGGAGTTCGGCTCCCCGGAAGCTCTCGTGTCAGTGCCCTGGTCTAGATTGTAGAAAACTCAGGAGGAACTCATGCAGCTTATGCGGATTGGTCAGCCCGGGCAGGAAACCCCGGTTGTCACGGACGGCGAACGCTTCTTTGATGCAAGCTCTGCGGTCACCGAATTCGGCGGGGACTTCGGTCCGCACTTCTGGGCGGAGGGGTTGCCTAAGCTCCAGTCGCTTGTAGAACTGGGTCAGCTGCCGTCGTTTGATGCAGACGGCAAGCGAATCGGCGCACCGGTCGCCTCCCCGCAGGCTGTTGTGTGCATTGGCCTGAACTACACCGACCACGCGGCAGAAGCTGGCCAGCCGATTCCCTCCAACCTGGTCACGTTCCTCAAGCACCCCAACACGATCGTCGGGCCGAATGATCCGGTCGGCATTCTGCCGGGTTCTGAGAAGACCGACTGGGAAGTCGAATTCGCTTTTGTCATGGGCAAGCGCGTCCACGCACTGAATTCCCCGGAAGAGGGCTTGCAGGCGATTGCTGGCTTCACTTTGGCAAACGATGTCTCTGAACGCGCTTTCCAGAACCTCACACCACAGTGGGGCCTGGGCAAGAACATCCCCGGTTCCACCCCGCTGGGTCCGAAGGTCGTGACCGCTGATTCCATCGACCCGAACAATGTTGGTCTGCGCACCCTGGTCAACGGCGAAGTGCGTCAGGACGGCAACACCTCGAAGATGATCTTCGATGTGGGCACCATTGTGTACAGACTGTCGCAGTACATGACGCTCGAACCGGGCGACATCGTGTCAACCGGCCCGCCCGCCGGTGTGGCAATGGCCGGAACCCACCCGTTTCTGACCGCCGGTGATGTCGTGGAGCTCGAAGGTGACGGACTGGGCTCTCAGCGTCAAGAGTTCTTCCAGCGCGAAGGCTGACGCTCTGTGCGCTCACCGCGCAGGTGGGCTTGTGCAGCGCTGGTCACACTGCTCACACTGAGCGGCTGTGCCCCGCTGCCGGAAGCCTCACCCGGCAAAACACCTGTCCCAAACACCAGCCCTACGGCATCCGAAACGGAACCCGAAGGGCAAAGCGCTCCTCCCACCGCACCCCTGCAGAAACCGCAGGCCAAGAAGCAGCCGGGCGACGGTTCGGATGTCGGGCCCAGCAGCCCGGGCGCCCAACAGTCACTGGCGGCACTGAAAAAGCTGCCCGTCAAAGGCAAAGCACCGGCCACCGGCTATGGGCGGGTCGAAAAGTTCGGCAAAGCGTGGACGGACACCGATTTCAACAGATGCCGCACCCGCGACGACATTCTGACCAGGGACCTGGTCAACATCACCCGCGATGGCCGCTGCAAGGTCACATCGGGCACGCTTGTCGATGCCTATACGGGTAAGCGGATCGACTTCAAACACGGGCAGACCACCAGCCAGAAAGTGCAGATCGACCATATTGTTGCGCTGCACAATGCGTGGATCACCGGCGCACAGCAGATTTCACAAGAACAGCGCATCGAGTTCGCCAACGACCCGTTGAACCTCATTGCAGTCGACGGGGCGACGAACTCCGCGAAGGGCAACAAGGACGCCGCTTCGTGGCTGCCGCCGAATAAGTCATACAGGTGCACGTATGTGGGTCTGCAGATTCGGGTGAAGGAAAAGTACTCACTGTGGGTCACAGAACCTGAACGAGCAGCCATGGAGCGAGTGCTCAGCAAGTGCTGAGACGGCGAGAGCCGGAGGTGTGAACGCGTGTGTCGTTGTTGAATGCTCGCGGTGTCCTGCGGCGCTACGCTGGCCGTATGCATCCCTATGACAGCATCACTCGCAAGCAGATCGAAGAGCGCGGCAGCCGGAAGTGGACGGAGTACCCCGGGGCGATCGGCGCGTGGATTGCGGAAATGGACTTCGGCATTGCGCCGGTCATCCGCGAAGCGCTCAAAGTCATCGACGAAGACCAGCTGTACGGCTACACCCCTCCCGCTCTGCTGAAGGGACTGGGTGAGGCAACCGCGGAGTTCTACGCTTCGCGCTACGGGTGGGAATTCTCCGCTGAAAACGTGTTCCCCGTGTCCGATGTTCTGCTGGGCATGGGCGGTTTTCTCGACATTCTTGTTCCCCGCGGGGCCAAACTCGTTGTGCCCACCCCGGCGTACATGCCGTTCCTCACAATCCCCGGTGCGTTCTTCCGCGAACATGTCGAAGTGCCCCAGAAGATTGTTGACGAACCGTCCCCTGAACTGCTTCCCGGTTCGTCTGATGGGCAGCCGGTTCCTGGCCCGCTTGCTGGGCGGCACTGGGAAATGGACTTCGATGCGATCGATGCGGCACTGTCGACAGCGGGACCGGATGGCGGCCCCGGTGGTGTGCTGGTGCTGTGCAACCCCCACAACCCCACGGGGCGGGTGTTCACTAGGGCCGAACTTGAGCGAATCACCCAGATCGTCGAAAAGAACGGTGCGCTGGTCTTCTCGGATGAGATCCATGCGCCGTTGACGTACAGCGGTTTCCAGCACATTCCCTACGCGTCGACTTCGGAAGCTGCCGCACGGCACACGCTGACTGCCACATCGCACACCAAGTCGTTCAATACTCCGGGTCTGAAGTGCGCGCAGCTGATCTTCACGAACGAGGATCACATTGCCGCATGGAAGAAGCACGGAACGCAGTTCTCGGGGTCGGCGGCAACTCCGGGTGTCATTGCGGGCATCACCGCCTACCGCGAAGGTGGGGAATGGTTGGCCGACACTCTTGGCTACCTGGAGCAGACACGGGATTTCATTGCAGAGTTCGCCGCTGCTGAACTGCCAGAACTGGGCTACATCAAGCCGCAGGGCACATACCTGTCATTCTTTGATGCGACCTCGCTGATCCCTCGCCTGCCTGACGGTGTGAGCCCTCAGCAGTTCTTCGTAGAAGAGGCTCGGGTTGCCATGAACGACGGCGCCACCACTGGCCGTGCAGGCCGGGGCTGGGTGCGCTTCAACATGGGAACGCCGCGGCCGATTGTGCAGGAGGCACTCGAATCTATGGCCGCAGCACTGCGGAAGCTGTAACGATCGCGGGATACCGTATCCCACAGCACATTTAGTGCATCTTCATGAAACTTACAGTAGTCTGTACGCTTGTAAGCGGTAACAGGTTACGTTGACAGGAATCGCCTGCTACTTGTTGCCATGAGTTAAACACGCCCCTCAGCTGCTCGGCGAATCACATAAGTCCCAGCATCTGAGGGGTTCGTCACCTCAGAAAGATAAACGTATGAAAACAAAGAAGCGCAGCCTTGGCGGCCTGCTCTTAACATTGTTTCTGACGGCGTCATACCTGGTTGGAGGCGCCGCCCCGGCTAATGCGGACGACCTCACCTACCCTGGCGCTATTTCGGAAGTCAACGTCACCTTCAACAACAAAGAAGGCGGCAAGGCCCAGGTCGATGACGAAGTCAAGGTCACGGCCAAGTGGAACGTTCCCAACGGAGCAAAAGCTGGCGAAACCTTCGGCATGACCCTGCCCAAGGAGTTCTCCAACTACGCCAACGGCGAATTTGCGGTTCCGGACACAAAAACCGGCGAAACTGTTGCTGAGTGCAAAGTCACGAACGACCCTGCACCGACTGTTACCTGCACCTTGACTGACTTTGTCAACGGCAAGGAAGACGTCGGCGGCGAACTGTGGTTCCTCGCAACCCTGGACGAAACAACCGACAAGAACACGGTCGACTTCACCATCGACGGCAAAGCTGTCCCGGTCCCGGTTCCGGGTGACGGCGGCATCGGTCCCGTTGGTCCTGGCCACGCATCCAATGACCCGCTCAAGTACAGCGCTCGCACAAAGCTTGGCAGCGACCTGATTGCTTGGGGCATTCAGTTCCCCAACACCATCGCTGAAGACGGCACCGTCACGGTCACCGATGCGCTCGTCGATGACACTGAATTCGAACGCCACAAGGTCAACGACTTTGACGTTGAAGTTGAGTACCGCAACGTCGACGCCGATGGCAACTTCGTCGAAGGTGAAGACTGGACATCCGTTGACCCAGCTGACTTCGAGACTGACGTTAAAGAAGGGGATAAGGACTTCACCGTGACGGTGAAGAACGTTCCTACCGATAAGCGCGTTCAGTACCGCGTCCTCTACTGGACGAAGATGGACGGCAAGGCATTCGAAGGCGACGTCTACAAGAACACCGCCAAGGTCAACGGAAAAGACGTCGACGCCGAGTACGAGTACACCGCAATCGGCGGTGGCACCGGTTCCGGTAAGGAATACACCCGCTTCTCGATCGCAAAGTCGGTTGAGGGCGACGGTGCAGACCAGGTCCCGGCTGACACCAAGTACACCGTGAAGTACACCGCTGGCGACGAAGAAGACACTCTCGAACTCAAAGCTGGTGAAGAAAACCGCGTCAACTCGAAGCGCTACAAGATCGGCACCGAGTTCAAGATCACGGAAGTCAACCTTCCGGAAATTGACGGCATCAACTGGGGCGACTACGAAATCACCGGCGACGGTGTTTCGAAGAACGACGACGGATCCTTCAGCGTGACTCCCGAGACGAATGAGCCGGTCAAGCTCAACCTCGTCAACAAGGCTGAGAAGCCGGAGCCCACGCCGGAACCGACTCCGGAGCCTTCAGAAGAGCCGACTCCGGAACCCTCCGACGAGCCTTCGGAAACACCCTCTGAAGAGCCCACGCCGGAACCCTCCGACGAGCCTTCGGAAACGCCTTCCGAAGAACCGACTCCGGAGCCCTCGGATGAACCTTCGGAAACACCCTCTGAAGAGCCCACGCCGGAACCCTCCGACGAGCCTTCGGAAACGCCTTCCGAAGAACCGTCTGAGGAGCCCTCGGATGAACCTTCGGAAGAGCCCACGCCTGGTGCTTCTGAAGAGCCCTCCGAAGAACCTTCGGAAACCCCGGCTCCGGGTGGTTCGGACACTCCGAACACACCTGAAACCGAAACCAACAACCCCGCGCTTCCGCGCACCGGTGCCAACATCGGCGTAGCTCTCGGCGCAGCCGTGCTGCTGATCGCTGCTGGTGCCGCAACCCTGATCATTTCCCGCAAGCGCATGCAGAAGTGATAAGGGCATGAGCTGACAGGCTCAACCCATAAGAAGTGCCCTCGCTGGTCAAACCGACCAGCGAGGGCACTTCTTTGTTATCGAAGGGCTTTCGGCCCGAAATCAGCTGCGCGCCCCAAAAACGCTGGAACCGACGCGCACGATTGTGGCGCCTTCTGCAATAGCAAGTTCGAAATCAGCGGACATGCCCATCGACAGTTCACTGGCATCCGCCGGCAGCACACCCCGCGCACGGAAGTCTTCTGACAGCTGTCGAAGCTCTGCGTAGGACGGCCGAATCTCGTCAGCTGTCGTGCCGGGCAGTCCAATGGTCATCAGCCCCCGAATCCGCAGTCGCTCCAGACCGCGCACTTCTTCAATGAGCTTTTCGGCCTCATCCGGGGCGACACCGAACTTGCTGTCTTCGCGCGAAGTGTTGACTTGAATGAAGACATCCAGGCTGCTGCGCTCCAGCAGTTCCAGGCGGTTGTCAATCCGCTGGGCCAAACGCATATTGTCAAGCGATTCAATGCACGCACACGATTCAACGGCCAGCGTGTGATTGACCTTATTGCGCTGCAGCGGCCCAATGAGGTGCGCCACCGGGTTCAGATCGGCCAGCCCCTCTTCTTTTGCAGTGAGCTCCTGCTGTCGATTCTCGCCGATCAGCCGGTATCCGTGTTCAATCGCAGCCCGAATCTTCGCAACCGGCTGTGTTTTCACTGCCAGAAGCACTTTGACTGCATCGGCATCAGCTTCTGGATCACCGCCGCCGTATTCGCGCCCTGCCGCTGCTGCAGCAGCTGAGGCACGCTCGGCAACATCGTCCAGTCGTGCGCGAATCTCATCGCGCTCAGAATCAGTCAGAACCAACTCGTCAGCATTCTCCACGGGCACTCCTTGAATAGACAGACAAATCCGCTCTAAGGGTAGCCGGGCCCGCCACAGCGCAGCTGGTCAACGGTCGACCCTGCCCCGCTGCACCCAGGACCGCTCACTTCCCCACAGACAAAGAGGTGGAGGTCGGCACAGTGCCGACCTCCACCTCGGGAGTGGGTCAGGTGAGAGCCCGTCAGCTCCAGTTCTTCGGAAGGCCCTCAGCGTCGGGGTCGACGTTGCGGATGAGAGCCATGGTGTCGGCCAGCTCCCAGCCTTCGTCAATGAGTTTGTCGAGCTTGTCCGCGACAAGCTGTGCGGCATCCAGTGGAACGCCCTGGGTTTCCCCACCGGCGAGCGCCAGGCCGAGGTCCTTGCGCATGAGCGAAACCGCGAAACCGGGCTTGAAGCCGTTGTTGGCAGCAGCGGTGTCGACTACACCGGGGACCGGGTACCAGGTGCGCAGCGGCCAGGAATCCCCGGATGAGACCTTGGCGATGTTGAGGAAGGTTTCGGGCGACAGACCAAAGCGGTCGGCGAGTACGGCACCTTCGACAACACCCTGGGAGCTGATGGCCAGCATCATGTTGTTGACAATCTTGGCGGCCTGACCGGCGGCATCGCCACCGGCGTGGAAGATGTTTCCGGCCATGGGCTCGATGTACTTCTTGGCTGCTTCGAAGTCTGCGTCTTCTGCGCCGACCATGAAGGTCAGGGTGCCTGCGGCCGCACCTGTCACACCGCCGGATACGGGTGCGTCGAGGAATACGTAGCCGGCTTCGCGGGCCGCGCTGTGGAGATCTCGGGCGGTGTCGAAGTCAATGGTGGACGAATCCACGAGGATCGTGTCCTTTGCCGCAACTTCGAGCACACCGCCTTCCGTGAGGTACACCGAGCGGGCGTGTTCGCCCTTGGGAAGCATGGTGAAGACGATTTCTGCGTCCTTCACGGCCTCTTCAATTGACTTCGCCGGAGTGATGCCGTCTTCTGCTGCCGCGGTGACTGCGGCTTCGACAACGTCGAATCCCTGAACAGTGTGGCCTGCCTTGACGAGGTTTGCGGCCATGGGCCGTCCCATGTTGCCCAGACCTACCCAACCGATGATTGCCATCATGCCTCCTTGCAAATGGTGAGTACACACTCCTGAAATTCATGATCAGCATAGCGCCGAGAATTGCGCAGATCACACTGTTCGGCTCGGTTTTCGGACGGCACTTGCGCACCGTGGGAGTGCGTCAGCGCACATGCCGCTCAGTAGACTGGCGCTATGAACGTCTCCCGTCCCCCGGTGTCGCCAGATGATCTGCTGGCCCTGCTGGCGGTTTCTCGCCTGGGCAAGTACACGGCGGCCGCAGCGAGCATGGGAGTTACGCACACAACCGTGTCGCGGCGCATTGCGAACCTCGAAAGGGCGGTTGGCGAAACCCTTCTGACCGCCACCCCGGACGGGTGGGAACTGAGTGCGGCTGGCCGCAGGCTCATGCCGGGGGCCGAAATGATCGAGAAGGCTCTCGGCTCAATACAGGTCGATTCACCGGACACATCGATGTACGGCAATGTGCGCATTGCCTGTCCCGAGGCTTTTGCCATGTTCTATGCGGTCGATGCACTCGCCCAGCTGCAGGCAGAACACAAGCGCCTCAACATTGAAATGACCACTTCCACGCAGCGAGCCCGCCAGCACCGGTCGGGTTTCGATGTTGAGATCGTGGTGGAGAAACCGGATGTTTCCAATGCCACGGTGCACCACCTGCGGCCCTATGAGCTGGGCTTCTTCGCCGCGGACAGCTACTTGGCGGCAGCACAGGCACCGCAGACCACGGAGGATCTGCGGGCGCACCGGCTGATCTACTACGCCGAGCACTCACTGGGCGTAGCCAGCCTGGAAAGCGCGTGGAACGTCCTGCCGGAACCAGCCGGGCACTTCTATTCGAACTCGGCACTGGCTCATGTTCAGTCATGCCGCCGAGGCGTTGGGGTAGCTCTTCTGCCCACCTTCGCCGGTGAAGGCCTCACCAGGGTGATCCCCGACTTTTCGCTGCCGGTGCACTACTGGGCTGTTGTCAGGCCCGAAGCACTGCGACGGACCGCCGTGCAGGCTGTTGTGCGCGCCCTCAGAGTGCCGGATAGCAGCTGAGCCTGGGTTGGAGCCCATGGAGGGTTTTTCAGGGCTGGGCCCCGCCCTTTCAGGGCTGGGGCTTCAGTCTGGGGGCTTTGTCAGACCTCACGCGGCAGACCATCCTCCGTCAATCGAATGTGCCGATCCCGTGATGACCCCAGCGGCATCAGAGGCCAGGAAGACGGCCAGCTGTGCCACCTCGTCGGCTTCGGGCAGACGAGGCACAGCCGAATGTCCAAGGAAAACCTCTTCAAGCGCGTCAATGTGTTGGATTCCGGCGTTGTTGACCAGAATGTCGAAGTTCAGATTGAGGGCATCGAGCGCTTCAGTGTCGGCCAGATCCACCTGCCAGTGCTTGCCGCCGATCTTTTCCGCAATGTCCTTCGCGGCATCGCCGTTGATGTCGGCAACCGTAACGGTCGCGCCTTCGGCGGCAAAGGCTTCCGCGATCGCCTGGCCCAAGCCGGACGCTCCCCCGGTCACAAGGGCTCTTCGTCCATTCAGTCGAGCTTCTGCCATCGTGTACTCCTCCTGCTTTCGGGGTTCGGTTCGCGCCGAGCGGCGCCCGCACAGTGCGGGCCCGGCTGGGCCCGCAGCCCACGGTACTCGCCCGGCAGCCACACCGGGCATACCCCGGATATGCCAACCGGCGCCTCGTCACCCGGGAACCGAGTACCGGGTTTGTTTTCCGCAGAACGAGGCGCCGGTCGGCTGTGCCCGATTGTGCAACTTGGTCAGCGCTTGACTCCGAAGCGCTCGGCGTCGGCACGGTCGATGTCCGCGAAGTCAATGCCGCGGGTCTCTTTGGTGAACGCCAGTGCAATGAGCGAAATGACCGCGGCGATTGCGGCGTAGATGGCGATTGGAACAGCTGACTTGAACGTGTCCAGCAGGAACACGGCGATGATCGGTGCGAAGGACCCGGCGACGATAGCCGTGACCTGATAGCCGAACGAAACACCCGAGTTGCGCATGCGGGTGGGGAACATTTCGGACATGATCGCCGGCTGTGGGGCGTACATGAGGGCGTGGAACACCAGGCCCGCGAGCATCGCGATAAAGATGTTGAACGGGTCGGCCGTCGAGTACAGGGGGTAGGCGAAGAAACCCCAGGAGGCCGACAGCAGAATCCCCACCATATAGGGCGGTTTGCGGCCCACAATGTCGGTGACCTTGCCGACCAGTGGCACCAGGCAGGCGTGGATGGCGTGTGCGCCCAACAGAAGGCCGAGGATGTCGCTGGACTTGATGTCCACTTCAACCGACAGGTACGTGATCGTGAAGGTCACAACCAGGTAATAGTGGATGTTTTCGATCAAACGCAGACCCATAGCGCAGAAAATGCCGCGCGGGTACTTCTTCAGAACCGAGAAAACACCGTAGTCAGCTGCGCCTTCGTCGATGGCGTCCTTGGTTTCGTGGAAGATCGGTGCATCTGAGACCTGCGTGCGGATGTACCAGCCGATGAGCACAATGACGGCCGACAGCCAGAATGCGATCCTCCAGCCCCACGACATGAAGTGTGCTTCATCGAGCGTGGTCGAGAGCACCCACAGGACAGCGGTGGCGAGCAGATTGCCCAACGGCACACCGGCCTGGGGCCAAGAGGCCCAGAAACCGCGAGATTCCTTGGGCGAATGCTCTGCGACCAGGAGCACAGCGCCACCCCATTCGCCGCCGACGGCGAAGCCCTGCACAAAGCGCAGGAACACCAGCAAGAGGGGTGCGAGGATGCCGATCGTCTGATAGGTGGGCAGACAGCCCATGAGGAAGGTCGACACGCCCACCAGGATGATCGACAGCTGCAGCAGCTTCTTACGGCCGAGCTTGTCGCCGTAGTGGCCGAACACGATACCGCCGACGGGACGGGCGATAAAGCCCACCGCGTAGGTGACGAACGCCGCCAGAATCGGGGTGAGCGGGTTGTCCGACGGTGGGAACAGAATGTGGTTGAACACCAAGGTTGCGGCTGAACCGTAGAGGAAGAATTCATACCACTCGACGACCGTTCCGGCCATCGAAGCGGCGACGACCTTCTGCAGGCTGCGACGTTCCTGTACGTCCTGTGACATATCGGCTCCTTTGCCTCATGTTGCATTCGCCACGCTGCGTGTGGCTGTCGCTCACGCATTTGTGGGATGACTCACTATATGCCTGAGGCGGAGCATTGGACGGCCAGGAATCGCAATGAGGCGCTGAAAGAATGCGCACTCTCCCTGTGCCAGGACGCACAGAGGGCGGTGAGTATTACCTGCTCACCCGGGGCAAAGGCAGCCCGCCGACCCACATGGGCGATGGTGAGCCGTGGCGAGCACTGTTCGCGACTGAGCCGGGCGGCGCCTCGTGTGATGAGTCCGGCGCTCAGCGCTTGCGGCTGAGCGAGGCCAGGTATTCGTTGTATGCGCGCAGTTCGGCGTCGCCGGAGCGGGCTTCGGCGCGGTCTTTGCGTTTGGCTTCACGGTCGGAGGCTTTCGACCATTGGACCGCCGCAATGAACGCCAGAATAAGTGTGGGGAATTCGCCGATGCCCCAGGCGATTCCGCCGCCCAGCTGTTGGTCGTCCAGCGCGCTGATCCACGTTTGGCCCATGTTGCCGTACCAGTCCGGTTCGATGAGCACTTCAGTGGTCATGATTGAAATGCCGAAGAACGCGTGGAAGGTCATGGTCACAAGGAGCACCACGAACCGCACCGCGTGGGGGAAGCGCTTGACACCCGGGTCCACGCCGATCATGGCCTGTGCGAACAAGTAGCCCGCTGCCAGGAAGTGGATGAGCATGAGTTCGTGGCCCAGGTGGTACTTCAGCGCGTACCACATGATCCCGCTGTAGTAGAAGACGATGAGTGATCCGGCGAAGTTGATCGAAGCGACGATCGGGTGGGCCCAGAAGCGAATGTACTTCGAGTGCACCAGAATGAGAATCCATTCGCGCACCCCGCGTGAACCGTCCTGGCGCGGGTGAATGGCGCGCATGAGCAACGTGATGGGCGCCCCCACCACCATGGGGATGGGCACGAGCATGACGATCAGCATGTGCTGAATCATGTGGCCGGAGAACAGGGTGCGACCATAGACCATCGGGCCGCCGCACGTGACGTAGATGAGCATGGCCATGCCGCCCACCCACGAAATGGTGCGCCACAGCGGCCAGTGTCCGCCGCGCTTCTTCAGTTCGCGGTAGCCCATGATGTACAGAACCGAGGCACCTATGCCGACAACCACCCACAGTGGGTCAAAGCGCCACTGGAGGAAGTAGTTGTACCACAGCGGTTCCGGCGGAAGGAGCTCGCCGGACAGGATTTCCGAGGGGGTGGGCTCGGCGCGAAGTTCCTGTGGGACCGGCGGCTGTGAACTGGCCAGCACAATGCCAATAGCCACAACAGCACCGAAAATGGCGATCTCGGCAAGAACCAGACGCCAGAATTCGGCAGCCGCGCGCATGCTCGAACCAAGGCGGTCAATGATGCGTTCGCGGTGCCAGAAGCCGATCAGGCCGAGGATGACGGTGAGCACCGCCTTGATGATGACCAACTGCCCGTAGGGAGTCATCCAGTCATCGAAGGTTTTGACGCGCAGGGTTGCGTTGACAAAGCCCGAGTAGGCCATGATGACGATCGAAAACAGTGCGATCGTCGAATAGCGCTTGATGATTTCGCCGAGATCTGGGCGGGCCGTGAGTGTGGGCGAAATAAGCGCGAGGACTAAGAGCCCGCCGACCCAGGCCATGACCGCCACCAAGTGCAGGCCCAGGCTGTTGACGGCTTCAATGTGCCCTTTGGCTTCTGCCGCATGCCCCATGAGCGCTTGCGGCAGCAAGATGAGCACCGTCAGAAGCGCCGACCAGCCAATGCCCGCGAAGCTGCGGGTGGCAAAGAGCACCATTGACATGATGATCGCGGAGATCACAACGAGCGACCACAGTCGCCCCGAATCAATTTGGGTGATGTAGGCGCCCAGCTGGGCGGAGAATTCGGCCTGTGTTGCGTTTGTCGCCGCCGTTCCCGCGGTGTTGACATAGCGCAGGATCAGCGTGGCAACTGAGGACAGGACGAGGACAACCGAGCCGATCTGCGCTGCCACCAGCGCCGCAGCCCACGATGGGTCGAGGTCCGCGTCGCCATCTGCTTTGCGGTCAGCCGAGCTTGAAGCCTCGTGCTCAGCCTCAGCGGCGGCGGTTGTCGCTTCATCGACTGCCAGGCTGAAGGCCGCTGTGGATGACGCAGAAGTCTCAGAATCAGGGCTCGCACCGGAAGAGCGGTTTGCGGCGGCGGCTTTTTTCCGCGCCTGCTGTTTGGCTTTCTTTTCTGCCCGCCGGGCCCCTGCCCCGCGACGGCGCCGTGGTTTGGAGCGCGGCAGAACGAGCATCATAAGGATGATGGCGCCGATGACGACAACAGAAGCTGCTTGGAAGAAGAATTCGGCGATGGGCAGGCCAATGCGACCAAGCGGACCGGAATCGCCGACGAGCAGAGGGTTCGTAGCGCCGGTGAAGATCAGCGCCCAAGCGCCGAACGCAGCGCCGATGACCGTGAAGAGCGGAATAGCCAAGCGGCGTGCGAGCACAGCTGCTGATGAAGCTCGCTTGGAGTCCGCAGAACCAGAGGAACGATCATTGGAGCGCATGCATTTAGGGTACTAAGCGCCACTGACACGGCAGTTGGGACATCGCGTTTTGCTGACGTGGACGCAGAAAGTGGACGCACAAAGCTGCGGGCACTGAAAAGCCGCAGCGCCAGGACCCTGGTCGCTGCGGCTGATCTGCGCGGCTGCAGAAGAATCAGTCGCACATATCAGGCGAGGCTTTCAAGCTTCTTCTTGACGTCGCCGATGCTCGGATTGGTCTGGGTGGTGCCGTCCGCATAGAGAAGAGTAGGCACGGTCTGGTTGCCGTCATTGGCGGCTTCGACGACCTGAACACCGTTTTCGATCTCTTCGATGTTCACTTCGCGGAACTCAATGCCCTGCTGCTTCAGCTGAGGCATCAGACGCTTGCAGTAGCCGCACCACGATGTGGTGAACATGGTCACTGCGCCGGCTTCAGGAAGGAAAGGTTCGGTGATGTCGGACATGAACACTCCTTACGCAGAGTCTCGTGGTGTCTTGCTGAACTGGGAACGAAAGGTGAGGGAGCCTTATTCCCTCACCTTCCACCTCGAGCCCCGAAAGCGACCGAGGTGGAGGTCGGCTCACCGCCAGCCGACCGGCTGGGGATCAGCGGCCGAATAGGCGAGCGAAGACTCCGCCCGAACCCGCTTGCCCTTTTTCTGCGTCCGAGTGTTTGCCGTCGCACCACTGCGAGGCCGGCACCTGCTTTTTGACATCGGCCACGTGCTGACCGCATCCAGCCCACGTGGTTTTGCTGCACACCCGGCAGGTGACTGGTCGGCACATAGCAGAACTCCTTATCTGAGAGCCGCCTACGAAACCGGCAGCTGAGCTACTGCCCATTGTCCTTATCTAAGGGCCCGTGTGCTTGCAGGGCGCACTCCCACAGCTCGTTCTGTGAAGCGTCCTGGGTTTAGTTCCGCTTCTATTACGCCCCTGT
>NZ_KV823253.1 GCF_001815905.1 Brevibacterium sp. HMSC07C04 | reverse complement strand
GCGCTGCAGCGCGAGGCTCGGTTTATGAGCAGGCAAAAGACTCAGCGGCGCCTTCTCCTTCTGCGGCGCTCAGCGCGGTTGACACCGCCGCTGTCTTCATCCGCAAGGCCTTCAGAGCGCTTCTCACCTTCGCCGGGCTCGCTGGGGCCGGCCAGCGTCAGCTTCGGCAGCGTCGTGCGCAGCGCGTCGGACTCGACTTCGACCTCGTCGCTCTGGACCGTCTTGACCTGCACCTGCAGTTTGTTGACAAGGCGCGTGGCGTCTTCTTTGATGCCGTCCTGCATCCTGGTGAACATCTCAAAGCCCTCGCGCTGATACTCCACCAGCGGATCGCGCTGGGCCATAGCCCGCAGACCGATGCCGTTCTTGAGGTAGTCCATTTCGTACAGGTGCTCGCGCCAGCGCTTGTCAATAGTGGTCAGCAGAACGCGGCGCTCCAGCTGGCGCAGCGCTCCCGAACCGAGTTCGCGTTCGCGCTTTTCGTAGGCAAGTTCGGCATCCGCCTGAATTTCTTCGAGGATCTTTTCGCGGCTGAGGCTGCCCTTGCCGCCGGCGTCCTCGTAGAGATCTTCCGGGGTGATGGAAGTTGCGTAGAGATCCTGCAGGGCAATGAACAGCTTGTCCATTTCCCAGTCTTCGGGATCACCCGCCGTTGCACCGTCAACGTAGGCGCGCAGAACATCGTCGCGGAAGTCGTGAATCTGGTCTGCGAAGTCGTCGCCTTCGAGAACGCGCTGGCGTTCGTCGTAGATCACCGTGCGCTGGCGGTTGAGAACGTCGTCGTATTTCAGGACGTTCTTGCGCTGTTCGGCATTGCGCTGCTCAATCTGGTTCTGCGCGGACAGGATAGCGCGGCTGACGAACTTCGATTCGAGCGGTTCGTCTTCGGGAGTGTTCGCAAGGGCGAGTGCCCGTTCGGCGGCACCGGCTCCGAACAGGCGCATAAGGTGATCCCGCATAGAAAGGTAGAAGCGCGATTCACCGGGGTCACCCTGACGGCCGGAGCGTCCGCGCAGCTGGTTGTCAATACGGCGCGATTCGTGGCGTTCAGTGCCCAGAACATACAGCCCGCCGAGCTTGCGGATTTCTGCTGCGGCTGCTTCCACCTGTTCTTCGGCTGCTGCGAGGACACCCGACCACTGGGCTTCGTACTCTTCGGAATGCTCAGCCGGATCGAGGCCCCGCCTTTCCATTTCCGCAACCGCAATGTGCTCGGCATTGCCGCCGAGCATGATGTCGGTACCGCGCCCGGCCATGTTGGTGGCGACCGTGACGGCCCCCTTGACACCCGCCATCGCGACAATCGATGCTTCACGCGCGTGGTTCTTGGCGTTGAGGACCTCGTGGCGAATGCCCCGCTTGGCCAGAAGCGATGACAGGTACTCCGACTTTTCTACGCTCGTCGTGCCGACGAGCACCGGCTGGCCCTCTTCGTGGCGTTCGGCGATGTCTTGGACGACAGCGTCGAACTTCACTTTTTCGTTGCGGTAGACAAGGTCGGGCTTGTCCTCCCGCAGCAGCGGCTTGTTCGTGGGAATCGGCACCACGCCGAGCTTGTAGGTCGAGTTGAATTCGGCCGCTTCGGTTTCGGCGGTGCCGGTCATGCCCGCCAGTTTGTCGTACAGGCGGAAGTAGTTCTGCAGAGTGATCGTCGCGTGCGTCTGATTCTCAGCCTGGACTTCGACGTTCTCCTTGGCCTCCAGCGCCTGGTGCAGGCCTTCGGAGTAGCGGCGGCCGGGCAGAATACGGCCGGTGTGTTCGTCGACGATCATGACTTCGCCGTCAAGCACAACATAGTCCTTGTCGCGCTTGAACAGCTCCTTGGCCTTGATCGAGTTGTTGAGGAAGCTGATGAGCGACGTGTGGTCTTCGTCGTAGAGGTTGCCGATTCCGAGATAGTTCTCCACCCGCTCGATGCCCGGCTCGAGGATGCCGACTGTGCGGTTCTTTTCGTCGACTTCGTAATCGCGGTCAAGTTTAAGGCGCTTGACGATCGTGGCGAATTCGCCGAACCAGCGGTTCGCGTCGCCTTCTGCCGCGCCCGAAATGATCAGCGGGGTGCGTGCTTCGTCAATGAGGATCGAGTCGACCTCGTCGACGATCGCGAAGTTGTGGCCGCGCTGAACCATGTCGGCGACTTCCAGCGCCATATTATCGCGCAGATAGTCAAAGCCGAATTCGTTGTTGGTGCCGTAGGTGATGTCAGCCGCATACTGTTCGCGGCGCTGGGCAGCCGGCATATTCGACATAATGCAGCCGGTTTTCATTCCGAGGAACCGAAAAACACGCCCCATGAGGTCAGACTGGTAGCTGGCCAGGTAGTCATTGACCGTCACGACGTGCACGCCTTTGCCCGTCAGAGCGTTGAGGTACGAAGGCGCTGTCGCAACGAGAGTCTTGCCTTCACCGGTCTTCATTTCGGCGATGTTGCCCATGTGCAGAGCCGCACCGCCCATGAGCTGAACGTCGAAGTGCCGCAGGCCCACCGTGCGCGCTGAAGCTTCGCGAACTGCCGCAAAAGATTCGGGAAGCAGCTTGTCGAGGCTTTCGCCGTCGGCAACGCGAGCCTTGTAGCGGTCTGTTTCTTCGCGCAGCTGCGCGTCTGTCATAGCGCTGTACTCGTCAGACAGATTGTTGATCGCCGTGGCGTAGTTCCGGAGCCTCTTCAGGGTGCGTCCTTCGCCAATCCGAAGCAGCTTCTCAAGAATGTGGGCCACGTTTCTCCTCTGTCCGTTTCAGCGCAGCGAATCTCGACATGCGTCAGATAAGTCTAACGCGCAGACGTACGGCTGTCGCGCGGCCAACCCGCGGCAGCGCCCGTCAGAGTTTGCTCAGCGCTTCGCGACCGGCGGTCGCAGTGCAGCCGGAGCAGACAAGAAGCGCGGCGGACGCCCGGTGGCATCCGCCGCGCACAAGCTGCAGAAGTGGAGTATCAGCTGCTCTGCGAGTCTTCCAGCGCAATCACGCCGTAGCTCCATCCCCGCCTGCGGTAGACAACCGAGGGCTGGGAGGTGTCCTGGTCTATGAACAGGTAGAAGTCGTGCCCGACCATCTCCATGCGGTTCAGAGCCTCTTCGATGCCGATCGGCTCAGCCGGGAAGGTCTTCTCGCGCAGCACCACCGGAGAATCACCCTCGGCCCGGATGCGGCCGTTGGTGGGGTCTGCATCATCGACGTCTTCTGCCTCATCCACAGCCGGTTCGCTGTCTTCGGCGGGCGCGGGAGCCGCGGGCGCGTCGACAACCGGCATGTCAGCAAAGACTTCGCCGGTCGATTGGCGGCGGTGTCCGCCCTTGCGCGAGATCTTGCGCCGGTCGCGAGCACGGCGCAGACGCTCAAGGAGCTTCGCCCACGCAAGATCAAGCGCTGCGTACTTATCGGAAGCGTGCGCTTCGGCGCGCAGAACCGCTCCCCTGCTGAAGACGGTGATCTCCACGCGGACGGCTTCGTCCGGGCGGCGCACGCTTTCTTCGTGGGTGATGTTGACTTCAACGGCCTGGGCATCAGGACTGAGCTTTTCAGCCTTGGAGATCTTGTCCTCGATATGAGTGCGGAAGCTGTCCGAGATAGCAAGACCGCGTCCCTTGACGACGATGTCCATTGTGCTCTCCTTTGACGTCGGAAAACCATCAAAAACGATGGTCACCTTCATTAAAGCGCATTCGGCACCGGCTGACGAGAACTCCCCCGTGCGATTCCGATAACCGCGAGTCCATCCGGTGTGCACCCGGCGTTCATCAGCGCCCGAGTCGTCTCGGCACCCGTGGCCCCCGTGGT
This sequence comes from Brevibacterium sp. HMSC07C04, assembly GCF_001815905.1. GTDB lineage: Bacteria > Actinomycetota > Actinomycetes > Actinomycetales > Brevibacteriaceae > Brevibacterium. The sequence goes on along the minus strand of NZ_KV823253.1, from coordinate 59,003 downwards.
CGAAATATCGTCGACGACGATGACCTTTGCCCGCCGGTTCCAGTCGCCGACCAGGCTCGCGTACTCACGTGCAACGGCGTGGGTGCCCTCGACATTCGCCTTCCGCGCCGCACTGCCGAACCCCACCTGATCACGGTGACCGCTGACGGTCAGCACTTCCGCGCACCCGGCACTCACACCGTCGGATCGCAGCATCTGCGCCGCAGATTCAGCACACGCTGCGACGTGATTGCCTCCTCGTCTGCGCACCGCCGTCGGCGAAGAGGGCACCGGCACGAGGATCACAGGGCGACCATCCACCGGGCTGTCCTGAAGCGCGTCGACAACAGCACGCGCCAGCAGCAGACCCAGGACTGCCACGATGTCGCGTCTGCCGTGCTCCTTATACGCCACGAGCACGTGCCGGAGCACACCGTCGTACACGCCCGCACCGCTGACAGGCAGTCGGCCAAAGCGCGGCTGACTGCGCAGCACAGGACCGTCAAGGGCCTCTATGCAGTCCCCGCACAGCGACACGGTCTCAATCCCACACCCGGCGCACACGCGCGGCAGGAGCAGATCGGCGATGTCGGACAGCAGCTTCACAGTCAGCCCGGGTACATGGGATTCCAGGCCTTTGCCCCGACAACCCTCTGCCACGTCCCTGACGTATACGTGTACACAACGCCGTTGTCAGAGCCGACCCGCATGCTGCCGAGGTCCCCGGCTGCTGAAATCGTCAGCCCGTCGGCAATTGCTCCCAAGCCCACGGAGGGCCCGCCAGTCCACAGGCGATGCGCGTTGGCCGCGGCTTCATCTTCCGACAGCACCGCCAGGAACGAGCTTCCGGCCCAGCTGAAGTCCAGCACCTGTCCGAATTTCTGGCCGACCGGCAGCGGATCACCCGCGCTCAAACGATCGGGCTTGCCTTCGCGGGAGCGGACAATTCCCACAACGTCGATGCGAGTGCCCCCAGCACCGGAAGACAGCACAGCCAGCCGACTGCCTTCACGGGACACCGCGATTCGCTGTACCGTGCGATCTTTGGCAAACGGCATTGCCATTGACACGAGTTCTCCGGTTTTGCCGACAGCCCGGATCTCCGCCGACTTCGCTTCGACCGTGTACACCCATTCGAAGCGGTCGACGCTTGGGCTGACGAAGCCGTGTCCGGTGATGAGGGTTTCGACATCTTTTTCTGCGCTGAAGCGCTCAATCTGCTTGCGGTTTTCGCTCGTGTAGTAGTAAGACTGACCGTCATAGGACTGAGCCGGAAGAACTTTGTCCGACACTTTCGGCGAGTTTTCAACCGGGTCAAAGGAATTGCCCGCGACCCTCGCGATCCTGCCGCTGGAAACCACCACGGCGGCTGCGTCCACCGGCAGGTCAGCAGACACATCGGAACCCGAGGGGATGTTCGACTGGGGTGTTTGGACGCGAACGTCCGAAATCGAGGTGTTTGCGCGCATGGTTTGGGAAATCTGCGAATACAGGCGTTTGCTCGTCGTGTCATCGAGATCGCCGACTTCCTGGGACAGGCCGACGTCGACCGTGCCGCCCTCAGCGGTAACGACGGAGGGTTCGAGTGTGGTTCCCTCCGGCACGGCGGAGATGACTGCGCCGCGCAGATGTTCCCCGGGGCCCTTGAGCAGCTGGCGGGCCACTTCCGTCAGCGTGCCGTTGCCGCGGACAAACCACCGAACGTCCGGCACGAGATACGAATAGTCCTGCGTGAAGAAGTACAGCGGGTAGGCCTGGAAGATCCGGTTGAAGTTCGCTTCGGACAGCACGATGCCGTCGGGAGCATCCGAAATCCGCCATTCGCCGTTGACCTGGCGCAGGCTGAACTCCAGCTTCGTTTCAGTGCCGGAGGGGCTGTCGCGGTAGACGTGGGAAGAGTCGAGGGAAGCCTGCACGGGAACCGCAAACGACACATTGCGCGAATTGGTCGTCACAGAGGCCGTGAGGCTTTCAAGTGACAGGCCCGCTTCGACAATCGACACGTTTTTGAGCGGACTCCATTCACCGGCAAGGTCATCGGTCAAAAAGGAACGGGCCACCGCGAAGCTGCCGGATGAGCTCGAACCGGCAGCCAGGAAGCCGCGCACGATCGAGGCGGGGCTGGCCCCCGGTGCAGGACCGTCTGGGTCTGTGCGGGACTGGACGTCGTTCTCGGATTCCTCCACCGCGGCCGTTCCGATCTGCCCTCCGTGGGGAATGGTGGCGCATCCGGCTGCGCTGAGAGTCAGCAAGAAGGCGCTTGCAGCAGCCGCGAACCGTCGGAGGCGACTGGTCATGACTGTTCTCCGTCCTCATCTGCCGCATCGGCCGGTGATGCGGTTTCGACGACAATCGGTATCGACCCCGTCTGCACGCGCACAGAACCGTCCGAGGTTGCCGGCCCGGCAATGAGCGCGGGCCCGTGTGCGGGAGCATCCGCGGGAGGCAGCGGAAGCGGGGACGATGTGATTTCGGTTCCCTGCCTGCGCGGAAGGGTCAGGCGGAAGCAGGCGCCGTCGCCGGGACTTCCCCACGCTTGGAGCCAGCCGGCGTGCAGGTGCGCGTCTTCCAGCGCAATCGCCAGGCCCAGGCCGGTGCCGCCGAGTGTGCGCCGGCGGGACGGATCTCCGCGCCAGAACCGGTCGAACACGTGCTCGACCTGCTCGACGGTCAGCCCAACACCGTGATCGCGGACGCTGATCGCGCAGGATTCTGCGTTCGCGGCCACATACACATCGATGTTCTTCTTTTCGCCGTGTTCGATCGCGTTGACGACGAGGTTGCGCAGGATCCTGCCGATGCGGATCTGCTCGACTTCCGCTGTCACCGGCGTCGACGGCGTGTGCATGACGATCTGACTGCCCGCCTGCTCAGCCACGATGGTCAGCCCGTCGACGACGTTGGACACGATTTCGGTGATGTCCTGTTCCTTGGTCTCAAGTTTGACGAAGCCGGCGTCGTGCCGGGACACCTCGAGGAGGTCGGACAGGAGCAGTTCAAAGCGCTCCACCTGCGATTTCAGCAGCTCAACGGAGCGCTGTCCGGTTGTGTCGAGTTCGTCTTTTTCCGCGTACAGCATTTCCGTGGCCGCGCCGATCGTGGCCAGCGGTGTGCGCAGTTCGTGAGAGACATCGGATACGAACTGGCGCTGTAAGACGGTGAGCTCTTTCATGCGCACAATCTGATCCTGCAGGGTGTCCGCCATGTCGTTGAAGCTTCGGCCCAAAGCGCCGAGCTCGTCATGGCTCGTGACTGTGACGCGCTCGTCGAGGTCGCCGTCGGCCAAGCGCAGTGCGGCCCGTGCTGTTGAGCGAATCGGCGAAACGACAAGCCCGGTGACAAGCCAGGCGACGGCCACGACGAGGACGACCATGACGATCCCCGCGACTGTGAGCGCACGCTGAATGAAATTGAGCGTATTCTGCTCCTCCTGCAGGTCGGCGACGACGTACAGGTCGAATTTGCCGCTTCCCGGCAGAGAAACAGACTGTGCTACCACAATGCCGGGCGAGCTCTTCTGCCCCGGCAGGGTGATCGACTGGTACGTCTGGGTTCCCACGGGAGTTTCCTGTGCTTTGGTGAGAAACGCCTCGTCGAGTTCTGATGGGCGCACGGGCTCCTGGCCGTACGGAAGGGCGATGATCGGCGCGACAGAACGTCCGCGATCCCGCGGTTCCAGGGCAATGCTGCGCAGCGGAGTAGACGATCTGACCATCATGGAGCGCAGCTGGGTGTTCACGGTTTCGCTCAGCTGGGCAATGCCCTCGGATGTCGCGGTGGATTCAAGCTCCGAGGCATAGCCTGCCGTTTGGGAGGTGATCGACTGGAGTTTGGCTTCAAACAGGCCGCGGGCGATTTCCCGCGACACGTACGAACCGACCAGCAGAACCGCCGCAATCGACAGGATGAGCGTCAGCGCAACAACGCGCACCTGCAGGGAGCGGCGAAACAGCCGAACGGCGAGCAGATAGGCTCGCAGCCCCAGCCGACGGGCGGTCGTCCAGAGTCTCACGCAGCGTGACCGGCCCGATAGCCCACACCGCGAACGGTGACGACGATTTCCGGGTTTTCAGGGTCGCGCTCGATTTTGGAGCGCAGACGCTGTACGTGCACGTTGACCAGGCGAGTATCCGCCGAGTGCTGATAGCCCCACACTTCTTCCAGCAGCTGTTCGCGTGAGAACACCTGCCACGGTTTGCGGGCCAAGGCGGTCAGCAGGTCGAACTCCAGGGGGGTGAGCGAAATCGGCTCGCCGCCGCGAGTCACGGTGTGGCCGGACACGTCGATCGTGACGTCGCCGACGGTCAGGTGCTCAGGCGCGGTCGGTTCGCTGATCCGCAGCCGTGCGCGCACCCGGGCGATGAGCTCCTTGGGTTTGAACGGCTTGGGCACGTAGTCATCGGCCCCTGCTTCGAGGCCGGCGACAACATCAACCGTGTCGGATTTGGCGGTGAGCATGATGATCGGAACATCGGATTCCCTGCGGATCTCGCGGCAGACCTCCATTCCGTCTTTGCCCGGCAGCATGAGGTCAAGGAGCACGAGGTCGGGTTTGGATTCGCGGAATGCGCCGAGAGCTGCATCGCCCGTCGCGCAGAAATCAGGTTCAAATCCTTCTGACTTAAGCACAATGCCGATCATCTCAGCCAGCGCTGTGTCGTCGTCTACCACAAGAATCCGTGCGTTCATAGCCTTTATTGTTCCCTACCCACCAAAGGTTTTCACTTCGGCCCGCCGATTTTCGCGCAGCCTGATCACGGGAAGCTGTGGAATGATGGGCTCGTCAAAAGCTCATCACGCAGGAGTGAAGTGTTCACACAGAACAGCCCCGACTGGGGTCTGACCGTCGACTGGTCGACGGGCCAGCGGGTTCCGGCCAAAGCCCGCCGCAGGCCCCAGTGGTCTCCCCCGCCTGTCCCGGGGATTCTGCCCAAACGTCCGCTGGGCTTCTTCGAGGTGCTCGATGGCGGCTTCCGCCTGATGCGCAGCCTCCCCGGACTGACCTACGGCAGCGCCGGCATTGCAGCCGGGCTGTCAGCGAGCGTGTTTGCACTCGCCGGGGCCATCACGTGGTACTTCGGGCACAGCTTCTTCACCAAGCTCCTCGACTCATCCGAGGAGGCTCTGAGCGGTCTGAGCTTTGTGGTGCAGATCGGCGCGGGAATCGTCGAATACCTCACCCTGGCTGCTCTCATCGTCTTCAGCGGACTGGCGAGCATCGGCGCCCGCGAAGCATTCTTCGGCCGCACAATGTCACTGCGCCAGGGGTGGCAGCACCTCCGGGGATCCCGCCGAACGCTGTTCGGCGCTGCACTGCTGATGGGCACGGCCCACCTGATTGTGCTCGCGGTGTTCCTTGCCGCAGCAGTTCTTGCCGGCGCTGTGGGCGGAACTGTCATCGGCCTGACCCTGGGAACGGCTCTCGTCCTTGTCTGGTGGGCGCTGACGGTGTTCTTCGGCATTCGCCTGAGTCTGACGGGATGCATCATCACCCAGGAGCGAGTGGGGATCTTCTCCGCAATCGCCCGGTCCTGGAAGATGACCGGCCGCGGCTTCCTGCAGGTGGCAGGCCAGACCGTGTTCGGCTTCTGGCTGGCCAATCAGGTCATCGGCATCATCGCCACACCGGCTTTCATCTACTTGGGAGGCGTCATCGGCGTGCTCTCGATTCTGATGCTCGGCGGCAGCGAGCTCGAGGGGCCGATTGTCGCCGCTGTTCTCGGCACCATCTTCACGGGGCTGTTTCTGGCAATCGGCGTTCTCCTCTACGCCTACCGGGCGGCACTTCTGTCAACCGTCTACTTCAACCTGAGGATGCGCACAGAGGGCTATGACCTCGTCCTCCTGGCAGAAGCGGAGGAAGTATGAGCGGACTGCAGCAGCCCACCCCGGAGCAGGGCCGGGAGTGGGCCGAACGCGAACTGTCTGATCCGCGCTACAGCGAGGTCGACATTTCTTTCTTCGGCAAGATCAAGCGCATGCTCGACCTGTTCTTCCAGAGGCTCGCGGACAGCGTTGAAAGTGCCCAGTCTCCGTGGTTCATCATCGGCGTCATTCTGTTCACAGCAGCCGTTGTGGGCTTCGTCATCTGGCGGATTCGCCGCGGCACCGACGACGACTTCTCGAAGCAGCTTTTCCAGATGGACGCCGAATTCAGCGGCGTCGAACCCTGCGTGTTCCGCAAACTCGCACACGAAGCGGCCGAGAACGGCGATTGGGCGGACGCCGCTGCCAACCAGATTCGCGCAGTCTTCGCAGAGCTGAACAAGAAGCGGATCATCGACGTCGAGGCCGCCTCGACCGCAGCGGAGCTTGCAGCAGCGGCTTCCGCGGCAGTGCCGGCTATGAGCGACAAGCTGAATCAGGCCGCCTCGCTGTTCGACCGGATCGTCTTCGGCAGCCACTCCGCAGACGAAGCCGACTACCGCTTTGCCGAGCAGATCGACTCCGCAGCTCAAGCGCTGCGCGCGCCCGCTCAGGAAACGGCTGACGCGGCTGAAACTGCCGACTCTCGCAATTCCCAGCAGGTGAGCGCATGAGCGCCGCACTCGACGTCGCGGTCCGCGGCACGCGTTCAGCCGGCCCCGGACGCAGCCTGAAGTCTCTCGGCCGATCAGCCGGCCTGTGGCTCGTGCTGGTGGCTGTTCTCCTCATGGCCAGTGCGGCCATCACACTGACCTCCGCGGAACGAGACGAAAGGCGTTCCGGGCACTACGACAGCTTCGCCGCAGACGGCACCCACGCCTACGCCAAACTCCTTGAGGACCACGGCGCCAAGCTTAAAAAGACCGAAAACTTCGACACGGCCGCAGAAGCCGCTGCCACGCCGGGCACGACGGTCGTCGTCATCAACCCGGACGACATATCCGTCGACAGCAGGCAGAAGATGACCGCGGCAGCTCAAAAAGGCGGCCATGTGATCCTTTCAGCCCCGTATGACATGGGCGGCTGGGGAAACACCATCCACCCGACAGAGGAATTCGCGGCCCCCGACGACGTTGCGGGTTCCCGCGAACCCGCCTGCGATTTCCCCACAGCCCAGAAGGCGGGCCCGGTCAGCGCACCCTTCAATCATTACTACTCGACCCACAAAGACTCGGTGAAGTGCTACTACCGCCCCGACATGGGCAAGCAGGCCTCCGGCCTCGTCCAGGCTCCGGTCGGCAAGGGCACTATGACGGTGCTGGGCAACAGCAGTTGGATCGGCAACGACGAGATCGCCCTGCACGGCAACGCATCACTCGTCATGGGCCTTGTTGCGGATGCAGATTCCGTCGTCCTGTTCTGGCCGAATCCCGATGACTTCATCGACTCCGATATCCAGGAGACCCAGGATTTCGTTCCCCAGTGGGTGTACTTCGCAGTCCTGTGGATCGGCGTGCTCACACTGGTGGCTCTGCTGTGGCGCGGACGCCGCTTCGGCCCGTTGGCGGCTGAGCACCTGCCGGTGACTGTGCCGGCAAAGGAAACCGTGACCGGACACGCGGGTCTTCTGCAGCGTGCCGGAGCCCGGCCAGAAGCCCTGCGGCCCATTCAGCAGGCCGCGATCATCGCACTGGCCCGCAAACTGAGCATGTCCGCTTCGGCTCCCGCGGATGACGTCTGCCGCGCGGTCGCGGCCAAACTGGGCGAAAGCCCACAGCGCATTGAACACCTTCTGCTGCACGCAGAACCGACATCAGACGCAGAACTTGTCAGCCTGGCTCAGGCCATCAGCGAACTCGAAAGGCGACTATGACAAACCAGCACGACCCCAGCGCTCCCATCCCGGACATGCCGGAAAACCAGCCCGGCACACAGCAGCCCGGCGCACAGCCGTCCGGTTCGGTACCTGCCCCCGCCGGCTCCGCCTCGGCAGCGGCTGCCGCCCAGCAGAACCCCCAGGCGAGCGCTCAGCAGACCCGTGTCCAACCCGCCTCGTCGCTTGTTGACCGCCTGGCCCAGGACCACCAGCTGACGGACGTCGACCACGAACTGCGTGCCCGCTTCGGCGCTGTCAGCAGCGCCACGGCCAACGCGGTCGTCGGTCAAGGCCACGCCACGCACGCTCTGCTCATTGCGCTGCTCACGGGCGGTCACGTGCTGCTGGAAGGTGTTCCCGGTGTCGCCAAAACGCTGCTGGTGCGCGCCCTGTCGCACGCTGTTGAGCTCGAACACGCGCGCATCCAGTTCACCCCGGACCTCATGCCCAGCGATGTGACAGGTTCGACCATCTACGACGCCAAGACCGGCGACTTCGAGTTCCGTCCCGGCCCGGTGTTCACCAACATCCTCATCGCCGACGAAATCAACCGCACCCCGCCGAAAACCCAGTCAGCGCTGCTCGAGGCAATGGAAGAGAAGCAGGTGTCGGTCGACGGCAACACGTACTCCCTGCCGAAGCCGTTCCTGGTTGCCGCAACTCAGAACCCCATTGAGTACGACGGCACGTATCCGCTGCCGGAAGCTCAGCTGGACCGCTTCCTGTTCAAGGTCCAGATGAACCTGCCGCAGCGCGATGCTGAGCTTGACATCCTGCAGCGTCACGCCGGCGGCTTTGCCGCAGACAAACTGGCCGATGCCGGTGTGACCCCGCAGATCGACGCCGAGGGCATCCTCGCCGCCCGTGAGCGCGTGGCAGATGTCTACTGCGCCCCGGAAGTGCTCGGCTACATCGTCGACCTGGTGCAGGCCACGCGCCAGGCCCCTTCGCTGGAACTGGGTGTGTCTCCCCGAGGTGCTACGCGTCTTCTGTCTGCCGCGCGGGCTCACGCGTGGCTGTACGGGCGAGCGTTCATCACCCCGGACGACGTCAAGTTCCTCGTGCCGATCTCCTTCCGCCACCGTGTGCGCCTCAACCCTGAAGCGCACATGGACGGTCTCGACGTCGACGATGTTCTCGAATCGATCGTGTCGACGGTTGCGGTTCCGCGCTGATGGTTCTCACGTGGCGCACCATGGTCTTCGCCGGGATCATCGGCGTAGGCGTTGTTGCCCTGCAGACGACCACGGCCGCGCTCATCGGCATCACGGTGCTGCTGGTAGGCATTGTCGTCGACCTGATCATCACGCCGTCCCCGCGCAGGATTGAGGCGGCGCGCACTCCCGGCGGCAAGGTTCGTCTGGGCCAGGAAACGTGGGCGGATCTCACCCTGCACAATCCGACCAGGCGCACGTACAGGCTGCACCTGCGCGATGCGTGGTCGCCCAGTGCCGGTGCAGAGAACAACCGGGACCGCTGCCGTCTTGCCGCGGGGGAGTCGCACGTGCGCCGGCAGACGCTTAAGCCCACGCGCCGCGGCTGGCTGTCAGCTGACAAGGTCACACTGCGCAGCTTTTCGGTCTTGGGGATTGCCGGCCGTCAGGTGTCATTCGATGTTCCGGCCCAGGTTGCGATCACTCCCCCGTTCCTGTCGCGGCGCCACTTGCCGTCGCGACTGCACCGCCTGCGCGAAATGGAAGGCCGCACGGCACTCATGGTGCGCGGCATGGGAACCGAGTTCGATTCGCTGCGCGAATACGTGCCGGGTGATGACGTGCGCTCGATTGACTGGCGGGCCACGGCGCGCGCCCAAGAGGTCATGGTCAAAACGTGGCGGCCCGAACGCGACCGCCGCGTGGTGATCGTCATCGACTCCGGCCGCCTGGCGGCGAAGCGCTCGGCTGAGGGCACCCAGTTCGACACGTTCGTCGAAGCCGCCATGCTGCTGACGGCTTTGGCCGGATCAGCCGGCGACCGAGTTGACGTGATCGTCGCCGATGCGCGCATCCGCACCGCTTTCGGCCCCCTGGCCAGGGAAAAGGCCATTCCGCGCTTCGACGAAGAGATCGCGGACGTCTTCCCCAGCCTGTACGAGTCCGACTGGCAGGTCATGGCCTCGGAAGTCCTCAAGCGCTGTCCCACGCAGGCGCTCGTCGTGTTCCTCACGCCCCTGGATGCCATCACCATTCAGGAGGATGTTCTGCCCTCGCTGCCGCTGCTCAAGCGCGGCCATCAGATTGCCTTCGCCTCGGTTTCTGATCCGCAGCTGCAGGACATGGCCGACGAAGTCTATTCACCAGCTCAGGTGTACCGGGCCGGTGCGGCACAGCGGGAAATGCTCAATCAGCGTGCGCTCAGCCGCGCAATGTCAGCAAGCGGCGTGTACTCGCTGACGGAACCCGAAGAGAAGCTCCCGCCGGCGCTTGCGGACCTCTACATCCGGCTCAAGGCGCAGGGGAAGCTCTGATGAACGGCACCTCGTGAATTGACGTACGAGGTGCCTGCCGCCGTGGTCAGCAGACCACGGCTTTGACTGTGGTCAGGCTTACTGGACGGTGACGGTACGGTAGCCGGCGCGCTCCTCTTCGAGGTCCCCGTCCAGGCCCGCACGATAAGCCGGCCGACCCAGCGCAATCGTGTAGGCGACGATGCCGATGGTGAGTGCCGCGCCGAAGATCATCTTGATTCCAAAGGGCATGTAGGACGGGGTGATGAAGCCCTCGATGAGGCCGGACAGGAACAGGAAGATCACGAGCCCCATAGCCACCGTGATGAGCGAACGGCCCTCTTTGGCCACAGCCTGACGCCGCGTCATATTGCGCGGAATGATCCAGGACGTGAAGATCTTCAGCCCCGCGGCAGCGGCAATGAGGATGCAGGTGATCTCCGGGACACCGTGGGGCAGGATGAACTTCCAAAAGTCCTCCGCATAGCCGGCGTCATACATGATGGCCGCCGTCACACCGGTGTTTGCGGCGTTGCTGATGATGCCGGCGATGACATAGAACCCCGTGATCCCGAGCACCACCCACTGCACGGCAATCCAGGCGTTGTTGACCCACACGCCCACGGCGAAGACCGAATTGGGGTTTTCACGGTAGTAGGCGACGAAGCCGCGTTCGGCAATCTCGCGCCGCGCTGCCGGCGGCAGCATGTAGTCAAGCAGACCGGGGGTCGTGGCCGCCCAAATGTGCGCGCCCACGGCAACACCGGTGAACAGCACGAAGACGCCCACAAAGTACCAGCGCAGCGAATACAGTGCCGCCGGCAGCGACTGCCCGAAGAAGCGCATGGCCGTCGACTTCGCAGAACCGGGAACAGAGCCGAAGTGAACCCTCGCCTGCAGAACAACCCTGCTCAGGTAGACCGCGGCATCGGATTCCGGAGCGACCGTCTGCAGGTGCGACAGGTCTTTGTTTGCCCTGCGGTACAGGCGGTTGAACTCTGCCACCTCGGGGCCGGACAGGCGAGACTTCTTCGAAAGGCGTTGCAGCTCTTTCCAGTCCGGCGAGTTCAGTGCGGCCAGCAGAATGGGATCCATGAAGACCAGATTAAGGCATCTTGACCCGGCGGCGAATATGCGAGGATATACGGGTGAGCAGACTCGTCACCGGTGAGGCCATCAGCCTGAGCATCCGCCCCGCATCCCTCATGGCGCGGGCTGGCTCATGCGCCATCGATTTCCTGATCTACATGATCGTCAACACCGCCTATCTCATCGGGCTGGCCTACTTCCTCGGCAGAATCGACACCTACCAAAGCGAAATGCTTGCCGGGACAATTGCGTTTCTTGCCACAATCTTCACGATCGTGGGCGTGCCCTGCATTGTCGAGTACCTGACGCGAGGCCGTTCGGTCGGCAAGCTCGCCCTCGGGCTGCGGATCGTCCGCGACGACGGAGGCGCCCTGGCCTTTCGCCACAGCCTCATCCGCGCGCTCCTGTGGCCTTTCGAGATCCTGGGCTCCGGCGGCGGCGTTGCGGCTCTCGTGGGCCTGTTCTCTGCAGACACCAAGCGCCTGGGCGACCACCTGGCGGGCACCATCGCCATCAGCGAACGGGCGAAGCTGCCCGCGGCGCGCACCAATCACGTCAAACCCGAAATGGCGGCTTGGGCGCGCAGCGCCGATATTTCGCCCATCCCTGCACCCCTGCAGCACCGCGCCGCGCAGTTCCTCACCACGGCGCACATGCACACAGAAGGATCCAGGTGGGCCCGCTCGGTCGAAATCGCCGATGAACTCAACAACTACGCCGCACCGGCACCCCCGATGGGCACCCTGCCCGAAGAATTCATTGCCACGATCGTGGAGTTCCAGCGCTGGGACGGCTACCGGCGAGCGCAGAACGCGCAGAAGGCAAAAGACGTCTTTGCCAGCCGCATGGACAGGCTGCCGCACGGCTTGCGTCTGCAGTAGGAACTGCTCGGCGCCGTCGGCTGCGCGCCCCGGGTGCGGCTTAGCGGCGGATAATGGCCAGAGCGGCAGCGACGAGTTCGTCTGTGTGCTGCTGGCTTGAGGCTTCCACGTTCAGCCGCACCAGCGGCTCCGTGTTGGAGGTGCGCACGTTGATCCAGAAGTCCTCACCGTCGAGTGTGATCCCATCGAGCCGATCAATCGTCACCGGGCCGAACTCACCGCGTTGGCCGGCCTCGGCCACGGCGTCCAGCACGGCCTGCTGATCTTCCACCCGCGAATTGATTTCACCGCTCATGGGTCCCGGCGCATAATCGGCGGCGAGCTCGCTCAGCGGCTTCCCGGAATCGTGAACGGCTGCAAGAACGTGGCCTGCGGCGAGCAGACCGGAATCCGCCCCGAAGAAGTCGCGGAAGTAGTAATGGGCGGAGTGTTCGAAGGCGAAAACCGCGTTGTTGGCTCGCATGGCCTGTTTAATGCCCGAATGCCCCACGGGCGTGCGCACCGGTCTTCCGCCTGCTTGTTCAACCCATCGCACTGATGAACGCGAAGTGAGCAGATTGTGCAGCACAACCGGCTGCTCGTCAGACCGAACCCGGCGGATTTCATTGACCGCGGTCATCGCCCCTATCGCTGAGGCCGAAACCGTGTCGCCGTTTTCGTCCACGAAGAAGCAGCGGTCGGCGTCACCGTCAAAGGCCAGACCGATAACCGGCTGGCTCGATTCCCTGCTGGCTGCGACAACGGCTTTCTGCAGGTCGACCAGGTTGGCCGGGTCAAGCGGATTGGCGGGGTGGTGTGGGAATGTGCCATCGGGCTCCATGTACATGCCGCGCACGGTGATGTTCAGTGCATCGAGGCCTGCCGCACTGCCGAGCACCTGCGGAACAGTGAGCCCGGCCATACCGCTGCCGGCGTCGACGACGACCGTGATGTCCCCCACTCGTCCCAGGCCCGTGAGGGTGCGGATGCGCTGGGCAAAGCCCTGTACAACCCGATGCGCAAGCTCTTCGTCGACACCGAACGCACTGTCGACAGCCGTCGTAGAGGCTGTGCTGTTCGGCCGCTGCGGTGCGGAGTCCAACAGCTCCAGCGCCGCGCCCAGGAGGTCGGCTCGCGACACTCCCGATGCGCCGGGGCCGCACACTTTGATGCCGTTGTATTCGGCCGGGTTGTGGCTGGCAGTCACCATGAATCCGGGAAGACCGAATTCGCCGGAGGCGAAGTAGAGCTGATCGGTCGATGCCATGCCGATGTTGCGCGGCTGTAGTCCTGCCTGCCGGCTGCCGGCTGCCAGCAGGTAAGCAAAGCGCGGTGAGGTTTCCCGCATGTCGTGGGCGATGAGGATCTGCGAGCTTCCCCATTCCTCCCCTGCGGCGCGGGCGACGGCCCAGCCGAACGCGAAGATGAAGTCGTCGGTGAGTTCTTCTCCGACAAGCCCGCGGACGTCGTAGGCGCCGACGGTGCGGCGTTCACGTGCAAATCGGTTCATGTGTCCTCGATGATCGTCAGGTGCCCGCGTTTGCGCCCGTCGGGCGCTTCGGGTTCGGCTTCGCGAACGGCGTCTGCGATTGCCAGAAGGTCATCGCGGGTCCGCTCAATGGGCGGTCCCTCGGTTTCCAGGCGAATGATCTGCCACTCACGTGGCGGGGTGATCCTGTCGGAGTGAACTTCGCACAGGTCGTGAGCTCCCGGTTCGGGTTGCTGGGAAAGAGGGCCGATGACGATGCACGCCTCGGAATGAACATAGGTCAGCGTGCGGTTGGCGGGCTCGGGACAGCCGAGCTTGGAACAGGTGCGAAACACACAGGCAGTGTAGTACAGCCGCAGCTGCTCTTGATCGTCTACGCTGGGTCGGAAGGGAGGGCCCGTGTCCAGGCATCGTGATTTCCGCGGTTCGGCTCTGCCGCCGCACGCTCCAGCGTCTGCACCCCGTTGGGAGCAGCTGGAGCGGGCAGGGGCGGAGCTCCTGGCTGAACTGCTTACTGCCCGAGGCGTCGGCACCACAGACTATGAGCTGCGGTTGCGCTGGGTTCCGCCAGCGGGCCAACAGGGGCTGACAACATCGATGGGGCTTGCCGCTCTTGCCTACGAGAGAACGCAGGAAAGCCCCGGAATCATCGAGGTGAACTATCTTCCGCTGCGCGCACTGGCATCCACGGGTGAACAGCGGGGCCAGATTCTCGATGCGGAGCTGACCGAACTGCTGGAACTCATGTTCGACTAACACTCTTTGACGCGCGTAGGCAGCGCCCGCAGACACCGGTCGGATTTGGCAAAAGGGGCGACGGCCTGCGCCTCGCCCCTTTTGCCAAATCCGTGGAGTTCACACGACCTGCTTCTTCACACGTCGCCGTTCCCGTTCTGACAGCCCGCCCCAGATTCCGAAGCGCTCGTCGTTCGACAGCGCGTATTCGAGACATTCTGCGCGGACTTCGCAGGAAGCACACACCCTTTTGGCTTCGCGGGTGGATCCGCCCTTTTCAGGGAAAAAAGCCTCTGGGTCCGTTTGGGCGCACAGGGCCTGGTCCTGCCAGTCAAGACCTCCGTCGCCTTCGCCCAGCAGAAGAGCCAGCGGACTGATGCTCGAAATGCCTGCATCGGGTCCACCGGAAATCGGCTTGAGCTCGGTAGGATCGACAGACAGCGGGTCCGGAACGAAGGACGGGGATGAGTGCGCGGGATCAACGAACCAGTCCTCAGCCGCGCGCTCGGTGACGCTGGGAGCCGGACGTTGCGGAGAACTCTTGTATTTGCGCGCTTCTGACACGTGCTTCCCCTTTCTACGACCGTCCTTGCGGGACGTGCCGTAGTTAAATTACACGTGTGTCATTCCGCTTTAGTCAAGCGCACTCGTGTTATTTCGCCCACTCGACCCCCAATAATAGAACGGATGTTCCCACCTGGCGAGCAGTTGAAACACAATATATGGACGCCCTTCCGTTCCCGTACCACAATCTGTAGGGTGGGTGAAGTTTTTTCATGAATTTTCATTTTTTCTTCGTCTCGAAGCCCGAAAAGACGCCAGATCGGCGGAAAACAGCGCCGCTGCGACACGCCCAAAAGAACATCCAGTGCCGATTCGGCGCGCGCTGACGCCGGATGACATGATGACCTCATGAAGATCACCGTCCTGCCCGTCACCGACGGACTCACCCATGTGATCGCCGATGTTCGCCAGGCGGGAATGCAGCACACCGCAGCTGAGCTCACGGTGGTTGCATCTACGCTCACCGATGTCACCGTCCACGGACTGCGATTCTGCCCCGACATCGACGCCTGCCTTATACCCCCGACCTCCCCCGTGCCCGGCGGGGCAGCCGCTGAACTGGCCGCATTCCGGGTAGATGCGGAGTGGTTCCCCATGAACGACCGTCAGCTGGCAGCAGCCGTTCTGCGCAGCCGACTCATGGGCTTAGGCTACGGGCTGAGCGCAGTCACGCAGGCTATGACCAAGCGCTACGCCCCGGACTTCACGGTCCTGCCCCTGACCGACACCGCGGTCGAAACCATGGCCGTCGTTTCCGGCCCGCAGTCTGACGAAGCCTGGCCGGCCCGCCGCTACATTGCACAGCGCCGCACCGACGCCAAGCGCATTGTCCGCTCCGGATTCGACGACGCCAAGGCGGCGCCGGGTGTTCTCAAGTCGATTCGCGAAGCCGATGTCGTCATCTTCGCCGTCGACGAACGGCCTGAATTCACGGCGGCACCGGCGCTCAGCCTGCCGGGGATGGTGGACGCGCTCTCAGGCACCCGCGCCCGGGTTCTGACAATCGGCGCTGATCGGCTGGACGAAGAAACACGCGCCCTGCTCGGCGGTGAAGAAGCCGATGCGAAACTTGAGGAGCTCCTTGCCGAGGCCGCATCAGCGCGCCCCGAGGACGGACTTTCCACGGTGTGGGGCTGATGGCACGCACATCGCTTGCCACGGCATTCGGAATCGCCGCGAGCTTTCCGCCCAACCCTTTGGACACGGACCGTGCTGCAGCCCTGATCGCTGCCGACATCGACAGGGCTCGCGTGGAGATCCGCGACGATGACATCATCGCCGTGCGCGCAGACTTCGTCTCGACGTGCCAGGGCCGGGTGCTGCAGGCAGGCAGCCCGGAGGTCGAGGCGAGCACCGCGGCAAGCACGCGCACGCTCGTGGCATCGCGGTCGTTCAACGGCGCACCCGTGCGCCTGACGCTCACAGTCAACGGCACCGTGGAATTCAACGGCGGTCACCGCACATCGGGCGAGGCGGTGATCGCCCCGGTGCACAAGCCGCACCGGTGGGCCGCCGATGCCTGTGCCTGGCTGCGCTCCTATTTCTTGGCCGATATCGGGGTCGTCATCTTCCAGGACCTCCCCCACCCCTTCCGTCACGGACAGCGGGCGGCGAGCCTCGCCTCGTACGGGGTCGTCGGTCAAAGGATCGCCGACCACGCGGCCGGGACCGCAGCGCTGACAGCCGAGGATTCAACACTCGCGATCATTCGCGCACACAGCAGCCGCCCCGTCGTGTCGGACGCGGCCGCCGAACGTCCCGCTGAGAGCTTTGACGAAGTCGGCGGCCTGGCCCCGTGGTTCCGCCTGGGCTGGGTTGAGGCGTGCCAGAGTGCTCTGGGCGCCCACCCGGAGGGCCTGAGGCCGCTGTCCGGCACACACCACGAGGACATCCTCGCCCACGTCAGCCGCGCCATTGCGACCGTCCGGTCCGGACCGGCTCGCGTACCCGGGGAAGAATGTTGGCGCTTTCTGCCCATGGGCTCCGGCGCCCGCGTGCTTATCGAACCGGCCACCAGTGCCGCGGTGACAGACCCTCGCGCCGCATTGGGTCTTGGAGCCCTTGTCGAGCGCTTCAATTCAGCCCTATGGGTTGAGGGTCTGGGCGCCGACACCGAGGTGCGCACCGACGGCGGCGGTGCCGATGTGCGCATAGTCGTGCCCTGATCAACCTGTTTACCAAACACCCCAGGAGGACCGTGTTCGCTTCGTTCATCGCTCAGCTCGCCGCCCGCTCTGAACCGGCCGTCCGCTGGTCTGGACCGACAGGGCACCTGGAGCTGACCGGCGCCGTCTTCGCCAACTGGATCTATAAGTCCACCGCTCTGTGGGAGGACTTCGGCGTGGCCGGACTTGTGGTCGTCACAGACGGCCATCTGCACTGGAGGGCTGCGGCCGGCCTGCTCGCAGCATCAGGCTTGGGTCTGCCGGTGTCCGTACTCGACCCGGACACGCCGGGTCCCGATCACCCTCACGCCGCTCTTGTGCCCGCAGGTCTGGAGAATGCGGAGGCCGCTTTCGCCGCCGACGAGGTATTCGTCTACGCCACAGAACCCCTGGCACTGAGCACCGATGTGCCCGCAGACTTCCTCGACTTCATCACGGAGGTCCGCTCCAGGCCAGACGTGGTGCCGCTGGCTGAAACACGGCAGCTGCGTTTGGACTTTCCGGGTCGGCAGCTGCGTGTTCCGGTCCCGACCGAGCCGGGACCTGACGCTGTTCTTACGGCCGCGCCGACTGACGATGAGGAGCTCACGGCCGCGCTGCGAGCTCTGCTGGGCGCAGTCCTCACCCTGGGCTGAACGCTTTCGGAAGGCCCCGGCGGCACGTGGTAGGTTTTCAGCATGGACAAAGAAGTTTCATCACCCGCTGAGGCGGTTGCAGACATTTTTGACGGCGCCAGCATTGCCGTAGGCGGCTTCGGAGTCGTCGGAATTCCCGAATATCTCATTCGCGCACTGCGTGATCAGGGCGCAAAGAACCTCACGTGCGTATCCAACAACGCGGGCACCGACGGCCGGGGCCTTGGCATTCTGCTTGAGAGCAAGCAGATCAGCAGAATGATCTCCTCATACGTCGGCGAAAACAAGGAGTTCGCCCGCCAGTACCTGTCCGGAGAGCTCACCGTCGAACTCACCCCGCAGGGCACCCTGGCAGAGAAGCTGCGGGCCGCCGGTGCAGGAATTCCCGCTTTCTACACCATCACGGGCGCAGGAACCCAGGTGGCCGAAGGCGGAATGCCGTGGCGCTACGACTCTGACGGCAATGTCGTCGAATCCTCCCCCGCAAAAGAAGAGCGCACGTTTGAGACCTTCGGCGAAGAGCAGACCTATGTTCTCGAAGAATCTCTGCCGTGCGATTTTGCTCTGGTCCACGCGGCCAAGGGCGACCGTCACGGCAACCTCGTGTTCAACAAGTCTGCGCAGAACTTCAACCCGCCTGCCGCCCAGGCCGGGCGCATCACAATCGCCCAGGTCGAAGAACTCGTAGAGCCGGGCGAGATCGACCCCGCGGATGTTCACCTGCCGGGAGTCTACGTCCACCGGGTGGTCAAGCTCAGCCCGGAAGAAGCCGCTGACAAGCCCATCGAAAAGCTCACGGTGCAGGAGGACTGACATGGCACTGACACGCAACCAAATGGCTGCCCGCGCCGCTCAGGAACTCGAAGACGGCAGCTACGTCAACCTCGGCATCGGGATGCCCACCCTGGTCCCGAACTATGTTTCCGACGATGTCCAGCTGGTCCTCCAGTCCGAAAACGGCCTGCTGGGCGTGGGCCCCTACCCCACACGCGAAACCGTCGACCCGGACCTCATCAACGCCGGCAAGGAGACTGTCACCATGCGCCCGGGCGCGGCCTATTTCGATTCGGCGCAGAGCTTCGGGATGATCCGCGGCCGCAAAATCGATGCGGCGATTCTCGGAGCCATGCAGGTCGATGAGAAAGGCGACATCGCCAACTGGATGATCCCCGGCAAGATGGTCAAGGGCATGGGCGGGGCAATGGACCTGGTGCACGGCGCCAAATCCGTTTTCGTCATCATGGACCACGTGGCTCGCGACGGTTCGCCCAAGCTGCTGACCAAGTGCGAACTTCCGCTGACCGGCAAGGGAGTTGTTGAGCGCATCATCACGGACCTCGCCGTCATCGACGTCACGCCTGATGGCTTCAAGCTCGTTGAGCGCGCCCCCGGTGTCACGGTCGAGGAAATCACCGAAAAGACGCAGGCGAAGCTGATTGTCGAAGGTGACATTCCCGAAATGCAGGTTGCCGAGGTCTGAGCCTGAACAAAAGCTCCCAGCAGCAACAGAAACACCCGATAGCCGTCACTGCTATCGGGTGTTTCTGTTGCTGCTGGGTGTCGGGGTGTCTCCGAACGAGGTGAGGGGCGGTCATCACGACCGCCCCTCACCTGTGTTTATGCGCTGGGGTTCGTCAGCGGCCCAGACCGCCGACGAACAGGGCTCCCTGACCGGTGAACGCGGCGGGCGCTTCGTCAGCTCCGATGAAATAGGCGTCCCCTGGCTGCAGCTGCTGAGTGCCGTGGCCGGTGCTCACCTGGAACGAACCCGAGGTGCACAGGACGATTGTGGGGCCCTCTTCGCCGATCTGCAGGTTGTCTGCGCAGCTGATGACCTGCAGTCCGAAGTCACGGCAGCCGGTGTCCAGCCTGCCGCTGTTGTCAGCGTGCTGAATGTGCGGTTTCTGGACTTCAAAGCGCACCAGGCGCTGCAGTTCCGGAATGTCGATGTGCTTGCTGGTGAGGCCACCGCGAACGACGTTGTCTGACGACGCCATGATCTCGACACCCAGACCGCGCAGATAGGCGTGCGGGATTCCGGCTGACATGGCCAGTGCCTGGCCGGGAAGCATGCGCACCATGTTGAGCATGAGCGCAACCAGCGCCCCGGCATCCGAAGGGAAGTCGCCGTTGGTCATCCGCAGGATCTCGACGGGGTCGATATCGCAGCCGATGCGCGAAGCGCACTCAGGTGAGGCCTCGGCAATGTCAGCGGCGGCCAGACGGTCAGCGACGGCGCCGAAACCGGGTGTGCCCAGCAGAAGGTTCATGGAGTCCCGCAGCGGGTTCTCACCGGCCAGGACTTCGCGCCACGTGAGCAGTGCCGCGTGGGTTCCCGGCACCTCGGCATCCAGCAGGCGATCAACAGTGGCGGCAATCGCGCGGGGTTCGCGAAAGCCCGTGAGCGCATCAAACGGAGACAGCGCGTAGATGAGTTCGGGCTTGTGCCACGCGTCGCGATAGTTTCGATGCGGCGAGTCCAGCGCAATGCCGGCGGCGTTCTCACGCGCAAAGCCCTCCCGAGCCTGTTCGAGGTCAGGGTGCACCTGGATCGACAGGGCCTTATCCGCTGCAAGCAGCTTCATCAGGAACGGAAGGCGGGGACCGAACGTCTTCACAGATTCTTCACCCAGAACAGCCGCGGGGCTTTCTGCGATGATGTCAGAGAGAGTGCGCGGAAGAACCGCGACCCCGTAGGCCTGTTCGGATGCGGGCGAGGACCACACGACCTGTGACGGACGGGCTTCGTGGGCACCGAACCACATTTCGGCGATGGGTTCGTCAGTGGGAGCCTGTTCGAGAAGGGCGGGAATGGCGGTGGTCGAACCCCAGGCGTAGTTGGCCAGTGAGCCTTGTAGCTTCAACATCTTCTCCTTGCAACCTTAGCGTCCGGCCACAGTAGAAGTCCACAGTGAACGCCGTGGCCGCGCAAAGCGACATCAGAGTGAAGCGAAGGTTACATTCGGATGATTCACTTGGGCACCGAGCAGATGGAGCTCGGCTTCGGCTTCTTTTCGGAAGCGTGCGCCGGTGCTGGTCCGAAAAGGCCGGGGGCAGCCTGTTCGTCCTCTTTCTTGGACTTCTCAATTCCGTCTTTGACCAGCTGTTTGGTCACCGTGAAGTCGGGGTGTGAGGGTGTGACATGAGGCGGTGTGAGCTCAACCGAGAGCATCTTCTGCGATTTCGCCTTCATGCCGAGGTTGATGAAGTCATCGGCCTGACGCTGCGGGACGTCAGTGGAAACGACATCCGGTGCTGCAGCGGCGAGTTTTGTAAAGCGCGTCATGAGGGTTGCCGGATCCATCTGCCGCAGCATGGCTTCCTGCACGCAGCGCTGGCGCACCATGCGCTCATAGTCAGTGGCGAACTCGCGCGAACGGCCATACCACAGGGCCGTACGGCCGTCCATCTTGATGTTCTTCCCCGGCTCAATCCACTCTTTGGGCGGGTAGTGCTTGCCCGTGGCCGGATTGATCGGCCTGGAGATCGGCACCCGCACTTCCGAATTCAGGCGGATTCCGCCCATGGCGTCGATCAGCTTCTGGAAGCCCTTGAGGTCGATCATCGCGTAGAACTGGATTTCCAGACCCGTCACGCCCTTGAGAGCTTCGACGGTTCCCTGCACACCTGCGGGAACATCGCCCTTGTATTCGTCAGCGTGCTTTTCGGCTTCCTGGTAGACCGCGTTGATGAGGCACGCGTCACCGCAGTTGTAGCCCTGTGGGAAGTGCTTCTTCAGCGGCGAAGAATTGGGAAACGGCACGTTCTGAGTGTTGCGGGGAATGCCGACGACCACTGACTTGCCCGTCTTGGCGTCCATGGACACAACCGTGAGGCTGTCGGGGCGGATGCCTTCGCGGCCCTTGCCCGCGTCGGAGCCGAGCAGAGCCACGTTGTAGCGGCCGTCCACCGGCTTCTTCATCTTTCCGGAGGCAAACAGCTGAGACATCAGCGACCGCTGCGCGTCGACCGTCACACCGCCCCACGCGGTGCCCAGCCCCACGAGCAGAACTGCAGCCAGACCGACAGCCAAGAACTTCGGCCGGGTCTTCTTGCTCAAGCTGACAACCCGCACCCTCCGCATGGTGTCCAGCAGACACACAATCCAGTTGATGCCCGCCGCCAGCACCACCACAAGCGCCAGGACAAGCAGGATGGGGTCGGTGCCGATCGTCAAGAAGAAGCTGCGATTGAACAGCCCGACGATGATGGCCGCCAGCACCAGCACCCACGTGCCGAGTGTGATGCAAAGCGCTGTTCGGGTGAACTTCCGCGAAGCGCCGAGCACACTCTGCACGGAACCCGGCATGAGCGCAGAGCACAGCAGCAGCCACCACCCGCGGCGGTCCCGGACATACTCCGGGCTTCGCTTGGGATTGCGGATGGGATCTGCGTACTGAAGCTCTCTGCGCTGGCTCATGCGGGAATCGTCTCTCAGCCCAGGAGCTTGCGTCCCATGACAAGACGCTGAATCTGGTTGGTGCCTTCATAGATCTGCGTGATCTTCGCATCCCGCATCATGCGCTCAACGGGGTGGTCGACAACGTAGCCGGCGCCGCCGAGCAGCTGGACCGCGTCAGTGGTGATCTCCATGGCCACGTCCGAGGCGAATGCCTTCGCCGCGGCGCCGAAGAAGCCCAGATCGTCATCGTCGCGCTCTGACTTCGCAGCCGCGGCGTAGGTCAGCTGGCGGGCGGCTTCGAGCTTCATGCCCATGTCCGCGACCATGAACTGCACGGCCTGGAAGTCGGACACGGACTTGCCGAACTGCTTGCGGTCCTTGACGTAGTCAATCGCGTAGTCCAGTGCGCCCTGGGCAACGCCGAGAGCCTGCGCGGCAATCGTCACGCGGGTGTGGTCGAGGGTGCGCAGGGCGATTTTGAGCCCCTCGCCTTCGGTGCCGATGATGCGGTCGCCCGGGATTCGGCAGTCTTCGAAGAACAGTTCACGGGTGGGGCTGCCCTTGATGCCGAGCTTGCGCTCCTTTTCGCCGAAGGTGAAGCCCTCATCGTCCTTCTCCACAACGAACGCGGAGATATTGCGGCCGCGGGCGCCGTCAGGATCAGTGACGGCCATGACGGTGTAGAAATCGGAAACGCCCGCGTTGGTGATCCACGTCTTCACGCCGTTGAGCACCCAATCGTCGCCGTCGCGCTTGGCGCGGGTCTTCATGCTCGCGGTGTCCGAACCCGCTTCGCGTTCAGACAGACCGTAGGAGAAGCCGTGGCCCTGGGCCAGCTGCGACAGGTACTTCTGCTTGATCTCTTCGCCGCC
Organism: Brevibacterium sp. HMSC07C04; assembly: GCF_001815905.1. Classification (GTDB taxonomy): domain Bacteria; phylum Actinomycetota; class Actinomycetes; order Actinomycetales; family Brevibacteriaceae; genus Brevibacterium. The sequence goes on along the minus strand of NZ_KV823253.1, from coordinate 36,026 downwards.
GCCGAGGATCACCGGCATGGAGCCGAGCTTGTTGACCGCCGGGATAAGAGACGACGACATGCAGCCGCGGGCCACTTCTTCGATCACGATGCAGGTTGCCAGGGCATCTGCGCCCACGCCGCCATACTCTTCGGCCACGTGCGGGGCGAAGAAGTCGGTGGCCAACAGAGCGTCGTGCGCTTCCTGCGGGTAGCGTGCCTCAGCGTCGACTTCGGCTGCGGCGGGGGTGATTTTGTCTTCGACAATAGAGCGCACCGCGGCGCGGATCTCTTGGTGCTCGTCGGTGAGCTTATAAACATCGAACATTGGATTCCCTTTCAGCTGTGGTCTTCGAGCCGGCGCTTGAGCGCGCGGCCCTTCTCTTCAGCGGCACGCCCCAGTTCGAGGCGGTAGTCGTCAAGGCGTCGGCGCAGAGCCGCAGATTCATCGTCGCGCCCGGCGCTGATGATCCTAGCGGCAAGCAGACCTGCGTTCTTCGCCCCGCCGATCGACACGGTTGCCACCGGAACGCCGGCGGGCATCTGAACGATCGACAGAAGCGAGTCCATGCCGTCAAGGTGCTTCAGCGGCACCGGGACGCCGATCACCGGCAGGGACGTGACAGAGGCGAGCATGCCCGGAAGGTGGGCGGCGCCTCCGGCCCCGGCGATGATGACGGAATATCCCGCCTCGTCGGCCCGAGTGCCCCAGTCGATCATGTCGTGGGGCATACGGTGGGCGGAAACGACTTCCGCCGTGAACTCAATGCCGAGCTCTTCCAGGATGTCGGCGGCGGCACTCATGGTGGGCCAGTCAGAATCGGACCCCATGACAATGCCGACTTTCGGCGTGGTGCTCATGTCTGCTCCTCCGTCAGGGCAGGTCGGGATGAGGGTTGGTGTCAGTCCCGGCAATGAAGTGCGCCGCGTGGCGAGCGCGCGCCAGAACCGCTTCGACGTTCTCACCGCTGAGGTTGACGTGTCCGAGTTTACGGCCGGGACGCACGCCCTTGCCGTACATGTGGACCTTGATCTGAGGGTCGTGGGCCAGAACGTGCAGATAAGCCCGGTAGAGGTCTTCGCGGTCACCGCCGAGGACATTGGCCATAACTGTCACCGGCGCCTTCGGCGCCGGATCGCCCAGCGGAAGGTCGAGAACGGCCCGCAGGTGCTGTTCGAACTGGCTGGTGATCGAACCGTCCTGGGTCCAGTGGCCGGTGTTGTGCGGGCGCATGGCCAGTTCATTGACCATGTAGCCGTCAGCAGTTTCGAACATCTCCATGGCCATAACGCCCGTCACTTCGAGCGATTCGGCGACAGTGAGCACATCGGCTGTGATCGCCGCGGCCTTGTCCGAGTCGAGCCCGGGTGCGGGTGCGACCGCTTCTGTGCAGATGCCGCCTTCCTGCAGGGTTGCCACAACCGGCCACACGGCAGTCTGGCCCATGGGCGAACGGCCGACCATAACGGACAGCTCGCGTGTGAAGTCAACGGCCTCTTCTGCCAGCAGCGGCCCAGTGCCGAACCAGTCGGCAGCCTCATCGGCACTGCTGATGAGCTTGACCCCGTGGCCGTCATAGCCGCCGCGGGGAGTTTTCACGATGATCGGCCAGCCGATGTCATCGCCGAAAGTCTGCAGGGACTCGGTGTCGGCGACTTCGCGCCACCTGGGGTTGGGCAGGCCCAGTTCGTCCATTTTGGCGCGCATCTTGAGTTTGTCCTGGGCGTAGACCAGTGCGTGGGGCCCGGGATGGACGCTGTGTCCGGCCAGGGTCAGCGCTTCGAGGTGCTCGGTAGGCACGTGTTCGTGATCGAAGGTGATGACGTCGACCGTTTCGGCGAATGCGCGAAGCGTGTCGAGGTCCTTGTAGTCCCCGACGGTCACCCGGCTTGAAACCTGCGCGGCAGAAGACCCTTCGGCTTCTGACAGAACATGAAACGCAACGCCCAGAGCTTCGGCCGCGGGCGCCATCATGCGCGCCAGCTGACCGCCGCCGATTACACCAATACGTGGAAAAGACACGCTTTCACTCTAGCGGGCGCCACCTGGCGGAACTCTGAGTGACCCGCACCCAATGTCGCCCAATGCCATCGGGCTGGATGCCGGTTCTCGCGGCCTATAGTTGGCCCGTGGGCAAGAAAAGACGCGAACTGGTCAAAATCAGCCGCTTCACGGCTGTCGGGACCGTCGCCTTCCTCGTCGACGTCGGCATTTTCAATCTGCTCATGCTGACGGCCCTTCAGGGCCGCCCCGTGTTGGCGAAGACCCTCGCGGTGCTGTGCGCAACAGCGGTTTCCTGGATCGGTTCGCGACGATGGACCTTTGCCGACCAGCAGCCGCGCTACCGGCCCGCGTTCGAAGGCGTCCTGTTCTTTGCCGTCAATGCCGCCGGAATGGGCATTGCGCTGCTGACCCTGTGGATCTCCCACGATCTTCTGGGCTTCACATCGCTGCTTGCCGACAACATCGCCGGCAACGGCATCGGGCTGCTGCTGGGCAACATTATGCGCTATTTCGCCTACCGGTCCTGGCTGTTCCGCGGCAAGGCGAGCACGCGCGAGGTGCTGACAGACACCTCGTCAGTGCGGGAAGGCGCGAACTCAGCCTTCGAGCACAAGCAGCGGGATGGAAAGTTCGGCTGAGCTCACTCCCCCGTGGTGTCCCAGCAGGCTCAGAGCCGACGGCGAATCAGTGCGCGAATCAACGACGGCGGCTGTTTCGTCGCACACCACCACGAGGTCGCCGATGCGAGCGCGGAAGGCTTGTGCGACTTCCCCGAACCAGCCTTCGCGGATCGCTTCGTCACGAGTCATGACGCGGCCTCTGCCTGCCAGGTGGGCGCGGAATGCCTCCGCCGTGTCATCGCTGGCACCGGCCCGGGTGTACAGGTGTGCCGCGCGCGGCTCTCCCCCGACTGCAGCCAGCCCCGCGGTGAGGTCGGGGTGTTCGGCCAGGTCGATGCGGTTGCGGTGGGCGACGTCGACCATGCCGTGATCGGCGGTGATGATCATCGTCATGTCCGGTCCGAGTGCTGCGGCCAGGCTGCTGAGCATCTGGTCGACCTGTTCGAGCTGTTCGATCCACTGGTCGGAATTCCAGCCGGCCTGGTGTCCGGTTTTGTCGAGTTTGCCCCAGTAGAAGTAGACGAGCCGACGTCCAGGGGCGCGCATTTCTTCGTGTGCGTGGCGGACCCGCTGCTCCCAGGAGTCCGAACCGCGGAAGCGTCCCCCGCGCAGGGTTGCGGCGTTGAGTCCCCCGCGGGAGAATTTCGGCTCTCCCAGCTGCACAACGTCCAGCCCGGTCGCGGCAAGCCTTTCGAACAGTGTGGTGTCGGGGGTCCACCGGCTCGGGTCGACTTCGCTGGAGCCGGTCAGCTGATTGAACACCTCGCCGCTTTCGGGGTCGAGGAGCCTGTAGCCCATGATGCCGTGCCCGCCGGGCAGCATTCCCGTGCCGAGCGAAGACAGCGAGTTCGCGGTGGTCGACGGGAAACCAGCGCTGCCGGGCCGCAGGTGCTGTCCCACCGAACGCAGAAACGGCGTGTAGGCCCGGCGGGCGCGCAGCAGCTCCAAGCCCATTCCGTCGATGAGCACGACGATCACCACGCGCGCCTGGGCTGCACTGCCGCTGAGGATGGTCTCGGTGCGCAGGCGCTGATCGGCCGACAGCACGCTCTGGGCATCCAGTGCGGCTGCCGCGGCGGGAACGATGTCCGACAGCAGCGGGCTGTTCGCGTAATCCGGCGGGTGGAGCTGTTGTGTCACGCTGGGCTTTCTCAGTTGTGTGCGGCTGTGTTGTCTGACGAGGCGGAGCTTCGGTTCCGCACTGCCGTGCGGTTGGAGGAGTTCTTGCGCTTACTGCCGCTGGGTGCGGGCGGCGTGGATGACGCGGCGCAGCGTGTGGGCGAAGCTGACGGTCGCGTCGACGGCCTGCTGGCCTTCTGCCTGAGCGGATACGCGCAGCGCCACGTCTTCGCTGAAGCTGCCGCCGCTGAAGCCGTGGTCAACATCGCATTCGGGGTTGCCGCAGGTTTCGGGGAACACCTCCAGGCGACTGCGTGCGCCCCAGGACATGATGAGCTGCACTTCCACCGGGCTGTCGCCGGGACGGTAGTGGGCGGGATCGGCGTAGGTTGCGAAGATCGCCGGGGCGGCGAGCCGATCAAGTGCGACTTCTTCTGTGCTGCACAGGGCGCGCGGTTCGCTCCAGCCGGGCTCAGGGTGCGGTTCGTCGTCAACCCGGGCCAACACCAGCCGGGTGGGGGTGAGCACGAAAACGCTCACCAGCCGGTGGATGGTGTCGAGGTCCATGTGGGTGTCGGTGTAGACCAGGTGGTCGAGCACGGGTTCGTCCAGCAGGGCTTCTGCTATTGCAGTCGCTGCGATCTGCGGATAGTAGCCGGCGTCTTGGATGTCGGCGATGAGTCGCTGTGGAAGGTCCATCCGACCATTGTCTACTGCCACCCGCGCGTAGGGCTAGGCGGGAGCGTCTGCGGGGCCTAAGCTGGGTGTTATGAGCGCCTATCCACAGTCCTGGGAAGCCGACGTTGTCCTCCGCGATGGTGCGACGGCGCGTCTGCGCCCGATTCTGCAAAGCGATGCCGACGGTGTGCAGGCCATGCACTCCCGCCAGTCGGCCGAATCCATCTACATGCGGTTCTTCGCCCCGATCAAGCAGATCCCGGAGAAGGACCTCGAACGGTTTGTCACTGTCGACTACCGCGACCGCGTGGCCTTTGTCATGACGATCCGCGACGAGATCATCGGCATCGGCCGCTATGACCGCCTGGATGAGAATTCCGCCGAGGTCGCATTCAACATTGCGGATGCCCACCAGGGCCGCGGCATCGGCTCGATTCTGCTGGAGCACCTGGCCGCCGCGGCCCGCGAAATGGGCATTGACCGCTTTGTTGCCGAGGTTCTGCCGCAGAACCGGCCCATGCTGCAGGTGTTTGCCGCAGCCGGCTATGAAATCACCCGCGAATTCGATGATGGGGTTGTGGCTGTCGCCTTTGACATCGACCCCACTGAAAAGTCCCGGCAGGTGCTCGCTTCGCGTGAGCACCGCGCTGAGGCGCTGTCGGTGCGCGGCATTCTGCACCCGAAGTCGATTGTGGTCTTCGGCGCTTCTCGCAGCCGCGCCTCGATCGGCAATCTGCTCCTGCGCAATCTGACCGCCGGCGGTTTCCGCGGTCGGCTCAACATCGTCCATCCGAAGGCCTCCGAGGTTGCGGGGCTGCCCACCGTGTCGAGTCTCGATGACATTGAGGGCGACATCGACGTCGCCGTGATCGCGGTGCCGGCGGCAGCTGTCCCCCAGGTTGTCCGCGACTGCGCAGAACGGGGTGTGAAGGGCGTTGTTGTGATCTCCTCCGGTTTTGCCGAGACTTCCGAAGACGGCGCACGCCTGCAGGAGCAGGTGCTCACAACCGCGCGTACGTGGGGCATGCGCCTGATCGGTCCGAATTCTTTCGGCGTGCTCAACTCCGACCCGGATATCGAACTCAACGCCTCGCTGTCGCCGTTCCTGCCCGATCCGGGACACGTGGGCGTGTTCAGCCAATCGGGCGCTTTGGGCACCGCAATGCTCGCGGCAGCCCGCGAGCGCGGCATCGGCATTTCGACCTTCGTATCCGCCGGCAACCGCGCAGACCTGTCCGGCAACGACATGATGCAGTACTGGCAGGAAGATCCCGCCACGAACGTCGTGTGCCTGTACCTCGAATCGATCGGCAATCCGCGCAAGTTCTCGCGCATTGCCCGCCGGGTCACCCGCAATAAGCCCGTCATCGTCATCAAGTCCGATCTCACCGGCGGTGAGCTTCCGCCGGGGCACGCGGTGCGCGTATCGTCCCTGTCGGCCAGCGCCATGGATCAGGTTCTTGCGCAGGCCGGTGTTATTCGCGCCCGTTCGGTCAGCCAGATGTACGACATCGCACAGGTGTTCGACACGCAGCCGCTGCCGGCCGGCAAGCGCGTCGGCATTGTGGGCAATTCCGCGGCCCTGTCCACACTCGTTGAGCAGTGCGTCCGCGCGGAGGGGCTGAAGCTCGGCACCGCCCCTGTCTCCCTGCACCCGGAGGCCACGGTCGACGACTTCGAAGCTGAGCTGCGGCAGGTGTATGCCAACCCGCACGTGCACTCGGTCGTCGTCATCATCACCCCCTCTCCCAGTGTTTCGTCATCGCAGATGGCGCAGGCCATTGCCGATGCCGCCGCACAGTCGGGCAAGACGACCGTCGCCTGCTTCCTCGGCGTGCACGGCAAGGACGAAATGCTCACGTCCTACACCCGGTCCGAAACCGGCGAGCGCACGAAGCACGTCGTGCCTTCCTATGGCGGCCCCGAAGCAGCCGTGTGGGCGCTTGCCCGGGCCACCGAGTACGCGGTGTACAAGAAGTCCGATCACGGCCACTATCCGATCTTCACGGATCTGAAGAGCCGCAGGGCCCGGCAGATCATCGAAAGCAGCCTGGCGGAAGCCGATTCGCCGCGGGTGACCATGACTGATGAGGCCGCGCACGCTCTTCTGGACGCCTACGGCATCGAGGTGCTGCCGTATATCTCGACGGCTACGGTCGAAGAGGCCAAGGAAGCGGCGGCAAAGATCGGCTACCCGGTAGCGCTTAAGGCTGTGCACAAGAAGCTGCGCCACCGCTTTGAGTTCGGCGGAGTGCGCCTTGCCATTCAGTCCGAGGCGGAGCTCGTGGGCGACTGGAACGGCATCGCGGACGTCATTGCGCAGTCTCTTGATGACGATGATGACCGTCGGATCGACGTGCAGGCTATGGCTCCGGCGGGCGTGGGGTGTGTCATTCGGGCCGGTGAGGACCCGCTGCTGGGTCCCATGGTGTCGTTCTCAATCGCCGGTGACTCCACTGAGCTGCTGGACGACGTTGCCCACAGAGTCGCTCCCCTGACCGATCTCGACGCCCGCAACATGGTGCGCACTCCCGGAGCCTCCCCGCGCCTGTTCGGCTACAAGGGGCTGCCGGTGGCCAATGTCGAACCGGCCGAGGAGATCCTGCTGCGGCTGGCCGCGCTGGTTGATGACTTCCCCGTCATCCGCAGTGTCGAAGTCCGTCCCATCATGATCACCACCGACAAGAGCTACCTCTTGTCGGCCCGCATTCAGCTTGCGGCTGATGCCGACCGGATGGACACCCTGCGCCGTAGGATGTGAGCCGGCCAAGGCAGCCGGGAGCCGAAGCGTGAGCGCGCCAGACGGCGCGGCGACCGCGAAATAAGCGGCTTTCGCCCAGCTGAGCGCTACACTGACCTCCGGATGGCACAGCAGCTGCACAAGGAGGAAGCCGAGTGACCGACGGTCAGATCGTCGATATTGACGTCACCCAGGAAATGGAGACGTCGTTCCTCGAATACGCGTACTCGGTCATCTACTCTCGTGCTCTGCCGGATGCCCGCGACGGTCTCAAACCCGTTCAGCGCCGCATCCTCTATCAGATGTCGGAAATGGGGCTGCGCCCCGAGCGCCCGTACGTGAAGTCTTCGCGCATCGTCGGCGATGTCATGGGCAAGCTCCACCCCCACTCCGACACCGCGATCTATGACGCTCTTGTGCGCATGGCCCAGTCTTTCGTCATGCGCGTCCCACTGGTCGACGGCCACGGCAACTTCGGTTCGCTCGACGACGGCCCCGCAGCCCCCCGGTACACGGAGGCCCGGCTGGACCAGGCGGCCATGCACATGCTTCGCAACCTGGACGAAGACACCGTCAACACGGTTCCCAACTACGACGGTTCGCTCACCCAGCCCGAAGCCCTGCCCAGCGCACTGCCGAACCTGCTGGTCAACGGTGCGTCCGGCATCGCGGTCGGCATGGCCACCAACATGGCCCCGCACAACCCCGGCGAAGTCATAGCCGCCGCCCGGCACCTCATCTTCCACCCCGAAGCGACCCTTGATGAGCTCATGCGGTTCGTCCCGGGCCCGGACCTGCCGACCGGCGGTCGGATCATCGGCCTGTCCGGTGTGCGCGATGCCTATGAGACCGGCCGCGGCACCTTCCGCACCCGCGCGACCGTGAAGTTCGAGAACATCACCCCGCGCCGCCGCGGCATCACCGTCACCGAACTTCCCTACCTCGTCGGCCCCGAAAAGGTCATCGAGAAGATCAAAGACAACGTCCAGGCCAAAAAGCTGCAGGGCATCAGCTCGGTTGACGACTACTCTGACCGCAAGCACGGCCTGCGCTTGGTCATCGGCATCAAGTCCGGCTTCAATCCCGAAGCCGTACTCGAAGAGCTCTACCGGCTGACCCCGATGGAAGACTCCTTCGGCATCAACAACGTCTGCCTGGTTGACGGCCGCCCGCGCACCCTGGGGCTGAAGGCCCTTCTGGAAGTCTTCATCGCCCACCGAATCGAGGTCATCCGCCGCCGCAGCGAATTCCGCCTACAGAAGGCACTCGACCGTCTGCACCTGGTTGAGGGCCTGCTCATTGCAATCCTCGACATCGACGAAGTCGTCCAGCTGATCCGCTCTTCCGATGACGCCGCACAGGCGCGCACACGGCTCATGGAGGTCTTCGAGCTCTCGGAGATCCAGGCGACCTACATCCTCGACCTGCAGCTGCGCCGCCTGACGAAGTTCTCACGCATCGAACTCGAAGCTGAACGCGATGAGCTGCAGGCCACCATCGAAGACCTCCGCGACATCCTCGGTGATAAGAACCGGCTGAAGACGCTCGTGTCCGATGAGCTCGAAGAGACCGCGAACGCTTTGGACACCGGCCGTCGCACGGTGCTCGTCGAAGGCAGCCTCAAAGAGATCAAGGCCGCAGGGCGCAAAAAGGGCCAGAACCTGCAGGTGGCCGACGAACCCTGCTGGGTGCTCATGTCGACCACCGGCAAGATCGCCCGCACCGCAGCGGCAGGGGAACTGTCCGCCACCGGCCGCAGAGCCGCCAACGACGCTCTCATTGCGCAGATCCCCTCGAGCACCCGCGGGTCCCTGGGCGCTTTGACGAACAGGGGGCGGGTCCACAAGGTCGACATCATCAACCTGCCCGCTCTGCCGGACCAGGCCACCCGCCCCGTGCTGTCCGGCGGTGTGAAGATCACCGACTTCATCGAACTCGACAAGGGCGAGCACGTCATCGCGCTCATCGACCCCACTGCCGAGGTGGTGCTCGGCACCCGCTTGGGCGTGGTCAAACGCGTTGCCGCCGGTGAGATTCCGAACAACCGCGACGTGTGGGACATCATTGCCCTCAAGGGCAAGGACACGGTGGTCGGCGCAGGCCAGCTTCCCAACCTCGATGACGGTTCCGCCGTGTTCATCACCCAGGCGGGCAATCTGCTCAACTTCACTCTCGACGGTGTGCGCGCACAGGGGCCGGGTGCCGGCGGTGTTGCAGGCATCCGCCTGCCGAAGGACGTTGAGGTCATCAGCTTCAGCGTTGTCGACCCCGCCGAAGACAACCGGGTTGTCACAATTGCCAAGGGTGTGAACTTCAACGGCGAGGAAAGCGAGTCCGTCAAGGTTTCCCTGCTGGCTGACTTCCCCTCGCGGGGACGCGCCACAGCGGGAATGCGCAGCCACCGTTTCCTCAAGGATGAAACTGCGCTCGTCACCGCTTTTGTCGGTCCCCATCCGCAGGCGGCGGCCAAAACCGGCGGCGCACGGGCTCTGCCGGACGAGCTCTCGCGCCGCGACGGCTCAGGGGCTCCCCTAGAAGGCCGAATCGATGCGATCGGCTCTCTCCCGCGCACCGGAATTGCCGCAGATCCAGCCGCAGCCCAGGGCGCCTCGGCGGCGGATGCGACCGAATCTGAGGCCGCCGGTGACGCACCGGCGGTCAAGAGCACCCCGAAGAGCAGCGCCGGCGCACCTGATTTCAGTGACGACGACCGCTACAGCCAGATCGGCAGAGAAAAGGACGACGACAGCGGCGTCATCGTTTCCGACGACAAGGACCAGCTGTTCTGACTCTCCGGCCGCTGTGAAGCTCAGCGCCCGTCTACTGCGGCGGGAGCCTGCGTCAGGGTTCGACGTCGACGATCATGCACGGCGCTTGGCCGCGGTGCATGTCGACGACCGTGACATCGCCCAGCCCCTGCAGGCTCACGGTGCGGCGATTGGAGAAGTCATAGGCTTCCGTCTGCGAAATGACAGACGAGGTTTCCCAGTCGGTTGTGATGGTTCCGGGTTCGCCGATCGAGGTCAGGCGGGCGGCCAGGTTGACGGTCGAACCGAAGATATCGCCCAGACGAGACAGCACTTTGCCCCACGAAAAGCCCACTCGCGCTTTCGGAAGCTCGGGGTCCTCCGTGATGCGCTCCATGAGCCGCACCGAGATCTCCGCTCCCGAACGCGGGGTTTCGGCGGCAAAGAAGACTTCGTCGCCGACGGTTTTGATGACACGACCGCCACCTGCGGTCACGATGTTGTAGCACAGGGTTTGGAAGCGCTTGACGAGGCTGGCCAGCTGCCGTGGCTCCATCTGCTGGGACAGTCGGGTGAAGGACACGAGGTCGACAAAGCCGATGCCGCGGGCCAGCGGCATGGCTGAATCGTAGAATCCGGGCCGGCCTGCGTTCTTCCCGCCGGGACCTGCGTCATCACCGAGATTGACATTGAGACGGCCGAAGACATTCGCCATGTTGTGCTTCCACGCGTACAGCATGACTTTTTCCAAAGACGGCAGGATCTGCTCAAACAGGCTCAGCGCGACGGCGCGGGCCTGGCGCTCGTCCAACCTGCGCGATTCGGCGAGATATTCAACAACCGTCTCCATCTGCCACACCACCAGACGGTCAGTGGTCTGACCGATGGCGCGGGCAAGCGCGACCGCGGTTTCTTCGTCCACCATGTTGCGAGCCACGAGGTCGGCCATTTCCGCCAGCGCGTTGACGTCGCGAATGGTGAACGCGGGCGTGCCCTCTTCTGCGATCGGCAGGCCGAGTGCGCGCCAGAACTTCTTGGCGGACACGCTGGACACCCCCGCAAGCTGGGCAACTTCGCGTCTGGTCAGGACCCGTTTGCCGCCCAGCAGCTGTTCTTCCAGCAGCGACGCCGCCGCGCGCAGTCGCTGTATGCGCTGCTCGATGAGCTCCGGGTTGTCCAAAAGGTCCGGTACCGCTTCTGTCGGCGGGTTGGGGTCGTCCGCCAGTCCTTGCGAAAACTCCAGGCGGTCGCGCAGTTCAGAGACGCTGGAGTCATCGGAAGACCGCGCGTTGGCGCGTGCGCGCTCTTCCTGGAAGCTCGAACTGAACTCTTCTGAGGTTTCGGCAATCCGCTGGATTTCGGTTGTTGCCGCAGCGTCGCGGTTCCACGGTGCGTCCGGACGTGAGAAAACGGTGTGCTCGTTGATCTGCGGCAGAGCTCGAGTGCGCGGATCAGGTTCGGTCACAGCAGCCTCGCGTGTATGACATCCCCGGCGGTGACGGTCTGCAGGCCCTCAGCGGTTTCAATGACGAGCCCCCCGTGCTTGTCAAGGCCAACTGCCCGCGCGGTGAGGGGTTCCTGGCCGGGCAGTTCAACCCGAACGTCGCGGCCAATGGTGGCCATGGAGTCAGCCATGCCGGCACAGAATTCTGCTGTTCCGACCGCCGGACGGCTGAACGCCGAGTCCAGGGCCTCGCGCAGGCGTCTGACAACAGCGGCCAGGAGCACTTCGCGGCTGAAGTCGAAGCCCTCAACGAGCAGCGACGTGGCGGTCTCAACCGGAAGGTCCTCCTGTGCGAGGTGCACATTGATGCCGGTGCCGATGACGACTGTCTTTGCACCGTCAGCTCCGATGACGATCCGAGTGAGGATGCCGGCGAGCTTGCGGTCGCGGATGAGAACGTCGTTGGGCCATTTGAGTTCGGCCGGAACTCCCTCTGCGCGCAGAGCGTCGACAACAGCGCGGCCCGTGATGAGCGGAATCCATCCGAGGTCGTCCGCTGCGGCTGTCGGCGGCACTGGAACGGCAATGGAGAAGGTCAGACAAGTGCGCGGCGGCGTCGTCCAAGTCCGCGCCAAGCGGCCACGGCCGGCCTGCTGGTGGTCCGTGCCGAGAATGCTGAAGGGCGCTGCGCTTCCGCTTTCTGCCGCTGCGGCGAGATCGTCGTTGGTCGAGCCGGTGTTCTCCGTCCAGGTGATGTCCGGCTGCGGCAGCTGGCTTTCACGGGTCCAAGCGTCGCTGAAGAGGTTGAGGTCAAAGGGAGAAACGCTATCATGCACTACATCACTGTAGGCCGTTTTATCCACCGGATACAACACCGACCCACCGTGTGAGAATCCCCGATAGTCTAGTGCCATGAGTCCTTCTACCGCACCGCAGACGACAGCGCAACGGCTGGCCGCTTTCATTGAGCGCCGCCGCACTGCGCACACACCCAATCCCCAGGCCGCTGAGCGCCAGCACAATCGCGGCAAGCAGACGGCCCGCGAACGCATCGCCGAGCTGCTCGACCCCGGTTCTTTCCAGGAGATCGACGAATTCGTCCGTCACCACAGCCACCAGTTCGGTATGGAGAACAAGCGCCCCGACGGCGACGGCGTGGTCTGCGGTCTGGGCACAATCGACGGCCGCACCGTTGCGGTATTCGCTCACGACTTCACGGTGCTCGGCGGTTCGCTGGCCGAAGCCAACGGGCGCAAGATCGTCAAGGTGCAGAAACTCGCACTCAAGATCGGCTGCCCCATCATCGGCATCAACGACTCCGGCGGGGCCCGCATTCAGGAGGGCGTGGGATCGATTGCCCTGTTCGCCGAGATCTTCCACTGGAACGTCCAGTCCTCCGGTGTCATCCCCCAGATCAGCCTCATTATGGGCCCTTCGGCCGGCGGTGCCGTGTACTCCCCCGCCCTGACCGACTTCACGATCATGGTCGACGGCACCTCGCACATGTACATCACCGGTCCCGACGTCATCAAGACCGTGACCGGTGAGAACGTCGGCCACGAAGAACTCGGCGGAGGCTACACCCACAACTCGGTTTCGGGCAACGCGCAGTACCTGGCACAAGATGAAGAGGACGCCCTGAACTATGTGCGCGACCTCCTGTCGTTCCTGCCGTCGAACAACATGGATCCCGTGCCGAACGTCCCGGCTCCGGCGAATCTCGAACTGACGGAAGCCGACAACGCACTCAACACGCTCGTGCCGGATTCCGCTTCGCAGCCCTATGACATCCTCGACGTCGTCACGACCGTCTTGGACGACGGCGAATTCCTGGAGACCAGCGAGCTTTTCGCCCCAAACGTCGTCACGGGCTTCGGCCGCGTAGAGGGCGAAACGGTCGGCATCATCGCCAATCAGCCCATGCAGATGGCCGGCACGCTCGACATTGACGCTTCGGAGAAAGCCGCCCGCTTTGTGCGCTTCCTCGACGCGTTCAACATCCCAATCCTCACCTTCGTCGACGTTCCCGGCTTCCTGCCCGGTACCGATCAGGAGTACAGCGGAATCATCCGGCGCGGCGCAAAGCTCATCTACGCCTACGGCGAAGCAACCGTGCCGTGTCTGACGCTCATCACCCGCAAGGCCTACGGCGGCGCGTACTGCGTGATGGGGTCCAAACAGCTCGGCGCTGACCTCAACTTGGCGTGGCCGTCGGCGCAGATCGCCGTCATGGGCGCACAGGGCGCGGCGAATATCGTCTACCGCCGCACTCTGAAAGAGGCCGAGGCTGCCGGAGAAGACGTCGAAGCCAAGCGGGCCGAGCTCGTCCAGGAATACGAAGACGCTCTGCTCAACCCCTATCTGGCTGCCGAAGAGGGCTACATCGACGCTGTCATCGCGCCGTCTGAAACCCGCGAACGGATTGTCCGAGGCCTGCGCGCTCTGCGCAACAAGCACGTGCAGGCACCCGCCCGCAAACACGGAAACATCCCGCTGTGAGAGAAAAGCCGAAGACCGGAACACCGAAAGAGCAGCGGTTGGCTCGCTCAGCCGCTTTCGCCGCCGTCATGGCGCTGCGCCATTCCGCAGGCTCCGGCGACAGCCTGCGCCTGCCGGACGCGGGCTACAGCAGTCCAGTGCGCCGCATTCGCGCATCCCGCACCGGGACCTGGGCACGGCGCCAGCGTTCCTGACCCTCTGGACGCGTGCTCTGACAGCACTTCTGAGAACACCCCCGATGAGACTCGCCTTCATGGACCCGAGCTCACCTGGGGGTGTTCTCAGCTTTTCCGGCCGCGCCTGCTGGCCCAGTAGACCACCAGCCCGGCCAGCACGATGAACGCGGAAACTCCGAACATTCCCCGCTGGCCCAACATAGGCTCCAATGCGCCCAAAACCACTGACCCGAGTGCCGTTCCGGAATCCAGCATGATGAAGAACGTCGACATGACAACTCCGTAGCGGGCAGGCAGCGCATCAGCAGCACACGCTGCCTGCACTGCAGGAAGGAGCGACCCGAAGCCGGCTCCCACGAGCGCACCAGCAACAATGATCGCCGGTGCGCCGTGCGCAAACGTGAGCACAGCGAGCGATGCCGCATAGATGAGGATGGCAGGGTAGATCACCCAGCCGTGGCCGTACTTGTCCTGCAGACGCCCCACAAAGGAACGGCAGATGAGCATAGCGGCAGCGAGTGCAACAAAGAACCAGCCTGCCGCCTCGGGCGCCCCGACAGCTTCTGCATAGGATCCCAGGAAGGCCATGATGGCCGAGTACACGAGACCGGCGGCGAACATCACGGAAGCGGTTTTCAGCGTGTTCAGCTCGAGGAGCGAACTGGGTGTCAGCCGCCACTTATCAGCCCTCTGTTCCCGGCTCGGCGGGCTCTCCGGCAGAGTCAGCAGCAGTGACAGCAGTGAGGCGACAACGGCGATTGCTGCGCAGATGTAGAACAGCGGCTGATACCCGTGCTTCGCCGAGATCGTCACTGCCAAGAACGGGCCGCTGGCCATCGCCAAGGACGTCGCCATACCGAAATAGCCCGTGCCCTCGGCCCTGCGGTGCGGCGGGATGACGGTCTGCACTGCCGCGGAGGTTGCCGTGTGGTTGAACCCGAACGCAAAGCCGTGCAGGAAGCGCACCACAATGAACAGGTCAAGCGAGGCGGTCGGAATGTACAGCAGAGACAGCGCTATTTGGGCAATCGAGGACAGCAGAATGGTTCGGCGCCTGCCCACGAAGTCCAGGTACTTGCCGGCGGGAACACGGGACACCACGGCACCCAGAACGAAGGAGCTCGAAGCGAAGCCGGCCGCCGCATGTCCCGCACCAAACGAAATCACCGCATATGCCGCCATGGAGGTCAGCAGCAGATAGAACACCAGTGATCCCATGAGACTGATGCTGAAAGCGAGGACGAAGTCTTTGTTCCACAGTCTGCTCGGGGTCACTGCCGCATGCGCCTCCTATACGCCATTGAGAAAGTCGGCGCACAATCACAGTCCGCCGACTGTGCAATGGTAGGCTACGGCGTTTCCGCCGTTTACAGTGGGATTATGACTCATCACCCGCGAACCCCTTCGGCAGTCGACGCTGTCGCCGAAGAGCACGCCCGATCCCTTGTCGAACTGTGCCCCTCGCTGTCCGTCACCGCCGGCCTTGACGGAGACCGCACGCGCTTGGATCCCCAGAGCAAAGAGGCTGCTGACCAGCTCGATGCGCTCAACTCCCGCACGCTGCGCGAACTCGACAGAGCAGAACAGGAGTCGCAGAACCTCGATCGGGTGGACGTCGTCACACTCGATGCCATGCGAGAGCGCTTGGGCTGTGAGCGCGACCTGCACGCCGCCGGTCTGAGCTTCGGACAGCTCAACGTCATCGCATCGCCTCCGCAGAGCGTGCAGATGCTCTTCGACCTTGTGCCCACCGGCACTGAAGATGACTGGAAGGACAACGCCGTCCGGCTGTCGCAGGTGCCCAGAGCGCTGACCGAATACCGGCACGCGCTGAGCCAGGCCGCTCACGACGGTCGCCCACCGGCGCTGCGCCAGGTCAGGCGAGTCATCGACCAGTGCCGTGATCACGCAAAGCCCGGCGGCAGCTTTGACCGCTTTGCGAAGCAGGCGGCAAGCTCTGCCTCGAGAGCACTGTCGGCAGAGGTCAGCACGGCCGCAGACGGTGCGCGGGAGGCATATGATTCCCTTGCCGATTTCCTCAGCGACATCATCGCTCCCCTGGCCTCAGAGACGGACGCCTGCGGGCGCGAAGACTACGCTCTGTTCTCCCGGGAGTTCCTCGGGGCGGAAATCGATCTCGACGAAACCTACGCATGGGGTCTAGAACAGCTGGCGGCCATCGACGCGAAGCAGCGGCACGTGGCAGACGAACTCTACCCCGGCTCCACGGTTGCGGAGTGCTTGAACAGACTCAACGCCGATCCGCAGCGCCAAGTGCACGGCCTGGATGCCCTGCGCACCTGGATGCAGGACAAGGCCGACCGGGCGATTGACGCACTTGCCGGGGTGCACTTCGACATTCCCGAACCGGTCAGGAAAATCGAATGCATGGTCTTGCCCGACGGTACGGGCGGCATCTACTACACCGGACCGACCGACGACTTTTCGCGTCCCGGACGCATGTGGTGGTCAGTCCCAGCCGGTGTCGAAACATTCAACACGTGGCAGGAGCTCACAACCGTCTATCACGAGGGAGTACCCGGTCACCACCTGCAGATCGGCGGAGCCGCGCACATGGCTGACAGCCTCAACACATGGCGTCGCCACCTGTGCTGGGTTTCCGGCCACGGTGAGGGCTGGGCTCTGTACTCCGAAGCGCTCATGGCCGAACTGGGCTTCCTGGATGACCTGGGCGACTACATGGGCATGCTCGACTCACAGCGTCTGCGCGCAGCCCGCGTGTGCCTCGACATCGGCGTGCACTTGGGCCTGCCAGCGCCCGAATCGATTGGCGGCGGGACGTGGAATGCCGGTAAAGCGTGGACGTTCCTCACCGACAACGTGGCGATGGAGCGCAGCTTCCTCGCCTTTGAACTCGACCGCTACCTCGGCTGGCCGGGGCAGGCACCGTCCTACAAGGTAGGCCAGCGCCTCTGGGAGCAGACACGCGACGCCGCAAAGGACAGCGACCCGAACTTCACGCTCAAGGATTTCCACACCAAGGCCCTGGCAATCGGCTCAGTCGGGCTCGACACCCTCAAGCGCGCTCTCACCTGAACCGTAAAATCACCGGGACCGCACAGCTCACGTGCCGTTGCAACACGGCCGAGGTGCCGCTGAGGTGCAGTTCACAGACTGCGCCTGAGCTGTTCGGCAAGGGCCAGTGCTGCTGCCGTGTGGTCCTCGTTCGCTCCCCTGCGCGGCTGTGCCGCTTCCAACAGAGCGAACAGGCGAAACGGAAGCTGCGCCTCGTCAGCCTCCCAGATTTCGGGGGCACCCGGAGGAGGGCCCGTCAGAGTGCGCAGCTGACGCACAGCGGCTTGCACCAGCCGGCGACGATCCAGCTTTTCCCCATCGGGCACCTGAGACCATGCGTCGACCGTAAGCGATGCCAGCCGGACACGAAGACGGCGGACCTCGGTTTCGAGGTCCGCCGCTTTCTGTCGGTGCTGTTCGCTCACCGGGCAGGCTGCGAACACATCAGTCATGTCAGTCCTGACGGAAGTAGGACAGCAGACGCAGGATTTCGACGTACAGCCAGATGAGAGACACCATGAGCGAAAACGACATGGTCCACGAGTAGCGTTCGGGAATGCGGTTCTGCACACCGGCTTCAATTGCCTGGAAATCGGTGATGAGCGTCAGCGAAGCCAGCACTACGGCAACAACGCCGATGATGATGCCCAGCGGGAACGACATGCCGAACAGTTCGATCTGCACATTGCGCGCTCCGCCGCTGCCGGTGAACAGAACGAAGAAGAAGTTCACCAGCGAGAACACCGCGTAGCCGCCGACGGCCAACATGAGGAACTTCATGCCCTTCGCGCCGAAGCGGATGACCTTGAACTTGAACAGCGCAAACATCACGGCGAAGACACTGAGCGTTGCAAGCACCGCCTGGATGACAATGCCGTCGTAGGCGGTTTCGAAGATCTTCGAAATGCCGCCGAGGAAAACACCCTCAACAGCGGCGTAGGCCAGGATGAGGAACGGGACGGGCTCGCGCTTGAACGCGTTGATCAGGCCCAGAACCAGGCCGATGAGCACGGCGGGCAGCGCCAGGGCGGGCACAACCCATCCGACGATCGCGCCTACCAGCAGAATGCCGAAGCAGGCCAGAGACTTCATGAAGACGTCGTTGTACTGCATGGGGCGTTCGGCTGCCGGGGCCTGTGGCTGAACGGGCTGGCCGGGGCCGGCATTGCGGTTATCTGCCGACGGGGCCATGTACATGGAGTTGAGCTGGTCGGACGAAGGGGTCTGGCGGTCTTTAACACCCTCGTTGAGGGCCCTGTTCATCAGCGGGTTTGCCATGAGACTCTTTCTTATCGCTTCCGTTGCACGGGAGTTTACAGTCTGTGATGTTTCAACAGCAAAGTGCCGCCGCAGAATTCCCCTGTTCGAGGATTCTGCGGCGGCACTCAGAAAAGCATCACTTGAGGGTGCGCTTGACGATCTGTGCGATCTGCTCACCGGCACGCGGCCCGTGGGCAATTCCCCACATGCCGTGACCTGCAGCGACGAAGCTGCGCGGCGACAGGGCCTCGATCTTGGGCGGACCGGTGGGGCTGACCGGGCGAGGACCAACCCAGTGGTCGGTGGTGTTCTCCAGGTCGATGCCCTTCATGTACTTGCTGGCCACGCGCTTCATCGATTCGATGCGCTCCGGGCGCAGCGGGGCATCCGGGTCGAGGAACTCCATGGTTCCGCCCACGCGCACACCGCCGCGGTAGGGGGTGAAGACCACGCGCGTGGTGGGCAGGTAGACCGGGGTGGTGGGAAGGTACTCGGGGTCGACCTGAGCGGTGAACGAATAGCCGCGGCCTGCGGCCATTCCGATAGTGGCCTGCTTGCCGTGCAGTTTGTGCAGCAGTTCATCCGACCACACGCCAGCAGCGATGACGACGCCGTCGAAGCTGTAGCTGCGTCCCTGAGCGTCGACCAGTCCGACACCGTCGGCACCGACGTGGCCGGTGACGATCTCCGCATCTGTCACGATCTTCACACCCAGCTTCTCAGCGGCATCGGCAATCGACTGCACAAAGGCCGGCGGATCGATGTACGCCTGGTCCTTGACGATTGCCCCGTGGGTGACGAGGTCGGTGAAGTACGGCTTTTCACGCGGGTCGAAAGTCTCAACGACAGAGGGGACACCGGCGTCGCGGTTGATTCCGGTTTCTTCGATGAAGTGGTTCAGTTCAGCTTCCGAGCCCAGGCCGACGGTGAAGTCGGAGTGGTTGAACTTGCCTTCGACGCCGAAGTCCTTGAGACGTTCGAAAGATGCGATGGAGTCTTTGAGGTCCGGTGCGAGCTCGTCGACTGCGCGCTTGAACTTCGTTTCGGTCATCTGCAGCGCAAACGTCGTGAGGAACTTCCACAGCTTCGGGTTGAAGGGCTGCGGCAGGGCCAGCGGGGCATCTTTATTGGTGACGGCGTCAAAGCCGTTCTTCCATTCGCCCGGCGCCGACAGCGGGAAGGTCATCGACGGGCAGATGAAGCCGGCGTTGCCCCAGCTGGCACCGGCGGCAACACCCCTGCGGTCGAGTACGGTCACATCGTATCCGGCGTCAGCCAGGTTCAGTGCACTTGCCAGGCCGACCATTCCGGCTCCGACTACTGCAACATGCGTCATAGTCTCCTCCTTGACTATAGGAACGCGAGGGGACGCTCTCCCCTGAGAATTCTAGTGTGTCAGCGGCCGAGCCGGTCCGTGACGAGCTTGGCGATGATCTCACCGGCCCGCGGGCCGAGCGTGATCCCCCACATGCCGTGGCCGGACGCCACAAAGGTGCGCCGCGATACGGCTTCGACGCGTTCGCTGCCATCCGGGCTGACCGGGCGGGGACCCATCCAGTGGTCGGTGGTGTTCTCCAGGTCGATGCCGCGGACCAGCGGGCGCAGCGCCTTTTTGATGGAGTCGATGCGCGCAGGGTTCATCGGGGCGTCCGCCGGCAGGAACTCCATGGTTCCGCCCACGCGCACGCGGCCGCGATAGGGGGTGACGACAACGCTCACGGAAGGGAAGCGAACCGGTTCGGTCGGCAGGAACTCGGGGTCGACCGAGGCGGTGAACGAGTAGCCGCGGCCTGCAGCCATGCCGATCCGCGCCTTCTTGCCGTGGAGAGTTTCCAGCAGGTCATCCGACCACACGCCGGCGGCTACGACAACGGCATCGCCGCTATAGGAACGGCCCTTGCGATCAACGAGCCCAACGCCAGTGTCGCCTTCATATCCGGACACGACGTCGGCGTCTTCGATGATGTTCACACCGGCCGTACGGCAGGCTTCAGCAAGCGCCTCCATATAGGCGGGCGGATCGATGTATGCCTGGTCGCGCACCTGGGCGGCATGGGAGATCTTGTCGGAGAAGAACGGCAGGACGTCCGGGGATACAACGTCGACTTCGCCTTCGAGGCCGACCGCGTTGCTTTCTGCCATGCCCGCTTTGAGCCCTTCGAGGCCGTCAGCAGATTCAAAGCCCATCGTGAAAGTGGCACGCGTCAGCGAAGCCTTCACGCCGAGCTCTTCCATTCGGCCAAAGGCCGCGAAGGCGTCTTTGAGGGCGGGGGCTTCGGCGCGCACCGAAGCGGCGTAGCGCTTCTTCGTCATCTGGGATGCGAACTTCGCCAAGAACAGCGCCAGGCGCGGCGAGAACGGCTGAGGCATGGACAGCGGTGCGTCCTTGTTCAGCATCATGTCGAAGCCGTTGACCCACGCGCCGGGAGCCGCGAGCGGCTTCGTCATCGGCGGAACAACGAAGCCGGCGTTGCCCCAGCTGGATCCGGCGGCTACGCCGCTGCGCTCCAGAACGGTCACATCACAGCCCTGATCGGCCAGGTGAAGTGCGCTGGAGAGCCCGACGAATCCGGCTCCGACTACGATGACGTGCATTGACTACCTCTCCTCGGAGTGTTCTGTGTGTGCTTTGCTGATCAGCTGTCGGCTTCGCCGGCAATGAAGGCTTCAACGGCCGCGTGTGCGGCTTGGTCGTTCTGCTGGTGCGGCGGGGACTTCATGAAGTACGACGACGCCGAAATGAGCGCACCGCCGATCCCCCTGTCCAGACCGATCTTGGCAGCGCGCACGGCGTCGATGATGACGCCTGCGGAGTTCGGCGAGTCCCACACTTCTAGCTTGTATTCCAAAGACACCGGGGCGTCTCCGAAGTTCCGGCCCTCCAGGCGGACGAATGCCCATTTGCGGTCGTCCAGCCAGCCCACGTAGTCCGAAGGTCCGATGTGCACGTCGCGCTCAGCAAGTTCAGCCGAGGTGTTCGAGGTGACCGCCTGGGTCTTTGAGATCTTCTTGGACTCCAGGCGCTCGCGTTCGAGCATGTTCTTGAAGTCCATGTTGCCGCCGACGTTGAGCTGGTAGGTGCGGTCGAGGATGACGCCGCGCTCTTCGAACAGGCGGGCCATGACGCGGTGGGTGATGGTCGCACCGATCTGGCTCTTGATGTCATCGCCGACGATCGGCACGCCCGCCTCTTTGAACTTGTCGTCCCATTCTTTGGTTCCGGCAATGAACACCGGCAGGGCGTTGACGAAGGCGACCTTCGCGTCGATTGCCGCCTGCGCGTAGTGTTCGACGGCCTTCTGCGAGCCGACGGGCAGATAGCACACGAGAACGTCGATCTTGGCATCACGCAGAGCCTGCGCAACGTCGACGGGTTCGGCGTCGGATTCGGTGATGGTTTCGCGGTAGTACTTGCCAAGCCCGTCGAGGGTCGGGCCGCGCTGCACTTCCACCCCGGTGTGAGGGATGTCGGTGATCTTGATGGTGTGGTTCTGGCTGGAGTAAGCAGCTTCGGAGATGTCCTTGCCGACCTTGTCAGCGTCGACGTCGAAAGCCGCGGCGAATTCGATATCGCTGATGTGGTAGTCGCCGAACTGCACGTGCATGAGGCCCGGAACCTTCGATTCGGGATCTGCGTCCTTGTAGTATTCAACGCCCTCAATGAGTGACGTTGCGCAGTTTCCCAGGCCCGCGACTGCTACGCGGATCGACGTGTTTCCCACTTGTGCTAGCTCCTTATTGCAGAAATGACTGCGGGCAGAGTCCTAAGCGCAGCCACGCGATCAGGACTTAACACTGCCCGACGACCTATTCTAAACCCCCGCCGCGATGCGCTCGCAGACGGTCAGGTGACAACGAGGGGCTCAAGCGTGATGCCGGGGTTTTCCCTTTCCACTCCGCCCAGGCGCCACCGGTCGGAGAACAGTGCCAGCAGCGTGCCGTCGGAGCGTTCGAGCACTTCGACGCTGCGCTCTTTGGCCAGTTTCGGAATATCGTCTTTCACTGTGCGGCGGGCCAGCGTGTACGGCAGGGACTCCAGCCTGCACGGTGAATTGAATTCGCTGACCATGCGGTCTTCGACGACTTCGAACTGGATGGGGCCCACGGCTCCGAGCACCGGCGCTTGGTCTCCGCGCAGGTCGGAGCGCAGCACCTGGATGACGCCTTCGTGGTCGAGCTGGTCGATGCCGCGGCGGAACTGCTTGTACTTCGAGGGGTCTTTCGCGCGGATGACCATGAAGTGCTCCGGACTGAAGGACGGGATCGGCGGGAACTGCACGGCTTCGTCGACGTAGAGGCTGTCGCCGACGCGCAGGGCCGATGCGTTGACCAGGCCCACAACATCGCCGGGATAGGCGGTTTCCACGGAGTCGCGGTCGCGGCCGAATACGTGCTGGGCGTGTTTGGTTGCAAACGGCTTCTTGGTTTCAGCGTGGGTGACGACCATGCCGCGTTCGAAAACACCGGAGCAGACGCGAATATAGGCCAGCAGGTCGCGGTGGTTGCGGTCCATTCCAGCCTGCACTTTGAACACGAAGCCGGAGAACGGCGCTTCGACGGGGCGCGGTTGGCCGTTGCGGTCCAGGCGGGGCTCAGCCGAGGGTGCCCGGTCGATCAGCGTGTCGAGGATTTTGGCCACACCGAAGTTGAGAACGGCCGATGCAAACATCACCGGGGTGTGCTTGCCCGCCCGGAACTCGTCGTAGTCGAAGTTCTGCTCTTCCAGTTCCAGCAGCTCAGATTCTTCGACCGCTGTTGTCCACACATCGCCTTCAACTTCTTCGGCTCGCCCAGGGGCCATGGTTTCAGACCCCGCGATCGTCGCCCCGCCGTCGGTGCGAGTGAACTTGGTGTACTCCCCCGTTTCGCGGTCAAGCACGCCGCGGAAGTCACCGGAATCGCCGACGGGCCACGTGAGCGGGGTGGGCAGCATACCGGTCTTCTGCTGGATCTCGTCCATGAGCTCCAGCGACTCCAAGCCGGGGCGATCCCACTTGTTGATGACCGTCATGATGGGGATGCTGCGGTGAGAGCAGACTTCGAAGAGCTTCATGGTCTGCTCTTCCATTCCCTTTGCGGCGTCTACCAGCATGATCGCGCAGTCGACGGATGACAGCACCCGGTAGGTGTCTTCTGAGAAGTCGGCGTGTCCGGGGGTGTCGATGAGGTTGACCACGCAGTCGCGGTATTCAAACTGCAGCGCGGCGGATGAAATCGAAATTCCGCGGTCCTGTTCCATCTGCATCCAGTCGGACACGGTGGCGCGGCGGCCGGCTTTGCCGTGGGTGGCGCCGGCCTGGCCGATGGCGCGGGCGTGCAGTGCGAGCGCTTCGGTCAGCGTTGATTTGCCGGCGTCCGGGTGGGCAATGACGGCGAATGTGCGCCGTCGGGCGGCTTCTTCGCGGATGGTCTGCGGGGTCGGAGTCACTCGGCCAGTCTAGGACAGCCCGCTGGGGGCTGCCGCGGAAGGTCGGCTGCGCCTCGTACCGTTTTCCGTAGGATGGTGCCGTGGCCAAGAGGAACAGAACCAGCAGACAGCGCACCGACAGTGCCGAGTATTCGGTGGCGGCACGTCCCGTCAAGCACGGTCGGCAGACGCTGTGGGTATTCATCGCCTCGGCGGTCGTATCTGCGGCACTGTGTGTGCTGAGCATCAGCATGTCGCTGATGGCCGCGCACTTCATGCAGCCCATGCAGCAGCTGGGCGTGCCCAACAGCCAGCTGCTGGGCATGTGGTTTTTGGCTTCCGCCGGTTGGCTGATGACGGCGGCCACGATCATCGTCTATTGGATAGCACTGACTCGCAAAGGCGACAAAAAGCGCATCCGCTGGGCGATTGCGGCGGTCTGCACCGCCGCGGTCTTCCCGGCTTCCTGGATCCTGTTCTACATCTGACTCACGAGGCGCCGCCGACCACCGGCCTCCCCTGCGGAGCCGCTGGGCTTGCCCGGGTCCGCCTACAGTTTTGCCAGCGCTTTGGCGATCCGCTGTTCGGATACTGTGTGCGCGGTTCCAATGTGGGGTGCCCACAGTGATACCCGCAGCTCTTCGACGTCCCACAGAATCTGCTGCCATTCGGCGGGCAGAACAGCGCTGAAGCGCGCAGCGTCTTCCCTTGCCGCGCTGCCGAGCGCGCGGTCGATTTTTTCATCAATCTGGGCGCACACCCGTTCGATTCGGTCCATGAACTGGCGGTCGCGGCTGGCCTGTGTTCCGAGTTTGTCCATGCGATTCTGGGCGGCTTCGAGGTAGGCGGGCATGCGCATAACCCAGTCCGGTGCGACCGTAGTCAAAAAGCCCGGGCGCAGGAGTCTCGCCAGGTGGGTCTGTTCGTCTGCGACGGAGGCGAGCACGCTCAGCGAGCGGGTGTTTTTGATTGTCCGCTCAATATCGGCTGCGAGCGTGTAGGTTCGGGTCAGAGCCTGGTAGACCCTGTCAAGTTCGCCGGTGATTCGACCGGCCGTTTCGCGCTGAAGGGCTTTGTACTCTTCCTCTGTTCGGGGGTGGTCACCGCTGCCGGGTGAGGCCGGTGCGTCGGCGCGGTTCAGGCACTGCGCGGTGCGCACCACCCGGCCGACGGCGGTGAAAACCGCGTCTTCCAGCGGGTCGGAGTCCTTGGTTCGGCGGGCGCCCAGCACAAGCTTTGCGGTGTTGTCGAGGCCGTCTTGGCAGTATCGGGCGGCTTCTTTCTGGTTGAGGCTCAACAGCCGGGTGACTCCGAGAATCGTCGTCTGGTGCGCCCACGTCTGGTCTGCTGAATAGCGCAGCGTCACCGAGGTTCCCTCGTCGACCAGTGCGGGGAAGTATCGGCGGCCGTCAGCTTCGACCGGCTGGGGGAAGGCACCGAAGTCCCAACCTCGGATCCCCTGCCGAGGCGCCGGCACCGCGGTCTTCGTCTTCGCCTTGGTCGTGTGGGCGGGGGCGGCAGGGGCGGGGGTGGTCTGCCTGTCGGCTTCCGCATCTGCGTTTTTTGCCTGCTGCTGAAGTTCCGCGAGGCTTTCTCCGCTTGCGAGGGTTTTTCTGCCGCGGCGGATGACGAAGCTCATCCGCAGGTGGGACGGCAGCCGGGCAAGGTCGAAGTCATCCGGTGTGACGGTGATCGGCACGCGGTCCATGAGTCCGCCTCCGCCGGCGCGGGCAGTGAGTTCGGCGGCCAGCGCTTCGAGGGCGCGGCCTGCTGGGCGTGCCAGCAGGCGCGTGTCGTCTTCCGGCCCTTGAACGGCTGCGAGGATGTCAGCGGCAACATCGGGTGCCGGGACGAAGTAGGTTCTTTTGGCCTTCGGCAGGGAGCGGATGAGTGCCGTGATGTACTCCAGGCGCAGTCCCGGCACCTGCCAGGAAAAATCGTCGGCATCGACGCTGCGCAGCTGTGCGGGGCTGAGGAACACGGTCACTCCGTCGCGGCGGGATCCGGGTTCATAGGCGTAGCTGAGGCGCACGCTGCTGCCGTCGGCCAGGTGCACCTGCAGCGGGTAGTCGTCGGCAGCGCTTGCAAGGTCGGTCCCGTCAGCGGCCAGCAGCGAATTCGGGTCGATGTTGAGGAAGTCGGGCTCTTCGGCCCGTTTGTGCTTCCACCAGCTGTTGAAGTGCCCGGCGGACACAATATTGCCCGGCAGACGTTCGTCATAGAACTCAAACAGGACGTCGTCTTCAGCGAGCAGTCGGCGGTCGCGCAGGCGGCTGGCGAGCGCTTCGGCCTTTTCCAGGGCCTGGGCGTTGTGAGCGGCAAAGGCGTGTTTTTCGTTCCAGTCGCCTTCTATGAGCGCGTGGCGGATGAACAGATCGCGTGCGGCTTCCCTGTCGATTCTGCCGTAGTTGATGCGCGCGTCTGAGATCAGCGGCACCCCGTAGAGGCTCATCCTGTCGTACGCCAGGGCTGCTGCTGAGCGGGATGACCAGTGGGGCTCTGAGTAGCTGTGGGTGATGAGGTCACCGGCTGCGCGGACAATCCACTCGGGTTCTACTGCGGCGACGGTGCGGGCCCACAGTCTGGAGGTCTCAACGAGCTCAGCGGCCATGACGAAGTCCGGATTGGCGCCGAATACGCCGGATCCGGGAAAGATCCTGAACTTGGTGCCGCGGGTGCCGATGTAGTCCTTGCCCTCAACGGTACGCGCACCGATCGTGTCGAGCATGCCGGTGAGCAGGCTTTCGTGCACGGCCTGTTCCGTTGCCGTGTAGGGCCCGCGCCTGTTCGCCAAGCGCTTCTTGCGGCGGCCGCGGTGGGCATCTGGCTGCCCGGTCTCACTGGGCCTGGTGCCGAGTTCACTTCCGGGCTTGTCGATGTGTTTGCCGATGTTGCCCAGCATCTGGCGGATCTGGTGGACGAGGTCCTGCCATTCGCGCACCCGCACAAAGTGGATGAACTCGGACTTGCACAGCTTTTTGAACTTCGAGGTTGAAAGCTCATCAGATCTGCGCTGCACGTAGTTCCACAGGCGCAGCACTGACAGGAAATCGGAGGTCGGATGGTGGAAGCGCTTGTGCTTTTCGTCTGCTTCCTGCCGCTGTTCCGTGGGGCGTTCGCGCGGGTCCTGACTCGACAGGAAGGCCACGATGACTGCGGTTTCCGGGCCAACCCCCGCCTCGATCCCGGCGAGCACCATACGCGCCAGCCGGGGGTCCAGCGGCAGTGCGGCTAGTGTGCGGCCGAGTTTTGTCAGGGTGAGGGTGCCGCCGGCTTCGCGCAGCGCGCCGAGCTCGACGAGTGCGTTCTTGCCGTTTTTGACTGCCCGCGGTTCCGGTGGGGTGAGGAACGGAAAATCGAGGATGTCCTTTTCGGTGCGCACAAAGCCCAGCTGCGCCATCATGAGCAGCACACTGGCGAGGTTGGTGCGCAGGATCTCCGGATCCGTGTATTCGGGCCGGGCGTCGAATTCGCCCTCCGAGTACAGCCGGATGGCAATGCCGCTGCTGGTGCGGCCGGAGCGGCCCGATCGCTGCCGGGCGGAGGCCTGCGAAATCGGTTCGATCGGCAGCCGCTGCACCTTGGTGCGAGTGGAGTAGCGGGAGATGCGCGCCGTACCGCCGTCGATGACGTATTTGATGCCGGGGACCGTCAACGATGTTTCGGCGACATTGGTTGCCAGAACAATCCGGGGTGTCGAGTGGGGTGCGAAGACTCTCTGCTGCTCCCCTGCTGACAGTCGGCCGTACAGCGGAACGATTTCCCAGCTGCGCCGCTTGGTGCGCATGTGGCCTTCGAGCTCTGCCTGCGCGTCGCGGATTTCTGCTTCCCCAGACAGGAATACGAGGATGTCGCCGGGTGGTTCCCCGGCAAGTTCGTCGACGGCTCGCAGCAGACCGCCCATGAGCGCATCAGCGTCTGGCACGTGCGGCACCGCGGCGCGCGGCTCCTGCTGTTCTTTGTCGAGCAGATCGCCGTCAGCTTCGCGGTCGTCTGCGAAGTCTTCGTCAACCGGTCGGTAGCGGATCTCCACCGGGTAGGTGCGGCCGGACACCGACACGATCGGCGCGTCTCCGAAGTGCTCGGCAAAGGACTCCGGGTCGATGGTGGCCGAGGTGATGATCACCTTGAGGTCAGGCCGTTTCGGCAGGAGCCTGGCCAGGCAGCCCAGCAGGAAGTCGATGTTGAGGCTGCGTTCGTGGGCTTCGTCGATGATGATCGCGTCATAGGCCTCCAGACGCTTGTCGTGCTGGAGTTCGGCCAGGAGAATACCGTCGGTCATGACCTTCACGCGGGTGGCATCAACAACGTCCGAGGTGAAGCGCACCTGATAGCCGACTCCCTCACCGAGTTCGGTGAGGGTCTCTTCTGCCAGTCGAGCTGCAACGGAGCGGGCGGCAATGCGCCGCGGCTGAGTGTGTCCTATCAGCCCGTTGATGCCGTAGCCGAGCTCCAGCAGGATCTTCGGCAGCTGAGTGGTTTTCCCCGAACCGGTTTCACCGGCCACAACGACAACCTGGTTGTCTTTGATGGCCCGCGCGATGTCGTCGCGGCGGCTGCTGACGGGAAGTTCGTCCGGATACTCAATGTGCAGTTGGGTCCGCGAGCGCGCCTGGCGCAGCCGCTGTGTGCTTTCGGCGCGTTCAGCAGCGCTGCCGCGATCAGAGCGACGCTTCCCGCGGCGGCGCGAAGCGCGGCGGGAACCCGGGTGTGAAGACGAAGCGTCAGACATATCCCCACAACAGTAGCCGGATCTCACCTCGTGGTGAGCGTGCGGGCTGACCGGCACATGACGCGGCGGCCTCCCGGCACCTCACAGGTCCGTCCGGTGTTCGGGACATCTGCGCGCACTGGGTGAGACAGGCGTAGAGTGACGACTGATCGAAGAAAGGACATTCTGTGCTCGGCGCTCTCGAAGGCTTCGCCGTCATCGGCTTCATCATCTTCGTGGGCTTCCTCTTGGGTCGCAGCGGAGTTCTCGGCTCACAGGGGCAGAGGGTTCTGGCCTCCACTGTCTTCTACGTGTCCACTCCGGCGCTGCTGTACGACTTGATTGCCGAAGCTCCGCTTCAGCGGATCTTCTCCCCCGCGATCTTCGCCACGGCGGGTTCGGCAGCGCTCGTCGGCGCGGCAATGTTCACGTTCTCGTACTTCAAGAACCGGTCTCTGGGTCGGGCGGTGATGACCGGCTGGTCAGTGTCGTATGTCAACATCGGCAACCTGGGAATTCCGATCGCGATCTACGTTCTGAAGTCCAGTTCGTACGTTCCGCCGATTATGCTGTTCCAGCTGGTGATCCTCGCACCGCTGGGCATGGTGTTTCTCGACATTCACCAGGCCAAGCGCGCCGGGACTCTCACCCGCTGGTGGACTCCCCTTCTGCAGGTGATCTGCAACCCGATTCTCATCGGCGCGGCCGTCGGCCTGTTCTTCGCTCTCACCGGTCTGCGTCTGCCCCAGGTCATCCACGATCCCGTGTCGATGATCGGCGCGACCTCCGTTCCGCTGACCCTGCTGGCGTTCGGCATTTCCCTCAAGGACGGTTGGGTGCTGCCGGCCCGCGGAACACGTACGGATCTGACCCTCATCACGGTGGTCAAACTTGCCGTTCAGCCGCTCATCGCATGGCTGATCGGCGGCCCGCTGCTCGGCTTCACCGGCGTTGACCTCTTGGCCATCGTCGTCACATCCGCCCTGCCGACAGCCCAGAACGTCTATGTTTATTCCATGCGCTATCGCATGGCAGAAACGCTCGTGCGCGATGCCGTGTTCGTCACAACGATCCTCGCGTTTCCCACGATTGTGCTGTTGTCCGCAGTGCTGTCTTAAGCCCCCGCACGCCCGCTGTAGGTGCTGATTGCGCGTGTCATCCAAGCGCTGGCGGCCCACAGTTGGCACCATGGTTCTGTGGCTGAAAAATCGAACACTCCAGAAAGCTCCGACGACCTCGTGTCCAAGCGGATGAAGACCGCTGAGAACACGCAGGCCGACGCTGCCGAGCGCAGCGAAGATTCGCGCAGTGCCAAATCGGTCGACCGGCCCGAAGAACTCGGCGACACCGCGCCGTACGAGGCGTATCCGCCGGTGCGCCGACAGGAGTCGCGAGTCCGCAGGCCCACCGCGCTGTCGGAAGAAGAGTGGCGCTACCTTGGCGATCGGGGGGCCGGTCGCACAGCCAAAGCCGAACAGACTCCGGTCGAACTGCTCAGCCAAACGCGCCTGTACCGCAAGTTCACTTTCTTCGATGTTGTGGCAACCGCGTGGGTCATCCTCGCAGTTCCCTTCATCACGCTCGCGGTGGCAGTCCGCACGGTGGCCTCCGGACTGTTCCTGAAGTTCGAGTATTTCCACCGGCCCGGCTTCCCCGCTGACGAATTCGGCTTCAGCGACTCCGACCGCCTGCACTTCGGGTCCTACACCGTCGATTACCTGTACAACGCCGACTCCAAGCGGTATCTGGCCGATGTCGTCGCCGGCAACGGCGTGCCCGTGTTCAACGAGGCCGAAGTCGCACACATGGCGGATGTCAAGGGTCTTGTCCAGATCCTCACGCTGGTGGCGATCATCGGACTCATCGGCGCTGTGCTCGCCGGTCTGTATCTCAGCCGCCCCCACGGACCGGGCCTGCGCATCGGCGTCCGCTTCGGCGCTGTCCTCACCCTCGTGTCGATTCTGGTTCTGGGAGTCCTCGCCCTCGTCAGCTGGGACGGCTTCTTCCGCGGCTTCCACAGTCTGTTCTTCTCAGCGGGCACGTGGGAGTTCTACATCGACGACTCGCTCATCCGCCTGTTCCCGCAGACGTTCTGGATGGACGCCGGCATTGCCTCCGGTGCCATCATCCTGCTGGCATCGGGCCTGCTCATTGGTCTGTCGTTCATCGGCCACGGTCGCCGCAAGAAGGCTCGCGCAGCCGTGAAATCGCTGCGCGAGCGCCAGAACAACTACAACCGCCAAAGCGAAGCTAAGAACAAGAAGCAGCGCAAAGCGAAGAAGAAGACACAGGGCAAGGCACAGCCGGCGAAGAAGACGGAAACTGTCGCACCGGCCCCGAGCTCCGCGGCCACTGCACGTGATGACAAGCGTCAGAGTGAAGACCAGCCGACCGAGGAATACACTCCCGAAGACATCACCTCGACTGGAAAAGACGCCCACAGCGCACAGAAGAAGAAAGAGAAGAAAAGCGGCCTGCGCAAAAAGGACGCCGACTACTCCCTGAGCAAAAAGCCCGCCGAACCGTCTGAGGTACAGCAGAAGGACTGACCTTCGGGCAATCACACGCATGAGGCGGGGTTGGAGATTTCTCCGGCCCCGCCTCGTGCATCTGCGGCAGCTGCGTTCAGATCAGTCGCCGACAGCTTCGATGCCGCGCATGACGATGTTGGAGTCGGGCGCGTAGACGACGCTGGTGTCCTTGTCGTCGTAGTCGACGGTATTGAGGAAGTAGCGCATGGCGTTGAGACGGGCGCGCTTCTTGTCGTTGGATTTCACCGAAATCCACGGTGCGTGGTCCGTGTCGGTGCGCAGGAAGGTCTGCTCTTTGGCCACCGTGTAGTCATCCCAGCGGCCGAGTGATTCCAGGTCCATCGGCGAGAGCTTCCACTGGCGCACAGGGTCAATCTGTCGGATGGCAAAGCGGGTGCGCTGTTCAGCTTCCGTCACCGAGAACCAGAACTTGGTCAGGTGGATGCCCGATTCGACGAGCATGCGCTCAAATTCCGGCGCCTGGCGCATGAAGACTTCGTATTCGTCGTCGGTGCAGAAGCCCATAACGCGCTCGACATTGGCCCGGTTGTACCAGGAGCGGTCGAACATGACGATCTCCCCGCGCGTGGGCAGGTGTCGAATATAGCGCTGGAAATACCACTGACCCGCTTCTTCTTCTGTGGGTTTTGCCAGTGCCACCGTGCGGGCTGAGCGCGGATTGAGGTGCTCGGTGAAGCGCTTGATGGTTCCGCCCTTGCCGGCGGCGTCCCTGCCTTCGAACACGATGACATTGCGCAGACCGTTGTCTTCGGCAAAGTACTGGTACTTCAGCAGTTCGATCTGCAGCTTGTACTTTTCGATCTCGTAGGCTTCCCGGTCCATCAGGGTGTCGTACGGGTAGCCTTCGCGCCAGGTTTCGACGGCTTTGCCCTCGGGGCTGATCAGGTGGGGGTCAGGAGTGTGCCCATCCACTACCGTGTAGCCTTCCGTGCGCAGCTTGTCAATGTACTCGCGCAGGTTCTCTTTCGGATGGGGGTGCATTCTGGCTCCTTCGCTCGGTTCTCGTGTCCACTCTACGCACCCAGATTGACGACAGATGAACGGCCGGACCGGGCGGCGCTCGGAGCTGTCCTGCTAAGCTCGATGAAGCCGTGCGGGCCCGTACCCGGGCCACATTCGCACAACTCCCCCTATAGCCCAATCGGCAGAGGCAGTCGACTTAAAATCGATTCAGTGTGGGTTCGAGTCCCACTGGGGGGACTTTCTGTATCCGCACAGCGCATGCGATCCCACACCCGACAGCCGGATTCTGCGCCTTAGCAACAGCTTCTACGGCGACACTTTCCGGCTAAGGGGAGTTTTCCTGCGGCTAAGGGGTGGATTCCGGCTAAAGGGTGTTTTTGTTGCTAACCGGTGTGCCGCTGCCGAACCACACCAGCGCTGCCAAAGTTTGTGCAAAATGTGGGCACGAAGCACTCAGTTGCGGACATTGAGGCCAAGAAAGGGAGGTCAGCAATGAGCAGGTCAGACAGCAAGGCTCGACTGATTCAGGCGATCTCGGCGTCACTACACGATGACTTCTCTGATGCACTCAAGATTGCGGACGACATGTCGATTTCTCTGGTCATAGAAGTTCTGGAGGAGGAAATCGCTCCTGCCGATTCCACGCTCTGCCACCGCTTCATTGAGCAATGGCTTGAGTGCTTCGACCCTGTGCAGAGGCTTGCGGCCTCAATGGAGGTGTCTCACCTGTACGTCTTGGATCTGGTGGATATTCCGCACGCTGAAGACATCATTCTGTCGCGCACATTAAACAACGGCGCAGGCGCGATTGAGGCTTTGAGGTCGGAAGTTCTCTCTAACCGAGATTTGGGCCGAAATCCAGACTCGAGTTTTGGACTGAAGTTTGTGAAGGCTCTCGAGGCCGAGGTAAGTGCGCCCTTGGAGACAGCCATCGACAGATTGCACTCACATTCTGAGCAACTCGGTGTGCTGATGCAGCGCGCGGACGAAGAAACCGAAGACCAGGGTTGACGCATCTCCTTTCAGATGGCGAGTTGGCGTAGAAGGACACGGAAGCAAAGCGCCTCGTCCGAAGGTGTCAGACATGCGTCCTCCATTCATGCCGCACGAACGCGCGCAGTCTGTTCCCGCCATGTGCCCCTGACGGTTTAGGGGAAACTCAACTTTTGGGTATAAGAAAACCCACCCAGATAACTCGGGTGGGTTCACTATCTTTATCTGCTGTATGTGGTTAAGAGACAGGCTCTGAGGCAGTCGCGTTCTTCTTCGCTCGGATTTCGTCCTGCCACTTCATGAACTCATCAAACTCTCGCCCAAGATCAAACCGCTCCGGAAGTTCACGGAACTGCTTAACCAGGTGATCCGGCCAAATAATCCCTTCGTGGCAAGTCTCTGTCCGCAGCATTTCGAAGGCCGCATGCGTTTCGTTGTCTCGGATCAGAGAATCCGGGATCGACAAATCATCGTCGGTGAGCCCGAGTTCCTGCACGACAAGCGCCCGCACTTCGCTCGTAATCTCGTCCAAAGCATCCGGCCGGCGCATTATGTCTCACTCCCCTACCAGCTTGTAAATACTTGATACACGAACGCGCCCAGCTGTATATAAGCCAACGGCCACACACGCTGTAGCCATCGACAACACCAGACTAGCGTGTTGCCAAAAGACACAGATGTTGAGCTTCAAAGACGACCGCAGAACGGCCTCAGCAATTTCAACGTGTCTTGTTTCATCCAACCAGCAGGGACCGGTGCGTCGCCGCTCGGCCCACCGGCTCAGGTCCTGATGTCTCGGGGACGATGGGTTCAAGCAGGGTTTCTTCATCCTTAACGACCCAGCTTGCCGGGACCGCTTCTCCCGACCACGCGCTGAAATCAATAACCGCCACGTAGACTGTTTTGTTACCGGTGACTCCCCCCCCAGCGCGGTACGAATTATGCGCGCCCTTCAGCTGTACGTGCTCGGCAGGTTTCCCATCCGTTAGTTGCCGCCAAACAGGCACACAAAACTCCAACACGTTGCCCTTCAATGTGGACACAACACCGCTTCCTCATGCTCCACCACATCACAAGGCAAATACTCACCAGCAAGCGGAACACCGTAATTACAATCATGGAATACGCGGAGAAGACGGTTAGGCTGTGTGTTGCGAATTCCCCCCCTAGACAGATGGACATTACAGACGTGAGCAACGACATTCCTAAGCCACTCCAGGCAGCCATGCGGCGGGCAGGTTTCCTCGACCCGAGGACAAACGAACCATCCATGCGCCAATGGAGCGTTGCGTCTGGCGTGCACACGACGACTATCAGTCGGACTGTCCGAGGCGCGGCTCCTCGGCCGAAGACAATGACCGCGCTGGCTGACAGTCTCGGCGTGTCCGTCGGTATGCTACAGGGAATGCTTGGGAATCCCGCGGAGGAGCCGTGGGTGCCGCCGTCGGGGACTGAGCGTCTGACCTTGCGTCAGCGTGACGCCTTGGACGCGCTGATCTTGTCGCTCGTGGAAGAACCGTCGACGACAGGAGACTGCAATGACACTTCATCATCTGATTCGCAAGCCGTAGGAACACCGAGCGAAGCCGACGAAGCCGAGAAGATCCCAGCCCCACCGCGTAACCGGCTGCACTCCTACCTAGCAACGCACAGGGGCGAACGGGCCCTCAACGCTGAGGGCGAAGCCGCCAGCAGGCGGGGCGAAGAGCCCCACCAGTGATTGGGAAGCCCATGACAATGGCCGACAGCTTCTCTGCCTACAGCAGACGCCCCAACCCACCAGCACTAGCCTTAAAAACACCTGCAGGCCCACCAGACATGTGGGTATTCATCGACGATTCTGGTGACCCCGGGATGCAACTCAACAAGGGTTCGAGCCGCTATATCGTGATGTCCGCATGTATTTTCCGCGATCCCAAACAGATCGAGAACCTCAAGTCCATCTCAGAACAATGCGCAGCTAAACGCAGCCACCGAGTGGAGTTCAAATACAACAACACCAAGGACAAGACAAAACGTCTCTACTTCGACCTCATCAAATCACTCGACTTCGCTGTGCGTGCGATCTACGCGGACAAGGAACTCATACACAGCCCTAAACTTCGCAACAACGGCAACGCACTGAAGTCTTACCTGATCAAGATGCTACTCGAGCGCAACTGGGGACAGATCACGAATGCCAAGATCATCATCGACGGAAACGATCTAGCTGCTTTCGACATCCCAGATAATCAGTACCTGATGGGGTTAGTGAACCGCGACGTTCCGGGAACCGTGCACTCCGTCAAGTTTGACGACTCGAAAGTAAATCGCGGCATCCAACTAGCCGATATGACGGCGGGGGCAATTGGTAGGCATCTTATGAACGCGAAGGCGAACCCGTCCAGGGATTTCGATACCTTTAGGTCACGAACGTGGCGCCCGGAAGGGACCTACTGGAACTTCACTAGGAATGATAACGGCCCGGCGCCCTACTCTCAGTGATTACTGAGCTACGCCAACCATACGGTAACTATTCGGAACGCCGGACCTCGGTACTCCCAGTATGACCGCTCAGAACCACTAAGTCCATACGATCGCGCCACGTCCTGACAAAAATGACTTCCCAAGCTATCGCAAGGAAGAGCCCAGAGGCTCTTATCGCCGGGGCGAAACCTTTAACCCACTTATCCATCAAGCACTACAGGCAGTGCAATTTCCCTGGCTCTCATGACAGTGGGTGGGGTTAGCTTCCCAAGCATGCAACACCCTCGGCGGTTTCTTCGACAACGAGACGACATCACCTCCACTAGGCAGAAGTCCCGCGCCCTTTCACGCTGTCGCGAACGGAACAACACTGCGAATGCACAGCCGGCTACTACAAACAGAGCGGCGCTGAGCAATATCCCACGAACTCGCCCAGATTGAAAGAAGCATCCAATGTGTTGATGATCCAGAAGAACGACGCGTCCGCAGAATCACTGCCCGCAGATTGATCGACACGGCCGACCTCATTAAAGCTTGCAATTTGTCGGACAATGTCTCGAAGAAGCTGCCGACTAACTGTGGGTCCCACCCCACCAACAACAGAGGCGGGGCCACCGGAAATCGGTGGCCCC
>NZ_KV823252.1 GCF_001815905.1 Brevibacterium sp. HMSC07C04 | reverse complement strand
GCGGAATTGTGGTGGGATGTACTGCTCTTCTAGGGGGATCTTCCGGCCGGTGGGTGTATCGAAGATGTGTTTGCCGTCTTCGTCGATGACCATCTGCAGGTCCGAACCGATCGGCAGGTCCCAAATGCCGATCAGGGCTGGTTCCATGCCGCACAGTTCGTTGTAGTCAACAATCTCGAAGTTGTTCGTATCAGCCAGGTACTCAGCGGTGTCTATTTCGCTGAAGATCCGCCAACCATTATCAGCAGGTGCTTTAGGGGGCACACGCAGCATCCACTTGATCCGACCGGCACCGTTGAGGACATTATGCGTCGTCATCGCAGCACCAGCCTTGGGGATGAACTCAACATACTGAGACATCGTCAATCCTTTCCCACTCTCTCACTGACAGGGGGACAGACAAAGGGAGGCCTGCCATCACCGTGCAGGCCATGCTGGGCAATATAGTCCTCAGCCCGCTTCTGCAGCCCAGCCATAGCAGGAGGCAGACCCAGGTACATATCAGCAAGTATCGCCCCGGAGTGCCGGTTGATCACCACACCGAAGTCAATACCGGAGCGGGAAAACAGCTCATCATAGAAGAAATTCCTATCACCACCCAGACTAGACA
>NZ_KV823251.1 GCF_001815905.1 Brevibacterium sp. HMSC07C04 | reverse complement strand
GACACCGCCGCAACCACACCACAAATGAAGGCCCCCAGGCTGGGTAGAGCACACACCTGCTCCCCAACCCCCCGGGGGCCTTCACCCATTCACCACCTCAAATCCCACCCCGCGATTCATCAAGGGTGTCTTCAATATTGATTCCCGGCCTATGTGTTTTCTGTTGAGCCTGGAAGATCTGATCCCCTGTTGGCCGTGCACACCCGGTACAGGGGATTAATTGTTGCCCGCGGCAGGCAGCCCGACTGCTCGCGATAGCCGTTTGCAGGCTCGTCGTTTACATGGCACTTTCGCGGCGCTGCTCGATAGGCTGGCTCTATGTTCGAAGTTCTGACAACTCCCATTGTTCAAGCTCCTATGGCAGGCGGGCCCACAACCCCAGCCTTGGTGAAGGCCGTCAGCGACGCAGGAGGGCTGGGCTTTTTGGCAGGCGGATATTCGACGCCGCAGCAGTTCGAGCAGCAGATCATTGAGATGGGCGACCGCCCGTTCGGCGTCAACGTGTTCGCTCCAGAAAGCCACCGGGCTGAAGACACAGACATTGAAGGGTACAGAAAGGCGCTCGTGCCCGCATTTACGCAGTTCGGCATTGACACTCCGACGCTGCCAAGGTTCACGGACGATGCCTTCGGCCCAAAGATTGACATCGTGTTGCGTCACCGACCCGCTTACTGCTCGTTCACTTTCGGACTTCCAGAACCTCGGATTCTTTCTGCGCTGAAGTCCGCAGGCATTGTTGTGGGCATAACGACAACCACCAGGCATGAAGCAGTGGAGGCAGAGCGGTGTGGGGCAGATTTTCTGATCCTTCAGGGCCCTGGCGCCGGAGGACACAGTGGACAGTTCGACCAGTCCGCGGAGCCCAACGACACGCCTTTGCCCGATTTGCTTGATGAGGTCCGAAGCAGCTCAGCGCTGCCGCTTGTCGCCGCTGGTGGAGTGGGAACACCCGGGGATGCCGCCAGACTGCTTGAGCACGGCGCACAGGCAGTCCAGATCGGCACCCGTTTTCTCACAAGCAACGAAGCCGGAACAAAGTCCTGCCATCGCAGGGCGCTTCTAGAGGGCCTGTATACAGAAACAATTCGAACGCGGGCCTTTTCCGGCCGTCCAGCCAGAGGCCTGCGCAATGAGTTCATTGACCGCTTTGACGCCGATGCTGTTGTCGGCTACCCGCAAGTGAACGCCATGGTCGGCACAGTGAAAAAGGCTGCGGGCGATGATCCCGCATGGCAAAACCTCTGGGCTGGAACCGGATGGGCTGAATGCAGAGAACAGAGCGCGGCCGAAATCGTGCGGGAATTCGCGGAGCATTTGAACACCCGCCGCCCATCAGCGCCCGGCCGGGCCTGAATTATCTTCGCGATAGACTGTAGCCTGCAGATTTCAATAGGGGAGAGCAGTGGCGAATTCATCATCATCACACGACGGGCAGCGCGGCAGCCGCCGTCCGGACCGCAGCAGCCGCTTTCAGCGCCGCGACTCTGGAACGCAAGGCAAGAGCAGCCGCCGTGACGGGCGTTCCTGGGAAGGCGAACGCCGCGATGGTGAGCGTTCCAAGAAGTGGAACGGTGAGCGTCGCCGTAACGGGCGTTCTTGGGATGGCCAGCGCCGTGATGGTGACCGCCGTAAGAAGTGGGACGGCAAACCGCGCTTCAAAGACAACGGCCGCGCTGATCACCGCCCGAAAAAACGCGACGATCGGCCCCACTTCAGCGCTCCGCCCATCCCCGAAGGCATCACAGGAAAAGAACTCCCCGGACACGTCAAGAGCGAACTTCGGGGTCTGAGTGCTGAAAACGCCGAGCGAACCGCCAAGCACATAGTCGCTGCCGGTTTCTTTCTCGACACTGACCTGGACCAGGCATACGAACACGCAAAAGCGGCTTCAAGAAGCGCCGGCCGAATCGGTGCGGCCCGTGAAGCACTCGGCCTCGTCGCCTATCACAAGGGGCTGTATGACGAAGCCGCCCGCGAACTGCGCACGCACAGGCGGATCACCGGCTCCCACGACAACCTGGCAGTCATTGCCGATGCCGAACGAGGCCGCGGCAGACCGCAGAAAGCCATCGACATGTTCGCGGCTGCTGACCGCAGCGCTGTCAGCAAAGACATTTGGCTGGAACTGACAATCGTTGCCGCAGGTGCCCACTCTGATCTGGGCAAACTGGAAGAAGCGCGGAATACCATCGAAGGCGTCGGATTCACGGGACACAAACCGGCAAGCGCAATCCGCCTGCTGCAGGCCTACGCCGACCTGCTGCGCGTCAGCGGTGAGTCTGAGACCGCCGACAAATACGACAAGCTCGCGCAGGTCACTGCCGAACGCACGGGCCTGACGGACGCTTCGGAGGAAGTCGACATCATCGTCATCGAGGAAGAACTCGAGGACGAACCCGCTGAGGACGCCCAGACCGAAGAAAGCGCACCGGCGCAAGCTGAGTCTGCGGAAAGCGAATCCGCAGAAGATGCGCCAACAGACTCGGAGGTGCAGGGAGCTGCCGAGCCCGATTCCGTCGATGCTGAATCGGCGACGACAGAATCGGCAGATGCTGACAACAAGGGCGACGTCCCGGGTGCTGAAAGTGGCCCCGTGCCAGTAGCCGAAGGCAACACCCTCGAAGATGAAATCAACGAGGAAATGGCCGAAATCATGGCTGATATCGACTCGGCCAAGCCACAGCGGGACACCGAATCCGAAACATCTGAAGAAGGACAGGGCCAGCAGAGCGGCGACATCAAACCGGAGTCGGGAGACACGCCTCCCATGTTTCAGCCGTGACAGGTTGGCTTTTCGATCTCGACGGTGTTGTCTACACCGGTCGGGCAGAAGTTCCCGGCGCCGGTGCGACACTTCGCGATCTCGCTTCACGCGGGCCCGTCGGCTTCGTCACGAACAACGCTTCGCGTTCAAACAGCGCTATGGCCAAGCACATTCGGAGCTTCGGCGTCGACATCGACGACCGCCAGGTCATGACATCCGCTGTTGCGGGTGCTCAGTGCCTTTCAGAGGAACTGGCTGCGGGTTCTCGCGTGCTGATCGTCGGCAGTGAGTTCCTCGCCCAGTGTGTGGAGCAGGCTGGTCTCAAACCGGTTCGGCCCACCGCTGAGCTCATCGATGAACTCGACAGTCGGCGACAGCAGGTTGACGCCGTCCTCCAGGGGCTTGCCGCGAATGTGGGGAACATCGACCTGTGCTGCGCAATTGCCGCGGTTCGAGCCGGAGCGCGATTCTGCGCGACTAACCCGGACCTGCGCATGCCCAAGGAAACCGGATTCTTTCCCGGCAACGGCTCCTTCGTTCGGATTGTTCAGGAATGCACGGGAATCGTCCCAGAGGTGTACGGCAAGCCCGAAGCCACCATGCTCACACTGGCGGCACGGGCTCAGAACATGAGCGGGGCCGTTATGGTCGGCGACCAGATCGCCACCGACATTGCCGCGGGCAAAGCCGCCGCTATGCAGACAGCTCTCGTGCTCACCGGAGTCGACTCCGTCCACTCTGCACTTGCCCTGCCGCCGGCGCAGCAGCCGGATGTGATCGCCTCTTCCATTGCCACGGTCCGTGCCGCCGTCGAAGACACTCCGACTGTCCGATGTGACGCGGACGCCGCACAGTGCGGTGCAGCTCGCGTGCGCTGCGAAAACAGTCGAATCACCCACTCCGGGCCTGACAATCATGCGGTTGCGGCTGCGCTAGCCCTGTCAGCGCACCTGGACCGCCCGTTGGACGCCGGAACCCTGCCGGAGCGCTTTGTATGAGCAGCCCAGAAACACAGCGGCCCGACAGGGGAGCCAGCCCACAGCCGCCGCCGGCCCCGAGCAGTGAAGCGGACTCACTGCACGCCGCGCTCGAAGCCGTTCTCAGCGCCGACACACCGGAAGCGGTCAAAGCCGCCGAAGCCCTGACGGATCGCATCGAAACGATTCTCGATGCGCGCTCATCATGACGCTGCGCCTTGATGCTGCGCTCGTGCGGCGCGGCCTCGTCCGCTCCCGCAACAGAGCACAGCGCGAAATCCGGGCCGGCCGAGTTGCCGTTGACGGCCAGACTGCCACAAAGCCCTCGGCCACTGTGAGCGACACCGCCGACATCACCGTGGACAGCGCCGACCCCTGGGTGGCTCGTTCCGCTCATAAGCTCATCGGTGCCCTCGATGCCTTTGCACTCAGTCCGAGCGGGCTGAACTGCCTGGACGCCGGAGCCTCCACCGGCGGCTTCACCCAGGTTCTGCTGTCACTAGGTGCCGAGCACGTGTGGGCGGTCGACGTCGGCACGGCTCAGCTTGACCCGGGTCTTCGCAGCAGCCCGGCGGTGACGAGTCTTGAAGAGCACAATCTGCGCAACCTCACCGGCGAATGGCTGGGCGGCAGGAAAATGCAGATGACGGTTGCGGACGTGTCGTTCATTTCGCTGACGCTCATTGCGCAGCCGCTGCTGGAGAACACCGAAGGCGATCTTGTGCTGATGGTCAAACCGCAGTTCGAAGCCGGGCGCAGCGCCTTGGACAAGCACGGCGTGGTCACCGACCCGCAGGCTCGCGCTGAGGCGGTGTGCTCCGTTGCCGAACACGTTGAGAAGCTCGGAGGACAGCTGTGCGGAATCGTCCAGTCTTCGCTGCCGGGTCCGACCGGCAACATCGAATACTTCCTGTGGGCGCACACGGGGCAGACACAGCGCCCCCTGCCATCCGCCTCGGCGGGGCAGAAGCTCAGCCGCGAACGCCTGGCTGCCCACGTCCGTGCGGGAGCCCACCACCCGCTGACCGTGCCCGCACACACAGAGCAAACGGACAGGCGGGCTGATAGTTTGGGTGGCGAGGAGGCTCGGTGAATCGAAGAATCGTCGTTGTAGTGCATCCGCACCGCCGGAGTGCCCGCGCTGCCGCGCAGACGGTCTGCGCGAGCCTGATAGATCGCGGAATCACACCGGTCATCGCACACCGCGAATACGCCAGCCTGTCATCGTACGGGGATCTTGATCTGTCGGGTATTGAAGTCCTCAGCGATTTCGCTGAACTCGACTCCGAGACCGGCCCCGAACTCGTCATGGTTCTCGGCGGGGACGGCACGATTCTGCGCGCGGCCTCGCACTTCCACGGCACCGGTGTGCCGATCATGGGCATCAACCTGGGGCACGTGGGCTTCCTCGCAGAAGCCGAGCGCAAAGACCTCCATGACACTGTCGAAGCTGCCATCGCCCGCGACTACGTTGTCGAGCAGCGCATGAGCCTCGACATCACCGTCACCCTCGGTGATGAACTGATTCACGAAGACTGGGCGCTGAACGAGGCAACGGTGGAAAAAGACCGCGGTGCTTCGATGATCGAAGTGGTTGTCGGCGTAGACAGCCGCCCCGTGTCGACCTTCGGCTGTGATGGCGTCATCATGGGCACTCCGACCGGTTCAACAGCCTACGCATTCTCCGCCG
Organism: Brevibacterium sp. HMSC07C04; assembly: GCF_001815905.1. Lineage (GTDB taxonomy): Bacteria > Actinomycetota > Actinomycetes > Actinomycetales > Brevibacteriaceae > Brevibacterium. The sequence continues at coordinate 37,491 of NZ_KV823251.1, read as the reverse complement.
GAGGGCCGATCATCTGGCCGGACGTCGAGGCGCTCCTCATGGTGCCGATCTCGGCGCACGCGCTGTTCTCCACTCCGCTGGTGGTGTCCCCGTCCTCGACACTGGGTGTCGAGTTCCAGCCCGTGACACCCGGTACGCGAGCAGTTCTGTTCTGTGACGGGCGCTTCCGCTTCGACCTGCCCGAAGGAGCCCGCGTTGAGGCTCGCCGCTCAGCTGTTCCAGTACCTCTGGCCCGCCTGAACAAAGGTGTTTTCACCGACCGCCTGGTCGCCAAATTCCAGCTGCCGGTGGCTGGCTGGCGCGGACCGGGGGTGCGCGATGATTGAGGTTCTGCGCATAGAGAACCTCGGAGTCATAAAAACAGCCGAGGTGGAACTCTCGCCAGGGTTGACAGTCGTCACCGGAGAAACCGGGGCAGGGAAGACGATGTTTGTCACCGCGCTTGACCTTCTGCTGGGCGCACGCAGCGGCAGCCACGTAGTCCGAGCCGGAGAAGACCGTGCTGTTGTCGAGGGAATCTTCGACATCACAGGTCAGCCCGATGTTGCCGAACGCGTCGAAGACGCCGGCGGCGAAGCCGAGGGTGAACTCATCGTCACCCGCACCATCCCCGCTTCAGGCCGTGCCCGGGCCACCGCGGGAGGACGCACCGTGCCAGCCGGTCTGCTGTCGGATGTCGGTCGTGAGCTCGTGTCTATGCACGGACAGTCAGAACAGATGACTCTGCGCAGCCGCACCCGGCAGCGCGAACTGCTTGACAGCTTCGGCGGGCAGAAACTTGCCCGGGCGCGTCAGGACTACGCCGCAGCGTACGCCACGTGGACATCGCTGAAAGAAGAACATGCCGAACTGACAGACTCTGCGACCGAAAGGGAGCAGCGAATCGAGTTCCTGGAAACCGCGCTGGAGAAGATCGAGGAAGTCCGCCCGTTGGAAGGCGAAGACGTCGAACTGACAGCTCTTGCCAACCGCCTGGCCTCGGCACACGAATTGAAAACCGCGGTCGCTTCAGCACAGGCCTGCCTCACCGGAGCCGACTGGGACGACACCGCGAACGCCGTCGACCAGGTCAATGCGGCAGCCGCGCATCTCAGCCAGGCAGCCGCCTCGGACGGCACGCTCACAGAACACGCCTCGGCGCTGACCGATCTGGGCCTGCAGCTGTCAGACAGGGCGGCACGACTGAGCGAGTACTTGGCCGGCTTTGACGAGCTCGGGGACAGGTCGCTCGAAGACATCGAACAGCGGCGTGCAGATCTAGGCTCCCTGTCCGCCTACGGTGAGGACACCTCGGCGGTGCTGGCTTTTGAGACAGAAGCCGGCGCTGAACTTCTGCGGCTGCGCGAAGCCGGTGAGAGCCTTGCCACAATGGACGCCCAGGTCGAAGCGGCACGAACAGACATGCTTGACAAGGGCACCCGGCTGACCGAGCAGAGGGAAAAGGCAGCAGAAGAGTTCTCGCAGGCCGTCGGCGCTGAACTCGCGGCGCTGTCCATGCCGAAAGCCTCAATCACCTTCGCAATCGAAGAAGCCGAACCGGCGGTCCACGGCTGTGACTCCGTGTCACTTCTGTTTGCGGCCCATTCGTCTACTGTGCCCGGTGAAATCGGCAAGCTCGCCTCCGGCGGCGAACTGTCCCGCGTCATGCTCGCCATTGAGGTGGTCATGGCCCGCAGCATCACCTTCCCCACCTTCGTGTTCGACGAGGTCGACGCCGGTGTCGGAGGCCGTGCTGCCATCGAGATCGGCCGCCGCTTGGCGCAGCTGGCCCGACACTCGCAGGTCATCGTCGTCACCCACCTGGCCCAGGTCGCCGCGTGGGCTGACAATCACGTCACGGTGTCCAAAGACGATGCGGGCGAAGGCGTTGTCTCCGGTGTTTCGGTTCTCAGCCGGGAAGAACGCGAACACGAACTTGCGCGCATGCTGTCGGGTCTGGCCGAATCTGATTCGGCACGCGAACACGCTGACGAGCTGCTGGCAATTGCCGCGCAGGAAAAATCCTCATTCGACAGCGTGAAAGAATAGCCCTGTGGACACTGCAGAAACTGTTGAAAAAGGACACGGCGGAATTATCGCCGACCTTGTCGATGACATGGCGACCTTCGTCCACGCGCACTCCGACCTCCTGTTCAGCGCGCTGGACCTGCCGGACATCCCCAAGTCGATGTTCAAACGCCAAGCGCTGGTCGTATCTGCCGGATACAACTACAAAGAGGACCTGGCAATGCTCAAGTCCTACATCCGGGAGTACCGCCCGCTGCTCATTGGGGTTGACGCAGGGGCCGACGCCCTTCTCGAAGCCGGTCACCGTCCCGACATCATCATCGGCAATCTCGATGCTGTCGGCGATTCACCGCTTCTGTCAGGTGCTGTGCTCATTGCCCACCACAGCCCGGGCCGTCCGGCCGAAGGCATCCAGCGGCTGGAAAAAGAGGGCCTGCACTACGACGTTCTGAAAACAGCCGGCACCAACGAAGACGCGGGCCTGCTGCTGGCGGATGCTCTCGGTGCGCCGCTCATCGTGGCAGTGGGCTCACCCACTGTCATCGAATATGCCCACGCGGGCGCTGAAAGCCAGCCGTCGGCCTACGTGGTCCGCATGATCCTCGGATCACGCGTAGTCGACGCCAAGGGCGTGTCGCTGCTGTACCGGCAGCGCGCCGGATCCTGGCAGCTGCTGGTGCTCGCGCTGGCCGGTCTGCTGGCACTTGCCGCAGCGCTGGCAGCCACCGAGTCCGGTCGGCTGCTGCTGGAACTCATCGCCGCTCAGTTCGACGGCGTTCTCGGCTTCTTCGGAGGCTGGGGCGCACAGACTGAAGCCGCTCTCCACACCCGCATAGCTCCCTTTATCCAAGGCTGAAAATCCGTGATTGACTTCCGCTACCACCTGGTTTCCCTGTTTTCGGTTTTCCTGGCGCTCGCCGTTGGAATCGTGTTGGGCGCAGGCCCCCTCAAGGCGCCCATCGGACAGTCCCTCCAGGGCCAAGTGCAGGCACTGCGCGAAGACCGCGACAATCTTCGCGGCGACCTGGACAAGAGCCGGGCAGAAACCCGCAGTCTCAACGACTTTGTGGAAGCGAACGCGCCGAGCCTCATCGACGACAAACTGCGTGATCGTACGGTTTCGGTCATCCGCGCCGAAGAGGCCGCCAGCGCTGATGTTCGCGGACTTCAGCAGCAGCTGACCGCAGCCGGAGCGAATGTTGTTGAAGGCGGCACCCTCACCAAGACGACATTCTCCCCAGAGGACCCACAGGGCGAGCTGGTTGAAGAACTCCGTGCGCACGTGGACAAAGGTCCCCAGGAACCTCCGCGAGCAGTCGCCAGTGCACTGACCGAGGTGTGGAGTGCTGGCAGCAAAGCCGGATCGCTGTCAGAAGAGGACGCTGAAGCTGTTCTGAAGGTCCTGCGCGACCACGGCCGGATGGTCGGCGGCAAGCCCGGCAAGGCCGACGCCTTCATATTCGTGGCAGGTGAAACAACCGCGGTGCAGCAGCAGGGCCAGGGCGAATCCGCTCAACCAGCTGACGACAGCAGCGCTTACGTCGAGGCCCTGCGGGAAATCCAGGGCACTCTGCCGCTTGTCGTGGCTGGACCGCTGGGCACCGGCGGCCTTGTATACAAGCTTCGCGGCGATCGCTCCGGAACAACTGTCGACGGCATTGAAACCAACGCGGGGGCTGTGATTACGGTATTGGCGACGGCAGACCTCATCGACGGCGGCAAACCGGCCGCATACGGCTTCGGGCAGCGCGCCGAAGAACTGTACCCCGGTATGAAGAAGTAGTCTTGGAAGGCAAGAAGGAGTTACACGTGAGCGACACGCTGGCCCCGCAGAAGCGCATTCTGCATGTTCTGACCGAGGCGTCTTCGCCTATCGCCGACACTGCAGCGACCATCATCGCCGGTCAACTCGAAAGGGGATACCGGGTGGCTGTTGCTTCGCGGCCCGAAGTCTTTCAGGGTCTGAGCGCCCAGCATTCGCAGCTGCGGCACATTGAGATCCCGTCGGGCCCCGGGCCTTTCGACCTGTCGACTGGAAGATCGGCGTTTCGCCTGCACAAAAACTACCGGCACATCGATATCGTCCACGCGCACGGTCGCCACGCCGCGGTGCTTGCCGGCCTCGGCCTGACCGGTTTGCCCACTCGGATGCACCCGCCGATCATCGCGACGATCGGCCGGGACGAAGACGATTCCGTGTTCGGTGCACAGCACTCGATCGTCGCCCGCACCGCAACCGCGGTGCTCGGCACCACCGAACGGGTTGTCGCCGACTACGAAGACGACGTCGCGGTCGTCCAACGCGCGCAGCTTGTGCGCACCGATGATGACGGCTTCCCGCGGCCCAGTGTTTCAGCTGAGAAGATGCGCCGCAGACTGTCCGCCGATGACGGCCGCATGGTCATCGCCGTGCCGATTGAAGCGAAGGACACGGCAGAGCTCACGGAAGTGGTCGAAGCGGTCGTAGCCCTCGGAAAAACCCAGTCAGATCGCCGCTGGAGGGTTGTATTCACTGGTCGTGGCAGAGTGCGCTCACACCTGGAAAAGCTCTCGCACGCTTTGGACTATGTGACGGTCGCTGCACCGTCGGATGCCGTCAACATCGTCAATGCCGCCGACATCGTCATCACTTCGGCCCGTATGACAGGCCTGGATTCAGATGATGTCATGAACGTCGGCAGAGCCACCATCGTAGTCGGCAATGAGCGTCTGGCCAGGGCCTACGGTCCGCAGGCAGCGGTTGCGAACACGGCAGAAGAAATCGGCAGGGCGATTGCGGCCTACGCGGGCAGCCCCGCAGCTCGGATCAGCGGAGGCTTTGCGCTTCGCGAACGCGTACGCAGCGGCAACCGCGATCACCTGACCCAAACTCTGCTGGAACTCTACGCCTACGCCGAGAACATCAATGCCTGATCAGCCGCAGCTGGCAGATCAGCCGGTCGACTATCTGGCTTACGCCCGCGAAGTCGTCTTTCGCGGTGCTGTGTGGAATGTGTGCCGCGAAACCGTCGACCTTCCCGAAGCCGCCGGTCTAACCCGTGATTTCGTTGACCACACGGGTGCCGTCGGCATTGCTGCAGTCGATGACGAAGACCGGATCCTCCTCATCCAGCAGTACCGCCATCCCATTCGCCAGCGCGATTGGGAGATTCCGGCGGGTCTGCTCGACGTCCAAGGCGAAGATCCGCTGCTGGCAGCACAGCGCGAATTGGGCGAAGAAGCAGATCTGCAGGCGCGCTCATGGGCCGTTCTTGCCGACCAGCTCAGTTCACCCGGCGGGCTGAGCGAAGTTCTGCGGATCTATCTGGCCCGAGACCTGGCCGAGAGCGCCTCGGACTTTGTTCGAGAAGGCGAAGAAGCCGGGCTTGTACTGCGCTGGACACCGCTGGACGAGGCCTTCGCGGCTGTTCGGGAGGGCCGGATCGGCAACGCCACCGCCCAGCTGGCCATCCTGCACGCCCACGCTTCGCGCAGTGACGACTGGGCGGGTCTGCGGCCGGCTGACTGCGCTTGGCCTGCGTACCGACACCTGCACGGCTGATATGGCCAGGCGAGGAGCCCAGCTGCTCCCGGAGGAGACACCGCGTGGGCTGCGACAGCCCACAGCGGAATACCTCACCATGCTGCGCCTGGAGCGCGGGCTGGCCCAGAACACGATTGACGGCTACGCTCGCGACCTGGCCGACTATCTGCGGTTCCTCCAGGACGAGGGGCTCAATGACTTCTCTCGGGTCGATGCCGAGGTGGTGCGCAGGTATTCGGAAGTGCTCGCCGAAAGGGGAGCGGCCCCATCTTCACGGGCCCGGGCCCTATCCGCGCTGCGCAGATTTCACGCCTTCTATGCCGCCGAGGCCGCCGGCAGGATCGACCCGACTGTCGATGTGCAGCTGCCAAAGGACATCACCCGTCTTCCGAAGGCGCTGACTGTCTTTGAAGTCGAGACGATGATCGCCCAGACCGCGGGGGAGGACCCGGTGAGTCTGCGCGCACGTGCTCTCCTGGAGATGCTGTACGCAACCGGAGCGCGAATCAGCGAAGCCGTCGGCGTTGACATTGACGACATCGACCTCGACGGAGGCGCGGTGCGCCTGTACGGCAAGGGCAGCAAAGAGAGGATCGTGCCGTTGGGCAGCCACGCCGCTGACGCTCTCGGCGCATGGCTCACGCGCGGGCGGACCGCTTTCAGCAGGGGAAACACCGCAGCCGTGTTCATCAACCAAAGGGGCGGAAGGCTGACCCGCCAGTCCGCGTGGGCGGCTGTGCGCGCTGCGGCTGAGGCCGCCGGGCTTTCCGGTGTGACCGCCCACAGCCTGAGGCATTCGTGCGCAACACACCTTCTGGAAGGCGGAGCTGATATCCGCGCCGTGCAAGAGCTGCTGGGCCACGCTTCGGTCTCCACCACGCAGATCTACACCAAGGTCACGGTACAGTCCCTGCGTGAAGTATTTGCATCGGCCCATCCCAGAGCGCGGTAGGCTAGAAGAACAGCCGCACAGAGAAAGGTGAGTGGTGTGGACACGGACACCCAGCAGGAAATCGGCATCGACAACCCTGGAATGGGGCCCACTGGTCGTCCGCTGACTGATTTTCCAGTCCCACCGCCCATTGAGCAGCACGGCCCCGCGCGGATCATCGCGATCGTCAACCAAAAGGGCGGCGTCGGAAAAACCACCACATCAATCAACCTGGGGGCGGCGCTGGCCGAATACGGAAGGCGCGTGCTGCTGGTGGACTTCGATCCGCAGGGAGCGCTCTCCGTTGGGCTCGGCATCAATCCGCACAGTGTTGAGCAGAGCGTCTACAGTCTGCTCATGAATGATGGTGTGGATCCGCACGATGTCGTCCACAGCACCGACATCGAGCGCATCGATGTGCTGCCTGCCAACATCGACCTTTCTGCCGCGGAAGTGCAGCTGGTCGGCGAAGTCGGACGTGAACGCGCACTTGACCGCTCGCTGCAGAAGCTCGCCCCGGAATATGACGTCGTTCTGATCGACTGCCAGCCGTCACTGGGTCTGCTCACCGTCAATGCACTGTCTGCAGCACACGGGGTCATCATCCCCCTGGAAACCGAGTTCTTTGCGCTGCGCGGTGTTGCGCTGTTGGTCGAATCCATCGAAAAGGTGCAGGCCCGAATCAACCCTGCACTCGAAATCGACGGCATTCTGGCCACCATGTTCGCCCCCCGCACCCTGCATTCGCGCGAAGTTGTCGAGCGCGTGGTCGAAGCCTTCGGCGACAAGGTCTTTGAAACCGTGATCAACAGGACCGTGAAATTCCCCGACGCTTCCGTCGCGGCAGAGCCCATCACATCGTTCGCCTCCTCCCACCGCGGTGCCGAGGCGTACCGAGCACTTGCTCGCGAACTCATCGCCCGCGGGGGCGCACCCTGATCGACACGATCGACACCCCCGATTCCGCAGAAGTCACAGACTCTGCGGATGCTGCGGACGCCGCAGAGGGCGGGTTCACAGTTGAACTCGACATCTTCACAGGCCCTTTCGACGTTCTGCTGGACCTCATTGCCAAACGACGCCTGGACATCACCGACATCGCCCTGGCCGAGGTGACCGACGAATTTCTCGCCTTCACCGCCCAGCTGCGCGACGCGGACCACGCATCAACCACTGCCGGTCTTGAACAGCTGTCGAGTTTCCTTGTGGTGGCGTCCACCCTGCTCGATCTCAAAACAGCCCGTCTGCTGCCGCAGGGCCAGGTGGAAGATGAGCTCGACCTCGAACTGCTCGAAGCCCGCGACCTCCTGTTCGCCCGGTTGCTGCAGTACCGTGCCTACAAACAGGTGTCCCTGCTGTTTCGCGAGCAGATGACCGCAGCGGGCATGCGGATTCCGCGCACACCCGAACTTGAAGAGAAGTTCCGCGACATTCTTCCGCCTCTCGAGTTCACGGCAACCCCGGAAGTCATCGCAGCCCTCTACGCCACCGCCATCAGCCGTGACCACACACCGCCGACCGTGGCGGTCGACCACCTCCACCTCGAGCATGTCAGCGTTGCCGAACAGCGCTCCGTGATCCTGGGTGAGCTGGCCAGCCGCGGGCCGATCGAATTCGCCGAACTGGCGACAGACGCCGAAACGACGCTCATCGTGGTTGCCCGCTTCCTCGCGCTGCTCGAACTCTTCAAAGCCCACCTGTGCGATCTTCAGCAGGACACCCCGTTGGGACCGCTGACCGTTATTCCGGTGGTCTCAGGTGATGAGCTGCGCAGCGCGAACCTGGGCGAATCAGAGCAGGACTCGGAGCAGGACAGGGAGGACTGACATGCGCGAAGACTGGTACGAAGCTCTCGAAGCGGTGCTCATGGTGTCTGCCGAACCGCTCACGGCGGACGACCTCGCCCAGGGGCTCGGAATCGATCGGGACTCAGTCGAGAACGCACTTGCGGATCTGGCCGCCGACTACGACGGTTTGGACGGTTCGGTCCGCCGCGGCTTTCAGCTGCGGGCCGCCAACGGCGGCTGGCGCATCAGCTCGCGCGAAGAACAGTTCGGCAACGTCAAGGACTTCCTCGTGCGCGGCCAGTCATCGAAGATGTCGCAGGCGGCTCTGGAAACCCTCGCCGTTGTCGCCTACGCCCAGCCGGTCACCCGCGCACGCATTTCCGCCATCCGCGGAGTCAACGTCGACGGGGTTGTGCGCACCCTGATGATGCGCGGGCTCATCGTGGAAGTCGACGGTGACCACGCCGGGGGAGCACGGCAGTATGTGACATCGCAGGTGTTCCTTGAGTCAATGGGCATCGACAGCCTCGACCAGCTGCCGAACATCGCCCCGTATCTGCCCGAAGACGTTCCCGCCGACGACTGACGCGAAGCGGCGGGGCCTCGCCGGGAACCTCCTGTGCGGCCTCTGCGACAATGGAGGGCATGAGCACGAGAGACTCCCGACTTCCCGGCCACCCCTCAAAGCGGCCCACGCGCCGGAAACGCGCTGAACGCCACCAGCCGTCGCGCGACGTGCACGCAAGCGACGGCGTGCGCCTGCAGAAAGTGCTCGCCGATGCCGGCCTCGGTTCGCGCCGCTCGTGTGAACAGCTGATCGTCGACGGCCGCGTGTCGGTTGACGGCACGCAGGTGCGCGAACTCGGCACCCGCATCGACCCGGAAAAACAGCGCGTCGAAGTCGACGCAATGCCGATCACGACCCACACCGACAAGGTGTACCTCGCCTTCAACAAGCCCCGGAAAGTCGTGTCGTCCATGGGCGACCCCGAGGGCCGGAAGAACCTCGACGACTACGTGGGGGACCGCCCCGAAAGGCTGTTCCACGTGGGCAGGTTGGACTACGAAACCGAGGGCCTGCTGCTGCTGACCAACGACGGCGAACTCTCCAACCGCCTATCGCACCCATCCTACGAAATCCCGAAGACCTACCTGGCGCAGGTGCGCGGCACAATCGCCAAGGACGTCAGCGCCCGCCTGCGCGACGGGATCGAACTTGACGACGGGCTGGCCCACGCTGACAGCTTCAAGCTGATCGAAACCACGCAGGGCGTTTCGCTTGTCGAAATCGTTCTGCACGAAGGCCGCAACCGCATTGTTCGACGCATGATGGAAGCCGTCGGCAATCCCGTCATTCGACTGGTCCGCACGAAATTCGGACCCATTGAACTGGCAGAGCAGCGGCAGGGCAAAGTCCGCTCGCTGCGTCCAGACGAGATCGGCGCGCTCTTCGAAGCGGTGAAGATGTGAAAGTCCACATCATCGGGACCGGGCTTCTGGGCACATCCCTCGGGCTCGCCCTGACCAACGCGGGGCACAGGGTGACGCTGGAAGACCTGTCGCCCACCGCGGTCAACCTGGCCGCCGACATGGGTGCGGGAACCCGCGAAAACCCCGCCGATCCTGACGTCGTCGTTGTTGCCGCCCCGCCGGACGTGTGCGCCGACATCATTGTAAAAGCACTGCGCACGTGGCCGGAGGCAACCGTGACCGACGTGGCCTCCGTCAAGGGAGCCATCCTCGCCCAGGCCCGCGAACAGGCCCGCGAACGCGAACTCGACCGGTACATCGGCTCCCACCCCATGGCCGGACGCGAAAAGTCCGGGGCAATCGCCGCGCGCGGTGACCTCTTCAGCGCAAGCCCCTGGGTGGTGTGCTCTGACGAAGACACCCCGAAAGAGCGCCTGGGCCACATCACCGACCTAGCCGAGGCGGTCGGAGCGGCTGTCATCCACCTCGACCCGGATTTTCACGACTCCTCGGTCGCCAGAGTCTCCCACGCCCCCCAGGTTGTCGCCTCTCTCCTGGCGGCCCAGCTGCGCGACATGCCCGCTGACGGAATCGCACTGGCCGGGCAGGGCCTGCGCGACACCACGCGGATTGCCGAATCCGACCCCGGGCTGTGGACCCAGATCCTGTCCGGCAACGCGGCCGAAATCCGCACGGTCCTCGAAGGCCTGCGCGACGACCTCGACGCCGTCATCAGTGCCCTCGATCTGGGGCCCGGCGCCTATGCCGCGCTCGCCGGAGCACTCGCGGCAGGCAATGAGGGACGAGACAGGATTCCCGGCAAACACGGTTCCGCACCTACCCGATACTCCGTCGTCACGGTCGTCGTCGACGACACCCCGGGTGCCCTGGCGCGCCTGTTTGCGGACATCGGCGAACTCGGCGTCAACATCGAAGACATGCGGATGGACCACGCCACGGGCGTTAAACTGGGCTCCGTTGACGTTTCAGTCCTGCCTGCAAGCGAAATCGACCTGATCAGCGGCCTGCGGAAGCGCGGTTGGCGCCTGCCCGAAGCTGCACTCGAACACGAAGGAACACCATGACCACAGTTGCGATCGACGGGCCCAGCGGAGTCGGCAAATCGAGCGTTTCGCGCGAATCTGCCGCGCGTCTGGGCTTCGGCTACCTCGACACCGGCGCCATGTACCGCGCCGTGGTGTGGCTGTGCCTCAACCGGGGTGTGCAAGAGCCCGGTGATGTCGTCGAGCAGATCCGCGGCTGCGACCTCGAGATCTCGACGGACCCGAAGAACTTCTACATCGAAGTGGACGGAATCGACGTGACGGAGGAAATCCGCACCGACGAAGTGACTTCCAACGCCACGATCGTCTCGGCTGTGCCAGACGCCAGGGCCGAACTGATCGAAAAGCAGCGCGAGATCATCCGAGCAGCTGGACCCGGCATCGTCGTTGAGGGCCGCGACATCACAACGGTCGTCGCTCCGGACGCGGAAGTGCGCATCCTCATGACGGCCCGCGACGAAGTCCGGATTGCCCGACGCACCCAGCAGCTGCACGGCAGTGTTGACGAAGCCAGCATGAAGGCGACCGCTGAGAACGTCATCGGCCGTGACAAGAAGGACTCGAAGACGACCAGTTTCCTCTCCGCAGCGGACGGCGTGCACACGCTCGACACCTCAGACATCGATTTCGAGGCATCCGTGCAGGCGGTTCTCGACCTGGTGGAGGCCGCGCGTGGCTGAGGAGTACACCGGAACCCACGACGACGATTTTGCCCGCAGAATCAGCGAAATCAGCGATGACGACGCGCAGAAGCGCGCTGAATCGCTGCTGGCCGGACTGCAGGAATACGATCTCGAAGACGAAGACGCTGATCTTCTCAACACCTACGGGGCGGGTTCTGACGAGGATGACCAAAACGACGGCCCAGCCCCGGTGCTGGCGATCGTCGGCCGTCCGAATGTGGGCAAGTCATCGTTCGTCAACCGCATTCTCGGGCGCCGCGAAGCTGTTGTCGAGGACGTTCCCGGTGTGACACGCGACCGCGTGAGCTATCCCGCTCAGTGGGCCGGACGCAGACTGACAATCGTCGACACCGGCGGTTGGGACATCGACTCCAAGGGAATTGCTTTACGCATTGCCGAACAGGCTGAAGCAGCTGTCGAACTTGCCGATGCAGTTGTGCTCGTCGTCGACGTTCGAACCGGGGTGACTGCAACCGACGAACACATTGTGCGCATGCTGCGCCGCACCAAGAAGCCCGTGCTGCTGGCCGCGAACAAGGTTGACAGTGACAAAGACCTGCTCGGTGCGGCCGAGCTGTGGTCGCTGGGAATGGGGGAGCCGCATCCCATTTCCGCCATGCACGGCAACGGCGTTGCCGACCTGCTCGACGAAGTGCTCAGTGTTCTGCCTGAGCAGTCGCAGATCGATCAGGCCATGGAGCGAGGAGGCCCGCGGCGCGTGGCGCTCGTCGGTCGGCCCAACGTAGGAAAATCTTCGCTGCTGAACAAGATCGTCGGCCACAAGCGCGTTGTCGTCGACAACGAAGCCGGCACCACACGTGACCCCGTCGACGAACTGGTCGAGCTCGGCGGACGGCAGTGGCGCTTCATCGACACCGCGGGCATCCGCAAACGCTCAAAGAACGCGAGCGGATCTGAATTCTACGCTTCGCTGCGTACACAGACAGCGCTTGAGCGCTCCGAAGTCGCAGTTGTCCTTCTGGAAGCCAGCGAAGTGATCTCAGACCAGGACATGAAGATCATCCGCAATGTCATCGATGCCGGGCGCGGTCTTGTCCTAGCGTTCAACAAGTGGGATCTGCTGGATGACGAGCGCAGGTGGGACCTGGAGCGCGAAATCGAACGCGAATTCGGCCATATCAGCTGGGCCCCGCGCGTCAACATCTCCGCCGAATCCGGCCGTCACGTCGAACGCCTTGTCCCGGCCATGGAAACAGCACTGGAAAGCTGGGAGAACCGCATTCCCACTGGCAAGCTCAACGCGTTTCTTGCGGAGCTGGCTGCGGCCAACCCGCACCCGCTGCGGGGCGGAAAACAGCCGCGCATCCTGTTCGGCACTCAGGCCGGCAGCAGGCCGCCGAAGTTCGTGCTGTTCACCACCGGCTTCCTCGATCCGGGCTACCGCCGGTTCATTGAGCGGCGACTGCGGGAGGTCTTCGACTTCGAGGGCACCCCGATTGAAATCTCCATGCGGATCCGCGAAAAGCGCAAAAAGCGCTGAGGCGCACCCCGGTCACCTCTTGCGGAAACTTCTGACAGGGCGATAGAAAAGGAAGCGAACCAGGTTTTCAGCAAAGACGCAGAACCCCAGGAGGTTATTCCATGGCACGCACGGCAATCGTCACAGGAGCAGCCCGCGGAATCGGCGCGGCAACCGCAAAACGACTCGCTGCCGACGGTCTCAAAGTCGCGGTCTTCGATCTGAAAGGAGAAGACACACGCGAAACGGTCGAAGCGATCACTGCAGCAGGGGGCGAAGCCATCGGCATCGGTGCCGATGTGTCGGATGAAGCACAGGTGCAGGCGGCCGTGAAGAAAACCGCTGATGAACTGGGCCCGCCGACGGTGCTCGTGAACAACGCCGGCATCATTTTGGACAATCTGCTGTTCAAAATGCCGCTGAGCGACTTCCAGAAAGTGCTCGCCGTGCACCTTGAAGGCAACTTCCTCATGACGAAGGCGTGCCAGGAATACATGGTGGCGGAAAAGTTCGGCCGCATCATATCGCTGAGCTCAACGTCGGCCCTGGGCAACCGCGGCCAGTCGAACTACGCTGCGGCGAAGGCTGGGGTGCAAGGGCTGACGAAAACCTACGCAATCGAACTGGGCAAGTTCGGGGTAACCGCCAATGCTATTGCTCCTGGGTTCATTCAGACCGATATGACGAAAGCCACCGCCGCGCGCGTGGGCATGGACTTCGATTCCTTTGTCGAACGGGCCGTCAGCGCCATCCCGGTGGGGCGCGGCGGGGTGCCCGACGACATTGCGAACGCCGCGGCGTTCTTCGCTTCGGAAGCCAGCGGCTTCGTATCCGGTCAGGTGCTCTACGTAGCAGGCGGACCCCGCGGCTGAGCTATAGGCCGAACGACACCCCACACAGGAGGACACATGACAGACGCAGTTATCGTCTCGACGGCACGCACACCCATTGGCAAAGCCTACCGGGGAGCGTTCAACAACACGATGCCGCAGGAGCTTGCAGGCCACGCAATTAAGCACGCGGTCCAGCGGGCCGGGCTGGAAGGCCCCGAAGTCGACGATGTGATTCTCGGCGCAGCCGTCCAGCACGGCGCTCAGAGCACCAACCTTGGCCGACAGGCCGCCATTCGGGCGGGCTTTCCCACCGCGGTATCGGGCATGACGATCGACCGGCAGTGTGCATCGGGCCTCATGGCGATTGCCACAGCGGCCAAGCAGATCATCGTCGACGGCTTCAACATCGCCGTGGGCGGGGGAGTCGAGTCGATTTCGCTGGTGCAGAACGAACACTTCGCCGACCAGTACCGATCCCGCGACCCCTGGTTTGCCGAGAACCAGCCGGACCTCTACATGCCGATGCTGAAAACCGCCGAGGTGGTTGCAGCCCGCTACGGGGTGTCACGCGAAGAGCAGGACGAATACTCGCTCCAATCGCAGATGCGCACAGCCGCGGCTCAGGACGCAGGACGCTTTGACGAAGAAATCGTTCCGCTGCCCTCCGTCAAGCTTGTCCAGGACAGAGAGACCAAGGAAATCTCCGAGGTTGAGACCCTGCTGGAACACGATGAGGGCAACAGGCCTTCCACCACCCTGGAGGGCCTGGCTGGTCTGAACCCGGTTCTGCCTCCGGGCGACTACTCCGAGAACCCGACGATCACCGCCGGCAACGCTTCACAGCTGTCCGACGGAGCATCGGCCTCCGTCCTCATGTCCAGTGAAGAAGCATCCCGCAGGGGCCTTGAGCCGCTCGGGGTCTACCGCGGCATCGCAGTCGCCGGACTCAACCCGGACGAAATGGGCATCGGACCTATCTACGCCGTGCCCAAGCTGCTGAAGCAACACGGCCTGACAGTGGACGACATCGGCCTGTGGGAGCTCAACGAAGCCTTCGCGGTGCAGGCGCTGTACTGCCGCGATCGCTTGGGCATCGACCCTGAGAAGTTCAACGTCAACGGCGGGGCGATCTCCGTTGGCCACCCCTACGGAATGTCCGGTGCTCGCCTCACAGGCCATGCACTGTTGGAAGGCAAGCGCCGCGGGGTCAACTACGTTGTCGTCACCATGTGTGTGGGCGGCGGTATGGGAGCCGCTGGACTTTTCGAAGTTGCCTGAACCGAATTGAACTGACTGCAGCGTGTGGGAGCCGGGCCGGGCTCCCACACGCATTTGGGGCACAAGCTGGCGGTGCATCTGCTTTCAGACCACTGCCAGAACGAGGGGCAGAGGCACCACGGTCTCAGGTTGGGTCTGGAAGTTCAGGCAGAGCCCTTACAAAGTCGCCCCGCATATCATATTGTTTTGGGGCGAAGGCTCTTTGCACACACCGTGATTCACAACGACGTGAAAGGACAACCATGAGCTGGTTCGACGACCGTCCCTGGCTGAAAACAGGGGCACAGCACGAAGGCTATGGCCGAACGATCCCCGACACCACGATGCTTCATCTGCTTGACGAAGCGGTGCGCACCAACCCTGATGGTCCCGCTATCCGCTATTGGGGCACGACCATCACCTACCGCGAGTTCGACGCATACGCGCGTGCTTTCGCCCAGGTGCTCGCTGATGGCGGATTCGGCGCCGGAGACAGGCTGGCACTGTACCTGCAGAACGTGCCCGCCTTCCCGATTGCTGTGTTCGCCGCGTGGAAGCTCGGCGGACAGGTCGTCCCGCTGAACCCCATGTACAGGGGAGAACTCGAACACATCTTCAGTGATTCGCAGCCCAGCGCAATCGTCGCCTCCGCCCACGCATGGAATGACAGGGTCAGCAGCTGGGCCCAGCACATCCCGCAGATCTTCACCGTCAGCGAAGACGACTTCATTCCCGGCGAAGTTCCCGCTGTCATCGCACCGCTTCTGGAGAACACGGAAACTGGGCAGACAGACTTCCTCAGTGCCATAAACTCTGCCCTCCAAAGCGGAAACACAGACAGTGTCCCAGCACAGCCTCCGGTCGGTCCGAGCGATCCCGCCATGATCGGCTACACATCAGGGACCTCCGGACGCTCCAAAGGCGCTGAGATTCTGCACGTGGGCATCGCCCACAATGCGCAGATGGCCCGGGTCCAGAACGACTACGGGCCGGAACACTCATACTTCACCCTGGCACCGGTGTTTCACATCACGGGCTTTGTCACCCAGATGCTCGCCGCGGTGGCGTGTGCCAGCAAACTGGTGATGAACTACCGGTTCGAACCGACTTCGGTGCTGCATATGCTGCGCGAAGAAAAACCGCACGCCATGGCCGGCCCGGCAACAGCGTTCCTCGCTCTTTTGGCTCACCCTCAGTTCACGGGAACCGAGTTCGACAGCTTCACGGCGATCAACTCCGGAGGCGCGCCCGTGCCCGAAGCGCTCGTCGACAGGTTTGAGGAGCGCACGGGGCATTACATCGGCCAGGGCTACGGTCTGACGGAAACTTCGGGACAGTCGGCTGTTGTGCCGCAGGGCATGCGAGCACCCGTCGACGAGAAAACCGGAACCGTGTCGGCGGGACTGCCGCTGGCTTCTACGTTCTATCGGATCATCGACCTTGACGGTCAGGAAGTCGGCCCCGGTGAGGTGGGAGAAATCTGTGTGAGCGGGCCTATCATCGCCCGGTCCTACCTCAACAACCCCGAAGCGACAGCTGCAAACATTCCCGGTGGTGAACTGCGCACCGGGGACGTCGGCTATATGGATGAGGACGGTTGGCTGTTCATCATCGACCGAGTGAAAGACATGATCAACAGCTCCGGCTACAAGGTCTGGCCGCGCGAAGTCGAAGACGTGCTGTACCGGCACCCGGCGGTGATGGAAGCCGCGGTGGTCGGAGCGCCTGATGACTACCGCGGTGAAACCGTAGCTGCTTTCGTCAGCCTCAAAGCCGGTGAGCAGGCGACTGAGGAAGAGCTCATCGAGTTCTGCCGAGAGCGCCTGGCAGCCTACAAAGCTCCCCACACGGTGACTTTCATCGACGAAGTGCCGAAGAACGCCAGCGGCAAGATTCTGCGCCGCGAAGTTCGCCGCAGCGCAGCCGAGGCCGCTGAGGCCTCCGACAGCGCACAGTGACGCAAGCTCGCACACGCTGGTCTTCCGGGAGGTCATAAGCCTCTCGGAAGACCAGCACAGCTTTGCACGGGGGTAGACTTTCGGCGATGTCACAACCGTCTGCCACTCTCAATCGCGAGATTCTCCGGCTGGCCCTTCCCGCGCTCGGTGCGCTTGCCGCGGAACCTGTCTTTCTGCTCGCCGATACCGCCATGGTGGGTCACCTGGGTGAGGTTGCCCTGGGCGGTCTTGCAGTTGCAAGCACTGTTCTCCAGACCGTGCTGGGTCTGATGATCTTCCTTGCCTACGCCACGACCCCGCGGGTGGCGCGCAGGCTGGGTCGCGGTGACACGCGAGGTGCCGTCTCGGCCGGGTTCGACGGTATGTGGTTGGCGCTTGTCACTTCGGTGATCCTTCTGGCAGTGGGCCTGCCCTTTCTCGAGACAATCGTTGTGGCCTTCGGTCTGCCTGCCGTGGCGGTGCCCGGCGCTGTCTCCTATCTGACGATTTCGTGGTGGGGGCTTCCCTGCATGCTCGTAGTCATTGCGGCCACGGGCCTTCTGCGCGGCCTGCAGGATACGCGCACGCCGCTGATAGTGGCTGCCTGCGGCTTCGGAATCAATATCGCGCTCAATGCTCTTTTCATCTACGGGCTCGGCATGGGGATTGAGGGTTCAGCCCTGGGCACTGTGACAGCCCACGGGCTCATGTGCATCGTGTACGTCATCATCGCGGTTCGTGCTGCAGTTCGCTACAAGGCCAGTCTGAAGCCTGACTGGGTGGGAGTGCTGCTGGCCGCTCGCACCTCCGGATGGCTGCTGCTGCGCAATGCCGCACTGCGGTTGGCGCTCATCACCCTGGTCAGCCTGGCAGCCTACGGAGGCACAGCCGAACTCGCCGCCCTGCAGATTACCCTGACGCTTTTCACTTGCCTCGCCCTCGTGCTCGATTCGCTGGCGATTGCTGGACAGGCACTCGTCGGTCTGCAGATAGGCCGCGGCGACCGAGCGATGGTGCGCGCCGTCAACCGCCGCCTGGCGATGTGGGGAGTGGGCTTCGGCTGTATCGTCGGCCTGCTCCTGGCGGCGATGTCGCCGTGGATTGGCCGTTTCTTCACATCAGACCCGGAAGTCATCGGCATCACCTTAAAGCTCGTTCTCGTCCTGGCCGTCAGCTTGCCGCTGGCAGGCTATGTCTTCACGATTGACGGCATTCTCATGGGTGCTGAGGACGCCCGCTATCTCGCACTGGCCCAGGTCGGCGCCTGTTACGGGTTCGCGATTCTCACCGCCGCAGTCGAGTCCGTGTGGCCGAGCATTGTGGCGCTGTGGGCGTGCTTTGCCATCGGCTTCATGGCCCTGCGCGCAATTGGCCTGGGTGCGCGAATGGGCTCAGACAAGTGGATCATCCGCGCGGAGAAGCTACAGTGAGTGGTATGGACATCACACCTCTCGAACCCGGCAGCCAGCAGCAGCTGCGTCCGTTTGCGGACCTGGTTCCCGGCGCGCCCGCTGACTGTGATCAGGGACTCATTGCCAGTGTTTCCGGCCAGGCTGTCGGCGCGGCGTGGCTGAAAGACGACGGTCCGGCAGCGCTGGGCTTTGTCGGTGAGGGCATTCCGCAGGTCTACGTTGCCGTTGCCGAGGAGCACCAGGGCAAAGGCCTGGGCACGCAGCTGCTGGGAGGAGCGCTGTCCCTTGCCCGCATGTCCGGAGCGAAGGCCGTCAGCGCTGCGGTAGCCGAAGCGAACGAAGCACAGGAGCTCTTCGGCCGGCTGGGCTTCACCGATGTGGGCTTCGGTGAGGGCACGTACGTTCTGATGGCTGATTTGAGCGAGCGGAAATGACGCACCCGCTGGACGAAGCGATCCGTTTCACCGTCATCCGCTCTGACGACTCCGGTGGTGTGCTGCGGGCGGCAACCCACCCCGCGTACAACAACATGGTCGGCCCCTTCGGCGGGATCACCGCCGCGCAGCTGCTGGCCGCAGTCCAGCAGCACCCCGCCGCTCAGGGCGGCGCCGCAGCCCAAACCCTCAACTACACGCTGCCGGTGGAATACGGCGAGTTCGACATTCACCTGGAACTGGTGCAGACGAACAAGTCGAACCAGCACTGGAACGTGCGGATCACGCAGGGGGAGAGCACACCGGTCACCGGCAGCGTTGTCTTCACATCTGAACGCGACACCTTTGCGCATCAGGAAGCGCGTTTGCCGCAGGTGCCGGGCCCGGAAGAGTGTGAAGTGACTCCGCCCCTGGCTGATCTGCGCTGGCTGAATAACTACGAGTTCCGCTTTGCCCACGGTGCCTATGAGCTCGGCCGCGAGCACGGGGATTCAGAGTCCGTCTACTGGCTGCGCCACGCCCCCAGCCGTCACTGGGATGCTGTCGCTCTGGCCAGTGCTGCGGATTCCTTCTTCCCGCGCATTTTTCTGCGCACCGGAAAACCACACCCAGCCGCTACGATCTCGCTGACCACGTACTTCCTGGGCACACCGGAAGATTACGCATCCGCGGGCGAATACCTGCTGTGCCAGGGCCGCGCACAGCGCTTTGGCGGGGGAACAGCAGACCAGAGCGCCCGCCTCTTCAGCTCCGCGGGGAATCTGCTGGTCTCAACTCACCAGCTGACGTACTTCCGCGGCTGAGCGTTTCGGAAGCTCCCATAAAAAGCACGAGGTGCCGCTCAGGTGAGCGGCACCTCGTGCTTCTTCCGTCTGGGGTCGGGGGGAGCAGACCCGCCTGGGATTCAGGCTTTCTTCGCCGGGAAGCGGCGCAGGCCCTCCACGAGAGCGTCGCGGTCGCCGGCAAAGCAGACGCGCACCCAGCCTTCGCCGAAGCTGCCGAACGCGGTGCCCGGAGCGACCGCCACACGGTGCTCCCGCAGGAAGTTCTGCGCCCACGCGCCGACATCGCCGGCGGAGTCGTGGCTGACGTTGACGAACAGGTAGAAGCCGCCGGCGGGGTTGACGTATTCGAGGCCGAGCTCATCAAGCACTTCGAGAGCGGCACGCCGGTTCTCGGTGTAGTGGTCGCGCGCGGCTTCGAGATCGTCCTGCGGGCCTGCCACCGCGGCAATCGCAGCGTACTGCGACGGCGTGTTGACACAGCTGGCATTGGCTTCCTGGACCGCGGCAAAGCGCACGTCGAGGCCCTTGGGCAGCACCAGGTAGCCCAGGCGGGCACCCGTGAGCGCGTAGCTCTTCGACAGCGAGTACACCGACATCACGCGGCCGTCGGTGTCGAACACTGCCGGCGAGGTGAAGGGCACCTGCGCGTCTTCGAACAGAATGTGTTCGTAGACCTCATCGCTGATGACCCACAGATCGTAGCGCTTGGCGAAGTCCATGATCTGCTCAATGAGTGCAGGCGGGATGACAGTGCCCAGAGGGTTGGACGGGCTGTTGATGAGAATCGCCTTCGTCTTCTCGGTCACGAGGCCCTCGAGCACGTCAATGCGCGGCAGGAACCCGTCTTCGGGCTCCAGTTGGTAGGCCACCGGTGTGGCACTCATGAGCATCGGAGTCATGAAGAACGTGGCGTAGCCGGGGTCTGGAACGAGGATTTCGTCACCCGGGTCGAGCGCCATGCTCATCGCCACGTTGAGAGCCTGCGAACCGCCGGCCGCGACGTTGATCTGATCGGGGTCTACTGTGTAGCCGTTGTAGGTGCGCAGCTTCTGGGCAAGAGTTTCGCGCAGTTCGTCAATGCCCTGGTTGGCGGTGTAGCTCAGGTCGTCGCGCAGCCAGGCATCAGCACCGGTCTTCTTCACGTGCTCAGACACCGGCAGGCTGGGTTCGCCGACAGACAAGTCGATGACGTTGTCCATCTTTGCGGCGAGTTCGAAGACCGCGCGAATACCAGAATCGGGGACATTGGCAGCGCGCTGGCTCAGCTTCGGCATGGGGGACTCCTCGAGGGGCACTATGAATTAACTGTCAGGGATGTGCACTCAGTCAATCACGCGGTTTCAGTCTTGAAAAGAGCAGCGCATAGCAATGCGCATATATGTCGATGGTTTTCTATGACACGGCGGCGCCTGCCGGTCTAGCCTGTGCGGAGCTTAAGCCCGTTGACAGTCTCATTGACAGTGAGGAAACACCGTGGTTCGTCCGCACCCCATGACCGCCGCGCTCGCGGCCGCTGCAATCAGCGCTTCTGCTTTTATGCCGACCATCCCAGTCAATGCCGCCGAAGGTGCTGCCGCAAGTGCGGTGTGCCCTCCGGCCGCGCAGAACAAAGCCGACCATGAACGGCTGACACTTGAAAAAGAGCACACGGACGCGGTTGCCATGTGCATTGACGGGCAGAAGAACATGCGCCTGTTCACGAAGGCCGACCTCGCTTCCGGGAACGGTCAGCGCCTCGTGCCTGAAGACGTGGCGTTCCACGTGACCGACGCGCTCAAAACCCAGGTGCCCGCCAAAGGCTTTGAATTCACCGGCGCTGCCGGTAAAGACGCCTGGATGATTCCCGAAGTCCAGAACCACAACGGCCTCTGGGCCGGCTGGAACACAGAGGACATCCGTGAGGGCATGGTCGATGGCGACCATGTCACGATGCGGCTCAACCAGAAGAAATCCGTCCTGCCAGAAGGTGCGCAGGTCGAGCTCTTCCAGGCGGGTCTGTTCGGCACCAAGCGCATCCTGTCCTCATCAGATCCGAAGCACTCCAGCTACGCCCAGTCGCTGGGCGCACACGTTCACGCCAACTGGACCTTCACCAAGCCCGGTGTCTACCGCCTCGTGTTCTCCGCCGAGGCCACCGTTGGGGGAAAGAAAACCGCTGACGAAAAGGAATACGTCTTCGCTGTTGGCCAAGCCGGCATCGACGAACTGAAGAAGCCCGCCGACGATTCGGGCGAGCAGCCGAACCCAGACAACCCCGGCGGCACACAGCCGCCCAGCGGTCCCGGGGGCGGCACCTCGGGCCCCGGAGAGGGCCATGCGCCCAACCAGCCGAATCCTCCGACCGACTCCGGCAACGCCGAACTCGCACCGGACACCGTGAAAGTCACGAAGGACAAAGACTCCTACAAGCTGGGGGACCAGCCGAAGCTGACGGCGAAGGTCAAGGCAAAGACCGATGTTCAGGTCCAGTGGCAGACCAAGCAGCGCGGTGACAGCTGGCGCAGCTACCAGGGTGCTGCTGGGCGCAAGCTCGTCCTGCCGAAGCTGACAGACGACTACCGCGACATGCAGGTCCGCGCACTGGCTGTGGCAAAAACCGGTGCGCAGACTGTCTCAGAGCCGGTGACAATTGACATCGAAGGCGAAGGGCAGAACCAGAAGGCCCCGCAGAAAGACACGGAGTCAAACGGTTCTCCGTCCGCCGGCGGCGCAGCGGCCGCCCCAGCTGCCCCCGGCGCACAGTCTGCAGCGCAGCCGGCCGGATCGGCACCTCAGCCGTGCGTGCCGGACAGCTCAGCCGGTGGTGGCGCTGGTGGCGACGCCGCCGGAAGTGCCGGTGCGTCCGGCGGATCCGCCGCGGGAGGCGCAAGCGGCACTGGTGCCCAGGGCAGCACAGCTCCAAAGGGCCAGCGCGTGCGCGCAGAAGCCGGTCACTTCGACTTCGGAGCGCGACTGAACGGTGGACAGGCCTCCGCACAGATCAAAGACGACCGCACCGCACCGCCGGTGTGGCGCAACCCCGACGACGTTGAATTCATCATCGGCCAGGCCGCAAAGAAGCCCGTTCCGGCCGGCTACGAGTTCCTCGGTTCCGCCGGATCACAGGTCTACATGATTTCGCAGCAGCAGGAAGACCGCGTCCCGTGGCTGGGCTGGAACACCCAGGACCCAGAGATCATGAACCGCGCATCGAAAGTCACGATGACTCTGACCAATGTCAGCGGTCCCGGCCAGATGCACGTCTTCCTCGGCGGCAGCGGACTCGGCGGCGGCAGCGCCACCCGTGTGTTCAGCAAGGCCGGCGACTCCTACCAGGTGCCGGTGGGAACACACCAGCACGGCTTCTGGGCGTTCACAAAGCCCGGCACCTACACCGCCAACATCCGGTTCACCGTGGCGCTGAAGTCCGGCGGCACCACGACCGCCGACGGCACCCTGCACTTCAACGTCGGAGGCGGCGCACAAGCCGGCGGCAGCATCAAAGCCGACCAGCAGCCGGCTGAGGGCCAGCAGCAGGCTGGGGAGCAGCCGACAGGCGGCGCCACGCCGCAGACGGGGGAGCAGACTGCTGACGATTCCGCCTCGCCAGCACAGCAGCCAGCGGGTGATCCGTGCGCGCTGCCCCGAACCGGCGTGAACGGCCTCGGTGTGACCGGCGCTGTCGGTCTTGGCCTGCTGACCGTCGGTGCGGCAGCCGTCTGGATCCAGCGTCGTCGCACCTCCAAGTGAAGGTCCGCCGACTGCTGAGGGTCGCGGCAGCAAGTGCCGCGGCCCTCGCCCTGACCGGCTGTGCAACGGGTCTGCCCAGCAGCACAGAACAGCTGCGCGTGGTCGCCACAACCGGCATCATCGCCGACCTGGCCTCCCACGTCGCAGGTGATGCCGCCCAGGTCCAGCCGCTTGTGCCCAAAGGAGCCGACCCGCACAGCTACGAGCCGACCCTGCGGGACGTGCGCAGCATCGTCTACGCCGACGTCGCCCTGACGAACTACCAGATGCTCGAAGAGCACCGGCTCATCACGACGGTCGATGCAAACCTGCCGAAAACGTCTATCAACGCGGCCGTGGCCGAAAACGCAGTGAAACACGGGGCCAATGTCATCCCGCTGGTTGAAGACGTCCACCTGGACACCGTGTGGTTGGGGCTGCGAGTGCACGGCACCGCGGATTCTCGAGGTGCCGACCGCAGTTCTGAGGTGCGTTTGAGGATGACGGGGGCTTCCGTGCCGGAAGGAGCTTCAGCGCACACGTTCCTCACGCGCTCACTGGGCCAGACGGACGTGCTGTTCGACACGACTGACGGCTTCGGCCCGGAAGATCTGGTGAGTCTGCCGCCGGCAGCCCACACCCACGTGTCCTGGGCCTTCAGCAAACCGGGGGTCTACCGGCTGC
Organism: Brevibacterium sp. HMSC07C04; assembly: GCF_001815905.1. Classification (GTDB taxonomy): domain Bacteria; phylum Actinomycetota; class Actinomycetes; order Actinomycetales; family Brevibacteriaceae; genus Brevibacterium. Next base: position 13,496 of record NZ_KV823251.1, on the reverse strand, counting down.
GGTTCTCCGCCGGTTTGGCCACGCGCGCCGAAGACAGCCGCGAACAGCGGCTGGCCAGCGGCGGTTTTGCAGTCGTCGTCGGCAAGGACCCCGCGACGATCCCGGAAATGAAAGGCCGCAGGGTTGTGGATGCGGGCCACGCCGACATCACGGTCGATGCCGATGCCGGCAGATTCGCCCTGGCCGTGGACAAAAAGGGCGGGGGACTGGAGTACCTGGACCCGGCCGAAACCGCCGTATCCGTGACCAACAGCGCATGGAGGGACATCCCGCGCGGAGCGTCGTTCCTCGGACCTGCAGGCACACCCACCTACCTGCTGCCACAGGCTGTGCTCGGCAAACACGTCCACGGGGAAATCGACCCGCACATGTGGCTGTCAGCAGACAACGCGATCGCCTACGTCAAGGTCATCCGCGATGTCTTCAGCCGCGCCGATCCCGCAAACGCCGAAACCTACAGGGCGAACGCTGCGAAGTACATCGACCAGCTCGACCAGTTGGACGCCGAAGTGCGCCGTGAGATCGACGCAATACCCAAACACAGGCGGCACATCGTCACAGCGCACGACGCGTACCGGTACTTCGCGGATGCCTACGGGCTTTCAATCGCCGGCTTCGCAAGCCCTTACCCGGGAGCAGAGCCGTCTGCCGCAGACCGGCGCAGACTCGGCGACACCATCCGGAACCTCGACATACCGGCCGTGTTCCTGGAGCCGATGGGCCGCTCACCCGCGCTGACAGATGCGGCCGCCGCGGAAGGCGCCGAAGTCTGCACGCTCTATTCCGACACTTTTGACAATCACGTGTCCAGCTACATCGAACTCATGCGCACTAACGCCCGCACTCTGAAAGGCTGCCTCGCACCATGAAAATCGCAAAGAGACTCTCAGGCATCCTCGCCGCCGCCATGACCGCAGCCATCGTCGCCAGCGGAACACCAGCAGCAGCGGCACCAGCCGACGGCGGTCAAGACGGACTGCAGCAGAAAGTCACCAGTGACGAGGCCTTCGGCAGCGAGCAGGTCGTGCGCTCAGAAGGCCACATCGACCTGGGACCGAAGATCACCCAGGACGGACTGGTGTTCGCCGCGCGCGATGACACCGAAAGCACACCCGTGTGGCGGCACCTGGACGACCTCGTCCTCCAAGTCGGTGACACCGCCAAGACACAGATCCCAGAAGGAGACCAGTACGACTTCACCGGCGCCTCGACCGGGGACGACGTGTGGATCATTCCCCAGGTCGAACAGCCCGGCGTGCCGTGGCTGGGCTGGAACACACAGGACCCCGCATTCCTCGACGGCGCGGTTGACAAGGTCACCCTGCGCTTCACCGGCGCACAGGGACCGGGGAAGGTGAGCCTGTTCCTGCAGAACGGTGATTTCGGCGAACCCGATGTTCTGTGGACGGGAGACAAAGCGGCCGACGTCAATGTCGACCTCAACACCCACACGCACGCCAACTGGGTCTTCACGAAGCCCGGCGTCTACCTGGTGACCGTCAGCCTGAGCTCCAAGCGCAGCGACGGCACCACGAGCGAAGACACACAGACCATCCGGCTTGCTGTCGGCGATGACGCCGACCCCAAGGAAGCAGCCCGGGCAGAAGCCACGCAGCCGGCATCAGGCGAACAGGACAGGGCACAACCGGCGGACAGTGGCGCTCAGGGCACCGACCCGGCGGTTCTCATCGCCATCGGCATCGGCGCTGTTGCAGTTCTCGCCGCTGTTTTCTTCACCGTCATCGCCGTCATCAACCGACGCCGCAGGGCCGCGGGTGGCAGCCGTGAGTGAGCCGCTGCTGACACTGGACCGGGTCACGGCCTCACTGGGCGGGCGGACAATCGTCCGCGGCGCCGACCTTGAGATCCGGGCCGGGGAGTTCACCGCGCTGCTGGGACCCAACGGCGCCGGCAAAACAACCCTGCTGCGCTCCATCCTCGGCACCATCCCGTCTACTGGAACCATCACGGTCAACGGCAAGCCGATCTCCAGGAAGAACCGTCCCGGCTACGTGCCGCAGCACCAGTCCTTCGCGTGGGACTTTCCCGTCACGGTGTCCACCGCCGTCATGACGGGGCTGCCCAGGCGCCTGCTGCGGCCGGTCGAGCACTATCGAGCGGTCGACAGGGCGCTGGCTCACGTCCACCTCGCCGACTTCGCCAACCGGCCCGTCGGTGCGCTCTCGGGTGGGCAGAAACAGCGTGTTCTCGTAGCGCGCGCCCTCGTGGGAGGAGCCGACGTTCTCCTGCTTGACGAACCTTTCACCGGAGTCGACATGCCGACACAGGAGTTCCTCACCGACGTCTTCACTGACCTTGCCCGCAGCGGCACAGCCATCTTCATGTCCACCCACGACCTCCCGGCAGCCCTGCGCACCTGCTCCCACTGCGTGCTGTTCGACGGAACCGTGCGCGCGCACGGCGCAACAGAGGACATCCGCAGTCGCGAACTGTGGGCCGACGTCTTCGGCATCGACGCGACTTCCTCCCTTCTGGAGGCAGTGTGACGCCCCTGGACTTCTTTACCGACCTGTTCAACCCGCAGCTTGCATTCCTGCCCCGCGCGCTCGCCATGGCCGTCCTGGCCGCCGCGCTGTGCGGAATCGTCGGCACCTATGTTGTGCTGCGCGGGATAAGCTTCATCGGCGACGCCGTTTCGCACGCCGTCTTCCCAGGGCTCGCCACAGCCTTCGTCATCGGAGCCGACCTCGCGCTCGGCGGAATCATTGCGGGACTGGCCACCTCGCTGGCCGTCGCAGTGGTGTCACAGCTGCGCAGACTGCGGGAAGACTCCGTCATCGGTGTGTTCCTCGTGGCGGCTTTCGGTCTGGGTATCGTCATCATCTCCCGGGCGCCCGGCTACGCGGGATCGCTCACCGACTTTCTGTTCGGCTCCCTGACGGGAGTCCCGGTGCGCGACCTCGTGGTCGTCGCGGCCGTTGGAGCTTTCATTGCGGTTCTGTTGGCGGTTTTCCACCAGCAGCTCGTCGCCGTCAGCCTCGACCGAGAGTTTGCGGCCGTGCAGGGCATCCGCGTGTTCTGGATCGACATGCTGCTCTACGTGTGCGTGACGCTGGCCGTCGTCTTCTCCATTCAAACGGTCGGCAACATCCTGGTGCTCGGCCTGCTCATCACGCCCGCCGCTGTCGCCCGGATGCTGACAGAGCGCCTGTCCGTCATGTTCGTCCTCGCACCGACCATCGGTGCGGTGTCAGCGTTCATCGGCCTGTGGCTGTCCTGGACTCTTGACACCCCGGTCGGCGGCACCATCGTTCTTGTGCTCACCGCAGTCTTCTGTGCGGCATGGCTGGCAGCTCCGCGCCACGGACTCATCTTCCGGTTGAGGTCCGCATGACGATGTGCCGTCTGGTCGCCGCTGCTGCGTGCGCTCTCGCTGTGCTCGCCCCGGGGACGGCAGCCGCTGCCGAACCGAAAGGCGAAGCGCAGATCCGCGTTGAGGGGAAGACGGGAGGAACCGTCGACTTTCCCGCCGCCGGAAGAGCCGTCATCTCCGATGGCGAACTGAGCTTCGCCGACGCCGATGCGCTGAGAATTCTCGAAAGGCCCGTGCCGCTGACCGCACACTGGAAACACGGAGGGGCCCTCGAGGTGTCCGTCACGGGGCCCGCGGGCGTGTACTGCATTGCTGTTCGCGACGGTGACCGCACCAGCCCCCGTGTAGAAAAAGTCCTCCTGGGTCAGCGATTCGCGCTGGGACCAGAAGGTGATATTGACTGCCCGGATTCCGTCGATCTGCTTCCCTCGGTCGACCAGCCGGGCCAGCCCCCGCACGAGTACCACCCGGACGAGACAGAAGACCAGACGAGCTCCGCCTCGCCAGACGATCAGAGTCAAGGAGAGAACCCCGGTGAGCAACAGCCGACCCCGCAGTTTCGTGCGACGCCCTCTTGGGAAACCAGAACAGCCGACGAAGAACCGGCCCTCCCCGAAGCCCTGCCGGCCTACGCGATGATGTGCGACGGCGATGCCCGCACCATTCGAAGCGGAATTGCCGAAGCAGAAAGCGCCACGGCAATGGGAATTGCCGCAGACGCCAAGCAGCAGGGGGAGTGGCGCACCGGTCTGCCCGGCAGTCCGCAGCTGCAGTTCACGGCCGGCAACGCGGATAAGCAGATTGAGCTGGCCGAAGTCAACGGCCCCGGCAGCGTCTCGCTGCTGACAATCGACCCGGTCGGCGCAGAAGAACTCCTTGCCCAAGAGGGCGAAAGCTTCTCAGTGCCCGCGCAGAGCACGATGATGCCGACGCTGAGCTTCACACAGCCGGGCCAATACACGCTCGGCCTGCGGATCGACGGAAAAGACGCGGAGCTCAACGTGAGTGTGGGCGAACTGCGCTCCGACAAAGGCAGTGCGGTCGACACGGCGCTCGAACGCTGCGAAGGCGCGTACAGCCTGGTGTCAGCCGCCGCTCCTCCGCAGGCAGTCCAGCCACAGCAGCGACAGGCACAGCGCTCGCCTCTGCTGTGGCTGGTGGCAGGCGGTGCCTTCGGCCTCGGAGGGGTTCTGCTTGCCGTGCCCATCGGCATCCTGACGCGGAGGCGCCGATGAAGCACGCGACAGCGGCTGTGTGCGCCCTGCTGGGAATCGCAAGTCTTGTGCTCGGCGGACTTCTGGTGGTTCAGCTGCAGAACGATGACTCCGCGACCCACGCGACTCCACCAGTGCCGGAGCGCCCCGAATCACCTGATCTCCCCGCTGATGAACAGCAGAGCGCTCAGCCTCCGCAGCTCGAATCGCCATGGCTCACAGCAACAGCCGAAAAGACCGGGATACCGGCGCGTGCTCTGCAGTCCTATGTCACCGCCGAAGCGTGGGCGGGCAGGGAACACCCCGAATGCGGCTTGGGATGGACGACCTTGGCGGGCATCGGGTTCGTCGAAACAGCCCACGGCACCATCGGCGGGTCCGCCGTCGATGACACCGGGGTGGTAGGTCCGGAGATCTTCGGGCCGAAGCTCGACGGCTCTGTGCGCGGCACGGCTGTCATCACCGACACCGACGGGGGACGGCTCGACGGGGACAATGAGCACGATCGCGCGGTCGGACCCATGCAGTTCCTGCCCAGCGTGTGGGACAAGATGGCAGTTGACGCCAACGGCGACGGCAAAAAAGATCCGCACAGCTATGACGATGCGGCCGTGACAGCCGCGGCCTACCTGTGCGCCGAGCGCAGCATCACGACACCGGAGGAGTGGACGAAGGCGGTTTTCTCCTACAACCCCGATGAGGCCTATGTGAATGCGGTGTGGCAGGCGGCGAACAAAGCCGGCACTGACGCCGCTGCGTAGGCGAAGTGCGCGTGGGTCGGCAGGTGACTCCTACCTTCTGACCCGACGTGGCGCCGACCAGGGGCCACGCCTTTCAGGCGCGCTATGTCCCGAAAGTCAATCTAGCCCCTGTCTGGCCGTCGCTCCCACGAGCCGTGAGTGAAGTCCGGCGTGGGGATAGCCTCGGTCCTTCGCTCGCTGTGGCTCGTGAATGCGAGCAGGTGCGGAACGCTCCCGAGGTGGCTCGATGGGACCAAGCCACCTCGGCCGCCTAGCCGTCGGTGACGAAGGCCCCCTCGTGATGACCATCGGTGGCGAGGTCGACGACCCCGTCGTGGGGGTGTAGTGCATCTGCGTGATGCGCGCGTCGGTGCGCCACAGGCGTTCGGCGGCGAGATAGACGCCCTGTCACAGCCAAACGTGTGACACGTCTCAGCTGCCAGCACAACCTTCCGAAGCGGTTTTACCTCGTTTGAGGTATGCAACAGACCAAAGTCGCAATCTAAAGTGCAGACAGGGTGAAGGACAGTTTGATGTCGACACATCCGGCGCTCTATTGGCGTCTACTCGCACACCGGAGAAAAGAATATGAAAACTAGACCCGCTTCATTGATACGCCCGCTCGTCGGCATGACCGCTGTAGGTTTCTTGTGCCTGGGTGGGATCGCGACTCCTGCTCTCGCTGAAGAAGCTGCGATGACTTCCGCGGAGGCGCTTGTCGAGTTCGAGCAGGAGTTGGGCGTAAAGGCCAACGAAGGCGACGAAGAGGCCAAACTGGGCCTGGAGCTTCTCGAGGATCTGGATCCGAGTCTGCGTGTTGAGCTGGGCGAGGTCCTCACTGGTGAGAGCGAGGTATCTCCTTTTGACCCAAGTGAAGAATCCGTCGAAGAATCCACTGAAGATGCCACGGTGTTGACCGACGGGGACGCACAATGGGGATTCGAGTACCACGAGACGGACGAATACGGTCAAGGCTACGAAGCGGAAGACGAGGCAGTGGAGGAGGCAGCAACTGTAGTCAATGCGGCCTTTGTCTCTCTGAACGAACCCCAGATCTACACTGCTGCTGCAGTCGGCCGGTCAGTTTGGGGCACGCAATGGTTCAAGTTCGCTGGCATCAAGTTGACTGAAACGAAGGTCTGGGGGAAATACTCGTCCAACAAGGGTAAAATCACCAAGATCACCGATTATGGGTGCCAGGTCGTCAAGAACATCGTGCCTGGCAAGAACGTGACCGTAAGCAAGCAGAGCAAGGCCTTCACGTCCTCGACGGCAACCTTCAAATGCAAGGTCCGCGTTGAGCGTGGGGTCATCAAGGGGATGAATTGGTCGACCCGCGAGGGCTATCAGACTCTTAAGGCCAACGCCGGCGGCAAAGTAACCTTCAATGGGTGGACCTGAAAGGACTCGTGATCTAGATGAATCCTCTAGTACCAGACGGATGGGACATATTCGGGGTTGTCCTGGTGATAGCTATCATCTTGGTCATCACCGGAACCGTAATTTGGATGGTTAGGCGAGCTCGACGTAAGGAACACACATCGGTGTGTGAATCAGAGCCACGAGACGAAGCAGTCGGTCAGAACTAGCGGTTTTCAGGTAGCTCCGCTCCTTGAGTCGGCGTGCAAGGGCCGGACGATAGACGTCACGTTTACCGTCCGGCCCTTGCACGCCGTTGCTCCACGTCTCTGGAATGTGATCATCAGACTTGATTCAGCCTTTATCTGGGCGAGGCGACTTCGGTATTGGAAATTGACTGGGCGATCTCGGCGACTGGCGACGCAGCAGACACAGTCTGCGCACATGTGTTCTCACCCTCAGACGCCCCGAAGACGACTGGCGGCACGACCCTAGTGGGCCAGACTTGGTGGACACGGACACTTAGCCATCGGGCAACGGTCGACCCTGACCATAAAGCTCGGGAATGAACAGTCCATCAGACTGCCCTGTTGCGGCCAGGCCGCGGTGCCTCGAGACAGCGCAACCAGGACACTCCTCCACGTCTCCTTCGGACCCCACATGCTGCAGGTCAGGGCCCACCGTTGCCACCCCCGGATCATGGACAACTGGGGGCAGACATCATGCCGGGGCCAGCCGGTTCCCTGCACTGCCTATCCTGACGGAAAACAGTGACACCTAAAAGGTAACGGGCAGCTCGCTGACCAACAGCCCGACATCCCCGATCCGGTTCAACAACTCGCTGTGCCCGGCCGGGTAGGGGCGGTCCAACCCGCCGGCCAGGACGGCGATCGTGTGTCCGCTCGCGGCGAGCACGCTCTTGTGCGCGGCCCCTTCGATCCCGTAGGCGCCACCGGAGACCACAACTCGTTCCTCATCCGCCAGACCCATCGCCAGTTCACCCGCGACCTGCTCTCCATAGGCGGTCGCAGCGCGCGCGCCGGTGATCGTGGCCCGATCACTCAACGCCGTCGTCAAGAACGAGACCGCGCCGCGCGTCCACAGCAGGTACGGCGCACGGTCGCCCAAGTCGTTCAGGCCGGCGGGCCATTCCTTGTCTGCCGGGATGAGCGTGCTGAGCCCGTGCCGCTCCGCCTGAGTTACCTGATCCAGCAGGCCGGACGTTACACGTGCCGTCAGCCGTTCGCGCCACATCAGTGTGTCGGCGCGGGCCAGGCCGGGCACTTCGTCGTCGGATTCGATCAGCCGCAGCGTCTCGACCCCGCCGTGACGGGTGAGGACGTACCCCGTGGTCGGGTCGTTCGGTTCGGCGATCATCGACAGCGCGATCCGCGCCATCCGCTCACCCTGCACCTGCTCCGCCAACGTCGCCATGATCGGTGTCCCTTCCGCTCCAAGGTCACCGACGAGGTACACGCCTGCCTGCCGCCGGGGGTTCCCTCTGTCACGAGTCAGTCGTAAGCTCGGTGGCGAGGCAGGTTCAGCAAACTACGCGGGTCCTTCGGGACGGCCCCTCGCGGGGCACTCGGTTCATAGCCGCCTCCACGACGGACACCCGTCGCGCTATGACGAGGAAGACAGACCCGCAATGCTCCGCACGTCCGTGGCGCTCAGCGCACGAGGCTATGGCGTACTCCGCTACGCACCCACCAACCTGCTGCTCAACGCCATCCGCACCAGACGCGGCCTCAAGTGGGGCATCCCCGCGATGCTGCTCGCCGGGGTCTACCTCTACGCCGCGGCGATCTGCACCACGATCATCAACGACGGCGGCCCCGGCTGGCTCCACCTGATGGTCCTGGTTTTCGTCTGGAACGCCTTCAAGTTCCTCTGGATCGGCCCCGTCAGTCTGATCCAGCTCGTGCGGCGCAGGCGCCAGGAGCGTGTCGGAGGCTGCCGATACGCTCGGACACGCCGGCAGGCTTCTTTGACCTGACTCCCGCGCCCCTGGGGTGATGAGAAGGTGAACGGCCTCTAGGAGCACGCCTGCTCGTGCCGGAACGTACGAGTCGAAGGAGTGCTGATGGGTGCAAGGACGATCCACCCGTTCCCCGCCAGGATGGCGCCGGACATCGCTATCGACCACCTGGACTCCACTGCAGACGAGTCGGAGCTAGTGGTACTCGACCCGATGTGCGGGTCAGGGACGGTCCTCGCCGCAGCGGCAGACAGAGGCCACGCCGCACGCGGGTTCGATGTCGACCCTCTCGCAGTCCTCATGAGCTCCGTTGCCACCCAGGCCGTTGACACCGAGGAAGTCGTCGCCGAAGCCGAGCGCATCTGCGCACTTGCGCGAGCATCCAGCGTGGACTCACCCCGATGGGACGACCCAGAGACGCAGAAGTTCGCCGAGTACTGGTTTGCGGCAACTCAGCGCACTCAACTCAACCGCCTCGCACGGGAGCTGGACGGGATCGGCGATGATGCCGTTCGTCAGGCTCTTCAAGTGGCGTTGAGTCGGATCATCGTCACGAAGGCGCCCAAGGCCTCGCTGGCGGCCGACACATCGCACAGCAGACCACACCGTGTGGCTACCGAATCTAGTTACGACGTCTATCGCGGGTTCGAGGGGTCTGTTGCAAGCCTCAAGAAACTGCTCGACGAGCGATCCATCGTTGGACAGGTTGAGGTTTGTAGGGGAGATGCGCGCGCGCTCGATTTGCCTGATTCATCGGTTGACTTGATTATCACTTCACCGCCATACCTAAATGCGATCGACTATCTACGCGGCCATAAGATGTCGCTGATCTGGTTCGGACACACGATCCCTGAACTGCGGAAGATTCGTTCGAACAGCATCGGGGCAGAACGCGCGCTCGACGGCGACGCTCTAAAGCAGGTCACGGATATGGTGCAGTACATAAAGGACTCGGTGGACGCGCCGGACCAACTTCCCATGGCTACGATCACGCGCTACGCGCACGATCTCGCACTTTTCTCGCGCGAGCTTAACCGTGTCTGCAAGACCGACTCTGAGGTTGTCACGGTAATCGGCAACTCCACGCTGCGTGGAAACTATATTCAGAACGATATGCTCGTCCGAAAGGCGTATGAGCATTCTGGCTTCCTTGTCGCGGCTCGAACTGAGCGCGAGCTGCCGGAGAATAGGCGGTACCTCCCGGTTCGGACTGCGAACCTCGAATCGTCGATGGCGAAGCGGATGCGGACCGAGGTCGTACTGACCGTGAAGAAGCCATGACCACATTCTTCGAGTCGGGCACTGTCACAGACCACATCAATGTCGAAATCAGTTTCCAGATCATCGGCCTATTCTCCGAAGGTCTCTATAGCAGCCCCAACAAGGCGATTGAAGAACTGGTCTCAAACGCTTTTGACGCCGATGCAACGTGCGTACATACCGTCATGTCACCTGACCGAGCTGCGAGTGACGCGTCTATCGCCATCCTTGACAACGGAACTGGGATGGATGCAACCGGACTCAAGGTCCACTGGATCGTCGGCGACTCCGTCAAGGCCAGCAACCGCACAACCGCCCGTGGTCGCCGTACCATCGGGAAGTTCGGCATCGGCAAGCTCGCAGCTTACGTCCTGGGCACCCGCCTGACACACATCACGAAGGCGGACGGGAAATTCTTCTCGACAACCATGGATTTCAAGGCGATTCCAACGCCTCCACCGGCGAGCGAACGCACTGATGAGTCTGAGGGCACCGCGACGCCACCAGTCCAGCTTCCGCTTCGTGAACTCACCGAGGAGGAAGCGCACGGAGCCGTTCGTCCCTGGCTGTCTGACGACACCGGCCGCGAGAACCTGACTCTCTTTGGGGACGAGGCCGAGGACTCCTGGACCGTGGCGATCATCACCGAACTCAAACCGATGGCGATCGAACTCACCGCAGGCATGCTTCGATGGGTTCTATCTACCGCCATGCCATTGCGCGATGACTTCTCCCTGTATCTGAACGGCAACGAAGTCGTCGCCTCGAAAGCATCCGCGAAGCAGGTCGGGGCGTGGGTTCTCGGCAAAGATATTCTCACCATCCCGAGTCCTGCTCCAGAGGAGCTAGACGCGGACACGGACGAGAAGATTCCTGAAGCCGAGTACCAGCAGTTTCTCCTAGTCGACAAGAGTCTGGGCCCTGTTAGTGGGTACCTTGAGCTCTACGAAGACCCCATCGATGCGGGAAAATCTGAAGCAGTTGGGAGAAGCAACGGCTTCTTCGTCTACGTCCATGGCCGACTCATCAACCCCGACGACTCAGGGTTCGGAATCGACCGAAACAGCCTTCGCCACGGCACCTTCTCGCGGTTCCGCCTGGTTATCAACATCGATCGTCTCGACGCCGAGCTCCGATCCAGCCGCGAGACTCTGCTCGCGAGCCCCGTGGTCGAGCGCGCCCGAGAACTCCTTCGTGGTCTCTTCAACCTTGCACGAACGAAACTGGACGCACACGAAACCGAGACCGCTCGCGAAAGGCGGGCCTCGCAGCGCTTCGCTGACAGCCCTGCGAGCCTCACGGAACGACCGATCCTGCGAATGGTCGTGGACTCGTATGAGGAGAAGATTCACTCCCGCCATCTCGTACCGATCGACAAGAAGAAGTTCCCGACCGCCGCAGAGCTGATCGCTTTTCTCGAAAGTCGTATCACTGATGGCGGCGGTCTCATCGGCGATGTCGTGTATGAAGACGTCGGCACGCTGCTTCCAATGGCGATGCTGGACAGCGCAAGCGGGCAGCTCTCGATCAACCTTGAGCATCCCTTTGTGGCACACTTTGCCGACGAGTTCAACGATCGCAAGAAGAACCTCCCTCTGGAACTTTTCGCAATGGCGGAGATTCTTCTTGAAGCAGGGCTTCACGACGCAAACCTTGATGACTCCGCCGTTTCGACCGTTCTGGACTCTCGCGACGAGCTACTTCGCCACCTTGCACGTTCATCGGGTGCGCGCAACTCAATTACCGTCGCGCAGGGCTTGATGGCATCGCTAACTAGCGCCAAAGGCCTTGAGCGTGCGATGGTCGAGGTATTCCAGCAACTCGGTTTCGAGGCCGTCCCGAAAGCAGCAAAGGACGAGCAGGACGGGCTTGCGGAAGCGTTCCTACCTGCGGGTGAGCATGGAAAGACTCAGTATCGAGTCTCCCTAGAGGCCAAGAGCAAAGAGAAGCCCGGCGGAAAAGTAAAGAAGAGCGGCGTTGAGGTATCCACTATTGCGCGCCACCGCGATGAAGCGGAGTGCGATTTTGCGATCGTTGTCGGACCGGACTTCGAGACCGGTGCAGATGACCTCGGTGCGGTCATGCGCGAGATCCAGGCCGATCGGGTGGCGAACCCGACCAAAGGCATCACCCTCATGCGCGCGAAGGACTTGGCGAGGCTGGTGAGGCTGGCGCCGATCAAGCGAGTGAATCTGGCAAAGATGCGCGAACTGCTCGCCACTTGTCAAAGTCCAGCAGACGCAGAAAAGTGGGTCGATGCCATTGCTCTGTCTCAGCCGGAGTCCAGCCCGCATCAACAAATCTTGGAGACAGTGTGGGAGCTCCAGCAGGATGATCGAGACCACACGGTCGAGTACGCGGCACTCAGAACCGCGCTCCGCCTCACTAAGAAGCTAACGATTACTGACGCCGAGTTGCGTGAAGAGTGCTTGGCATTGAGCCGTATGGCTCCTGGATACTTCATGGCTCGTGAAGACCGAGTGGAACTCAACATCAAGCCCGAGAACGTGCTTGCCACGATCCACGCATATGTTGACGATTTGCCCCAAGCAGATGAAGAGCAGACGTAGGAGGCCGACCAGGCACCTACTGGTGGCCCACATGACACCGGGCAACTCCGAAGCCAGAGGACGCTGAACCTATGAGCAATGCGGTCGGGGCGAAGGCTCGTCGCGAAGAGGAGATTGCGTTCCTGGCGATGGAACAAGTGCTTGGGATCGAAATCTCGTTGGCGGACGCGGGCGCTGGTGACAAGATGCCAGACGGTTCTTGGACCTACCCCGATAGCAGAGGACGCAAGGGCATCGTCGAGGTCACGTCGCCGCCAGCCGAGCGCTTGTTGGCTGAGTGGGCGCGAGCGAAGAGGGAGGGTCGGCCACAGACCGAGAGTGGATCGATCCCCACGCATCTGAATCAGTTAGCGCGAGTTTGCGCCGAGATGCTGGCGACGCAGTGGGCATGCCAGAACTTCGAGAAGCTTCTAGCTCAATCGGCGGATGAGCGACATTTGTTCTTGTTCGCTCGGCAACATAGGGATGGCTCCTACTTCTATCGTCTTTCCGACTCCTACGAAGGCGGGACGAGGGAGGACGTGGACGATCTTGTCCTTCCGCATGGCATCTCCGACGTCTGGTTCCGTGGTCGCGCGAGCCGTGACGTGTCCGATCCTCTCGGTGTAACGCAACTCCGGCTGGCAAGGTTTCAGGCAGCATCCGGCTGGCACCGCTACACGGTCCGCATAGAGGAGCGGCAACTGCCAGTGCCCAACCCGAGCATCGCTGACGATCGAGTTCCGGCAGGTTGGCGGCTGCCAAAGGATCGTACTCATCCCGTCGAGGACTGATGATGCACGCAAGACGTGTGCCCACTCGGACGCCCTTGACCCGGTCAAGCATCTGGCTGGCACAAGAGACGCTTCGACCGAGAAACAACGTGTCAATCAGCCCTTCAAGCCGCGGTGACGAGGGGGACCAAAAGGGGACCAGAGTCATGCAAACCATGCATGTCGTGACACGCGCTGCATGACCTGGGGTCCGGAACGACGCGGATTTCGGGATCGGCGGAGCCGTCTAGACGCCTGGGGGTCAAGAGGTCGTGGGTTCAAATCCCGC
>NZ_KV823250.1:72052-176715 GCF_001815905.1 Brevibacterium sp. HMSC07C04 | reverse complement strand
CCCACACACGCAGGCACATCATCAAAAGTGAAAGTCTTACGCTCGGAATGTGAGCGCTTGGCTATCTTAGCCTGAAGTTCATCTGCTTGCAAATCTCTGATCTGCTGCAGTTAATCTTCGCCTGTGCCGTTTCGCTTTCGCGTCCTGGCAACGAGATATAACTTTAGACTGCAGCCAACCAGCTTTGCAAGCCGGTATTGCGTGATGTGCACCACCCGCCTTTTGCCGCGGAGGACACCTCGTGTCTTCTCCTCAGCAGACCTCAGCGGCGGCCCGCCCGGCCAGCGCAGGACCTCAGCCCATCCAGCCCTCACACGGGCTGAGCGCGACTGGGCCGGACATTGACATCCCGCACTGTGACACGAAACCACGACCTCGACGCGCGAGGACTGCCAAGAAAGGCAGTACCTCAAGAGATTGGATCTTCTCGACGGGTTCTATCGCCAGCACTGGCATATCAACGTCCCCCAGCTCATGGGGACCGTCGAATGGCCGGGCCGCGGGTCGATGGATTGCCAGTTTGTTCGGTCGCTGCGGTCGTGGCGAGCTTCTGCCGGCATTATTGAAGCTGCGGAGTTGAAAACCATCTCATGGAACCCAGGAGCTGGGACCCGGCCACGATGGCAAGAGTCGACCTAACACGGTTAGTTCGAACTTCGAGTTCAGCAGGGGGACCCGACACCTTGGGTGTTTCGTCTCCTACGCAACTGTGGTGATTTGGACTAACACTTCGACGTACCGCATCTGGCTACCACCCAGGTAACGTAAACAATGACAGTGCATCGAAGACCATCACAGCTACGCCTGATCCGACAAACAACAGTGCAGCGACCGCGACAGTCGTCGACATGCACATGCACAGTCAAACAACGACGACCTTCCCCTCGGACCTTCCTTTCCCGGCACCTCCAACATACTGAAGGGCCCGACGTCGACGGGCGCCCGAAAAGAATCACTCATTTCGCTACTCGCCCACGTCCATGCCTCGCTGACGAACCATTCGGACTACTACATACGGGAATGCCCCGACAGGATGTCGAATGGTGCTGGATCACGTCCAGCAGAGCGCTCCTAGCTCCTGAGTCCTCGATTCACTATGAGTGTGACCTGCGTTTCAGATCACAAGACCGGTAAATTACGTTACACGCTAGGTTGTCAGGCAATTCACGATGCAAAGAGTTGGGTGCTCACCTCAGCGCAGTTTGACAGCGCGAATAAGCGCCACTGTGGCCAGGGAAAACAGAGCAGCGATCGCGACAGCAGTGCCGATCAGTGGCAGCGCTGAACCGACAGTCAGACCACCCGACCCAGCAAGGGCGGTCGAACCAAGGTTGAGTGCCCGGGTGTTTATTCCCTGCGGGAGTACGAAACTCAGCGGTCGAAGCGCAACAGACGTGACGCTGGCTACGCCGATGACGCACCCCAACAAGCAGATAGCGACGGGCGCAGCAAAGGACTTCAGCAACATCGAGAGAAGGGACTGCACTGCAATAAGCGGCAACGCAGCAACCACCGAGATCACTCCGACCAGCACAAACTGCCAAGGGATAGCTCCATCAAGGTCCAGGAAGACCACGCCGGAGACGACAGTCCCGATGACGAGGACGACCTGCATAAATGCAACTGGAACAGTGATTGCCGCGATCTTTGCAACGACCAAAGCTAGGGGTTTTCGTGTGGTGGTCAGCAGCAGGTTCCAGTTTGTTCCGCGGTGTTCCATCCTCCAGGCCGTTGCTGCGAGTAGCGCAATGCCCATTGAATAGAACAACAAGCCGTAGAACAGGGTGACTTGGGAGGTAAACGATTGCCACCCGGTGTCAAGAGTCTCAGTGTTGTTGGCCAAATTGATTGTGCCCGTGACTACGGCTAATACTGGCAAGATCAGAGCGATGAGCCATGTGGTCGAACGCTTAAGTTTTAGAAGTTCAGCTCGAAACACTGGTTTACCTCTCAATTCGGTTGAGTCGATGAGTAACAACAGCAAATGCCAGAGCAACGATGAGCAGGAATCCGACGACCCACCCGTACTCCGGCGTGATGTATGCAACACTGCCCCCGCGTTGTCCAGCGTGTGAAATCATTGCGTAGTACCCCCACGGGATGAAGCGCGCGATGGGGCCCGGCATGAGAAAGGTAAAAGCAGCGAGAAATGCGCCCAGCATTCCAATACCCACGCTGATCAACTGGTTCTCAACGACTGCTGCCAGCCAAATATGTATTGCCAGGAAGCCGACGTCGACGAAGAACAGCAGCAGGGTGTACCCCACCCAGGGCCCTGGCTCAAGGGGTGCCCGGATACCCGCGAGCAATCCGATTCCGATGACGAGCAAAGTCTGAATCGCGACTGCCGGCACTAATACGATGCTTAAAGTTATTAGCTTGGCTTGACATAGCCTGCCAGGTGAGTATCCGGCGGTCGATGCGAGCGTCCATCCCACACCGGAGTGTTCGATGTCGGTTTGCCGACTCGCGATTACTGAGATCAAGATTGGTGACGTCATTGCAGACATCAACGTGTATGTCGTCAAGAGTCCCGCCCACGGCATGGAATCTGGATCGTTCAAGGTTTCCTGGGTGCTTCCCGAAAAGAGGGAGAAGCTCGATAGCACAGCGACAGCTACAACGAGGATAGCCACGGTCGGAGCTGTCCGCAGTCGGCGCATCTTGTGAAATTCCAACACCATTGCGAGCTTCACAGCAAACCCTCGCGTCCAGTGAGGTCCATGAACACGTCTTCCAGGCTCTGCTGTACTCGACGAACCTCAAAGATGGGCACGTTAGCTACAGCCAGACGGTGAATCATTTCGGCAGTCTCTGTCTTATTGATGCCGCTGACTACTACCCCGCCTTGAGTCTTGGTTGCGTCAACGCCTTGTGCCAAGACAGCTTCAGGGTCGGGAGTTTCAATGATGAGGTCGGGTAGCGAATGCTCGAAAAGCGTTTCGCGAGTGCCTTGAAAGATCATCCGCCCTTGAGAAAGAATCCCAAGCACATTCGCCATCTTGTCTATTTCGTCGAGGAGATGGCTAGATACCATCACTGTGATTCCCTCGTGGGCCAGATGCACGAGCAAGTTTCGAATTTCCTCGATGCCGGCGGGATCAAGGCCGTTGGTCGGTTCGTCGAGGACAAGTAGGGACGGGCCCCTCGCGATGGCCATCGCAATGCCGAGCCGTTGTTTCATGCCCAATGAGTAGTTGCGAACGAGTTTTGTGCGGTGCTCCGTTAGCCGAACCGTCGACAGCGCATAGTCGATCTGTGCATTCGACAGGCCAAGCATGTCGCGCACAATCCGCATGTTTTCCTCCCCGGAGAGATGGCCGTACCCCGGTGGAGCTTCGATCATGGATCCGATTGCCGGTAACAGCTCGGTTCTGCTCGTAGGATTGAGTTCGCGCCCGAAGAGTTCTATCTCTCCATGCGTCGGTGATGTCAGACCAAGCAACATTCTCATGGTGGTCGATTTGCCTGAACCGTTTGGCCCCAAAAAGCCGTACACCGAGCCTTCTGGTACGTTCAGGTCGAGAGCGTCGACCGCCGTGTGGTTCTTGAATGTCTTTGTCAAAGCATGCGTCTTGATTACTGCTGTCATAATGGTCCTTCCAGAGTCAGCATGGTTCTATCGTCTCCAGAGCTGCACCATGACGAAACATCCCCTGGGACCATCTTGGAGGCATACTCCGGTATCCCACTGCCAAGCATCCGCCCCGGTAGGGTTAGCACTATGATGCCCACGATCGAGTCATCGTTCGCACGACTCCGCTCGCAGCTCTCGCAGTTGCCGAACGTTGCCCTCGCCTTAGCCATCCTGGTGGCCGCGTTGTTGAGCCGACCCGCGCCACCCACGGGAACGATCCAAGCGTTTCATTGGGCAATCACAGCGCTATGCGTCATTCTTGCCACGTTCAGAAATGCGGTGCCGCTCGTTTCGGTCGTAGGCTTCGCAGTGGCTGGGGCCGCACATGTCCTCGCTACCCATAAGCTCAGCCTTCTGACTATCGCACTCGCATTGTCTGTGGCATATGGTTCACAAACACAGGTCAAATCGTCGTGGCGGTGGCTCAGCCTTGTTGCTCTGCTGGTCGGAACTACGGTCACGATTCTCCTTATCGCAAAAGATTCGGCACTCGAGTCCTGGCTGGATCCACTTATCGCCACCACTATGGCCTGGTCGCTTATCATCGCAGCCGCTCTTGCCGGGCTATTGCGCCAGCGCAATCGGGAACAATTCGATATGGCGATCGAGCGAGCAGAACTGCTTGAAGAACAAAGAAGGGTTGAGCAGCGGCTCAATACCATCGAAGAACGGGCGAACATGGCGCGAGAAATCCATGATGTCCTAGGGCATTCGCTCAGCGTTGTTGCGGTTCAGGCGGAAGGAGCCAGATATATCCTTGAATCCGATCCAAACGGCGCCGATAGGCTGCTCCAAGATATAGGTAATGTCAGTCGAGAAGCTGTCAGCGAGGTTTCAAGAGTTACCCGCCTGTTGCGTGGACCTACCGGACAGAGCGCGCAGCTGGTCGACAAGCCTCCACCTCCGCAACTCAGCGATTTGGAAGGTTTTGTATCGTCGGTCCGATCCACGAATCCGTCTGTAGAACTACAAATCCTTGGAAACATCGACGATGTGCCAGCTCAAATAAGCGGTGCCGCTTACCGTATCGTCCAGGAATCTTGTGTCAACGCGTTGAAACATGCACCGGGTGGGAGTGTAACGATTAGAGTACAGATCGAAGCAAGTAGGATCATGTTGCACATATGCAACACTGCCGGTAGCGCAGTGCGAGAAAGGACTACCGTCGGAACCGGAACCGGGATCGTCGGAATGAAAGAAACAGCTCTTGCTTTTGACGGCACCCTCACAGCAGGTGCGGACGCAACCACTGGCGAGTGGCATGTCAAGAGTGAACTGTTTTGGAGCAGGTCATGATTACTCTCGGTCTCGTCGATGATGAACCCCTTTTCAGTGCTGGGTTGGCCCTAATTCTCAACGGTCAAACAGGCATGGATGTCTCGTGGCAGGCACAAGATGGACAAGAGGCGATCGACCGTCAGCGGAATACTCCGGTGGATGTGATTTTGCTAGATATACAAATGCCTATCTTTGATGGAATCCAAACAACCAAGAAACTGCTGGAAGTGAACTCCGCAGTGAAGATTGCAATTCTGACGACCTTTGATTCCGACAATAACGTGATCAAGGCTATAGACAACGGCGCATCTGGTTTCTTGATGAAGAACACTCCGCCTGACGAACTAGTCGAAGCCGTTCGTGTGATCCACCGCGGCGAGTCGGTCATCTCCCCTGGCCCCACCGCAAAACTGTTCGACCGTATACGTCAAATGGATAATGATCGCTTCGATCCAGCACACGCTGGCACCGATCAAATGCAGCTCCGCGACTGCCTTACGCTTAGGGAAACTGAAGTGCTAAAGCTAGTGGCCCACGGACATTCAAACAGAGAAATCTGCGAAGTCCTGTCGCTTTCTATGCCAACTGTTAAGAAGCACATCGGAAACCTCTTCTCCAAGACCCAGGCACGCGATCGCGTCCACCTCGTGTTACTAGCTTTTCGCACTGGGATCGCCGCGCCGATATAGAAGCACCGCTCATCGTGAAGGAATTCGGTACCGAGACCACCCATTCGACCCAAGAGCGTCACAACATGGTCGACGCGAACAGTGTCAAGCGAATGAGCCGCTCATAGTACGGAGCCAGTTCTTGGCTGACTCAGTTCAAAGG
Source organism: Brevibacterium sp. HMSC07C04 (assembly GCF_001815905.1). Lineage (GTDB taxonomy): Bacteria > Actinomycetota > Actinomycetes > Actinomycetales > Brevibacteriaceae > Brevibacterium. The sequence continues at coordinate 170,969 of NZ_KV823250.1, read as the reverse complement.
CAACTTCGTCGTGGCTTCGTCGACCGACCGCAAGCTGTTGTGCCAGCAGCTGAATCTGGCGAATTTCACTACCGCTGCTGGAACCAGGACCGGAATAGGGTCCAACCGGGAAGAGCACGAATACGACGATGAAGCCCACGACCCTCAGCCTCTTGGAAATTTCTCGCGGGAACGAGCAAGTCCGCGCACCGAGCGAGTCAAGCGCGTAAATTTTAGAATGACACAACGCCACTCGGGCCACATTGTTTAAATGGTTACAGTTCAGAAGGGCCGCCCGTACGCTCGCGGCGTCAGTGACGCGTTGATTACCGCAGCGAAAGAGTTGATGATCACGGAGGGTTATTCGGCCCTCAGCGTTGATAGGCTGACCAAGAAGGCAGGGACGACAAGACCGACATTCTACAGCCCATTTAATGGCATTGCCGACATTGCCCTTACCGTGATCCGGAAAGAATATGGTGTTGGCGCTGAGGTAGACACCGGTTCAATCGCCACAGACATCCTCGCTCTTCAAAACCGCGAAGTTGAGATGCTATCGACGCCACTCGTTCGCAAGAACCTCACGGGTATCCTTGAAGCGATCCGGCAAGACAGTGAATTCGGTGAGCTGTTTGCTGAACAATTTGTCAAACCTCGAAGAAGAAATGTCCACCGAGTCCCGTCGCTTGCTCAGGCAAGGGGCAAGGCGGTAGGCGAAGTCAGCGCCTCTGACGTGTGTGACGCTCTGCTCGGGCCTTTGTTAGTCCGAGCAGTTCTACCGGGCTCACCCCCCTGGATGCAGCGATTGCGGAAACATCAACGAGGATGGTTCTTGCTGCTATAACCACGTGAAGACATACACTCTGGACCGGACTTGCACGTTTCCCAGGTGCATGCGGAACGTTGGCGCCTCGTTGAAGGAGCACAGCACGAGTCTGCAGCCGATGACGGAAAATGCAACAACAACTCGACAACCAGAACGATTCGCATCACTGCATTCAGCGGCCCCGCGTCCTAGGAATATCGGCTGACGCGAACCGGGGGTATAAACTCCGCCCCGGCTGGTTGGGGCAGGCGGCCTTCAGAACGAAGGAGTGGTCAGCTTTCTACCCTCTCGTACGTTCTATACGCCCATCTGCATTCTTCTTTCCCTGAGCGCGACCGAAACTCCGGAATAGGGTGCCAAAGTCCGCCTACAAACGACACGCTGGTCAACACGTATCTTACTCTCATCCCCCGTACCGAAGTCATTTCTTGTTCCCCACCTCGTAGCCCTGCAATGAGGTCGAGACCAGGTGCCCATTGGACACCGATGGATTACTCTCAGCGCGGCCAGCCGAATTCAGTCCTTTCCCATGCACAGCAGCTGTTGACCGCAAGAGCGCAACGCCGCTCAGTGAAGGCCATGCGAAACATCGGCTGCGTGTCAACGGGTTCTGATCGTGCATTGCCTGCGCACAAGCAGCTCTTGTCACCCTTGGCCCATCCTGGCGCCAGGACCCAATGCGCCGCTTCCAGCCGCCAGGTCAGCCGTCCGCACATGAGCACATCATCGCGCCGACCCCACATGAGCGCACTGATGTGCGCTCGACCACACAAGCGCTTTAGACTCAGCCCGACTATGGCTGAGAAATTCGACCCGATTCGTGAAGCGCGCCGGCAGTGGCTGGCTCACGGCTACGCAGAAGCGGCCGACGGGATGACGCTGACTACCAGCATCATGCGCTCCCAGCAGCTGCTCATGGCACGCATCGACCGTGCACTGCGGCCGCTGAAGCTGACATTCGCCCGCTACGAGCTTTTGACCCTTCTGCGCTTCAGCAGTCACGGTGAACTCCCGATGTCAGTGGTCTCCCGACGGCTTCAGGTGCATCCAACCTCGACAACAAACGCCGTCGACCGCTTAGAGCGGGCCGGCCTAGTCGAGCGCGCGCCGCATCCGCAAGACGGGCGATCCACAATCGTCCGACTGACCGATGCGGGCTGCGAACTGTCCCTTGCCGCAACAGAAGCCCTCAACCGCGAGGTATTCAGCCACCCGGGGATTGAAGGAAAGCGTCTGGATCAGCTGCTGCAGCTTCTGGCCGAACACCGAGGGGCGCTGGCAGAGGAATGACACCCGCGGGCGACGCCTCGCCCCTCCCACCACCTCGTGCACTGAATATTCACTTCCCCGCCAGGAGACCAACACCGGCGCGCGTGACGAAAAGGTGTGACACCGACTACACTGACGGCGACTTTGTTTGACGTCCTACTAAATTTTGGAGGCAACCACATGGCACGTAGCACCGCGGCTTCTCTGCCCTTCGGGCTGAGCGATGACCAGCTCGAACTGGCGAACATGTGCCGCGAGTTCGCGGACGAACAGCTGGCACCGCACGCTCTCGAATGGGATGCGAATTCGCACTTCCCCGTCGACGTCATCAAGTCGACCGCAGACCTGGGAATGGGAGGCATCTACATCGACGAAGACTTAGGCGGCTCGGGCCTGGGACGAATGGATGCGGCCCTCATCTTCGAGAACCTGTCGACCGGCTGCCCCGCTGTGGCTTCGTACATCTCGATTCACAACATGGTCGCCTCGGTCATCGAGCGCTTCGGCAACCAAGACCAGCATGAGCGCTACCTGTCAAAGCTCGTGACGTTTGAAAACCTCGCCAGCTACTGCCTGACCGAACCGAACGCCGGTTCTGACGCAGCCGGCCTGCGCACCTCGGCCCGCCGCGATGGCGATCACTACATCCTCAACGGCGTCAAGCAGTTCATTTCGGGTGCCGGTGCATCGGATGTCTACCTGGTCATGGCCCGCACCGGCCAGGACGGCGCCCGCGGAATCTCGGCCTTCATCCTCGAAAAGGGCATGGAAGGGCTGGATTTCGGACCCGACGAAATCAAGATGGGCTGGCACGCACAGCCCACCCGCCAGGTCATCATGGAAAACGTGCGCGTTCCCGTGGAAAACCTGGTCGGCGAAGAAGGCGAAGGCTTCAAAGCCGCTATGAGCGGTCTGGACGGCGGGCGCCTCAACATCGGCGCCGCGTCTCTCGGCGGCGGCCAGTCGGCACTGGAAAAGGCAGTGCAGTACCTGGGTGAACGCCAGGCATTCGGTCAAGACCTCAACCAGTTCCAAGCGCTGCGCTTTGAAGTCGCCCAAATGCAGGCAGACCTCGAAGCCGCCCGTTCGCTCCTGTGGCGCGCCGCCCAGGCCTACGACGCCAAACACGAAAACACGACCCTGCTGTCAGCAATGGCGAAGCTCAAAGCGACCGACACCGGCTTCGACGTTGCCAACCGCGCCCTGCAGCTGTTCGGCGGCTACGGCTACCTCCACGAGTACGGTGTGGAGAAGCTGGTCCGCGACCTGCGCGTCCACCAGATTCTCGAAGGAACAAACGAAATCATGCGCGTCATCATTTCGCGCAAGAGCACAGGAGTTGCATAAGTTGAGTGAAGAAACGCCCGTCGTCCTCAGCGCCGAAGGCGGCTTGGGACGCATTGAACTGAACAAGCCGCGTGCAATCAACGCCCTGAACCAGGAAATGGTCGACATCGTCAACGAGGCCCTGGTCAAGTGGCAGGACGACGATTCAATCAAGGCTGTACTCGTCACCGGCCGCGGTGAGCGCGGGCTGTGCGCAGGCGGCGACATCAAGGCCATCCACGCATCGCTGATCGACGGCACTGACGCGAACCTGCGGTTCTTCGGCGAAGAGTACGTGATGAACGACCGGATCGCCCGCTTCCCCAAGCCCTATGTGGCTTTCATGAACGGCATCACGATGGGCGGCGGCGTTGGAATCTCGGTGCACGGTTCACACCGCGTCGTCACCGACAGCACCAAGATCGGCATGCCCGAGACCACGATCGGTCTGTTCCCGGATGTCGGCGGCACCTACCTGCTCTCCCGGGCTCCCGGCGCGGTCGGCATGTACCTGGGCCTGACTGGCCTGCCGGTCGGCGCAGGCACCGCGCTGGCCGCGGGTCTTGCCGACTACTACATCGAGGACGCCAAACTCGAAAAGGTCGCGGCAGAACTGGGCAAACGCCCGGCAGAAGCCGAAGCTGTTCTCAAGGAGTTCGCCGCAGAAGCTCCCGCGGATGAACTCGATGAGCACCGCGAAGCCATTGACCACGCCTTTTCGGCCGACTCAGTCGAGGAGATCCTCGAGCGTCTGCGCGGACTCGACACCGAGTGGGGCACCAAAACCGCTGACCTCATTCAAACGAAATCCCCGCTGAGCCTGAAGGTGACGTTCGAATCGATTCGCACCGCCGGCGACATGAGCCTCGAAGAAGTTCTGGAGCGCGACCTGCGCACCGGAATCAACCTCGGCAAACACAACGACCTGACCGAGGGCATCCGCGCCCAGGTCATCGACAAGGACCGCAACCCGCAGTGGAAGCCGGCCACCCTGGAAGAAGTCAGCAGTGAACTCGTCCAGGAAGTCCTGACAGAACCCGCAGCACGAAAGGTTTTCCAGTGACCCAGTACGAAACCATCAAGGTCGACATTTCGGACAAGATCGGCACAATCACCCTGGCTCCGGGCCCCATGAACCCGCTGAGCTCAAAAGTCATGAAAGACGTCACGGCAGCGCTTGCCGAATTCGACGCCTCTGACGATGTGCGCGCAATCATCATCACCGGTGACGGCGACAAGGCGTTCGCCGCCGGTGCTGACATCAAGGAAATGGCTTCGCTTGAATTTGCCGAAGCCTACCGCGAAGACTTCTTCGTCGGCTGGAACCGCCTACGTGAAGTCCGCAAGCCGATCATCGCCGCCGTCAACGGCTACGCGCTCGGCGGCGGCTGCGAACTGGCGATGATGTGTGACTTCATCATCGCCTCCGACCGTGCTCAGTTCGGCCAGCCGGAGATCAACCTGGGCGTGCTGCCCGGCATGGGCGGATCCCAGCGCCTGACCCGCGCCATCGGCAAAGCAAAGGCTATGGACCTGTGCCTGACCGGCCGTTTCATCAAAGCTGACGAAGCTTTGGAGTCCAACCTCGTGGCACGCGTTGTACCGCATGAGGAGCTCATGGACACCGCCCGTGAAGCCGCCGGCGTCATCGCCTCGAAGTCGCTCATTGCATCGGCAATGGTGAAGGAAGCCGTCAACGCGGCCTTCGAGACTACCCTCGACCAGGGTCTGCTGTACGAACGTCGGCTGTTCCACTCCTCGCTGGCCACAGAAGACCAGAAGGAAGGCATGGGCGCTTTTGTCGAGAAGCGCAAGCCCGAATTCAAGGACCGCTGATCAGCTTGCCCTGACCAGTATGCGAACGCCCCGCCTACCAGCGGGGCGTTCGTCGTCTAAAGTGATGTCGGACACTCGAACCGAAGGAGCTTCATGACCGTCGAACGCACCGAACTTCCCGAACAGCTGCGCACTGATCTGCGCCTGCCAGTTGTGGCTTCGCCCATGTTCATCGCATCGGGCCCCGAACTCGTCAAAGCCCAGTGCCAGGCAGGAATCATCGGCGCCTTCCCCACCCTGAACGCCCGTCCACAGGAAGCACTGTCGGACTGGTTTGACGAGATCAGCGAATCCAATGCCGAATTCGCGAAGAACAACCCCGGCACGCCCGTGGGCCCGTTTGCCGCGAACCTCATCGTACACCGCTCCAATGACCGTATTGAGCACGACCTCGGCGTTGTTGTGGACCACAAGGTCCCGATTGTCATCACGTCACTCGGTGCGCGCGAAGACGTCTACGAGGCCGTCCATTCCTACGGCGGCATTGTGCTGCACGATGTGATCAACAACCGCTTTGCCCACAAGGCCATTGAGAAGGGCGCGGACGGCCTGGTTGCTGTCTCCGCCGGTGCCGGGGGCCATGCCGGTGCGCTTTCGCCGTTTGCGCTCATCCGCGAGATCCGCGAATGGTTCGGCGGCCCCCTGCTGCTGTCGGGAAGCATTGCCCACGGCACCTCGGTTCTGGCCGCACAGGCCGCCGGAGCGGATTTCGCCTATGTCGGTTCGGCCTTCTTGGCCTGCCCCGAAGCGAATGTCGTTGAGGGATACCGCGACATGATTGTGTCTTCTGGCGCAAGCGACGTTGTGTATTCGAATCTGTTTACGGGAGTGCACGGCAATTATCTGCGCGGCTCAATTGAGGCCGCCGGCATGGACCCGGACAATCTGCCCGAATCCGATCCTTCGAAGATGAACTTCGGCAGCGGCGGGTCGTCGAAGTCGAAAGCCTGGAAGGACATTTGGGGTTCCGGTCAGGGCATTGGCGCGGTGCGCGAAAAGCTGCCGGTCGCCTCGCTCGTGGATCGTCTCGAAGGCGAGTACCGGGCCGCCGTCGAAGATCTGCGCGGCCGGATCTTCTGAGGCTCCGCTGTGCGGAGCCGTCTTCCCCACCCGCACGAGGTGGAGGTCGGCAGGTCTGTCGCCTCCGCCTCGGCAGCGGTACGGTGAGCGTATGAAGATTGCGCTTGCACAGATCAATACGACTCCTGATGTTTCGGCCAATGTGAGCAAGGTCGAAGACTATGTGCGTTCGGCCGCTGAGGCAGGAGCTGTCCTGGTGCAGTTTCCGGAGGCCACAATGCGGTCGTTCGGCCCGGGGCTGCGGGAGGACACGCGAGCGCACGCGGCTGACTGGCAGGAGCGGATGCAGGCGCTTGCGGATGAGCACGGACTGACGATTGTGACCGGAGAGTTCTTCGCGCACGGGGCCCGAGTGGTCAATCAGCTGGCGGTCTACTCCCCCGCTGGTCAGCGCGTGGCGTACGAAAAGATCCACCTGTACGACGCTTTTGGGTTCCGTGAGTCCGACACGGTGGAACCGGGCAGTGACATTGTCACCGTCGATGTCGACGGGGTGGCCGTCGGCCTTGCCATCTGCTACGACATTCGCTTCCCGAAGCTGTTTGCGGAGCTTTCCCGCGCGGGTGCGAAGCTGACGCTGGTGTCCGCCTCTTGGGGTGCGGGCCCGGGCAAGCTCTACCAGTGGGACCTTTTGGCGCGGGTGCGGGCACTGGATTCCAACATGATCGTCTCCGCGGTAGATCAGGCGGACCCGGAAGTCTCCGGTGTTCAGGTGCCTGCAGACGCGCCGACGGGTGTGGGCGGTTCGCTCGTCGTTGACCCGTTCGGTGAGCTGATCGCGCAGGATGACGGGCAGGGTGAGCAGCTGGTTGTCGCCGACATTGATTTCGCAGTCGTCGACAAAGCCAAAGCAGCGCTTCCGGTTCTCGAAAACGCGCGTCTGGGCTACTGACGTCGCCTGCCAGGATCAGGGCCTCCCGACGGCTAAACGGGTGTGGTCTGCGCACTGGATTTTCAGCTGCCATTTGCCTGTAGACGATTAGATTAGAGCCGACGGCAGACCGCCGTTGTAACGCATACCGCCCGAAGCTCACCGGGCGGAGGAAGGCGAAAGTCTATGACCCGCACCTATGTTGTCACCGGCTCAGCGTCGGGTATCGGCGCCGCAACCGTCGAGATTCTGCGCAAACGCGGTGACCGCGTTGTCGGAATCGACCTGAAGAACGCTGATATTGAGGCTGACCTGTCCACTCCGGAGGGCCGCTCGCAGGCTGCCGCTTCCGCTGTTGAACTTGCCGGTGGGACAGTTGACGCTGTCATCGCCTCTGCCGGTATTGCCGCTCCTATTCCTAAGACCGTGTCGGTGAACTACTTCGGCGTTGTTGAGCTTCTGGAAGCTCTGCTGCCTGCGCTGAAGAAGTCGGAGGCTCCTCGGGTTGCTGTTGTTTCGTCCATGGCGTCACTGCAGCCGAACGATCCCGCCATGGTCGAGGCGATGCTCGCCGGCGACGAAGCCAAGGCCCTTGAGATCGCTGAGAGTCACCTGTCGGATGACCCGATGACCGGCTATGTTTCCTACCCCTCTTCCAAGCGCGCTCTGTCGCGCTGGATCCGCCGCGTCTCGATTTCCGACGAATGGGCTGGCGCCGGTATTCCGGTCAACGCGATTGCCCCGGGCACGGTGCTGACTCCCATGACGGAAGAGCTTCTGTCCACTCCCGAAATGACGGCGTATGTCGACCAGCAGGTTCCCATGCCGCTGAACTACCACCAGCCGCCGGAGTCTGTGGCTGACGCGCTCATCTGGATTACGGAACCTGCCAACACCCACATGGCCGGACAGACCATCTACGTGGATGGCGGTGCAGAAGTTTCGCTGCGCGGCGAAGACGTCTGGGCCTGGAACGACTGAGGTCACCGGCCCTTTGACTGAGGCTGCTGCTCGCAGCCGACCGAAGCTAAACAGCAGCGGTCACTCGCTGAAGTCGGGCGCCAGCTCCGGTACTACGACTTCCCGGCGAAAGAGCACCGCTCAAAGACAGCGGCCCGGAACTGTTCTGAACAGTTCCGGGCCGCTGCTATACGAGCCGATGTGTGTGGACGTGGCTCAGAAGTCCCAGTCGTCGTCTTCGGTGGATTCGGCCTTGCCGATGACGTAGCTGGAGCCGCTGCCGGAGAAGAAGTCGTGGTTTTCGTCCGCGTTCGGGTTGAGCGAAGACAGAATAGCCGGGTTCACATCCGTGACTTCGGCCGGGAACATGGCCTCATACCCCAGGTTCATGAGCGCCTTGTTCGCGTTGTAGTTGAGGAACTTCTTCACGTCCTCAGCCAAGCCCACCCGGTCGTAGATCAGGTGGGTGTAGGCGACTTCGTTTTCGTACAGATCGAACAGAACTTCGTAGGTGAAGTCCTTGAGCTCCTGGCGGCGCTGCTCGGATTCGCTCTTGAGGTTCTGCTGGTACTTGTACCCGATGTAGTAGCCGTGCACCGCCTCGTCGCGAATAATCAGCCGAATGAGGTCGGCGGTGTTCGTCAGCTTCGCGCGTGATGACCAGTACAGCGGCAGGTAGAAGCCCGAATAGAACATGAACGATTCCAGAAGCGTGGAAGCGATCTTGCGCTTCTGCGGGTCATCCCCGTGGTACAAGTCGGTGACGACCTTCGCCTTCTTCTGCAGGGTCGGCTCTTCTTTTGCCCACCGGAAGACTTCGTCAATCTGGCGGGTGTTCGACAAGGTCGAGAAGATCGACGAATACGACTTCGCATGCACCGACTCCATAAAGCAGATGTTGGTGTACACGGCCTCTTCGTGCGGTGTCAGGGCGTCCGGCAGCAGCGAAACCGCACCGATGGTGCCCTGAATGGTGTCCAGCAGAGTCAGACCTGCAAACACCTGCATGGTCATCCACTTTTCGTCATCGCTGAGCGTGGCCCACGACTGGATGTCATTGGACAGCGGAACCTTTTCCGGCAGCCAGAAGTTCGACGTGAGCCGATCCCACACCTCGAGGTCGATGTCGTCCTCAATGCGGTTCCAGTTGATCGCCTCAGCCCGCTCGGACAGTCCAAAGTCACGTGTCTGTGTCACTGTTGTTCCCTTCTGTTCTCCCGCTGCTGGTCACAGCATGCAGGAAACGCAGCCTTCGACTTCCGTACCGGTCAGCGCCATCTGGCGGATGCGGCTGTAGTAGACGGTTTTGATGCCCTTGGTCCAGGCGTAGATCTGGGCCTTGTTGACATCACGCGTGGTGGCGGTGTCCTTGAAGAACAGCGTCAGCGACAGCCCCTGATCCACGTGCTGGGTGGCTTCGGCATATGTGTCGATGATCTTTTCCGGGCCGATTTCGTAGGCATCCTGGAAGTACTCCAGGTTGTCGTTCGTCATGTGCGGTGCCGGGTAGTACACGCGGCCGATCTTGCCTTCTTTGCGGATTTCCACCGGAGCGGCGATCGGGTGAATCGACGATGTTGAGTTGTTGATGTAGGAAATCGAGCCCGTCGGCGGCACAGCCTGCAGGTTCTGGTTGTAAATGCCGTGCTCGGCTACATCGTCGCGCAGCTTGGCCCAGTCGTCCTGGGTGGGAATGTGCACACCGGCTTCTTCGAAGATCTGTGCCACACGCTGCGTGCGCGGAGCCCATTCCTGCTGCGTGTACTTCTCGAAGTACTCACCGGAGGCGTATTTGGAGTCTTCGAAGCCCTCAAAGGCCCGACCGCGTTCTTTGGCGATCTCCATGGATGCGCGCACCGCGTGGAAGGCCACGGTGTAGAAGTACATGTTGGTGAAGTCGAGTCCCTCTTCGGAACCGTAGTGAATCCGCTCGCGGCCCAGGTAGCCGTGCAGGTTCATCTGGCCCAGGCCGATGGCGTGCGACATCGAGTTGCCGCGTTCAATCGAGGGAACCGAAGCGATGTTCGAAGTCTCCGACACGGCGGTCAGGCCGCGGATGGCGACTTCGACGGTCTGCCCGAAGTCTTCGGAGTCCATAGTCGCGGCGATGTTGAGCGAACCGAGGTTGCAGGAGATGTCCTTGCCGATGTGGTTGTAGGTGAGGTCTTCGTTGTAGAGCGAAGCGGAGTTCACCTGCAGGATCTCCGAGCACAGGTTCGACATGGTGATGCGGCCCTTGATGGGGTTGGCGCGGTTGACCGTGTCTTCGTACATGATGTACGGATAGCCCGATTCGAACTGGATCTCGGCGAGTGTTTGGAAGAATTCGCGCGCGTTGATCTTGGTTTTCTTGATCCGCGCGTCGTCGACCATTTCGTAGTACTTCTCTGTCACCGAGATTTCGGTGAACGGCACCCCGTAGACGCTTTCGACGTCGTAGGGGCTGAACAGGTACATGGGCTCGTTCTTCTTGGCCAAGTGGAACGTGATGTCCGGAATGACCACACCCAGTGACAGGGTTTTGATGCGGATCTTTTCGTCTGCGTTTTCGCGCTTGGTGTCCAAGAAGCTGTAGATGTCCGGGTGGTGGGCGTTCAAGTACACCGCACCGGCACCTTGGCGGGCGCCCAGCTGGTTGGCGTAGGAGAAGGCGTCTTCGAGCATCTTCATGACGGGAATGACACCCGAGGACTGGTTTTCGATCTTCTTAATGGGTGCGCCGGCTTCGCGGATGTTGGTCATGCAGAAAGCCACACCGCCGCCGCGCTTGGACAGCTGCAGCGCGGAGTTCACCGACCGGCCGATGGACTCCATGTTGTCTTCAATGCGCAGCAGGAAGCAGGAGACCATTTCGCCGCGCTGCTTCTTGCCAGCGTTGAGGAACGTGGGCGTTGCAGGCTGGAAACGACCGGAGATGATTTCATCGACAAGCTGGCGGGCAAGCTTTTCATCACCGCGGGCAAGGAACAGAGCCACCATGACGACGCGGTCTTCAAAACGCTCAAGATAGCGCTTGCCGTCAAAGGTCTTCAGCGTGTAGGACGTGTAGAACTTGAACGCACCGAGGAACGTCTCGAAGCGGAACTTCTTGGCGTATGCGTGCTTGGACAGCTCTGAAATGAAGGCGAACGAGTACTGGTCGAGCACTTCTTTTTCATAGTACTGGTGCTCGATGAGGTAGTTGAGCTTCTCTTCCAGGTCGTGGAAGAAGACGGTGTTGTTGTTGACGTGCTGGAGAAAGAACTGTCGTGCCGCCTGCTTGTCGCGTTCAAACTGAATGCGACCGTCCTGGTCGTACAGGTTGAGCATGGCGTTGAGAGCGTGGTAGTCGAGGTCGGTGTCCTCGCGGATGATGGCTTCTAGGTCGCGGTCTGCGGCTGTCGTTGACACAGCTTGTCCAACCCTTCTTTCACTTTGTCGACGTCCTCCTGCGTTCCGAACATTTCGAAGTTGTAGAGGACGGGAACTTTGGTCTTCTCTGCCACCGTGTAGGCCGCACGGCAGAAGTTGCTGCCGAAGTTCGTGTTTCCAGAGCCGATGACTCCGACGATCTTGTCGCGGTTTTCTTTGACATTGAGGAATTTGATCACCTGCCGCGGCGTGGAGCCGGCGTTGCGTCCGGCTCCGTACGTCGGCGTGATGAGGACGAAGGGTTCGCTGACCAGCGGAGTGTCGTCCTTCGTCAGCAGAGGCAGCCGCACAGCGGGCAGCCCCAGTTTTTCTACAAACCGGTGGGTGTATTCAGAACCACTGGAGTAGTAGACGATCAGCATGATCAGACCGCTGCGGCCTCCGCACTGTCAGTTGCGAGAGCATTGATCTTGTCGGGGCGGAAGCCCGACCAGTGATCGCCGTCGGTCACAACGACGGGAGCCTGCATGTAGCCCATCGCCTTGACAACGTCGAGGGCACCATGGTCCTGGCTGAGGTCAACCGACCGGTACTCCAGACCGCGGACATCCAGGGCGCGGAACGTTGCAGTGCACTGGACGCAGGAGGGTTTGGTGTAAACGGTGATCATGTGGGTCTCCTTCAAGGTGACTCGGATCTCAGGCTGCTGGCCGTCCAAACCGGACGGGTGAGTAACCACAAGATGTTGTGTTCCGATAAGAGACTACGCCCATATCTAGGCTTTTTCGAGCAAATCTCCTGGCGCCGCGCCGCGTCCCACCCAGTGTCAACAAGGGGCCGTCAGGTCGTCATCCACAGTTGTGAACTTCCAAAATCACATCAATGTAGTTCAACTCCCGCGAGATTCCGGGGATCGCCCGAGGTCCGCAGAGTTTTCAGCCTGCGCTCTATCCACAGGTTTTCGACATCTGTCCACAAGAAAAATTTTTTCAGTTTAATGCATCACACCGGGCCTGTCAGGGCCCAATTCGAGCAAAAAACAAAGGCCTTCAGTCCCAACGACATCTGATTGGGCCCCAAGGCCCGGGCCCGCCAGAGGCGCACGCAGAGATATACCTTGCAGCATATGGGCGGGCGCTGTTGGCCATACTGGATATGTCATGATGCAGCTCACCCCTCAAACCTGAAACTGAATCATCGCAACTAGGAGGAACACGTGAGCGAATCCCAACCCCTGGGCCCAGCCGACTACAGCCTGACCCCGCGCTTTGCAGGCCCACCGACCTTCGGCCTCCTGCCGCGCATTGACGAAGTCGAAGCACAGCGGCCAGGCCAGCCAATCGACGTCAAGGTCATCGGCATCCCCTTCGACGCCGGTGTGAGCTACCGCAGCGGCACCAGGTTCGGCCCCTCCCACATCCGCCAGTCCTCCAAGCTGCTGCGCCCCTACAACCAGGCCACCGATGTGCACCCGTTCTCCTGGCAGCAGGTCGCCGACTGCGGAGATCTGGGCGTGAACCCCTTCAACATCGAAGAGGCCATCGCCGCTGTCGAAGCCAACGCCGACGAAGCGCGCAAAGACGGCTCGAAGCTGCTCACCCTGGGCGGAGACCACACGCTTGCCCTGCCGAACATCCGCTCGCTGCACAAAACCCACGGAAAGATTGCGGTGCTGCACTTCGACGCTCACCTGGACACGTGGGACACCTACATGGGTGCGCCCTACACTCACGGAACGCCGTTCCGTCGCGCATCAGAAGAGGGTCTGCTCGACCTCGAACACTGTATGCACGTGGGAATCCGCGGTCCCCTGTACGGCAAGAAGGACCTCGAGGACGATGCTGTGCTCGGCTTCCAGATTCTGCGCTCCGACGACTACCAGTTCCAGCCGCTGCCGGACATTGTCGCCCGCATCCGCAAGCGCCTGGGTGATGCGCCCGTCTACATTTCCGTCGACATCGACGTGCTCGACCCCGCGGCCGCACCGGGCACCGGCACCCCCGAGGCCGGCGGTATGACAAGCCGCGAACTGCTCAACTCCATTCGCGGCCTCCAGGGACTCAATATCGTCGGCGCTGAAATCGTCGAAGTCGCACCTGCCTATGACCACGCCGAAATCACCGGTCTGGCCGCAGCACAGGTCGGCTACGAACTCCTTTCTCTGTGGGCCGCTCAGAAGAAGGGCGCCGAATCTCCCACGGGCTTCGCCGCTGACAACCTCGGCTGATCCGCTTGCCCTCCCGCGGACTGCCTACACGGCACAAGCGGGAGGGAAGCTCCGCCTCGTACACTGACCATCCCCCCGTCCATCCCCACGACCAACCGCCCAGGAGCACACGTGACCAGCATCAGCGAACGCCTGAAGCGCGTTGACGACGCCCACCGAAACGGCGGTTTGGCCGTCATCGCCGCACTGGCAGCCCACGGCGTCGACACCGTGTTCGGCATTCCCGGAACCCACAATCTGGAGTTCTACCGCCACCTTGAAACCTTCGACATCCGCGCCATCACGCCCCGCCACGAACAGGGTGCAGGCTATGGCGCTGACGGCTACTGGCTGCTCAGCGGCAAACCCGGTGTTGTCATCACAACCTCCGGTCCGGGCCTGACCAACGTCATCACGGCAGCCGCCACCGCCTATGCGGAATCCCGCCCCATGCTCATTCTGTCCCCCGGCGTGCCCAACGGGCTGGAGCGGGCCGATGTTGGTCTGCTGCACGAAACAAAGGCCACCGCCGAAGCCATTGACAATCTCCTGGTCGGCTCCAAGCGCACCCGCACCGCCGAAGGTGCCGCTGCCGCCGTGTCCGAGGCCTTCGCCCGGTTCGCTTCGGAACGGCCAGGGCCGATCCACATCGAGGTGCCACTCGATGTTCTTGAGGGCCCCTGGCACGGCACCGCCGAGGTCCCGCGCACCGTCACGCCGATACAGCCGGCGCCCGCAGTAATTGCCGAAGCTGCCGAGGCGCTGACGGCGGCACAGCGTCCGCTCATCATTGCCGGCGGTGGTGCCCGCCGCATGGCCGGGCCGCTGACCGCGCTGGCTGAAAAGCTCGACGCACCGCTTGTGACCACCGCCAACGGCAAGGGCGCAGTCGATGAGTCACACCCCCTGTCTTTGGGTGCCAGCGTGCGCTTTCCCTCGGTGCAGAAAGAGTCGCAGAACGCCGACGTCCTGTTGGTGATCGGCTCAGAGCTTGCAGACTCCGACCTGTGGGGCGGACGGATCGGCGCGCGCGGAGTCAATTCCTGGGACCACCTGGGCTGCCCACCCGAACAGCCCGAAGACCAGCCGACCCAGACAGTCATCCGCTGCGACATCGACCCCGATCAGCTGCACAAAAACCTGCCGGGCAACATCCTGGTTCACTCCGACAGCCGGGAGTTCGTCGATGCGCTGAGCCGGGAACTGGGTGAGCAGCCGGGCCGCAGCGGCGCTGAACGGACAGCCGATCTCAATCGCGAATGGCGCAGCGAATTCCCCGACGGTGCGGGAGTGTGGACGACGCGGGCAATCACAGCCGCAGGCGGGCCCGGAACCGTGATCGCCGGTGATTCTTCGCAGGTCACCTACGACGGAGCCGTCCACGCCCTGCAGGCCCACAGCGAAGACCAGCTGCTGTACATGCCGGGCTTTGCCACCCTCGGCTACGGCATTCCCGCTGCAATCGGCGCCAAGCTGGCAGATCCAAACCGCCCGGTGGTCGTCCACGTGGGCGACGGCGCTGCCATGTTCTCCATCCAGGAAGTCATGACAGCAGTCGAACTGGGTCTGGGCATCCCCATGGTCATCGTCGACAACGGGGGCTATGCCGAAATCGAAGCGCAGATGCAGCAGCGGCACATCGACCCGTTCGCCGTCCACCTGGCCAGGCCGAATTTCGCGGCTTTGGGCACGGCGTTCGGCGGCAAGGGCGTAGAATTGGACGCCACCGACCCCGACTGCTCTGACCAGCTGGAACGCGCAGTTGCCGAGGCGTTGGGCGCTGATGTCCCAACACTCATCCACGTGAAGATCTGATCCGCTTCACCAACCACCCGAATCCGTCGGGGCACGCACTGCAGCTGCCCCACTGCCCTTCCCGCAAGAGAGAAACACCATGGAAACAGCAGTCGTAGCCGTCTACCTGGCGTGCATGCTCGCATTCGGCGTCTGGGGTCGAATCCGCGCGAAGAACCAGGAGGACTTCCTTGTTGCCGGACGGCGGCTGGGACCGTTGGTGTTCATGGGCACTATGGCCGCCGTTGTGCTCGGCGGAGCCTCTACCGTCGGAGGTGTCGGCCTGGGATACGTCCACGGACTGTCGGGCATGTGGCTGGTTGTGTGCATCGGCTTGGGCATCATCATTCTGAGCCTGCTCTTCGCCCCAACGATCCAACGCCTGGAGATCTACACGGTGTCCCAGATGCTGGAGCTGCGCTACGGAATCGGCTCCCGCACTGTTTCGGGAATCATCATGACCGCATACGGGCTGATGATCTCGACAACCTCCACGGTGGCATACGGCGCGATCTTCCACTCGCTGTTGGGCATCGACCGGGTGCCTGCGGTGCTCATCGGCGGAGCTGTCGTCATCGTCTACTCCATGCTCGGCGGCATGTGGTCGATCACCATGACCGATTTCGTGCAGTTCCTCATCCAAACCGTCGGCATCTTCATCATCCTGCTGCCGATCGTCCTGACAGACGCGGGCGGCTTCACCGCCATCCGGAACGCAGTGGGTCCCGAAGCGTTCGACCCGGTGGCCATCGGGCCGAACATGATCATCACCTACGTTCTCATCTACACAATCGGCCTGCTCATCGGTCAGGACATCTGGCAGCGCGTGTTCACCGCCCGCTCCCCCGGCACCGCCCGCTGGGGTGGTTTCGCCGCCGGTGTGTACTGCGTGCTCTACGGTGCTGCCGGTGCCCTGGTGGGTGTGGGAGCCCGCGTGCTGGTGCCCGGCATCGAAGACTCCGACCAGGTGTTCACAGCCGTCACCGAACATGCGCTGTCACCGCTGCTTGCCGGACTGGTTCTCTCAGCAGCGCTGTCAGCTGTCATGTCAACGTCATCCGGTGCGCTTCTTGCCGCCTCAACGGTTCTGCGTCAGGACGTTGTCGAACCAGCTCTGGCCAAGCGCACATCGACCAGCAGCGGACTCGGCGAAGCTCTGCGCGGCAGCCTCGTGCGCGAAACCGGGGACGAAGTTCGCGACTCACGCATCTACCTGGTCAGCTTGGGAATCGTGTCGATCATCCTGGCCTGCGTCATGACCAGCGTGGTCGATGCGCTGACAATTGCCTACAACATCCTCGTAGCCGGTTTGTTCATCCCGATTGTCGGCGGGCTGGTGTGGAAGCGCGGCACCATCGTCGGAGTTCTGGCCGGCATGATCGCAGGAACAGGTACCGCTGTCATCTTCATGATCGTCAACGGGCTGTTTGCGAACACGCCGATCTACTTCGGCCTGGGCGCTTCGCTCATCGCCTACGTTGTCGGCTCGCTCATGTCCCGGCCCACGCCGGAGCGGATCATGACTGCGTGGCAGCAGCGCATCCGCCGCGGCACTGAGGATATGCCGCGGGCTTGATGTCGGGCAGCGGCTAGACCAACGCCGGATTCACGCAGTAATGCAGGTTTGCGCTTTAATGCGCTGCATTACTGCGTGATTTCGCATTAAAGCGTGTAGCTGTCGTGCTTAGCCGACCTGCCGCGCAGTCAGCCGACAGCACCTCAGCACATCCGCGCTTGGACAGCCAGCGATGAAAAATCAAGGTCTGTACCATCAGCTTCGGTCAAATACCGTGCAAGCCGTGTCTGAAACAGCTGAACATGGCGCACTGCAACCGCTTCGGCGCGTGCGCGATCGCGGCCTTTGAGCGCATCGAGGTACTCCCAGTGGTCATCATGGACCTTGTTGTAGTGTTCCTCAATGTCCCCCAGTCGGGCAGTTCCGCCCTGATCGCCGCCGAAGCTGAGAAACGCCAACCTCTGCAGGTTTGTGTAGACCCTTTCGGCCATGGACAGCAGATAGGAATTCCCGGTCAGGACAGTCTCCAGAATGTGCAGTTCAGCATTTGTGCTGGTCACCGCCGCAACGTCCATGTCTGCTGCGGCGCGTTCCACCGCCCGGACAGCTTCGGATAGCTGTTCTATCCCTTCATCGTCAATCCGGTCGACCAGCAGCTGAGTGGTTGCCCGGACGAGCACGTGCTGCGCTTCGATGAGCTCACGGCACTGGCGCAGCGAAATTGAGCTAACGCGGTAACCTCCCCCGGCGTCAGTTTCGACTAAGCCTTCGGCCGCCAGCCGGTGCAGCGCTTCGCGCACGGGAGTGCGACTGACGCCGATGATTTCGACCAGACCGGCTTCGTCAATCTTCTGTCCACCGCGCAGGTCCAGAATGAGGATACGTCGGCGTATCTCGGAGTACGCGGTGTCCCGCGCGCTTGTCTTCCGCGTATTCATAGCTCTCATTATCAGCCCATAGTTCCACCCTGGCAGCCGCCAGCACGTGACCGCCTTCACAAACAACTGCAAACATGACAGCCTGTATACATTCCGTATACAGGCCGAAGAAAGCTTGCCCGCCAGAAGGAGGCCAGATGAACCCACCCGCATCAGACATTGAACAGCTGACCGCCAAATACCGACGGCGCGCCATTGCGGCATCGGGAATAGGCTGGGGCCTCGACGGCTTCACCTGGTCGATGTACGGCTTTGCGCTCGTTGCCGCCGCCGGCGCCCTGGGCATGACGTCTGGCGCGACCGGCTGGGTCAGCGCAATCAGCATTGTGGCCTCCGCCATCGGCGGCGTGATCTTCGGCAATCTGGCTGACCGCTACGGGCGAGTGCGCATGCTCACCATCGTCATCCTCGGCTACAGCGTCTTCACCGGCCTGACCGCAACCTCTCAGGGGCTCTACGACTTCCTCCTGTGGCGCACACTCGAAGGCTTGTTCTTCGGCGGCGAATGGGCCGTAGGCGCGGCACTCGTCGCCGAATACGCCCAGCCGGAAAAGCGCGGACGCATTCTGGCCTTCATCCAAAGCTGCTACGCCATCGGCTGGGCGGTTTCAGCACTGGCTTACCTGACTGTGTACTCGATCTTCCCCGAAGAAGTCGCGTGGCGCTACCTGTTCCTGGTCGGCGTTCTGCCGGCATTGGCCGCCTTCTTCATCCGCCGCGGCACGAAGGACGCAACGGATATCCACGGTGACCAACAACCAGCTGCCAAGCCCAGCGCCCAGCCCGACAAGAGCTTCGGCAAGCTGTTCCGCGACGGCCTGGCGAAGACCACCGTCGCCGCTACCCTTCTGGGCATCGGCGTTCAGGGCATCTACTATTCCGTGTTCATCTTCCTGCCCACCTACCTGCAGGAAGAGCGCGGCCTGAGCATTGTGGGCACCGCCGGCTTTACGTGGGTGGCGATCGTCGGTTCGTTCATCGGGTACTTGTCCTCCGGCTTCTTCCTCGACTGGATTGGACGCCGCCCAACATTCCTCATGTTCTTTGTCGGCTCGGCGCTGAGCGTGTCGCTGTTCGTGTTCACTCCGGCTGCCCAGCCACAACTGGGCATTCCCGTCATCTTCCTGTTGGGCTTCTTCGCATCCGGCCAGGCCGGCGGCACCGGTGCGTACCTGGCTGAGCTGTTCCCCACTGAAATCCGCGCGACCGGGCAGGCCTTTGCCTACAACCTGGGCCGCGGGCTAGCGGCTTTCGGCCCGCTGACGGTGGGACTGGCATCCGCGAGCATCGGCTGGGGCAATTCGATCATGCTCATCGCCATTGTCGGAGCGGTCACGGGAATCATCGCCCTGTCGCTCCTGCCGGAAACCAAGAACAAAGAGATCGTCTGACTGTGAGTCAAGGAGAGCACATGTCTGCAGGACTGCACGTGGCCGTTGACACCGGCGGCACCTTCACCGACATCGGCATCCGCAAGGATGATGGCGAACTGTTCGTGTGGAAGGTCCCGTCGACCCCGGAAGCACCCAACGAGGCGGTGATTGACGGGATCGTCGGAGGACTCGAGCAGATTGACCGCACCCCCGAGGAGATCACTCGGCTGGTGCACGGGACGACGGTGGCAACGAACACTGTGCTGACTCGTGAGGGCGGCCGCGTGGGTCTGCTGACGACCCGCGGTTTCCGCGATGTTCTGGCCATCGCCCACCAGGACCGACCGGCGATCTACGACTACCGCAAGACCCGCCCGGCGCCTCTTATCTCCGATGACACGATCTTCGAGGTTGACGAGCGGATCGACGCTGACGGAGCAGTTCTGACTGAACTGGACGAAGCTTCGCTGGAACAGCTGGCCGAAACCATCGCGAGCGCAGATCTCGATGTGCTCATCGTGTCGTTCATCAACGCCTATACCAACGGCCAGCACGAACGCGCCGCCGTGAAGCGTCTGACCGAACTGAACGCAGCGCCCGTTGTGTCGGCCGCGACCGAAGTTGCCACCGAGATGCGTGAATACGACCGCACCTCGACCGCTGCGATCAATGCCTACGTCCGCCCGAAAGTGTCGACGTACATGGAGAAGCTGGAAGCAGGCATCGAGGACCTCAATATCCCGTCACGCCTGTGGGTCATGCAGTCCAACGGCGGTCTGCTCAACCCGAAAATCGCCAGCACCCAGAGCGCGAAGACCGTTCTTTCCGGCCTGGCAGGCGGGGTCGTCGGGGCTGCCAACTGGGCGCGTTCATTGGGGCTGAAGAACGTTGTCAGCTTCGACATCGGCGGCACGAGCACCGACATCGCTCTTATACGCGACGGCGTACCGGACGAAACGAACTTCACTGAAATCGACTCGATGCCACTGCGCCTGCCGAGTGTCGACGTGCACACAATCGGCGCCGGCGGAGGTTCGATTGCCTGGCTGGACTCCGGTGGGAGCCTGCGGGTGGGACCGCACAGTGCCGGGGCCGTACCCGGCCCCATCTGCTACCGCCGAGGTGGAACTGAGCTGACCGTGACAGACGCTCACGCGGTCTTGGGTCGGCTGGGCGGTGAGCTGCTCGGCGGTCGTTTTGAACTCGACATCGATGCCGCACGTGCCCGCATGGAGGAGTTCGGCAAATCGCTGGGCCTGTCGGCCGAAGAGTGTGCTGAAGGCATTATCAAGGTCATTACGGCGACCATGGCTCGCGGTGTGCGCAAGGTGTCGGTTGAGCGCGGTGTCGACATCCGGTCGTGCAACCTCATGTCGTTTGGAGGTGCCGGTCCGCTGCACGGTGCTGACCTCGCGGTTGAACTGGGTATGGAATCGGCGGTCATTCCCCCGCACCCGGGCATTGCGTCGGCGGTGGGCATGCTCGATGCTCCCATCCGCCACGACTTCGCCCACCCTGTTCAGGCCAACGAATGGACCAGGCTCGAACCGCTGGAGGCGTCTTTCGGGAACCTGCAGGAGCAGGCTCGAACCGAAATGGAAACCGACGAGTTCGACCGCGAATGGCTGGTTGATGCCCGCTACGTGGGCCAAAGTTATGAATTGACGCTGCCGCTGGAAGACAGCTGGCACGAACAGCGCCGGGCTTTCGACGAAGCTCACGCTGAACGCTACGGCTACAGCGATGACGATGCGGCCATGGAGATCATCGTGGTGCGTCTGCGGGCCACCATCGAATCCGAACGGACCCGCGAAGCCCAAGCGAAAGCGGGCACCGGAGCTCCTGAGCCCAAAACCACTCGCCAGGTCTACATCGACGGCAGCTGGACCGAAGTCGACATCTACGACCGTGATGCGATCCCCGCAGGCACCTCGATTCCCGGGCCCATCATCATCGACCAGTTCGACACAACAACCTTTGTCCACCCCAGCCTGACGTGCTTCTGCGATGACCGCGGCTTCCTGCACCTGCGCACCCGAAAGAGTGATGACGATGACAAGTGAATCCACACAGCTCAACGCCGTTGAACTTGAGATTGCGCGCAATCGCCTGACCTCGGTGTCAGAAGAGGTGGGTACGGCGCTGATCCGCACCTCCTACTCCCCCAACATCAAAGACAGGCGCGACTGTTCAGCCGGAATCTACGACGCTGAAGGCCACCTGATCACGCAGGCGGAGCACATTCCGCTGCACCTGGGGCTCATGCCCACCCTCATTGAGAACGCGATCGCCGAATACGGGCTCGACAACATCAAACCCGGTGACGTTCTCATCACCAACAACCCCTACCTGGGCGGTTCGCACCTGCCGGATATGTGCGTCATCACCCCCGTGTTCGCAGGCAGCGAGCTTGTTGCCCACGTGGCGACTATGGCCCACCACGTGGACGTCGGCGGTTCCACGCCCGGGTCCATGGCAACTGACGCAACAGAGATCTTCCAGGAGGGCATCCGGGTCCCACCCATCCGCCTGTTTGCGGAAGGGCAGCTGCAGACCGAAATCATGGCGCTCATGCTCATGAACATCCGCACGGCAGACAAGACCCGCGGTGACCTCATGGCGCAGGTTTCGGCAAACAAACTGGGTTCGCGGCGTGTGCTGGAGCTCATCGAAGAGTGGGGTGTGCAGCGCTTCTACGATTCCTGCGATGCGCTTGTGGCCTACAGCGAGCGTCGGGCACGCGCGGCAATCGCCTCCCTGCCGGACGGCAAAGGCAGCTTCGTCGACTACCTGGAGCACAACGGTGTGGAACCGGAGATGATCCCCATACACGCCGAGGTCGAAATCAGCGGTGAGGAAATCACCATCGACATGACCGAAACCGCAGACCAGGTTGCCGGGGCTGTCAACTGTTCATACGCCGTGGCACTGGCCTGCGCCTCGTACGTGGTGAAGATGATTGCCGACCCGACCCTTCCCTCGAACGCGGGCCTGACCGCGCCGATCAACGTCAAGACCCAGCCGGGCAGCCTCGTGCACGCCCAGTTCCCCGCCCCCGTCGCCCACGGGAACACGCAGACCTCCCAGAGGATCGTCGACACGATCCTCGGAGCGCTCGATCAGTTCACCGAGGGCCTGGTGCCGGCCGCATCCAGCGGCAGCATGAGCATCATCACGATCGGCGGTGTGGATCCGCTGGACGGCGAGTACTACTCCTACGTTGAGACCTACGGCGGCGGGCAGGGCGCAGGCCCCGAATTCGATGGCGCATCCGCCACCCACACCCACATGACCAACACTCGCAACACCCCGTGCGAAGTGATTGAACGTGAATACCCGCTGCGCGTAGACAGCTACGAAATCGCTCGTGACACCGGCGGTGACGGTGCCGCGACCGGAGGCAGCGGACTGCGCCGAAGCCTGACGCTCACCCGCGGTCAGGCAACGGTGGTTGCTGGAACATCGCGCGTCACGACGGCTCCGTGGGGCCTGGAAGACGGCGGCGATGGAATCAGCGCCCGCATCACCCTTGCAGAAGGTGGTGAACTGCGCGAACTGGAATCGATGTCAAAGCTCACGGTCCGCGCAGGACAGACTGTATCCATCCAAACCGCGGGCGGCGGTGGATACGGCAAATGACACCCACAAGCTTGTTGGAGAGAAAAAATCATGTCCGACACCCGCATTGACTTCCTGTACCTGAGCGAACCCGACATGATTGCCGCCGGCGTGACCGACATGGCCCGCTGCGTGGACGTCATGGAGGAAACCCTCGTGCTGCTGCGCCGCGGTGACTTCCGGATGGCCGGTTCGAACGCCATGTCGCACGGTGCGATGGTCAGCTTCCCGAAAGAACCCGAATTCGACACCATGCCGGCCGACGGCCCGGACCGCCGCTTCATGGCAATGCCGGCCTACCTGGGCGGACGCTTCCACACATCCGGTCTGAAGTGGTACGGCTCTAACATCGAGAACCGCAAGAAGGGCCTGCCCCGGTCAATCCACACATTTGCCCTCAGCGATGCTGACACGGGAGCGCCGCTGGCGTACATGTCGGCAAACCTCATTTCGGCCTACAGGACGGGGGCGATTCCCGGTGTTGCCGCTAAACACCTGGCCCGGTCGGATGCGCGGACGTTCGGCATTGTGGGCCCCGGTGTCATCGGCCGCTCCGTCACACAGGCCGTGCTGTCGCAGTGCAAGAACATCGACCAGATCGTGGTCAACGGCATAGACCAGCCGGACGTGGACCGCTACCGGGCATTCATTGAAGAGAACTTCCCCCACATCCGGTCGGTGCGTGCGGCTGCCGATGTCCAGGCGGTGGTCCGGCAGGCCGATGTTGTCACCGTGACCGTGACGACCGGCGAAGAAGGTTCGTCCGCTTTCCCCTTCATTGACGAAGAGTGGATCAAACCCGGTGCGATTCTTCTGCTGCCCACGGCCGTTCGATTCGATGACACGTTCATTGCGTCAGACCGCGTGACGAAGGTTGTCGACTCGTGGCGCCTGTATGACGCATGGGCTGATGAGTACGGTGTCGGCGCCTACCAGCAGTTGGGCATCATCGGCACGCACTGGCACGACCTCATGCGGGCCGGCCTGCTGGAACGCGATTCGATTGTCGACATGGCCGACATCATCGAAGGAGCGGAACCAGGCCGGCAGAACGACGACCAGATCTTCCTGTACTCCGTCGGCGGCATGCCAGTCGAAGACGTTGCCTGGGCCACCGAGGCCTACCGCACCGCGCTGGCCAAGGCCATCGGCACCAAACTCAACCTGTGGGAGAATCCCGCTTTGGCTTGAGGCCTCCGTGGCGCTGGGCGTTGCTGTGGCGGTTGGGCTGCGCGGCTAGACCAACGCCGGATTCACGCAGTAATGCAGGTTTGCGCTTTAATGCGCTGCATTACTGCGTGATTTCGCATCAAAGCGCAAACCTGCGGCCACTACAGGCTGGTCAGCGTCTGCGCGGCAGCGGGCCGTGGGCGACGGCGCACCTACCGCAAGCAGGACCCACACGTTCACCCGCCGTTCACTCCGCTCATGGCCTAATGGGCCTATGGCGCCGACAGCAGAAACCCACTCACCCCAACAGGCCGGAAACCCCATCGAGGTCTTTCGCGCCTTCCTCAAACTGGGAGTGACCTCGTTCGGCGGCCCGACCGCTCACCTGGGCTATTTCCGCACTGAGTTCGTGCACCGCCGCAAGTGGATCAGTGATGACCACTACGGGCAGCTCGTTGACCTGTGACGATGCCGGGCCCGGCATCGTCACAGGTGGGCTTTGCTCTGGGCCTGCTCCGCGGCGGAACCCTGGGCGCCCTTGCCGCATGGACAGCCTTCACCCTCCCCTCCGCCCTGCTTCTGATGCTGTTCGCACTTGGTGCCGTCCACCTCGGCGGCCCTGTGGGTGACGGCCTCCTCATGGGCTTGAAAGCTGTTGCCGTTGCTGTTGTGGCGCACGCGGTGATGGGTATGGCGACAACCCTCGCGCCAGATTTTCGTCGCGCGCTCATTGCCGCGGCAGGAGCTGCTGCGGCCCTGCTGGTACCTGGGAACCTCGGGCAGGTGGCAGCTATCGGTGCGGGCATTGTGGCGGGACTGCTCTTCTGCCGTGGGGTGGCTGGTGGCGCTGACCATCAGCTGCGTGTGCCCGTTTCGACGACAGTGGGTCTGATCAGTGTTGGCCTGTTCGCGGTCCTCTTGATGGGTCTTCCCCTGTTGGCCGGCATGATGGCGAACCCGTGGATCGCCACTGCCGATGCGTTCTACAGGTCTGGCGCGCTGGTGTTCGGCGGCGGCCATGTTGTGCTGCCGCTTCTGCAGGGAGAGCCCGCAATCGCCGAGGCGGTCAGCCAGGATCAGTACCTTGCTGGATACGGGGTGGCTCAGGCTGTTCCC
This sequence comes from Brevibacterium sp. HMSC07C04, assembly GCF_001815905.1. Lineage (GTDB taxonomy): Bacteria > Actinomycetota > Actinomycetes > Actinomycetales > Brevibacteriaceae > Brevibacterium. The sequence goes on along the minus strand of NZ_KV823250.1, from coordinate 145,740 downwards.
GGTCCCCTGTTCACATTCGCAGCGTTCTTGGGTTTCAACCTAGAAACCGGAGCCGATGCGTGGCTCAGTGCGGCGGTTGCGCTGATTGCCGTTTTCCTCCCCGGACTGCTTCTGGTGATCGCCGCGCTGCCGTTCTGGGCGTCAGTGCAGACAAGCCCGCTTGCGCGCGTTGGTGTGGCTGGAGCGAATGCCTCTGTTGTCGGGATCCTCGCCGCGGCCCTCATCACCCCGGTTGTGTCTTCAGCTATTACGGGGCCCGCTCCCCCTGCTGATTGCTCTGGCGTGCCTGGCGCTGCTCATGCTGGCTAAGTGGCCTGCGTGGGCCGTCGTGCTGATCGGCGCAGTGACGGGACTGGCGGCAAACCTTATTGGGGCGTAGGCAGGCAACTTTCGAAGGGCTGTGTCAGCGCTGCTGAATACACTTGCTTCGAACAGCGAGAGGAGCATTGCATGAGCACGATAACTGTCGAACTGCCTGACGAAAGCGCCGTTCTTGTTCGCAAATTTGCCGACTTTGAAGGCGTCACGGTTTCCGACTTCGCCCGGTCAGCGATCTTGGAGAAAATCGAAGACTCCTTTGACCTACAAGAGCTCCACGAAGCAATTTCGGAGGACAACGGCGAACGTTTCAGCATTGACGAGGTCCTAGAGGAACTCTGAGCGCGACCCAACCATCGAGGTGTTTTCTATCGGCCGGAGCGACAAAATCTACAAGAGTTGACCGGAAAAACTGCGGAAGCGCACTTTGAAGCTCTTTACTCGAAGGGAACAATGACTTCACTTACGACTGAGCGATTGGCACTACGACCACCGCATGACGGCGATGAAGATGCTGTGTTCAACATCCACTCGGACCCAAGGACCTACCGGCATCGCCCTGAACTGGCGATGAAGAACCGTGACGAGGCCTTCGAGCTGCTGCGCTCGTGGCAGCGCAACTGGGCGGAGGACGGAATCGGCTACTTTGTCGTTCTCCGAGAACCAGCCGACATCATCGGCTTTACAGGGCTGCGCTTCTCAGAAGAACAGGGCGAACAGGTACTCAACCTCTACTACCGCTTTGCGCCCGAAGCCCAGGGAAGGGGCTATGCCGCCGAGGCCGCAGCTGCCGCCGTTGACTGGGCGCGTCAGACGCATCCTGAGCGTCCAGTCGTGGCGATCATCGACCCCAGCAACGCCCCATCCGCCCGGCTGGCAGAAAAGCTCGGCCTGCACCTGCAGACGGCAGACCATGAACAGGGCCACCTGTACCGGCGCTGAGGACACACCAATGTCGGGGACAAAATGAACCCCAGTCGTTCGAAGAACCAGCGGGGCCGGCAGCGCCACCCAAAGGCGCATTCCGAAACTTGCTGACTCTTACTCAGCAAGCAAGTCAGAACGCCTTCACCGAATTGATCTGTGGTTCTCCGCCTGCACCCAAGTTTCACGCCGGTCAACTGAGAATTCGCTCGACAAGTGGGATTGCGTATTTCCAGTCGTCGCCGTCGGGGTCGACAAGATCATCGTCATCAAACCAGGTTTTATCAGCTTCTGGATGGGGGCCAATCAAGCCCACACTTCCCTCCCCAAATCGATAGTACGCGGCGGCGATATCGCCTGTTTCGTAATGGGCATAAGCCTCAGCGCCTTCTTTGGGCAGCCTCGCTCCCTCTTGAAAATAGGTCCATCGCGAGGTTTCGTCCCACTTGACTGCCACAACTTGAGCCGTGCTGTCTGTCACGGGGAAGCCGGGAACATTCACCTGCCCCTCGACGGGTTCATTCACAAGGCCGAAGCCTTCGCTCCCAGCAAGATATGCACCCATACAGACCCCAAAGTAGCTTCCGCCTGCCGTAACAAAGTCAGCAACCCCGCGAATGAAGTCGGAAGGAAAACTCTGCGCAGCGGCGGGAATATCGTCTCCACCGCCCGGCTGAGCGTAGAGAGCGACTCCAGAAAGAGCACTCGCTTCGAGAGGGAACTTTTCATCCGGGCCGATGAACGCAACGTCCATACCCAGCGGCGATTGAGACAGCCGCTCTGCAAGAGTTTCCGCGCAGCCTTCGCACCCCGCCGGCCCGCGGTAGACCAGGGCCTTCCGCGCACCCGAAGTTTCGCTGTCTTTCGTGCTGATTGGTGCACAACCGTTAACCAACCCAACAAACGGGGCCGTCAGCAGCCCGGCGAGGACCGACCGACGGGTCCATGCAGAAGGTGATTCAAACGCAGTCATTACTCAATGCTAAGCAAGCCTTCTCTGCTGGTCGCACAAGCCAAGGAGACTCTGGCGTCGGTCATGACAGCATGATTCGCACCCGCAGTTCGCCAGGCCGAAACACAAAAAGTCCCGAAACATCGAGTGAACTACGTCCCAGGACTTCACACGGTTGTCCGTACTCAACTTTGGCTACAAAACTCAAGTGGGTGTACGAAACGGCTGGGTGGCTGAATCGCAAACCACTGCCGGGTTCACTCCTACAAGGATCTTGCACCCAACTGATGCCCACCGAACATCAGTTCCGAGTTAGAAGTTGCTATTCGCAATACTCGACAGATAAGAATCCCTGCAAGCACCCAAACAGAAAATCATAATGGATTGCAGCGGTGAGCGTTCATTCCTCCCACCCTCTACTATAGTGAGTACGCTGAATTCACAGCCAACGTCCTTTCCCGGCCCCACTTAAAGTGCAAGACACTCAGTCAACCAAACCTTTGGCAGTCCCTGGCGTTGGACTATCACCGCGCTTGACGTCAGGGGCTTGTCCTGCCGGGGAAAGACCGCACTCGAATGCGTACTCTCGCAGACAGGAATCAAATCGTGGGGGCAACTTGGAGAGGCACTGTTCTGTTCGATGCGCCGATGGCTCACCGGCTGTTACGCCGTGCCTCGAGAATCCTTCGACAACGGGGCGGGAAACCGACCCTCGAACGTGAGACGACAACCTGGCAAATCATCGAAGCCTGGGAGAACTGACCTTCCCTTCGGGACCGGGACTGGTGGTGGGCACGCTGCGCTGACCGGTTGCAGAACGTGACCCCCCCCCAGACAGCTGCCACGCTCACCAACCGTCGTGAGACGGCGGTCGATAGCTTGGCTGCAGCTGTATTGCTGCTCAGGCCCCTCGCGAACCAGCAGCACAGCCAATGCAAGCAACTGGCGGCAAGAAGATGCTCGATTACGGCGTTACTCCGCCGTGGGCTCCCACATTGCATGAGTTGATGCCGCTTCTGACGGCCTCCATACGAAGACCATCAGTCAGCACACCTCTCCCCCCCCCCTCGTGGTCACCCACTCTGCTCCGCGCATCGTGTGACGGTCAACTTCAAAAGCAGGGCGAATATGGCCACGTCAGTCGAGCCCGCGCCGCACCAACCGTCGAGGCGGCCTCGTCAGCAGCAGCGCTGCCAGCATTCCCGCGACGACGACCCCCGCCCCCAGCATGGCTTGGTAGCCCCACAGTGGGACGGTGTCCAGCCACGCCCCGCTGGAAGCGATCCGCCTCTTCCAAGCGACGTGGTAGGCGCTGACCGCGAGCCCGGTGCCGAGCCCTAACGGCACCCCGAACAGCAAGATCACCGCAGCTTTCGCGATCCCGATCCGCACGAGCACGCCTCGTGACGCACCCACCGCATAGGCCGTGATCGCGTCGCGGCGCCCCTGCGTGGCGGACAGCAGCACCGCGATGGCCGCCGCTGCAACGGAGAGGACCCCCAGCAGCACCGGCGGCCCCCACGTGGCCGCACGCTCCTCTGGCCCCCTGTTGCCCTCAAGCGGGTCTGTCGAGTCCGGGAGGCTCACCCACACCAGCCCGCCGACTCTTTCGTCACCCAAGCGCTCGAGCGTAGCTTCATCCAGCGGTTTCGAGGTGTCTGCCAGCACGCCCTCCAGCACGATGTGGTCGAGACCAAGGCCACGCGCCGTCGAAGGTGACATCACGAGGCCGGTACCGATGCCCCGCACAAACTTCGCCGGGAGCTTCACCTCGTCGTGCGGATCAGTTTCGAGCGTGTCGAGCTTCTCACGAGGGATGCGCGCAAGACGGACACGACCGTCGTCATCGATCAACGAGGCATCGCTCACCAACACACCCCCACTATCCAGCACCTGCGCGGCGGCGTCGGCCCCTGGCAGACGCATCGCCTGCAGCGCAGGGCCATCCATCAACACCGGCGGCTCCGAGGGAGATTCGGGGCTTCCGAACCGGGTGGTCCCCCCATTGAAGGCAGCACCAGAGACCTCGCTCACGCAACGAAGCGGAGCTCCCGGAGTTCGTGCCGAGGCGGCGTGAACCAATGTGTTTTCGGGGCATTCGCGGCCCTTCGGCTGGAGAGGGAGAAGCAATGTCGGCGAGTCGTGGGCCAACGCTTCGACGGGATGCGAACCGTCGACCTCAGGCAGGCTGCGGGACAGCTCTTCCAGCGCAGCGTCGGCGATGGCCCGATCGAGCACCGGGTCGATGGACACCGTCGGAGAGACGAGGAATGTCCCCCGCCAGTCGACGGACTCGCCCGTCGTCCGAAGATCGGCATGCTGCGACGCGCCCATGACCAACAGATACGACGCTGCCAGCAGCGAGAACATCACGCCGAGGACCGCCGGCACCGTCCGCGACGGATGATCGGCCGCATCTCGAAGCGCCAGCTTCCACACCGGCCGACGGCCATCCCCGAGCCTCCCGAGGAGTGGAAGCAGCCCTCGCACCGTGACCGCGAGGCCGGCCAGCGCGGCCACGATGGCAAGTGACGCCCCAATGACGAACACCGTCGCGCCTGGCGGCAGCGAGCCCGGCGCAAGTTCCGCCTTAGCTTCCTGGCCCGCCACATGTTCGGGCACTCGCGCCAACAGCGTCGCCGCGCCAACCAGCACCGAAATACCGAGCAGTGCGGGGCCGATGATGAGCGAGCGTCCCCGACGACGACGTTGCGCGCGCACGCTGGGCCTGTCGCGCAGCGCATCGACTACCGAGAGACGAGCGACGGAGCGCGCCGGCCCCCACGCGGCGATCAGGCCGAGCAGCACGGCGATGCATGCACCGGCAACGAGCACCCACCAGGGGAAGTTGGCGAGCGCCACGTCCGCACCAAATCGCGGCTGCTCGGAGTCCTCGGCTGGCACCATCGCCCCGAGCAGTGCGCCGAATCCCGCAGCTGACGCGACTGCCAGCACGCATCCCAGCACCGCACCGAATACTCCGATGACAAGCCCTTGGGACAGCACGATGCGCCGCAGGTGGCGTGGGGTGGCGCCGACCGCCCCGGCAAGTCCGAGCGTGCGCCGCGACTGCTCCGCGGAAATCGCAATCGCAGGAGTGACGAGGAAGAACACGAGCAGCCCACCCACCACAAGTGCTACCGCGACGCCGATAGCTCGCTCCAGCAGCTGCGCTGGATCGATGTCCGCCGGGTAGAGCTCGTCGGCGGCCGGGTAGTGTTCGAGCACGTGCCTGGAAATCGCGAAAGCCTGGAGCTTGTTCAGCGCTTTGGCATCCGTCCACGTCACGGGCTCCGAACCGTGCGCGAACCAGTGCCGTTGCAGCCCTTCCGGATGCTTCGCGGCCAGCGACGACAACCAGCCCGACGGCGCCCAGGCGCGGGTGCCGGACGTGTCAGCGATGCCAGCCACACGGTAACCTCGGGCGGAATCGTTCATCGCGGCGGCGAGGTTGCCGTCGTAACTGCGAACGCCGACGTCCGGTGGCGCGAGGAAGCCCAGCGAATCGCCCACTTCGAGGTGGAGTCGGTCGGCCAGGGAGCGCGTGATGATGACTTCCGAGGGCGTCGTCGGAGCGGTGCCCTCAGCCACACGCGGCGCGCTGGCGGAAAAGGCCCACGGTTCGCCCTCCCACAGCTCCACCATCGCGAGCCGCTTGGGGGGCTTCCCATCGAGCGTCTTCACTTGACTGTCGAGGGTCTGCTCCTGCCCCGGCTGCAGCCCGAGCTCTGGCGATGCGACGAGCGACGGCGACGTCCAGTACTCGGAGAGCTCGATGGCCGGTGGGAGTGCCGCGCGAATCTGCTCCGGATCTGCGGCGCGCACTTCTTCATCGTCCATCCACGGCCCGGGGGCACCCTCGGGGATCTGCGGAAATGGTGGTCCACCCTGCGGCAGGGCTGCGGCCGTGATGGTGGCCTGGCCACCGTCGGGAATGCTCTCCAGCACACGCTTCGTGGTCGGGGCGCCCGGCGAGGAGATAGAGAAGAACGTGCCGAGCGCCGCGACCGGCAAGGCGATGAGCAAAGCGGCGAGAATCGTCCGGGTCAAGTGGCGTCGAGCGTCGCGGCTCGCCAACCGCAGCACGGCGCGCCAGGCGCTCATCGGGGTGCTCCGTCGCCGGTGTGGAGCTCGTCAAGCAGCTGGTTCGGGTCGGTCGGCCCAGCCTCTCCCGAGATGCGCCCATCGCGCAGATATACCGTGCGGTCCGCCCATGCCGCGAATCGAGGCTCGTGCGTCACCATGACCACCGCCGCTCCCTCGTCAGCACGCTGGCGAAGGAGTTCGAGCACCGCGACGCCGGTCTCGCTGTCGAGCGCGCCCGTGGGTTCGTCGGCGAGCAGGAGCCGTCGAGGCCCGACGAGCGCCCGGGAGATGGCGACGCGCTGGGCCTGACCACCCGACATTTCCTCGGGACGACGATCAGCGAGCTTGGCAATCCCACATTGGGTAAGCACATCCATCGCCGCGCGTCGAGCTCGACGCCATGGCATGCCGTCGAGCTCGAGGGGAAAGGTGACGTTCTCGACGGCGCTCAGCCCAGGCAGGAGGTTGAAGTCTTGGAACACGTAGCCGACGTGGCGGCGTCGCATGGATGCGAGCTGCGGGCTGGTGAGCCCGGAGAGCGGGGATCCCTCGACGAGCACCTCGCCGCTCGTCGGGGAGTCGAGGCCTCCCGCGAGATTCAGCAGCGTCGATTTGCCCGAGCCTGAAGGTCCCATGATGGCAACGAATTCGCCCGCCTCGACGACGAGGCTCACGGCGTCAAGAGCGGTGACTCGACGCGCACCCTCGCCGTGGACGCGGGTCACATCACGTAGCGCTAACAGCGGGCCCGGCGACGTCATCGGCGGCCTTTCGCGTTGCTCACCGGCGAGGGCTCAGCCGTGATGGCTGCGTCGGCGTCTGAGCGCACCTCGGCACGACGGCCCAGGGTGCCTTCGATGTGGTCGAGCCAACGGAGTTCAGCTTCGGTGAGGAACAGGTGGTGGTCAAGCACGAGCTGGCCGACGAAATCGTCGGCTTGACGACGCAAGCGGGTGAGATCGTGCAGGGTCCGCTGCGTCGTGCTGCGCTGGCGCTGCACAAGCGCGAGCACGTCGACGCCGGGCGTGACCGTAGCGAGGGCGAGCTTCACGACGAGCTCGCCCCGGCCGCGCTGCTCTGCGACTACAGGGCGCTCCCACCAGACCTGGAGATCATCGGCGCCCTTGCTCGTGAGCCGCCAAGGCTGGCCGCCTGACTCGCCGTCGGTCTCCGTGTCGTCGCGGACCACGAGTCCGTCGCGCTCCAGGCGCTGGAGCGTCGACGACGCCTGCCCAATGTTGAGCGGCCAACTCTGGCCGGTGGACGCGTCGAAGCGTTTACAGAGTTGGTATGTCGACGACGGCTCCGACGACAGGAGCGCAAGTATCGCGTGCTTTACGGACATGCACTGTCCCCCGTTTCATGAATACAACGAATGGTTACCTGATAACCAGTTACAAGGTAACCCCTGGTGGTTGAGACTGTCAACAAGCGCAGCCGCAGCTGGCGCGGTGGCTAGGTGGCTACGGATGCCGCGCGAGTACGGTACGGCCCTGGCACTGGGCCCGACGGCGTCGAGCGCCCGCGAGAACCACTGGAGAAGCTGCCGATGACCGTGATCGTCACGCGCTCCGAAAGCCATTGCAGACCACGTGGATCTACCACCAGCTGCTGGATGCTTCGCGCAACAACAGGGCATTTCAGGCTCGCGCCAGTGATGGCGTTGCTGCAAAGCCCTGACTCTTCGCGCCCAACGACCGTGGCAACAATGGTCAAGTCGACGAGAACAGTCATGTATCGGTGTTTAATACTAAAGATCGAGGCCTCGCGCCTCCCCACTTATATGGAGAAGGTGCAAGGTGTTTCAGAAACATCGAAAACCGGCAGAAAGCACCGGTACTACTACTGCTTCAACCAGCGTAAGAAGCAGTGCACGCTTAAGCCCCTCCGTAAAGACGACTTGGAGGCACGTGTCGCGGAGACGGCTGAGGACTTCCTCGACGACGAAGCCATGTTGGCTTCTCTAGCCGTGGACATGGCAGTCCACTACCGAGAGACGCATGAACGGGGAACGGCAGTTCTAGAGGCACTGGAGGCTCGCCGGAAGGGTGTGGCGGCCAAGCTGGCTAACTTCGTCAAAGCGATAGCTGCTGGCATCTTCAATGACGCCACAGCTGAGGCTATGCAGGTATTGGAAGACCAAAAGCGTGAGCTTGATGGTGCGATCCAGGCCGAGCATGTCAAAGCAGCCCCGTTCGAGGATGAGGTCAGCATCGGAACGTTCTACAAAAAGTATGCCGGGGCAACAATGGATGCCCCTGAGACCAGGGATCTGCTGCTGGAGTACTTCATGGACAAGATCTTCGTCGGTCCAGGCGAGCTGACCATCGCATCATGGTTCTTCGACCACGGTGCAGAAGTCACCTTCGAGGAACTCTCTGACGCAAAAGAAATGGGGGAAGCGTTGACTATAGAGTTCAACGCTTCCCCCCGAGGTGGAGATGGCGGGAATCGAACCCGCGTCCGTCGACGATGCACCGAGGCTTCTCCGGGTGCAGTTCGTGAAGAATGTTTCTTAGGTCCTGAGCTTGGCACGAACACCGTGCTCAACAGACGGAGTTGGGTAGAAGTCCCGACGGTGTCCCCAACAAACACCGTCAGCAGTGGCTTTCTAAGCTGATACCGGGAGCTAGGCCGAAAGCAGACCTAGGCCGGCAGAGTCGCAGCTCGCTAGTTGAAGGCCTTTATCAGGCGGCGAGGGCGAACTCGGTGCGGTCGTTAGATTTAGCACCTATTCTTTTGCAAGGATCGTTAACGAGATGACCCTGCATCCTCGCCCCGCTTCACTCGACACACACGTCAACGTCGAAACCGATCATCCCCATATGAATTTGTCTAACACACAGCGTTAACGCTGCAGGCTCAGACGATTATTCCACCCCCGCCCCACACAAAGCCAACCGGGGCGCGAAGCAGTGAGATCAGCACCCGAAAACAGATCTGAAGCCACACTCACGCATAACTTCAGACCCACCCTGCTGGCAAACTGAATCCCCAAATCCCACAGGGTTATCCACAGCCGTGGACGAGCAGTGCTCAACAAGCAGGAACCGCCTCAGCGCGGGGCCAACGCCAGCAGGAAGCCCTCTTGATCCACAGATCCAACCACAGGCAGAAGAATAGCGTGCATAAACTCACAAACATATATTTATGCAGGTCAGAAGCTCAGCATCTGTCAAGTCGACTGCAGGGCAACCCCTGGCAGAAACTTGATCGGCCGACTTATCCCCAGGTTGTCCACAGCCGATGCAAAACCCTGTCCCAGCGCCTGAACTCCACACAACAGGCCCCCGAGAATCCACAAGTCCCGTTGCCGTCCCCGGAAGGGAATGGCAACGAGACCAAATCGGCGCTGGGTGAGCTCCGCCTCGTCAGAGAAATGGTGCTCTGTCAACCCAAACGCGCTGGGAAATCAGTGCAATCCTCAGAGACCCTTGGTGCTCTGGGTATCGGGCCCGCCAGATGGACGGGTGCGCTTGAGTTCGTAGAAGGTTTCAACCGTGGCCAAGCTGCTCAGGCCGTCCCACATGGCGAGGCTTTCTTCTTCCTCGGGCAGCGTGAGGATGACCGGACCGAAGTAGCCCTGTTTGGAGCCGTCTTCGCGTTCGAAGGCGATGATCGGCACACCGACGTCATCACCGACCAGGTCGAGTGCCGACCTCAGTTCAGCGTTGAGGTGTTCATCCCAGCTGTCATCGTCAGCGGCCTTCAGAAGGTCTTCGGAAAGGCCAGAATCGGCAAGGATTTCACTGATGAGTTCGTCAGTGAAGTCCGTGCCGTCAACGTGCCGAGCCGCACCGAACACGGTGTACAGACCACCTGCGTTGGCGCCTTCTTTCTCAGCCGCCGCAATAACACGCAGCACACGGTGACCGGCGTTGTGGCCTTTCGAGTGACCTGAGTTTTCATTGGCACCGCCGGGCAGTTCGTCGTTCTTAATCGCCAAGCTGAATGGCCGCCACGTGACGTCAATGTCGCGCTTAGCGCTGACCTGCACAAGCCAGCGGCTGGTGACCCAGCAGAAGGGGCAAGAGGGATCGTAATAGAAATCTACTTGCTGCATAGCCCCGAGTTTAACGACTCACGCTGAGGGACGCACTGGTCAAAGCCCCTGCCGAGGTGCCGGCTCAGTCCCCGATCATGTGCCGGCTGACAGCCGACTAAAGGAAGGCCGAGGTACCGCTCACCTGTTCTGGCGCAGCGACATGGCGCGTTCGGCTTCGCGCTTGTCCTGCTTTTCGCGCAGTGCCTGACGCTTGTCCCAATCCTTCTTGCCCTTTGCCAGGGCGAAGGAGATCTTGACGCGCGAACCAGAGAAGTACAGCTCAAGCGGTACCAGAGTGCGCCCGGATTCTTTGAGCTTCTGAGTGATCCTGATGATCTCGGCTTTGTGCAGAAGCATCTTCCGCTTGCGCCTGGCCGCGTGATTCGTCCAGGTCCCCTGGAGGTATTCGGGAATGTAGATGTTCTCGATCCAGGCTTCACCGCGGTCAATGTGGGCATAGCCGTCAGTGATTGATGCCCGGCCTTCGCGCAGCGACTTCACTTCCGTGCCCGTGAGTACGAGGCCAGCTTCGAATTCCTCTTCCAGGTGGTAGTCAAAAGAGGCACGGCGATTGCGCGCGACGACCTTTTTGCCGTCGTTCTTTATGAACTCGCCGGTCTTAGCCATGTTCTGGGATCGTCCTTTTTATCAGGGCAGAGCGTTTTCTTCTTCTGCCTTCTGCTGTTCTTCCTTGCGCCAGCGGATGCCCGCTTCGAGGAAGCCGTCGATGTCACCATCGAAAACAGCTGAGGGATTGTTGACTTCGTAGCCGGTGCGCAGGTCCTTGACCATCTGGTACGGGTGGGTGACGTAGGAGCGCATCTGGTCACCCCACGATGCTTTGATGTCACCGGCGAGGCTCTTCTTCTGCGCCTCTTCTTCTTCGTGCTTCAGCTGCAGCAGTCGCGACTGGAGCACTCGCATGGCTGCCGCGCGGTTCTGAATCTGCGACTTTTCGTTCTGCATTGACACGACAACGCCCGTGGGGATGTGGGTGATGCGCACAGCGGAGTCTGTCGTGTTGACCGACTGACCGCCAGGACCGGAGGAACGGTACACGTCGATGCGCAGGTCGTTTTCGTCAATGTCCACGTGGTCGGTCTGCTCGATGAGCGGGATGACTTCGACTGCCGCAAATGAGGTTTGGCGGCGGCCCTGGTTGTCGAACGGGCTGATGCGCACCAGGCGGTGCGTGCCGGCTTCAACTGACAAGGTCCCGTAGGCGTAGGGCGCGTTGATCTGGATGGTCGCAGACTTCACACCCGCGCCTTCCGCGTACGAGGTGTCGAGCTCCTGCACGTTGTATTCGTTGTTTTCGGCCCAGCGCACGTACATGCGGGTGAGCGTCTGTGCGAAGTCGGTGGCATCGTCACCGCCTGCACCGGAGCGAACCGTGATGACCGCAGAACGCGCGTCGTATTCACCGGACAGGAGCGTGGCTATCTCCATGTCCGACAGTTCGCGTGCAAGCTTGTTGACTTCGTCCTGCGCTTCCTGCAGGGCGTCAGCGTCGTCTTCGTCTTCGGCCATGGAGACCAACAGTTCGACGTCTTCAATGCGCTCATCAAACTTTTCGAGCTTTTCAAGCCTGGACTGGCGGTGCGAAAGCTTCGAGGTGACCTGCTGGGCCTCATCCGGGTTGTCCCACAGGTCAGGTGCTGCCGCCTGCTCGGTGAGCTCAGCGACTTCTGAGCGCAGCTGATCGATGTTGGACACCTCGCGAATCGAGGCGAAGGTCTGCTTGAGGTCGGCGATTTCGCTCGCAAAGTCAAAGGCCATAGTCCCGCCAGTCTACGGCACCGGGTTCAGAAGCCGCTGACCGTTGTCCCACAGGACAGCTCGCATCCACTCCTCCCCCAGCTCCAGCCGCTCAAGCGCTTCAACCTGGTGGGCATAGCTGTAGGGAATGTTGGGGAAATCTGAGGCGAACACAATCCGATCCCCGTAATCGCCCAAGCGCCTCCGGTACTCCCCTGAAGTCGGGGCGAACCGCTCTGTGAAGTCAGTCAGCGCCATACAGGTGTCCAGGTGGAAGTTGGGGTACTCATCGGCGAGGTCAAGGAACGCATCGTAATCCGGCATACCCAGGTGGGCCATAACCAAGGTGAGGCGCGGGAACCGTCTCAGCACCTCGCGAATCGGCTCGATGCCCGTGTGCGTTCCCCTCTGGGGAGCGTGGCCGGCATGAATGACGATGGGGAGCTCCGCCTCGGCAATCATGCCCCACACGGGGTCGAGGCGGGGGTCGGTCGGATCGTAGCCGCCCACCTGCACGTGGGCTTTGAAAACCCGAGTGCCGACCTCAATGGCGGTGCGGACGTAGTCTTCAGCTTCGGGTTCCGGGTAGAAGGTGCTGCTGTGAGCGCAGTCGGGAATGCGGGCAGCGAAGTCGGCGGCCCAGGAGTTGAGCCATGCGGCCATGTCCGGCTTGTGCGGGTAGAGCAGCGATGTGAACTGCTTGACCCCCAGCGTGCGCAGCGTGTCGATTCGCTCAGCTTCATCAGTGCGGTAGATGATGGGCCAGTCGTAGCCGAGGACGTCTTCTGCCTGCTCGAAGTATGCCCACACTTTGCGCAGCACATTGTGCGGCATGAAGTGCGTGTGAATATCGGTCAGACCGGGAATGTCCAACTGCGTGCACAGGTTCCGGATGTAGTTCGCATCGTCATTGAGGCTCGCCATGGGTTCACTGTAGATGACGCGCGGAGTACGGGTGCTGAGCCTGTTGACTGCTGCACTGATCAGGCGAAGTTATCCACAGATTCGGCGCGAGCCGTAGCCAGCCGGCCGCAAGTCCTCTATATTTCGAATTACCGAACTCGCTGTGCAAAGGAGCACCGCGGCGCAGAGGATGAAAAGAGGCTGAAGCTTCATGGACGCCACCGACATCATCGCCGAACAGGTCCGTGATGCCGTCCGGCTTCGAGGTCTTGACCCGCGTATGGAGCCCGAGCCCACACGGGCACTCATCCGCGATGTCATCGCCGCCTACGACGAACACACACTCAGCGGATCACTTCCTCTTCTTGACGATCCTGAGCAGGCATTTCAGCGGATTGTCGATGACCTCACCGGCTTCGGTCCCCTGCAGCGCTTTCTTGACGACCCAGACGTCGAAGAAGTCTGGATCAACAGCCCCGACAAGGTGTTCATCAGCCGTGAGGGCATCAGCGAACTCACCACGCTCGTGCTCACCGATACCGATGTCTACGAACTCATTGAAAAGATGCTGCGCACCAGCGGACGCCGCGTGGACCTGTCGCAGCCTTTTGTCGATGCGAGCCTGCCTGACGGTTCACGCCTGCACGTGGTCCTGCCGGACATCACACGCCGTCACCCCTCGGTGAACATCCGCAAGTTCATCAAGAAGACCCGCAGCCTCGACGACCTGGTCAGAACAGGTTCCCTCACCTCGGCAGCGGCGCGATTCCTTGACGCAGCAGTCAAAGCCGGAGCGAACGTCGTCGTCTCCGGGGCAACCCAGGCGGGCAAGACGACAATGCTCAATGCACTCGCCGGTTCCATTCCCGCACGCGAACGGGTCATCTCCTGTGAAGAGGTTTTCGAATTGGCCATCCCCGCCCGAGACTGGGTGCCCATGCAGTGCCGCCAGGCATCCCTGGAGGGAACGGGCGAAGTCACACTGCGCGATCTCGTGAAAGAGGCCCTGCGGATGCGGCCCACTCGGATTGTCGTCGGCGAAGTCCGGCAGGCTGAGAGCTTCGATCTTCTCATTGCTCTCAACTCCGGTTTGCCCGGCATGGGCACCATCCACGCGAACTCAGCCCGAACCGCAGTGACAAAGCTGTGCACCCTGCCGCTTCTGGCCGGGCCGAACATCGGCTCTGAATTCGTCACCCCCACAGTCGCCGCAGCACTGGACCTCGTTGTGCACTTGGCATTAAACGCCGACGGGTCCCGCAGGGTCGTGGAAATCGCAGCCGTTCCCGGCGGGATGGAAAACGGCGTTGTCGAACTCGAAAGCGTTTTCCACACGGTGGACGGCAACCTGGTCCGCGGCACCGGTTTCACGCACCTGGGCGAGCGCTTCGCCCGCATGGGACTGAACATTCACCAGATCCTGGAGGGCGTATGAGCGCCTCGGCAACCGCCGTTATGTGCGGCATGGGAATCGGCACCGGATTGGCACTGCTGTGGCTGGCCATGTGGGACGGCCCGCCCAAACACAAACGCACGCTCGGCTTCATCCAAAACCTCGAAGATCAGCTGCGAGCCGCCGGGTTCCACCGTCTGAGGGCAGCGCACGTTTTCGCGGTTGCCGCTCTCGCTGCGGTGCTGACGATGTTCACAGTGTGGGCAATCACGGCGGCAGTGCCGATCGCCGCGTGCTTTGGCATCTTTGCAGCGGCGGCGCCATTTGCCGTTTTGAAGGCAAAAGCACGCAAAACGGCTTTCGTCCGCCGCGACCTGTGGCCGCAGGCGGTCGACCATTTGAGTTCGGGTGTGCGTGCCGGGCTGTCCCTGCCCGAGGCTGTTGCAGCTCTTGCCGAACGCGGCCCCGAGGGCCTGCGCCCGATCTTCGCAGTGTTTGCCCGCGAATACCGCGCAACGGGTGTTTTCTCTGTCGCTCTGGACCGGTTGAAAGAAGCAGCGGCCGATCCAGTGGCTGATCGAATCGTGGCCGCGTTGCGAGTGACCCGCGATGTCGGCGGATCCGATTTGGGAACCCTGCTGAAAACGCTGAGTCACTTTCTGCGTGAAGATTCACGCACCCGGGCAGAACTCACAGCACGCCAGTCGTGGACTGTCACCGGTGCTCGGCTGGCGGTGGCCGCCCCGTGGGTTGTTCTGGGCATGCTCGCCACCCGGCCGGAAGCTGCTGCCGCCTACAGTTCACCGCGCGGCGCATTGCTTCTGGCCGTCGGGCTGGTGGTGTCGCTCACCGCGTATTCGGCCATGAAGAGAATCGGCAGACTGCCGGAAGAGCCACGAGTTCTGAGGTCATAATGTCTCCCGTCGCTGTCATCGCCCTGGGCATGCTCATCGGCATTGCCGCTGTCAATCTCGTGCTGTCCCTGCCGATTATGCGCCGGCCCAGCCTTGAGGATCGTCTGGCACCGTACATGCGGGAGTCCGAAACCGTGGGCCGGATGTACTCACTGTCAGCACCGGATACCAGCGGGCTTCGCGGAATCATCGACACCGCCGTGGGCCGGGCCGCCAGCTGGCTGGGTGAACGACTGACAACCGATGCCGGGGTGCGCAGTCGGCTGGAACGCCTGGGCCCGCATGCCACAGTTGAGCGCTTCCGCGCCCAGCAGATCGTCTGGACCGCCACCGGAATCGTCATCGGCATCGCGGCTGCAGTCGGTCTGTCTGCTCTGCGCGGCTTCTACCCCGTCGTAGTCATCACAATGCTCGTCCTGTGCGGCGTCGCCGGGCACTTCTTCAACGACTGGCTTCTCACACGCGCCGTCCGTCGCCGCGAACAGCGGATCCTCGCGGAGTTCCCGACTATTGCCGAACTGCTCGCGCTGTCCATCACCGCCGGCGAATCCACCGTCGACGCTCTTGAGCGCATCTGCCGCACAACAACCGGGGAGCTGAGCCGCGAACTGCAGGCTGCGTTAGCCGAGGCACGCACTGGGACACCCCTGGTGGAGGCTCTTGACACCATGGCGCAGCGCTCCGGGGTGCGCAGCCTCGGCCAGTTCGTCGATGGCATTGCCGTCGCGATTGCCCGAGGCACTCCCCTGTCAGAGGTTCTGCGCGCCCAGGCTGCTGATGTCCGTGCTGAGGGCCGCCGTTCACTCATGGAACTGGCAGGCCGCAAAGAGGTCGGGATGCTCGTTCCCGTTGTCGCTTTCGTCCTGCCGATCACCGTCATCTTCGCTGTCTATCCATCGCTCGCTGTCCTGCAGCTGGGACCGTAGAGATTCGCCCCGACACAAGTTCAAAGGAGAATTCATGTTTGACCGATTCACCGCACGCCTCCTGGCCTTCGCCGCTGTCGTCTTCGCACCGGCAGCACCGCGTCGCCGCCGCAGCGACCGCGGGGATGTTCCCGGCTGGGTGCTCATAACAGTTATGACCGCGGCCTTGGTTGTCGGCTTGTGGGCATTGGCCGGCGAAGCGTTCACCAGCTTCTTCCAAGACGCAATGAACAAGGTCCGCAGCGCCGGCTGATGACTGCAAGCAGAGCGCCAGCTTGCAAAACACCCGCCCGCAGGGCCGATGCAGGCAACGCGGTTGCCGAATTCGTCCTTGTCGCAGCGCTGCTGAGCCTGGTCTTCGCGGCCGTTCTGCAGATTGTGCTGGCCATCCACGTGCGCAACACCGTGACGGATTCAGCCCTGGCAGGTGCCCGCCACGCCAGCCTCGTCGGCCACACGCCCGCACAGGGAGCGGATGTTGCGCGCGAACTCATCACCACCGCGATTTCACCGCGCTACGCGGAAGACATCACGGTCGAAGAAGACCGCGAGGCGGGGCTGGTCACCGTCACTGTCCGCACCCCGGTTCCCGTGGTCGGGTTTCTGGGCCCCGGCGGCGTGTGGGAGCTGCGGGGGCGCGCCCTGATGGAGGACCCGTCATGAGGAAAGCGGATGCTGGGCGGGCCCCGATCGAGTTCATCTTCGCCTCGATCGTCCTCATCATCCCCCTGGTGTACGGGGCTGTTGCGTTCTCGCAGGTACAGTCAGCCGCCTACGCGGCCCAGGCTTCTGCCGTCGATGCCGCACGCGCGGCCGCCCGCTACCCGCAGACGGCTCAGGAGCGCGCACAGCAGTCGGCAAAGCTGCACTTTGCCGACTTCGGTTTGGACTCTGCCGAATACACCATCAGCTTTGACTGTGCCGGGGACTGTCAGAAAGACGGGACTCGTGTAACGGCAACTGTGAGATCTACGGTTCCGCTGCCTGGCATCCCCAACTGGCTGGCCAGCGGCGGCAGGGCAGGCATCACCGTGCAGTCAGAGCACGCCGACATCGTTGCGGCATTCGGCGAGGTCAGACCATGAACCGCCGCAGGGACCGCGGATCGATCATGCCTCTGTCGATCGGCTTCATGAGCATCGCCTTGGCGCTGCTGATCATTGCGGTTGTCATCACCGATATCTACATGGCCCACAGGAAGCTGTTTGCCCTGGCGGATTCAGCTGCCCTGGCCGCCGCGGACTCCTACACACCAGGTCTGACAGAACGGCCGTCCCTCTACTTCACCAATTCCGATATCGAAAGCGCAGCCAGCCGCTATATTCGGCTCTCCGCCGACGATTCCCGGTGGACCAACATGCGCGTGCGGGCGCAGACCACCGATGCCAATCACGTTTCCGTAGAACTCACCGCCGGCTACAGACCAGTTCTGATCAGCCCTTTTGTGCCAAAGGGACTGCCGCTGCGCGCATCGGTCACGGTTGAGGGCGCTCTGCTCGATCCCGCCCGGCGGTAAATCTCGAGGTGCCGCTCGGCTGCGTCAGCCCGGGCGGCTGCGATGGTGCCGATGTGATCCGGTGACTTCTGTTCGGCGCAGTGTGGATAAGACAACGGCAATGCACAGGGCTAAGCAGCAGGCTGCGCGGTTCTCCCCTGCTGTCCTATGTTCCGAGCATGGCTCAGACAACAGTTCACGTCACCGGTCAGGGGCACGCGTCCTATGCGCTCAGTGCCCCTGACCGGGCGAGTGCTGCTGATGTTCTAGCGGCCTTCACCCGTCACACCGCAGCTGAGTCGGCGACTGCGTGGGCGGTCAGCCCCGATGGCGAACACTTCCGGCCCGCCTCGGAAACCTGGCGCCAATGGTGTGCCCGGTATCCGGCAACCGTGGTCAGCCGTCCAAGCCAGCTGGATGTGCGCGCTGGACTGACCGGCGTTCAGCCGGCCGCCACAGTTGTGGCCGGACCGGATGCGGGTTTCGCTTTCATCCTGCCTGCCCACTCCGTCACGGTCGGCCGCAGCGAGCGTGCTGACTTCTGCCTGCACGACCCTTTCGCATCGCGTGTTCCGCAGCGACTGCAGTTCGGCACGAACACGGTTGGCAGCAGCATCGTGGTTGTTGACGACGGGCAGCCTGAGACCGTCAGCAGCTCAACTATTCCCTGGCCGAAAGCGCCGCGGGTAGCGCAGCTGAACCGCCCATCGATACTGCATCTGATCCTTCCGCTGCTCATTGGGATTGTCTTGGCCGTGGCGATGCAGGTGTGGTGGTTTCTTGCCTTCAGCCTCTCGGGACCGCTGAGCGCGGGACTGCAGCTGCTCACGGAGCGTCGGCGCATCCGCCGACAGTCAGCCGAAGGACTGCGCGCCTACGCAGCCCGGCTGCGTGCTTTGGCAGATGAAGTCAATCTGCAGACAGTCGAAGCGAAGATCCCACCCAGTCGAGACCCGCTGACGGTGTGTGTCGGATACGGGACTGTTCTTCTTCCGGCTGCTGTTGCCGAACCTGCCGAGCCCGAAGAATCATGGGATGACGATTACTGTGCGGCTTGCCAGACACTCGAGGGTCGGACCGTGCTGCCGATCGAGGCTGACAGTCGCAGAATTCAAACGCAGGCGCCCATCAACATCGACCTGCGGCAACATGCTGTGGTGCTCTGCGGTGCAGAAGCCGTGCCGATTGCCCGCGCGCTGTGCGCTCAGGTCTGCACTGCGTCTGTACCTCTTGTCCACGGTCACGCGGCTGTCCAGCGCTCACCGGAACTGGTGTCTGTCCTGCCGACCTGCCCCTGTGTTCGCGGCGAGAGCTGTGTCGACAGCGACGCAGAAGTGTCGATCACAGTTGAAGACGACCGCATCGTGGTGGCGGGCGCTGAAACACGGCACCGTGTTGTAATCGAAGCGTCTGCCCGCACGGCGCGAATTGTGCAAGCCGCTCCGTCTTCTGCAGCTGTTCCCCAACCTGGAATGTTCAATCCCGCGCGTATGACTACCGGTCGGTTCCTCAGCCTGTGCCCGCACACTGCAGGAACAGCGGATGCGTGGGCCGCACCCGTGAGCTTCGATGATCTTGCGGCCCAGTGTACGCAAACGGCTGTTCCCATCGGCATGGGCGAAAATGGTCCGATCTTCGCTGATCTGCGCGCCGATGGGCCGCACGCTCTTGTCGCCGGAACCACCGGAAGCGGAAAATCTGTCCTCCTGCAGACTTGGATCGCCGCTTTGTGCCGAAGCAGAAAGCCGGAGGAGCTGCGGCTTATCCTCATGGATTTCAAGGGCGGAGCAGCATTTGCCCCACTTGCTGACCTGCCGCACGTTGAATCGTGTTCGGACAACCTGGACCTGCGATCGGCTCTGCGCACACTGCGCAGCGTTCAGGCCGAAGTTCGCTACCGCGAAGCAGTTCTCAAAGAGTCGGGCTGTCCTGACATCGATGCGCACAATCAGGCCGGTGCTGAACCTCCGCTGCCCAGAATCGTCGTTGTGATCGACGAATTCCAAGTGCTGACAGCAGATTTTCCACCCGGTGTTGAAGCGCTCGAATCTCTCACCGCGCTGGGCCGATCGCTGGGCATCCACATAGTCCTTGCCACGCAGAAGCCCTCGGGGGTCATCACATCGCGCATGCGGACGAACATCGCACTGCGCGTCTGCATGCGGGTGCGAGACGCTGCCGACTCACTCGAAGTTCTCGATTCCCCCGCGGCTGCCGATATCCCACCGGACCGGCCGGGCATGGGCTGCATATCCACTGGCCACCGCAGCGATATGTTTCGCGCAGCCTCGCTGGATGTTCCCACCGACGTGTCCACCACGGTGAGTTGGCGGCTGCTGGCGGGTGGCAAGCGCGAAAGCGATTCCGCCTCGGGTGAGTGCGGTATCGAAGTTGAAGACCCGCCTGCACCGATCCTGCAGAAGCTGCGGCAGATCAGTCCGCCGCAGCGCACGCGCAGGATCACTCCGGAGGCGCTGCCGGACATCCTGCCGTTCACCGATTCAGGCCCCGTGGGGCGGATTGACCTTCCTGACCGCCAAACTCTCGTCGACTGGACACCCGATGCCGATATCAGCACAGCGATTCTGGGAGGGCCCCGCACGGGCAAGTCATCCCTGCTGTGGCTGCTTGCCGATGGGTCTGACAGCACATGTGAACGTGGTAGGGCGCTATCGTCTGGCTCAGCATCAGACGGCATTGTGGCTCCGACCGGTGTGGTCTTTACGCGAGACAAGCCCTCGCACTGCCGGTATGAGCTGCTCGTAGTCAATCATTCCGATGCCTGGCTGGTGGAATACGCGCTCGGTCTGATTGAACGCACGATCTCTTCCGGTGGCCGACCGCGGGTGTTCATCGACGATTTCGAACACCTGACTGCCCAGCCGCACATCCTCATGCGGGTGGAGGCGCTGCTCGGCGACGCTGCGACCACTATTGTGTGCGACCGCAGAACACTGCATTCGCGGGTCGGCGGATCGGTCAGCAGACGAGTTTTCTTCCCACCTGCCTCTGACGGTGACGCTATTTTTCTCGGGCTCAGCAATCACCGCTTTGACGGTTTTCCACCCGCCGGACGTGCTGTTCTCATCGGCCCGCCCACCGATTGTGCCGGTGCCAGTGCTGATGAAAGACACCATGCGCTGGGGGCGGACGTTATCGGAGCTGACGGGGTCGATGTGCAGATCGCCTGTGCGGCAAGTGCTGTCGGTTCTGCCGCTGCTGCCAAGTCTACCGCCACTGCGGGTGTTGGAGGCGATATTGCTGAATCGCCTCTCCCGCTGCCGTGGGGTGCCGGGCGTTCACCGGCCTACGGCATTCTCGGCTACGACCCCTGCGGCCAACCGGCTGTGTGGGACACGGAAGAGCACGGCCAAGTGCTGAGCATCATCGGTCCTGCCGAGGTGCGGCAGGCTATAGCGGCAGGCCTGCCCGACTGCTTCACGCAGCTCAGTGCGGCCGACGCACTTCCAAGTGACCTAGCACCGGCTATGACGGCAGATCGAGCAATTCTCGGATGGGGTCTGCACGAACAGCTGCCGTACGGTTCACCTGCTGCACAGGCGAGCGCTTTGGGCCCCAGAATCATCGTCGGAGCCAGAGCCCAGGCCGAACTGGAAAACCTGGGCCTGCGACACCTGCCGGTGGCCCCACCGGGTGTTGCGTGGTTCATCACGCGGACTGCCGCGATACCCATTCAGCTGCAGGGAACTCCGCCACAGAAACCTGACCGGTCAGAAGGCCCCGTCACGCCGAAAGAAGGAGAACCGCTGTGAGACTCAGCTGGTGGCAACCGTGTCGTACTCGTAGAGCACGCGTGCTTTGCCGGCCTCCACCAGCCCATCAATGAGCGTTGAGAGCACCGGCATTTCGCCTGTTACCTCAACCACAACAGGGGTGTCCGTCGACAGACGGGCAATGAGCGCGCCCGTGTCCTCCAGTGCGGCCTGGAACTCAGGAGTATCAGCCGATTCCGCCTGGTGCACAGCGCCGTCGCCCTCAGCCCCGGCCGCATCACCGTCGGACACCGCGCCACCGGACACAGCCCCGTCGTACACGGAGCCGACGGTCAGCTCGGTCGCACCGTCCTCACCATCGTCAATTGCGGGGAACGACACTGCGAAAGCCATGATCTGACCAGCCCTGCGCATGAGCGCCGCACCGTGCGCACCGGTTGCCTCAGACAGGAAACGCTGGTTGACCTGGCCAATCGTCATCTCGGCCGGACGGTCAGCGCGATTAACGCCCGCATACCAGCGGCCAAACGCCTGGGTCAGCGCAACAGAACCGGTCGCAGTCACCTCGAAGTCCTCCAACCGGTCAGCACCCAAACCACCCAGCCCGGCAGCCTCAATGCGGACCACCCGGGTGCGAAACAGCGGCGAAAAGCCCCATGCCGCAGCGGCCTGCGCTCCCGCAGTGCCCGGCTCCACCCGAGCCCGCAACGGCAGACCCTCAAGGTCCGTGCCGACAACAGCCTCGCGTACGGCGCTCAGCAGAGCCGAACCGACACCTCGGCGTTCATCGGTCGGGGCGACCTCAACATGTGCCCACGCACGCGTAGGGTGCGCGGGCGACTGCGCGACCACAGCGGCACCGATCAGAACATCATCAGCCACCTGGGCGACAACGGCCCGGCTGACAGGAGCATCAGCATCCGCCCGAAACAGCGAACGAGCCATGTGAGCGGCAGGATTCTGCGGATCGCCGAGGATCGTGTTGAGCTTGAGATCGTCACCGTCGACAAAAGGGCGGATATGCATACAAAGTCCTTCCAGGGCAACTGACCCCACTATTTTAGGCCCGCCCACACCAGCACCCAGAGGCGGCAGTTGTGCCCAGAAGAGCTGTGTCCCACTCTGCCCGGCGCAAGGGCATTCCGCTACCGTTATGACATGACTTCGAATACCTCGCCCACTAAGGCGCAGATGACGGACAATCCCATGAAAGCGGCCGAAGAAGCCGCAGCGGTCATCAACTCGGCAGCCGGTGTCGACAAACACGACATCGCCCTGGTTCTCGGCTCCGGCTGGGGAAGCGCAGCAGACCTGCTGGGCGACACGATCGCCGAAACCCCGGCGGCAGAAGTTCCCGGATTCCACGCCTCGGTCGTCGCCGGCCACGGCGGTACCCTGCGTTCCATTCGCCTGAAGAACAGCGACAAAGTCGCCCTCGTGCTCGGTGCCCGCACCCACTACTACGAAGGCCGCGGCGTACGCGCAGTCGCCCACGGAGTCCGCACCGCAGCGGCCGCCGGCGCCGACAAGCTCGTGCTGACCAACGGCTGCGGTTCAACCTCGGAAGAGTTCGCACCCGGCACCCCGGTCATCATCAGCGACCACCTCAACCTCACCGCCATCAGCCCGCTCGAAGGTGCGAACTTCGTTGACCTGACCGACCTCTACTCACCGCGTCTTCGCGAGGTTCTGCGCAGTGTGGACCCTGAACTCAAAGACGGCGTCTACGCCCAGTTCCCCGGACCGCACTACGAAACCCCGGCGGAAGTGCGCATGGCCCGCACCCTCGGCGCAGACCTCGTCGGCATGTCCACCGCGCTCGAAGCAATCGCAGCACGGGCCGCCGGATTGGAAGTTGTCGGCATTTCACTGGTGACCAACCTCGGCGCCGGAGTATCCGCCACTGCCCTGTCCCACGCCGAAGTCATCGAAGCCGGCCAGGCCGCAGGACCGCGCATCTCTGCTCTGCTGGCCGAAGCCGTCAGCACCATGGCCGAACTACCCCGACAGGAGCGCTGACCCATGATCGCCGATCGCTTCACAAATGGCTTCGACCCCGAAATCGTCAAAGCTTGGATCGCTGACGACCCCGACCCCGTCACGGCCGCAGCCCTCCAGAAGCAGCTGGACGCGGCCACCGGCGAACCCGGCGAGGCCTCCGAGCGCGCAATCGCCGACATCACGGAAGGCTTTCAGGGTCTTCTGCAGTTCGGAACGGCCGGTCTGCGCGGCGAAATCGGGCCAGGCCCCAGCCGCATGAACGCAGCCGTCGTCACCCGTGCAGCCGCAGGACTCGCAGCGGCTCTGCGCGATGTTGTCGGTGAGGGCTTCACCGTCGCCATCGGCTGCGATGCTCGCCACGGCTCAGCCGATTTCGCCCGCGTCACCGCCGCCGTCGTCACCCAGGCCGGTGGCCACGCCATGCTCTTGCCCGCACAGCTGCCCACGCCCCTTCTGGCCTTCGCCGTCAAACATCTGGGAACTGACGCCGGAGTGATGGTCACAGCCAGCCACAACCCGCCCCAAGACAACGGCTACAAGGTCTACCTTGGCGAGCGGCCCCTCGTCGGTTCAGCTCGCGCAGCCGCGGCTGCCGACGGGCGCGAACTCACAGACGCCGAACTCGAAACCATTGCGGCCGGTGCAGGCGCGCAGATCGTTGAGCCTTTCGACGCTTTTATTGCCGGCAAAATCGCCGAGGTTCCGTCTGTCGGCAGCATGACCTTGCCGGACACCGGGTGGACCGAACTGGGTGACGAGGTGCTCGATGCCTACACCGAGCGGCTTGCTGAATTCAGTGACATGGCCGGTGCCCGCCAGAGCGCACCGCTGACGATTGTCTACACTGCCATGCACGGCGTGGGCGGTCAGACCGCGCTGCGTGTTCTTTCCCAGGCCGGCTTCACGGATGTTCACGTGGTCGATCAGCAGCACCAGCCCGACCCCGACTTCCCCACCGTCACCTTCCCCAACCCGGAAGAGCCCGGTGCGCTCGAGCTCGCCTTTGCCAAAGCGCGGGAGGTCGGCGCGGATCTCATCATTGCGAATGACCCGGATGCCGACCGCGTATCGGCCGCTGTGCCGGATCCGCGGGACGAAAGCGGGTACCGTCAGCTCTCCGGTGACGAGGTGGGGCTTCTGCTTGCCGAATTCATGGCCGGAACCGTGCGAGCCCGCCAGGCTGTGGGCGAGACGTGCGTCATGGCGAACTCGATCGTGTCCTCGACCGCTGTTGCCCATTTAGCGACCAACCGGGGCATTGAGCACCGGCAGACGCTGACCGGCTTCAAATGGATCACCCGCGTACCCGGTCTGGTGTACGGCTACGAGGAAGCACTCGGCTACTGCGTCGACCCCGAAGCTGTGCGCGATAAGGACGGCATAAGCGCTGCCGTTGTCTTCGCCGGCCTCGTTTCCAAACTCAAAAGCGTTGGACTCAGTGTTGAAGACCAGCTGGATGACATTCGTCAGCGCGACGGTGTCTTCCTCACCGCGCCACTGACATTCCGCTTTGACGACGTGGAGAAGATCACCGCGGCAGTTGACTCGCTGCGCAGCACTCCTCCTGCCGAACTCGCAGGGCGGGACGTCGTCGAAGTCATCGACCTGGCTGCTGGAAGCGATGAGCTGCCGCCCACCAACGGCATCAAACTGCGTCTGGCAGGCGGTGACAGGATCATCATCCGCCCGTCGGGCACAGAGCCGAAGCTCAAGTGCTACCTGGAAACGGTCGCACCGGCTGACGGCTTCGACACCCCCGAGGACGTGCGCACCGCAGTTGCCGAATGCCGCCAGCGCCTATCGGCGCTCTCAGCCGCACTCGGCGCGTACCTGGGTCTGTAAAAGCTCACGCTGGCAGACCACCAACTCAGCCAAGACACACAGCCGCCGAACCTCGACACACCGCAAAAGAACAAATCCACCCGTTAGCCGTGCGGCTAGCGGGTGGATTTGTTGCTATCGGGAGTTTTCCGGCTGACGAGTGTTTTCCGGCTAGAGCCGAACCCAGAACCTCAGTCTTCGAAGCCGTCGAGAACCGCAGCGGAACCGGAAAGGCCCAAACGCGATGCTCCGGCTTCAATCATTTCGCGGGCAGCTTCAGCCGAGCGGATACCGCCGGAGGCCTTAACACCCAGAGCGTCGCCGACGGTCTTGCGCATGATGGCAACAGCGTGAGCCGAAGCCCCACCAGCCGGGTGGAAGCCGGTGGAGGTCTTCACAAAGTGAGCACCGGCGCGCACCGAGGCTTCGCACGCGGCGACGATTTCGTCGTCTTCGAGCGCTGCGGATTCGATGATGACCTTGACCAGGGCATCGTGCCCGGCCTTCTTCGCGGCATCTGCAACGGCTTCGACAACGCCGCGGATGTCAGCTTCGACGTCATCCCACAGTCCGGCCTTGGCGGCACCGATGTTGATGACCATGTCGACTTCCTGAGCACCCTGTTCAACAGCCAGTGCCGCCTCGGCAGCCTTGATCTGCGGGGCGACAGCACCGGAGGGGAACCCGCAGACGGTTGCGATCACAAGGTTGCCCGTGTCTTTCAGCGGCAGAGCCGACGGCGACACGCACACTGCGAGCACGCCGAGCTTCTTGGCTTCCTCAACGAGAGCGGCGAAGTCTTCCGGGGTGGATTCGGGCTTGAGCAGCGTGTGGTCGATGATCGCTGCGACATCGGTCTTCTTCATAATGCTCCTTGAGTTCACTTGATGTGTTCGAAGATGACCGAGGTGGATTCGGCAGCCGCTGTCGCCTCCGGGCTTCCTGCCGGGGCGATCACCGCTGCTCCCTCGAGGCTTTCGAGGGCTCGGTCGAAGCGCTGGGCTTCATCTGTGTACAGGGTCATGAGCGGGGCACCGGCTTCAACAGTGTCGCCGGGCTTGGCGTGCAGGCGAATGCCCGCACCGGCCTGTACGGCGTCGCCCGGACGGGCGCGGCCTGCGCCCAGTCGCCACGATGCCTGGCCCACAGAAAGCGCGTCAAGACCGGTGAGAACACCGGATTCGGCGGCCGTGACAACGTGGTTCTCGCGGCCCATCGGCAGTTTCGCGTCAGGGTCACCGCCCTGTGCGCTGATCATCTGACGCCACTTGTCCATGGCGCGTCCGTCCTTGAGTGCCGCGGCGACATCGACGTCTGTCTTGCCGACGAGTGCCAGCATTTCCTGCGCCAGAGCGACGGTGAGTTCGACGACGTCGGCCGGGCCGCCGCCGGCGAGCACCTCGACGCTTTCCTCAACTTCGATCGCATTGCCCACAGCCAGGCCCAGCGGGGTGGACATGTCGGTGATGAACGCGGATGTTGCGGTGCCTGCGGCTTTACCGAGTTCAACCATGGTGCGGGCAAGCTCCTCGGCCTTCTGCCGGTCTTTCATAAACGCGCCGGAGCCGGTTTTGACGTCCAGCACGAGAGCTTCTGTGCCCTCGGCGATCTTCTTCGACATGATCGATGAGGCGATCAGCGGAATCGTGTCGACGATCCCGGTGATGTCGCGCAGCGCGTACAGCTTCTTGTCTGCAGGTGCCAGCCCTTCTGTGGTTTCGCAGATGATGGCGCCGACCTCGTCAAGCTGTCGCACAATGCCCTCGGTGGAGATCGCTCCGTGCCAGCCGGGGATCGCTTCGAGTTTGTCGAGCGTGCCCCCGGTGTGGCCGAGTCCGCGGCCGGACAGCTGCGGTACGGCGACGTCGAACACTGCGACAAGCGGTGCCAGCGGCAGCGTGATCTTATCGCCCACACCGCCGGTGGAGTGCTTGTCCGTGGTCGGCACCGACAGGCTGGAGAAGTCCAGGGTTTCACCGGACTTGATCATCGCCTGCGTCCAGCGCGTGATTTCGCGCGACTCCATGCCGTTGAGGAAGATCGCCATGCCGAGAGCAGACATCTGTTCATCGGCAATGACGCCGCGGGTGTAGGCGTCGATTGTCCAGTCGATCTGTTCGTCGGTCAGGGAATTGCCGTCGCGCTTGGCGATGATGATGTCAACGGCGTCAAACTTTTCCACGTCACACACTCCTCATGGTTGCGGTTGGGTGGTCTGCTGTTTCAGGTGGTCGGGCCCGAACGCTTCGGGCAGCACGGTAGACAGCGGCTGGATGCCGCTGGGCATGTCCAGCAGGAGGTCAGGTCCGCCGAATTCGTAGAGCAGCTGGCGGCATCGCCCACACGGGACAAGCTTGCTGCCCTGGCCGTCGCTGCAGCTGAAGGCGACGAGCTTGCCTCCCCCGGTTGCCGCCAGCTGCGATACGAGTCCGCACTCGGCGCACAGGCCGAGCCCGTAGGAGGCGTTCTCGACGTTGCATCCGGTGATCACCCGGCCGTCGTCCACGAGCGCTGCCACCCCGACCGGGTAGCCGGAGTACGGCGCGTAGGCTCGCCGCATGGCTTGGCGGGCCTGTTTTCGCAGGTCCTCCCACACGCGCTCGTCCACGCTGCCCGGCATGCTGTCGGCCTGCCGGCTGTCGCTCTTTTCTGACGAGGCGCCGCTTGGCTGATCGGGCATGTGCATCACTGCTTGGAGTAGGGTACGCCTTCGGCCGCCGGTGCGCGCACTTTGCCCACGAATCCGGCGACGGCGAAGATCGTGACGATGTACGGCAGCATGAGCAGCAGGTCCGGCGGGATCGGCGAGCCAATGGCCGAAAGCGAATTGCCGAGGTTCTTCGCGAACCCGAACAGCAGCGCAGCCATGAGCGCGCCGCGGGGGTTCCATTTGCCGAGGATCATGGCGGCCAGGGCAATGTATCCCTGTCCGGCTGTCATTTCCTTGCCGAAGGCAAGACCCGAACCGACGGTGAAGAACGCTCCGCCCAGACCGGCAATTGCACCGGCCATGATGGTGTTGAGCACGCGGCCGCGGTTGACGTTGATGCCGACGGTGTCAGCTGCCCGCGGGTGTTCGCCGATTGCGCGCAGGCGCAGGCCCCACTTGGAGTTGAACAGCGCAATCTGCAGAACCGCCACGAGGATGTACATGAGGTACACGAGGATGTTCTGGTTGAACAGCACCGGCCCGATGATCGGAATGTCCGACAGGACCGGCACGGGCAGTGCCGGAAGGCGCATGGAGCGGTTCCACTGTTCGGGGTTGTCCGACAGGACGGTTGAGAAGAAGAAGCTGGTCAGACCAATCACGAGGACGTTGAGGACGACACCGATGATGATCTGGTCGACCCAGTAGCGCACCGCGAAGAACACGAGGACAATCGCCACGAGCACGCCGCCGATGGGTGCGGCGACAAGGCCCGCGTAGGGGCTGCCCACGAGCGAGGCGACGACTGCGGCAACAAAAGCACCGGCCAGCAGCTGGCCTTCAATTGCGATGTTGATGATGCCCGCGCGTTCGCCCACCAGACCGCACATTGCGCCGAAGATCAGCGGAACCGACAGTGCAAGAGCACCGGCGAGCAGAGCGGTTGCGGGGATGACGCCTGATCCGGCGCCGGACCACGCGAGGAACGCAATGACGAACAGCACGCCGACGGCCACGGGAAGCCAGTTGCCGATTGTGATGCGCTTGAGCTGACCCCAGAAGGACAGTCCCGCAAGCACTGCCAGCAGCAGTCCCATCACAATGCCGGTGGTTTTGGCATCGACGGTGATGTTCGGAATGTGGAAGAAGTCGCCCTGCTGGCCCAGCTGGAAGGTTGCGTTTCGACCGCCTTCGGCGGCCAGGCCGAAGGCCGCCAGTGCGATGAAGGCGAGGACGCCGTAGACAACCGGGAACTTCCAGTCCCTCGGTGCGAGCTTCTGGGCGCTGTGAACGCTGGTCTGTGTGCTCATCGTTCCTCCCCGCCGTTAGCAGCGGCTGCGGTCGTCGGTGCGGCGTCTGCCGCTTCTGTGCTTTCGGCTTTCGCGCCGGTCGAGTCTGCTGTTTCAGCACCTGTCGAGGTGCCGGTCGACTTCACGTCTTCACGGCGCTTTTCGATGGG
Source organism: Brevibacterium sp. HMSC07C04 (assembly GCF_001815905.1). Lineage (GTDB taxonomy): Bacteria > Actinomycetota > Actinomycetes > Actinomycetales > Brevibacteriaceae > Brevibacterium. The sequence goes on along the minus strand of NZ_KV823250.1, from coordinate 116,361 downwards.
CTCCGGCAGGCGGAAGATTGCCCTGACTAGCGGGGGTGCCGCAATCAGGAGCACGATGATCGACTGCACGACGAGCACGATGTCAATCGGCGTGCCGGTTTGGGCCTGCATGAGGTAGCCGCCGGCTTTGAAACCGCCGAACAGAATCCCGGCGAAGAACACTCCGATCGGGCGCGAACGGCCCAGAAGAGCCACCGTGATGGCGTCGAAGCCGATCGTTCCGGCGATGCCGCCGCCGACGTTGCCCTCTGTGGCGAGCACCTGGTTGGCGCCGCCGGCACCTGCCAGCGCACCCGCTACCGCCATGACGACGATCGTCACCTTCGACACGGAAATGCCGGCGGTGCGCGCCGCGGCCGGGTTCTGTCCGACCATGCGCATTTCGAATCCGATGGTGGATCGCTCAAGCAGCCACCAGATGATCGCGGTGGCCAGTATGGCGATCACAAAGCCGATGTGCAGGCGGAACGGGTCCGGCAGGATCTTGAAGAAGTGCGCGGTCGAGTCGATATTGGCCGTCAGCGGGATCGAACCGGACTTGTGCTTGTACCACTCCTGTTTGAGCAGATAGGACATGAGGTACAGCGCGATCGAGTTGAGCATGATCGTCACGATCACTTCGTTCGCACCGGTCTTGGCTTTCAGCACACCGGCAATCGAAGCCCAGATGGCGCCTGCGAGCATACCGCCGAGAAGTGCCACGAGCATGTGGAGGACAGCCGGCAGGTGCAGCGCGTAGCCGAGGTATCCGCCGATGACGGCTCCGAGGATGACCTGGCCCTGACCGCCGATGTTGAACAGACCCGAGCGGAAGGCCAGCGCGATGCCCAGTGCGGTGAGGATCAGCGGGGTTCCCGACACCAGCGATTCGGTCAGCGGGCGCACAGAGCGCACAAAGGAATTCGCGTTCCAGTCGAACACGGCACCCCGGAAGAGAGCTGAATAGGCTTCGAGAACCGAGTGGAAAGCGTAGTAGAAGAAGTCGCCCGGCCGGGCGAAGATGTAGCCTGCGGCCCGCTGGACGTCGGCGTCGGCCAGGATGATGAGCACGGCTCCTGCGACGAGCGCAATGACGATCGCCAGAACCGACACCAGCCAGCTGCCCGACAGCAGTCCGCGGATGATGCTCTGGCGCGCACTGCCTCGATCAGCGCTGGCGGCAGTGGTCTTCTGATTCATACGATGTCCTCCTGGGCTGCCTGGCTGACCTCTGTCACGGCCGAACCGTCGGCAACGCGGGCGTTGGCTTCTTCTTCGGGCACACCGGCCATCATGAGGCCCAGAACGTCACGCGATGTGCCGCCGGGCACGGTGCCGATGATCTGTCCGCGGTACATCACGGCGATCCTGTCGGCAAGGTTGAGCACTTCGTCGAGTTCTGTTGAGACGATAAGGCACGGAGTTCCGCTGTCGCGCTCTTCGATGATCCGCTTGTGGACGAACTCGATGGATCCGACGTCCAGGCCGCGGGTGGGCTGACTGGCCACGAGCAGACGCAGATCGCGTCCCATTTCGCGCGACAGAACAACTTTCTGCTGGTTGCCGCCCGAAAGCGTGGAGATTTGGTCCTGCACTGATCCGCAGCGGATGTCGAACTGCTCGACCTTTTCCAATGCGGCTGAGCGAATGGCCGACGGATTCAGCGCCAGTCCGTTGGCGTAGGGCTTCTGGTCGTACCAGTCGAGGATCATGTTCTCTTCAATCGAGAACCCTGCCACGATCCCGTCTGTTGAGCGGTCCTCGGGGACGAACCCGATGCCCTTGTTGAGTCTGGCCTTAATCGACGAGGCTTCGAGGTTCACGCCGTCAAGTTCGATCGTTCCGGCAGCCGGGGCCTCCAGACCGATGATCGCTTCGGCAAGTTCTGTCTGGCCGTTGCCGTCAACGCCTGCGATCGCAAGGATTTCGCCGCGGCGCACGTCGAGGGACACCTGGTTGAGCGCCGGCAGGTTGTTCTTGTCGAGCACCGTCAGGTCTGTGACCTTGAGTGCGACATCGCCGGGTTCGGCGGGCGTCTTGTCAGACTTGAGGTTGACTTCGCGGCCGACCATGGCCGAGGCGAGTTCCGCCTCTGAAGACTCCGGGCTGACTTCGCCGACGACCTTGCCGCGGCGGATGACCGTGATGGAGTCTGCAACGGCGCGGACTTCGCGCAGTTTGTGGGTGATGAACACGATCGATGTGCCGCGCTCTTTGAGCTGGCGCATGATTTCGATGAGTTCGTCGGTTTCGTGCGGGGTGAGCACCGCGGTCGGTTCGTCGAGGATGAGCACCTGAGCATCACGCGACAGGGCTTTGATGATCTCGACGCGCTGCTGCACACCGACGGGAAGGTCTTCAATGTAGGCATCGGGGTCGATGTCGAAGCCGAAGCGGGCTGAGATCTCCTTGACTTTCTCCCGAGCCTGCTTGAGATCCAAAAGGCCGAGCGATTTGGTGGGCTCATAGCCCAGGGCCACAGATTCTGCGACCGTGAACACGGGAATGAGCATGAAGTGCTGGTGCACCATGCCGATGCCTGCCGCAACAGCGTCACCCGGACCCGAAAAAGACACGGGTTCGTCGTCAATGAGGATACGGCCGGCGGTGGGCTCATACAGTCCGTAGAGGACGTTCATGAGAGTTGATTTTCCTGCACCGTTCTCCCCCAGGAGCGCATGGATTTCGCCTGGTTCGACGACGAGGTCAATCGAATCGTTTGCGGTGAATTCACCGAACTTCTTCGTGATTCCCTCGAGGGTGAGTTTCACTGATTACTCCTCAATACATGTGGACAGGCGCGGTCCCGGCAGGAAGATTCTAACTGCATGAGGACAGTCGCTCTTCCATGCCGGGACCGGCGTCTCGTTTCAGAGACCTGCGCGTTCAGCGCGGGGTCACTTAGGAGCGTTCTCGGTTTCGACCTTGGTCTTGCCGTCGATGATCTCCTGCTTGATCTTTTCGACGCCGTCCTTGACGTCGTCGGAGACCTTGTCTTCGAAGTCGTGGAACGGAGCGATCGACACGCCTTCGTTCTTCAGATCGCCGATGTAGGGCTCACCGGTGAAGTTGTCTTCCGAAGCTTCCTTGGCGCTGTCGTAGACGGCGTTGGACATCTCCTTGAGCACCGAGGTCAGCATGAGGTCGCCGTACTCGGTGGTTTCGTAGCCGTCAGCGTCAACCCACACGAGCGAAACATCGCCGTGCTTCTTAGCCGATTCAGCCGCACCGAGGCCCACCGGCCCTGCAACGGGCATCACGATGTCAGCACCCTGCGAAATGAACTGGTCTGTCAGAGCCTGACCCTGACCCTGGTCGGAGAAGTTTCCGACGAAGGAGCCCTTCTGCTTGGCTTTGTCCCAGCCGAGCAGTTCGACCTTGCCGTCGTGGTCCTTGTTGTAGCGGTCCACACCGTCGGCAAAGCCGTCCATGAAGATAGACACGGACGGAATCTGCATGCCGCCGAAGGTGGCGACTTTGCCGCTCTTGGTGGTGCCTGCGGCAACGTAGCCTGCAAGGTATGCGGCTTCAGCGGTGTTGAACACCAGCGGCTTGGCGTTGTCGTACTCGACGGTTTCGCCGTTTTCGTCAGAGAAGTAGGAGTCGACGAGCGCGTATTCGATGTCGCTGTTCTGCTTGGCGGACTTGCCGAGTTCAGCGGCGAGGTTGAAGCCCACGCCGTAGATGATGCTGCAGCCGTTCTGCACCATGGTGTCGACGTTCTGCGAGTAGTCCGACTTGTCCTTGGATTCGGCGACTGCCTCCTGCAGGCCGAAGTCCTTCACGGCGCGGTCGAAGCCGTCCTTTGACGACTGGTTGAACGACTTGTCATCCCAACCGCCTTCGTCAGAGATGATGCAGGCCTTGAAGTCAGACTTCTTGGCATCGGCGCCGCCCTCCGGGGCTTCACCGCAGGCGGAAAGAGCGAGAGCTGCGGTCGCAAAGACGGCGACGGCAGGAGCGAGAAACTTGCGCTTCACAGTCACTTCCTTAGAAAGACGCACCGAATGGGAGGACCGTCGAGACTGTGGGTGCCTATGAGCACAGCTGTCTGAACAGCCCGCGCGCAGTGCGTGCAGTGATATTACGACTCCAAGAATACTGGAAGAACACCCAGGATTTCATGAGGGGGATCACAGAGCCCTGCCCGCCGTGTTCGCTTCGGTCCGCTTGCCCAGAATGGCGGGCATCGCAGGCTTCGCGCTCGCGTGAACTTAGACACGTCCGCGTCTCGCATTTCGGAGCCTGATTCCCTGCAGTCTCGGCGTTCGCGTTGCCCCTGTCCATAAATGGGGCTGCTTGATCCCAAAGCGCGGACATCGCCAGAGGCGCGGTCGGATTTTCCCAATTAGGATGAACGCCATGCTTCCGGATTCCCTTAACCGCCTGTTCGACACCGCTGGCAAACAGCATTTTCCGTCGGACACTGAATTCAACGCGGAGCTTGCGCGCTTGGTCCATGCCAATATGGCGCAGACCAACCTCATTCGCACCGCGCAAGCACACTTCGCCCGCCGTCACGGTCTCAATCTTGTCGATTTCACCGTCCTGACTGAGATCGTCTACGCGACAGACCAGCACACGACCATCACCCCCGGCTACATCAGCGAACGCGTGGCCCTGTCGGCTTCTACCCTGACCTCTATTCTTGAGCGTCTGGTCTCCCGCGGCCTGCTGGTGCGCGAACGCGATATGACGGACAAGCGCCGGATCGCCGTCAACTACACGGCGGACGCCGCGGAGCTCATCACGAACTTCTACGGCGCAGTCGGCAAGATCTACGCCGCGGCCTTTGCAGACAGGCGAAAAGCGGCAAAGGCTCTCGACATGGCAGAGCAGCTCGAAGACGCCAACCGGTCCCTCTACGAATCTCTGCGCGACCGCATCCTCTGACACTCCGCCAACTCGCACTGCGCCCAGCGGGCACCCCGTAATCATCCGTGCGGGGTTTGGAGCCTGCTGGGCCACCACACCCTGTCGCCGATCAGGGTGAACACGGCCGGCACGATGACAGTGCGCACCAGAAGGGTGTCGATGAGCACGCCGATTCCCACAATCAGGCCCAGCTGCCCCAGGGTCACCAGCGGCAGCACACCCAGGGCGGCGAAGACGGCGGCGAGCACAATGCCCGCGCTCGTAATGACCCCGCCGGTGTGGGTGACGGCTTCGATCATGCCTTCGGCGGTTCCGCGCAGACCGGCCTCGCGGCGGGCCCTGTGAACCAAGAAGATCGTGTAGTCAATGCCGAGGGCCACAAGGAACAGGAACGCCAGAAGCGGAACCTGCAGATCCAGCGCTTCGCTTCCCAACATCAGGCGGCTGAGAACCCAGCCTGCACCAATCGCGGCAAGCGAACTGGCCGCATTGATCGCCAGCAGAACAACCGGGGCAACAGCCGAACGAGCAACGAAGATGAGCACGATGAGCGTCACCCCGAGAATCAGGGGGACGATGAGCGCGAAGTCCTGTGCATTGCCCGCGCGCGCATCGACATCCGCTGCGACCTGCCCGCCGACCAGAGCATCCGCACCGTTTATCGCACCGACGGCGTCGCGCAGCTCATCGATCTGCGCCAGACTCTTGTCCGTGCTCGGGCTGTAGCCGCTTGTCACCATGATCTTCGACAATCCGTTATGCGTGTCGATTTCACCGGCACGGACAACGCCTTCGCGGTCTTCCACCGCCGCCACGACGTCATCAGCCTTGTCTTCGTTCGCGACAATGAGGATCGGCTGGGCCTCACCGGGAGGGAAATGCTGCGACAGGGTTTCCAGACCGGCTGCCGACTCCGACTGCACCCGGAACCGATCCAGCTGGTCAAGGCCGACCTTCACACCGAACAGCCCCGATGCCATAACGGCCAGCGCGGCGATGCCCGCACCTGCTGACACAAGAGGCCGGCGGGCAACGGAAGTCGCCACGCGATGCCACACCCCACCCCGGCCCGCAGCGGCACCGCAGCGTGGAATCGAGGGCCAGAAGGCGCCTCGTCCGACTATCGCGAGCATCGGAGGCAGCACAAGAAGAACAGCAGCCAGTGCGGTCAGCAGGCCGATAGCCGAGGTGACTCCCAGGCCGTGCGTACCGGGAATGACGGCCAGCACGAGTGTCAGCAGAGACAGCACAACCGTGAGATTTGAGGCGACAATCGCACCGACCGTGTGCCGCCACGCAGCCGCAAGCGCCGCCCGGTGGTCGGCCTGGCGCAGCAGTTCCTCGCGGTAGCGCGAAATGAGCAGAAGCGCATAGTTGGTGCCCGCGCCGAATACGAGCACGCTGATGATTCCGGCATCGAACTGCAGATTCCACGCTTGGCCAGCCGCTGCTGTCAGGCGGCCCGCGAGACCATCTGCCAGGCCGACGGCAAGCAGCGGCCCCAGCCACAGAATCGGCGAGCGGTAGGTGACGATCAGCAGGACGGCGACAATCGCGATCGTCACCGCCAGCAGAGTGAAGTCCGCCCCGTCAAACGCGGCGGCGACGTCCGCACCGAGGGCAGGCCCGCCCGTGACTTCCAGCTTCAGATCGGCCGGGCCGTGCTCAGCGACGGCCTCGCGCAGCTCGCCGATGACTTCGGCATTGGCGGTGTTGGATTCGCCCGCCTGGATAGGGGCGAGGACGACCGCGGCGCGACCGTCCTCACTGAGAATAGGCTCGGATGCCTCACCGAGCGATGCTGAAGCGGTTCTGCTCAGCGCCTCAGCGAGGTCTTTCAGTTCGGTCTTCTGGCCGTCTGCGATCTTTCCGCCGTCACGCGCGGTGGCGACGATCAGCACGGACTGTTCGTCCGCGCCGGGAAATTCGTCCAGCAGCGCCTGCGCCCTCTGTGATTCGGATGCGGCAGGGGCCTGTTCGCTGGCTTCGGGCGCTTTCGCCGAACCGAAAACTCCGAACAGCACCCCCATCACCACTAGCCCGATGATGAGTGTGAACCATGACCCCCGCTTGGAGGTGATTCTGTCTGCAAAACCGTGTCGTTCCATGCTTCCAGTTCACCGAAAACACGGGGTGATCCCATCGGTTCTTCGGCTGAACCGGAGTCATACTTTCGGACGACCCCCGCACTGGGGGCGGGGTCGTGGCCGCTGGCGCAGTCAGCTGTCTTCGAGCAGATCAGACAGTTCGAGCCAGCGCTCTTCGAGCTGTTCGGCTTCTTCGCGGTGTCCCCGCAGTTCTTCGCCGAGGGCCTGCAGTCCCTCGAAGTCGGTCTGGTCGTGTTCGCCGAGCCGTTCGAGAACCTTCTCGATTTCCCCGTTGACCCGGTCGAGCCTGCGTTCGATCGCGCCGACCTCTTTGCGCTTGGCGTGCCTTTCGGCGCCGGTCAGTCCGCTGTCAGCAGAGGATGCCGAGGTGCCGCTGTCTTGGTTCCGGGCACCTCGGCTGCTGCTGTCGGCGCCGTCAAGTTCAGCGGCGAGTTTCAGGTATTCGTCGATTCCGCCGGGCACGTGGCGCAGCGTGCCGTCGAGAATTGCGTACTGCTGGTCGGTGACGCGCTCAATGAGGTAGCGGTCGTGGGATACGACGATGAGTGTGCCCGGCCAGGAGTCCATGAGGTCTTCCATGGCGGCGAGCATGTCAGCGTCAACGTCGTTGGTCGGTTCGTCCAACAGGATGACATTGGGTTCGTCCAGCAGCAGCAACAGCAGCTGAAGGCGCTTCTTCTGCCCGCCGGAGAGGTCTTCGACATAGGCCGAGAGATGTTCGCGCTGAAAGCCCAGCCGTTCCAGAAGCTGCGCCGGGGTGTGGTCTTTGCCGTCGATTTCAAAGCTCGTTTTGGTGCGGGCGAGAACTTCGCGCACACGGTCGCGGCCGATGTCGGCAAGCTGGGAAAACTGCTGGTCGAGCACCCCCAGTTTGACGGTCTTGCCGCGTTTGATCCGCCCGTCGGTCGGCTGCAGGCTGCCGGCGATCAGCCCCAGCAGCGTCGATTTTCCCGACCCGTTGCGGCCGAGGATTCCGGTGCGCTCACCGGGGGCGATCCGCCACGTGACACCCGTGAGCACATAGCCGTCCGGGTAGGCAAAGGCCACATCTTCGAGATCGACGACGTCTTTGCCCAGGCGCGACACCGCCAGCCGTTTGAGTTCAAGCGAGTCGCGTACCGGCGGAACATCGGCAATGAGCTGATTGGCCGCTTCCACGCGGAACTTCGGCTTGGATGTGCGGGCGGGGGCGCCTCGGCGCAGCCAGGCGAGCTCTTTGCGCATGAGGTTTTGGCGCTTGGCCTCTGCTGCCGCGGCCAGGCGGTCGCGTTCGACCCTCTGCAGGACATAGGCCGCGTATCCGCCCTCAAACTGGTCGACCGTGCCGTCGTGAACTTCCCACGTGTCGGTGCTGACCTCGTCGAGGAACCACCTGTCGTGGGTGACGACCAAGAGTCCCCCCGTGTTTTTGGGCCAGCGCTTGTTCAGGTGGCCGGCCAGCCAGGCAATGCCCTCAACATCCAGATGGTTGGTCGGTTCGTCGAGTGCGAGCACATCCCAGTCGTCCACCAGCAGGGCGGCGAGTGCCACGCGCCTGCGCTGCCCGCCTGAAAGTGCGGAAATCTGGCGGTCCCAGTCGAGATCGCCCACAAGACCCGCAATGATGTCGCGGATCCGAGCGTCGGAAGCCCATTCGTATTCGGGGCGGTTACCGACAATTGCGATGCCGACGGTGTCATCGGGGTTGAGGCTGTCAGTCTGGGTGAGAACTCCCACGCGCAGCCCACCGCGCTGGGTCACGCGGCCAGAATCGGGCTCCATCTGCCCGGTCAGCAGTGCCATCAGCGTCGATTTGCCGTCGCCGTTGCGGCCGACGATGCCGATCCTGTCGCCTTCGTGGACACCGATGGTGAGCGAATCGAAGACGGTCTTCGTGGGATAGTCCAGCGAAATGTCTTCGGCTCCGATCAGATGTGCCACGGTGCGTCCTTCCTGCAGTCAGTCGGCTGAGGCTCTTCAGCCGCCGTCTCAGTCTATTGGTCGTTCACGCGCCCAGCTCCACCAGGAGCACACCGGTGCAGATGAGCGCAATGCCGGCACCCATTGCCAGGGTCAGAGGCTCCGAACAGCCACGGGAATCAGTCCTCAACGAGGTGAGCTCCCGGGGCGGGTCCCGTTGTGCGCACGACATTGCGCACGGACGTGCTGGCTTCGAGAATGACAGCGAGGTCAAGGGCGTGAGTGGCATCTTCGGCGAGGAAGGCAACAGTCGGCCCGGAACCGGACACGAGCCCTCCGAGGGCTTCAGCTTCACGTCCGGTTCTCAGCACCTCGCGCAGTTGGGGCAGCATGTCGCAGGCGGCGGCTTCGAGGTCGTTGTGCAGAGCATCAGCCAACCGGTGCGGGTCACCGGCGACAAACGCTGCAACAGCCTCCCCAGCATCGACCGTCGGGCCCGGTGCGCGGCCCTCGGCTCGCATCTGGTCCAGCCGACCGTAGACCTGCGGTGTTGACAGTTCGCTCGCCGATGTTGCCAGCACCCAGTGAAACTGCGCATCAGACATGACGGTGGCGAGCTCATCGCCGCGGCCGGTGCCGATAGCCGTCCCGCCCAGGAGCGCAAAGGGCACGTCCGCCCCGAGTGCTGCCGCGGTGTCATGAAGCAGCTGTGGATCGTCCAGGCCGATGCGCGCCGCATAGGCGACAAGCGCTGCTGCGGCATCGGCAGAACCGCCTCCCATTCCACCTGCGACCGGCACGTTCTTGTCGATTGCGATGTCAACCGCAATGTGGGTGTCCGTCGCCCGGGCGAGCGCGTTCACTGCTTTTCGGGCCAGGTTCCGCTCGTCACAGGGAATGGATGACGATGCGTAGGGGCCAGCCACCGTCACCTTCGGGTTGGCGGGGTCGTCAGCTTCTGTCAGTGCGATGGTTTCGCGCACGTTGAGGGCGTGGAAGACGGTGACGAGGTCGTGATAGCCGTCATCGCCTGGTTCGCCGACGCCGAGCATGGCGTTGACTTTGCCGTGAGCGGTGGCCCGAATCATGTGGCTCCTCTGATTGTTTGGGTCCACACTATCGGCTGATGAGCGTTTCTCAGCGAAGCCGGGCTCTATCAGGTGTGCACGGTCAGGACTGTGCTTCTGCGCGGGCGAGCGCAATGAAGTCCTCGATCGCGAGTGTTTCACCACGCGCCTGCGGGCTGATGCCCGCAGCTTCGAGGATCTTCTGGGCGGGCTCTCCCCCGCCGAAAACACCGCTGAGGGCGGCACGCAGGGTTTTGCGGCGCTGCGCAAAGGCCGCGTCGATGAGTGCGAAGACTCGGCTGCGCTCAACCTCGTCGGCCCCCGGCAGCGGCTGTGCGTGGCGGACGATTCGCACAAGCCCCGAACCGATGTTCGGGGCCGGCCAGAAGACGTTCTTCCCGATGTCAGAGCCTCGCGATACCGTTCCGTACCACTGAGCTTTGAGGCTGGGCACTCCGTAGACTCTGCTGCCGGGACGGGCAGCAAGCCTGTCGGCAACTTCGGCCTGCACCATCACCAGCACATTTTCAATCGAGGGAAACTGGGCCAGAAAGTGCAGAAGCACCGGGACGGCCACGTTGTACGGCAGGTTCGCTGCGAGTGCCCGCGGCTGTCGCGGCAGTTCGGTCACGTGCAGGGCATCGCCGACCACCAGGTCGAACGCGGCGTCGGGACCGTGGAATTCCTCGATCGTGCGCGGCAGCCGGGAGGCCAAGAGCTCATCGAGTTCGACGGCGACAACCGGGTGACCAGCCTCCAGCAGACCCAGAGTGAGCGAACCCAAGCCGGGCCCCACCTCGGCAACGGTGATGCCGGGCGCCAACTGGGCTTCGGCAATAATCATGCGCACCGTGTTGGGGTCGATCACGAAGTTCTGGCCGCGCTGTTTGGTGGGGCGCAGTCGAAGTTCCGCAGCGATCTCGCGCACAGTGCGGGCGGTCAGGAGGGTAGTCACATTCATAGCCTATAGGCTCGAAGGCATGGACCCTCAGACTGCCGCTGCCCTGCTCGACCCTGATGTGCTGGCTGTTCTCGACTCAATCGAGTACAGCCCTTCTGCTGAAATGCAGATTCAGCAGCGACTGCGCAAACAAGGACTGTCACCGGATGTCGTGGCCGCCGTTATGACACAGGCGCAGCTGCGGATCGAGGCGCGTGCCAAATTCGGGCCGTTTGCCGATTCCATGCTGTTCACCCGCGACGGCCTGGGGCAGGCCACCCGCCTGCCGGTTGCGGCGATGCACGCCAAGCGCATCCACAGGGGCAAACCTCAGCTGATTGCCGATCTTGGCTGCGGGATCGGGGCTGATGCTCTTGCCTTCGCCGGTGTTGGCGCAGCTTCCGTGTACGCCTGCGATTCCGACGAGGTCACTGCCGCGCTCGCCGCATACAACCTGCGGCCGTTTGACGCGATTGCCGAGCACGCCCGCGCGGAGGACTTCAACCTTGATCGGGCTGACGCCCTGTGGCTGGATCCTGCCCGACGCAGCGGGAAGAACGCGGACGGTTCGGCATTCCGCCTATCGCACCCGGAGGCTTTTTCGCCGCGGCTGTCATGGGCTTTGGCCGCGGCCGAGCGTGTGCCCAGTGTCGGCATCAAGCTCGGCCCCGCTTTGAGTCACGGTCTCGTGCCTGCCGGTTGGGAGGCTCAGTGGACTTCGCACATGGGCGATGTTGTCGAGGTTGCGCTGTTTCGCGGTCACGCGCAGGAACGCGAGGGACGAGCGGCCCTCATCATGGGCGAAGAAGGATCGCTCACGGTAACGGAAGCCGATCTTCCCTCCGCCGAGGTGGAAGTCGCCTCCGTCGGCGACTACCTGTTCGAACCGGACGGGGCGGTTATTCGGTCCGGCCTCGTTCAAGCGCTGTGCGCCCCGCTGGGTGCGCACAGGATTCATGAGTCGATTGCGTACCTGTCCGGGGACCGCCCTGCCGAAGGGCCTGCCGCCCAGGCGGTTTCGCAGTACCGGGTGGAGGACATTCTGCCCACCGGAATCAGGTCCCTGCGCGGTGCGCTGACGCAGCGCGGAATCACCCAGGTGGTCGTCAAGAAGCGCGGCATGGACATTGATCCCGCTCAGGTTCAGCGCCAGCTGAAACTCGAACCGGCGGGCAAGGGCCAGCCGTCTGAATCTGCGGTCGTCATCTTCACCCGGGTGGGCGAACAGCGCTGCGCCATCCTCGCCCGCGAATGTTGAAGCGCGTGGCGAGCGCATTACCGCCCGGCTGCCCAGCCAGCTTCGCGCTTTAATGCAGGTTCACGCGCTAATGCGGCGCATTTAAGGGTGAAAACGCATTACAGCGTGCATCCGCGCCGACGGGCATCCGGCTAACCGCACTTGGGCGGTTTCAGACCCGAAACGGAGACCGGCAGCCGCGCGGAGGCTTCAAGTTTGCCTGCCAGATAGGCGGCGACGGCGTTCATGGCGTATTTGCTGTCGGCATAGGTCGCCAAAACCGTGTCGGCATTCCTCGCTGCGGGTGCGACATTCCACGGCCCGCCCATGCCGACGACAACATCCGCTCCGCCGCCGGAAGAGCTGTCGGTCCCATCAACCAACCGCACGCGCGTACCCCCATCGGCCGTAATACCGTGTTTCTTCAGCGCCTTCTTCAGAGCCTCAGCAGCAGCTGACTGTCCGGAAATCGAAACGCTTTTCGCCGGTTCAGCCGAACAGCTGCCAGCAAGAACCGTGAGAGATTCGCGTCCGACCTCGCTGAAGATCTCGTCCGCCGATTTCTTGTCAGCTTTGCCGTTTCCAGCACCTTCGTCCCCACCTTCAGCGCTGTCACCACCACCGTGCGCTCTCTGCTGCCACAGGCTCATGGCAACAACGCGCTGCGCTTTGGCCTGCATGTCTTCAGCCGACAGTTCACCTGAGTCCATAGCCTTTTTCACAGCTTGCACGGCCGCCTCCAGATCAGGTGGCATGAGAGCAAGGTCCGCTCCGGCTTTCAGTGCTTCGACGGTTTCCTCACCAGCGGGAACACCGTTGGTGATGGCTCCCATATTGAGCCCGTCGGTCACCGCGACCCCTGAAAAGCCAAGGTCGTCCCGCAGCGCGTCATACACTTTCGGATTCAGCGAGGCAGGCTTGTCACCGGCCCTGGCAACCCGCATATGGCCCACCAGAACAGAGGGCACACCGGCCTTGATCGCCGCTTCGAACGGCTGCCATTCGGTGTCGCTGTATTCTTCCAGCGTCTTCTTCGATTCGGGCAGGTCGATATGCGAGTCAACCGTCAGCTGCCCGTGGCCGGGAAAGTGCTTGGCGCTCGAGGCAATGCCCGCTTTCTGATATCCCGTCACGGCCGACTCAACAGCAGCCGAAACCGTCTTCTGACTGTCCCCGGCCGCGCGAACATTGACCGCCGGGTCTTTCTTCCCCAGGGTGACATCAGCCACCGGAGCCCAGTTGACCGTGAAGCCCAGATCGGCCAACTGCCCACCCTGCACGGTCATGGCCTGTTCAGTCAGCTCGGGCTCGCCGGCTGCACCGAAGGCCATGAGAGGAGGAAAGCTGTACGCAGCGGATTCGAGCCTGGCGACTGGGCCGCCTTCTTGGTCCACGCTCAGCTGCACGGGCCATGCGCGCTCACCCGCAGCTTTGCGCAGTGTTGCCGTGTAGTTCTTGACCTGCTCGGGCGTCGTGCCGTCGGGCAGGTTGTAGCCCATGATGATGACACCGGACAGACTGTGCTTTTTGATCATCTTCCCGGCCGCAGCGGGATCTGCACCGTCGTATGTGCCCATGATGGTTGCGCCGACCAGCTGGTCATCGCTCATGTTTTCGACGATCTTGCGGGCCTTGCGCAGATCGTCCTCGCTGACCCCTGACGAGGCGGAGGAGGGTTCTTCTGCAGTGCTCGGTCCCGCTGGGGTCGGTGTGGGCTGGTTCGGCCCCGAGCACCCTGCAAGAACCATGACGCCGGCGGTCAGTGCGGAGAGGAATCGAAACGCGCGCATCTGTGAGAGTGTAGTGGGAATGGCTGTTGTCCGTATGAACGAAGGATTGCCGTATGTCGCTCATCACCGCCGATGCGCTCAAAGCCGCTCTTGCAGACGCAGACTCTGCACACCGATTCGTCATCCTCGACGTCCGCTGGACCCTGCAGAAGCCCAACGGGTTACACGACTACGCGGCCGGACACATTCCCGGGGCTCAGTATGCAGACCTTGACACGCAGCTGTCGGGAACATCGGATGATCCCACTCTGGGCCGCCACCCGCTGCCGGATGCCGCTGACCTGCAGGAAGCTGTCCGCGGCTGGGGCATCACCCCGGATTCGACCGTCGTCGTCTATGACGACAACAGCTCTTTGGGTGCCGCCCGCGGCTGGTGGATTCTGCGGTGGGCGGGTCTTGATGACGTGCGCATCCTCGACGGCGGGCTGAACGCCTGGAAGGTCGCCGGAGGTGGGCTTTCGACCGAAAGTCCGCAGCCGAAGCCCTCCGACATCACGATCACCACCGGTGCGATGCCGACTGTGGATGCAGACCAGGCCGCGGCAACGGCGGCACTCGGCACACTGCTCGACGCCCGACCGTCGGCTCGCTTCCGCGGTGAAGACGATTCCATGGATCCGCGCGCAGGCCACATTCCCGGTGCTCTCAACCGCCCGGCCTCCGACAACTACCGCGGGGGCGCACTCCTGCCGAAGCACGAACTCGCAGCCCAGTTCGCCGAGCTCGGTGCTGACAGCGGCGGTGTCGTCGCCTACTGCGGTTCCGGTGTGACTGCCTGCAGCAACATCTTCGCCCTCGAACAGATCGGCGTGCACGCGGCCCTGTACTCCCCCAGTTGGTCGGGCTGGTCGGCAGATGAGTCCCGCCCCACGGCAAAGGGCTGAGGGCCGCAGCTGACCCGGTGTTACCTGCCGGTTGGTTTAGGATGACCGCATGCTTTCTTTTGCCTCGTCCGCTCAGTCGACACTGGGAGCGGAATGGGAACTTGCGATCGTCGATGCCGAAGACTTCGCTTTGGCCTCCCGCGCGCCTGAAGTCCTCGAGGCTCTCAAAGCTGACGGCAACGAGAACTTCCAGGGCAAGATCGTGGGCGAAATGCTCACCAACACCCTCGAAATCGTCAGCGGAGTGCAGGCCGAGGTAGCCGGTATCACAGCTGACCTGAGCGAAACTCTCGACTATCTGCGCAGCATCCTGGCGCCTCGCGGGCTCGACGTTCTTTCCGCGGGCACGCACCCCTTCTCCCCGTGGTGGGAACAGGAAGTCACGCCCGCCTACCGCTACGAAGAGCTGGTCAACCGCACCCAGTGGTGGGGCAGGCAGATGCTGATCTTCGGTGTGCACACCCACGTGGGCATCGCGAATCGCGATCACGTCATGCCGATTGTCCGGGCCCTCATGGCCTATGTGCCGCACTTGGAAGCCGTCAGCGCATCCAGCCCCTACTGGGCCGGTCATGACACCCAGTACGCGTCGAACCGCGCCATGCTCTTCCAGCAGCTGCCCACTGCGGGTCTGCCCTTCCAGCTGAAGAACTGGGGTGAATACGAAGACTACATCGGCGACATGCTGCACACCGGCGTGGTCGATTCGATCAACGAAATCCGCTGGGACATTCGCCCAGCACCCGGCTGGGGCACCGTCGAGGTCCGCGTGTGCGACGGCATTCCGACACTCGCGGAACTTGCCGCCGTCACAGCTTTTGTCCAGTGCCTTGTCCACGACATGTCGCAGAGGCTGGATCGGGGCGAAAAGCTCAACTTCCTGCCGGACTGGTTCCACCGTGAAAACAAGTGGCGTTCAGCTCGCTACGGCATGGACACGATCATCATTGAAAACGCCGCCTGCGACGAACGGCTGGTCACCGATGTCATAGCTGACGAGGTGGAGCGACTGGCCCCGATCGCCCAGGAACTCGGGTGCTCGGCTGAACTGGAGTCAATGCTGAACTTTGCCCGCGTGGGAGCCTCTTACCAGCGGCAGAAGAAGCTGTTCGAGGAAACCGGCCGCATAGAAGACGTGGCTGGTCTGCTGGCTGCGGAAATGCGCGCTGGCAAGCCCGCCGGGTGGTAATAGCTCAGGCAGACGCTGCGCCGCGGCAGTGCTGCGGGCAGAAAAAGCAGGGCTGCAAGCGCTGAGTCCTCACTGTGCCGAATGCTGGCGCAGCACCTGCTCCAGTTCCGGCCATGCGGCCGCGAATCCCGGGTGAAGTTCGTATTCGGGGACTTCTTCCACCGGCACCCACCGCAGTTCAATGCTTTCAGCGTCCGCCACGCGCTCTTCGAGCCTCTGCGTAACCTGCGTGATGACGGTCGTGTAGGCCCAGCCTTCTTTGTCGACCCGGTATTCGCCGATGACTGTAATGCCTTCACCGCCTGGTCCGGGCACACCGGTTTCCTCCCAACATTCGCGAATGGCACCCTGCTGGGGTGTTTCGCCTTCGTCGAGCGCACCGCCGGGAATGCCCCACGTGCCGCCCTGGGCTGACCACACGGCACGGTGCTGCAGCAGCACCCCTCGGTCGGGGTCATGAATGAGCAGACCGGCTGCGCCGAACAGGCCCCAGAAGCGTCCCTGCGGGGTTTCCACCCAGCCGTCACCGGCGCGGCGCTGCTGCCGCAGGTGCTCTTCCGGTGGGCGTGCATCGCGAGCGCTGGCAGGACCTTCAGACGACAACCTGGTCGACCTCCAATGAACTTGTCACTCCGAAATCCGGTGCTGAGGGCTGTTTTCCGCGGGCAACCACATGTGCGCCCAGGGCTGCCATCATCGCCCCGTTGTCAGTGCACAGGCTCAGCGGAGGGATGAGCAGGGAAATGCCTTCGTCGGCACACCGCTGGCTCAGTCGTTCGCGCAGGCGGCCGTTGGCGGCGACTCCCCCGCCCAGAAGCACCCGGTTGATGCCGGTGTCTTTGCAGGCCAAAAGTGTTTTGCGCACAAGAACATCGACCACGGCCTCCTCAAACGACGCGGCGATATCAGCCAGGCGCACGCGCTGGGATTCCGGTTTGGCCTTTTCGGCTTCAACAGCCCGCAACGCCGCGGTTTTCAGACCGGAGAACGAAAACGCGTATCGGCGTTCGGGGTCGCGCAGGTCTTTTGCCGTCATGAGTCCGCGCGGGAACTTCACCGCCGTCGGATTGGCCACCGCACCATCGTCGAAACCACCCGCGGCGGCCTTGGAAATGTTCGGCCCACCCGGATAGTCCAGCCCCAGCAGGCGGGCAGTCTTGTCGAACGCCTCACCGGCAGCATCGTCGATTGTCGAGCCCAAAAGTTCAATCCCGTCCACCAGGTCGGTGATCTTGAGGATTTCCGTGTGCCCGCCCGACACGAGCAGCGCGATAGTCGGCAGTTCAAGACCGAAGCCGGGCTCCGCCTCGTCAGAGGCAGCGTCCAGGGTTGCCGCAGCAACGTGACCGGCCAGGTGATTGAGCCCGTACAGGGGTTTTCCGGTCGCAGCGGCTAGGCCCTTTGCAGCACTCACCCCCACCATGAGCGCCCCGGACAGTCCCGGGCCGGCGGTTACACACACAGCGTCAATGTCATCCAGGCTCACCCCCGCGGTCTGCAGGGCCTTGGTGAGTGTCGGAGCGAACGCCTGCACGTGGGCACGCGATGCGACTTCCGGCACCACCCCGCCGAAGCGGACGTGTTCATCCATGGACGACGCCACGGTGTTCGCCAGCAGCGTGCGACCGCGCACAATGCCGACCCCGGTTTCATCGCATGAAGTCTCAATGCCCAGGATGAGCGGCTCAGTCATCGCTGCTGTCATCGCCTTCCGGAACCTGGGCAGAGCCAGACTTCACGCTGTCCGCTCCGAATTCCGCGACCGCCAGTTCGGTGTAGCGGGCGTACAGTGCAGCTTCGCTTTCAGACGCTGTCAGATCGGCGTCGCCGAAGGTCCCGGCCAGCAGCCGCAGGTGCGTATCCCACACCGGCCCCACCTGTGGGATCAGCTGCGCGGCCTCTGCGTCTGACGCGTACGTGTGGGCTGCCGTGACTGTGACTCCGGGCTGCCCTGCGAGGGCTTGTGTCAGGCGCAGGCTGATGCGGCCCAGTCCGCCGAGTTCCACCAGCACGTGCTCGTCTTCCACACAGGATAGAACGTGGGCGTTCAGGGGACTTCCCTCGAAATCGAACTCGATTTCGGTGACATCTGAGGCTTCGCTGACAGCCGAGGTGCCCTCGCCCTGATCGGCGTCTTCACCTTGAACCGGGCGGAATGGAGCGAACCACAGTGCGCACTCCATGGGGCTGGTGACGCGCTTCCACACGGTGTGAATATCGGCGCTGATGGTTGTGCTCAGCACAAGGTCGGTGCCGTCTTCCCAATGTGTGATGGATGCCGAAATCATGTGCACAAGCCTAGCAACGACGCCCGCATGACCAGCGCGTCCGCGCCCCTGTAATAGCCGGGCCTGGTGTGCAGAACGACAAAGCCAAGCGACTCGTACAGGCCCAGTGCTGCCGTGTTGTCGCTGCGCACTTCAAGGTACACCGCTTCGACCCCGCGGGCGCGGGCAGTGTCCAGGAGGGATTGCAGGAGAAGACGACCGGCGCCTCGACCCCGGATGTTGGGGTGGGTGGCGATTGTGAGGATCTCGGCTTCTCTGCCGCTGATGCTCAGTCCGGCAAAACCGGCCAGACCATCTTCGGCGTAGGCTGCGGCGAGAAACACGGAGGGGCTTGCCGCCTGCGTCCAGAAGAAGTCTTCACTCCAGGCGTCAGGGCCGAAGATCTCCCGGTCCATACGGGCCGCGGTGGGAATGTCCCACCACTGCAGCGGGCTGAGGCTGACGGTCATAGCGGCGGGCTGATCAGCGGCCGGGCAGCGGTTTGGCATCTGGTTCGCGCAGGTACAGCGGGATGGGATCCAGCTGCTGGCGGCCCGCGGCTTCTGTGCGCGCGGCTATCCGGGCGATATCAGATGCCAGCGCGTCGGTCGGAAAGCGCGGATCGGGTGGCCCGAGAACATCAGCGTAGAGCTCAAAGCCAGCGCCGATGCGCAAGAGGGCGGGCCCTATTGGGTTCGGCTCTGCGAGGCTGTGTTCGGTGGGGCTGTGTTCGGTGGGGTCGGCATGCCCGGAGTCACCGTCAGCAGCTGCGCCCAGGCCCTTGAGTTTGGCCAAATCAGCAGGTTTGGCGACGTCCGGGCCAGCAGCCAGCATCGGCAGGCCGGCCTCGTCGAGTCCTGCGTATTCAGCCCAGTAGACCTCACGGCGGCGGGCGTCTGAGGCCACGAGAAGCCGCACGTCGCCAACGGCTTCGCCAGCGCGGCGCAGCTGTTCGTACACCGCGAGCGCCAGACCGTCGTGGGAACGCACACCCACTGTGGGAAGCCCGCGCCCCACGGCGAAGCCCAAGCCGGAGGCAATGCCTGCGCGCATACCGGTAAACGGTGCTGGCCCCACGCCGACGGCCACGAGTTCGGGTTCTGGCGCCTGCTGCAGCACATCGGTCAGCGCCGGTCCTAAAAGTTCAGCGTGGCGACGCGCCCGCGACTGCGCCCATTCGACTTCAGTCCGGTCATCGGCGACAACGGCAACAGAAGCGGCGGACGATGTATCGAGGGCAACGACCACGGGGGGCTTGGGCTGGGCTTCGCCGGTGTTCCGGGCAGTCACTTCATGGCCTCCTTCACACGTGCCAGACGGGGTGCCCAGGAATCGCCGAAGCCCTGCAGAACAGCCTCGCGCTGACCGGATTCCGGGTCGGCGGAATCGGGCCTGGTCAGGGTGATCTCCAGGTGGTCGTCCGCCAGGGATTCAGCCACGCCCGCACCCCATTCGACGACCGTGACGACTTCGTGCTGTTCAGAGTCGAGGTCGAGGTCATCGAGTTCGGCAGCGTCTTCCAGCCGGTAGGCATCAACGTGGACGAGGCCGGGACCGTCGCCTGCCGGCGGGTGCTCCCTGGCGATGATGAAGGTCGGTGAGGACACGCGCCCGCGAACGTTGAGGTGCACAGCCAGTGACTGCGTGAACGTGGTTTTTCCCGCCCCGAGCCCGCCGGTGAGGATGATGAGGTCCCCGGCGCGCAGCTGCGGCGCCAGTGCAGCGGCGAGTTCAGCCGTACGGGCTTGGTTGCGCAGCTCGATGTCGATGCGGCTCACGCGCGCTCCCCGCTTTCGTCGGCATCGCCTGCCTCGGCACCGGAATCACCGACAGCGCGCCCGGTCATGATCCGCTCAACGCGACTGCCGATGCCGGTGACGATTTCGTAGTTGATGGTCCCACCCCACGCGCCCCAGTCAGCCGCCGTGGGCTCACCGGACTCGCCGGGGCCGAAGATGGTGACTTCGTCGCCAACGCCCACATCCGAGTCCAGGCCGACTTCCACCACAATCTGGTCCATCGCGATTCGGCCCACCTGCCGGTACTGGCGTCCGCCAATGAAAACGCGCGCGGCATTGGATGCAGACCGCGGCAGACCGTCAGCGTAGCCGCCGGCCACGAGCGCAAAGCGGGTGTCGGCTTCACACGTGTAGGTCAGTCCGTAGCTGGCGTGACTTCCGCGGGCTACGTCTTTGAGCGCTACGACCTGGGATTTCAGCGTCATGGCCGGACGCAGTCCAAGGCTTTCCGGGCTGCTGCCCGCGAAGGGGCTGAGCCCATAGACTGCCAGTCCGGTCCGCACGGCGCGCGCGGTCAGTGTGTCCGGTCCCGTGCCGATTGTCAGCGCGGCGGGCGAATTCGACGCGTGGACGATGAGTTCGTCCTCTTCGCCGAGCTCTGGTTGGGACAGCAGGAAACCGCGCAGCTTCGCGATCTCCTCGGTGAAGATGCTGTACTGGTGGTCGGTGAACTCGCTGCCCGGCTCGTCGGCAACTGCCAGGTGGGTCATTGCGCCGACGATTCTCAGGCCCGCGCGAACACCGTCGTCCATCTGGGCGACTTCGCGCAGGAAGCCGTCAAGCTGGTGTTCGGTCATACCGCCCCGGCCCAGCCCGGAGTCGATTTTGATATGGATGCGCAGCGGATTGTCTGTACACTGCCGGGCTGCTTGGGCAAGGTGCGGCAGCTGTTCGGCAGCGGTGATTCCCACTTCGATGTTCTTCTCAGCAAGTTGGGCGAAGTCCACGCCGATGGGCATCAGCCAGCACAGAACAGCAGTGTCTTCTGCTCCTGTGAGCCCCTCGGCGGCCAGGCGCTCTAAAAGGTCGCGCACCTGCAGGGCTTCGGGCACTGTGGCCGTGCCGATTCTGCGAATGCCGGCTTCGACCAGGACGGGAACGACCCCCGTGATGCCGTGGCCGTAGGCGTCGGCTTTGACTACCGGAATGACACCGGCTTCGCCCGCGTGTTCGCGCAGCACCGCAAGGTTGGTGCGGATGGCGTCACGGTCGATGTGCGCCGTCAGCAGCGATGGCCCGTAAGCCGTGGTGGGCAGAAGTTGCGATGACGATGGGGACACGCCTCGATCCTAACGCCCCCGAGCTTTGAGCACAGCCTGCTCCACAGCCTGCGGCAGGCCGGAGGCGTGGACGGCGGTCTTGCCCGCCCTCCCATGGAGCAGAACGGCAGCCGCGGCGGTCACGGCCGTCGTACCGGGGTCGAGGCGCCCTTTGGCTGCCGCTCTTTCTGCCAGGAACGCTGCGAGCACCCCCGTGAGCACGTCCCCTGAGCCTGCTGTCGCAAGGTTGGCTGAACCGGCTTGGGGCAGGTGGACGGTGCCGTCGGGTTCGGCAATGACGCTGCGGTGGCCCTTGAGCAGAACGACCGCGTCGAGTTCTTCGGCGGCAGCGCGAGCCCAGTGCAGCTGGTCCTGTTCGATCTGGGCCCGCTGCACGCTGTGCCCGCGTGCTGTGAGAAGCCTTTCGAGTTCCCCGGCGTGCGGTGTGATGATGCTGCCTGTCGGCAGGTGTTCGGGCAGATGGTCCAGGGCGCCCGCATCGGCAATGACCGGCTCCCCGCTTGCGAACACGGCTTCAGTCCTGTCGCTGCTGGGGCTGCCAGGGCCAACGGCCCACACTTGGACGCGCCCGTCGGCTGCAACGGCTTCTGGAACCTCGGCTGCAACGGCGGACCGCAGCTGAGCATCCCCGGTGATCCGCACCATTCCGGCACCTGCGGCCACCGCAGCGCTGGTGCACAGAACGGCAGCACCGGGATAGTCAGCGGAACCAGCGCAGATGCCCGCAACACCTCGGGTGTACTTGTGGTCCTCCCCCGTCGGCGCTTTGACGAGTTCGCGCAGATCATCCCTTCTGTACACCCACGCATCCGGCACGGTATCTGAGAAATCCAGGCCGATGGGCGCAAGCACAACGCGGCCGGCAGCGGAAGCGCCAGCACCCGTGAACAGGCCGGTTTTGAGGCCGCCGAAGGTGACCGTCCAATCAGCCTGCACGGCAGCCTGTGCGCTGCGTCCGGTCGATGCGTCAATGCCCGTGGGCACGTCGACCGCCACTGTGATCTGCCCCTCCGCACGGGCCGAACTGGCCTGCCACACGCACAGCAGCTGCACAATGTCCTCCGGCAGCTGGGGTTTGGCGCCGGTGCCGAATATCCCGTCGACAACCAGATCAGCCGCTCCCAGGTGGCCCGGCGCCTCGGCGATTTCAGCCTGCCGGCAACCAGCGCTCAGGGCGGCAGCAAGGCCCTCCCGGTGGGGTGTGCCGAGGGTGTGCAGGAGGGTGACGGCAACACCGCGGCGAGCGAGGTCAGCCGCGGCGAACAGAGCGTCCCCGCCGTTGTTGCCCGGGCCGGTGAGAACAGCTGCGCGCCGACCGTAGACGGTGCCGCCGCCTAAGCGCAGCACTCGGCGACACACGGCCGCCAACTGACCCGCGGCCCGACGCATGAGCCTGTCGCCTTCACCGGCTTCCAAAAGCGGAGCTTCGGCCTGGCGGATCTGCTCACCGGTGTACGCGGGGCGGGGCATGGTGTTTCCTGTTCTGTTCGAGCTGGGGGCAATGCGCGGGGTGACTCGGTTTCTGCTGGTTCAGCCGGGGTTGTTCCGGCGGGCTTCCTCCCGCATCCGATTGCGCTCTTGCCGCCTGAGTGCGACATCGGCGCGGAACTGGGCGAGCGCACGGTCGTGCTCTTCTGTTCCCGGCAGCGGCGGGGCCGGCTGGTCGACAGGCGGGGACAGTGACGGTCCGCTGCCTTCGACAATGACGTAGGTGATTGTGCGGTCCCCGTCGTGGGTGATCGACAGGTGCACGTGCTCACCTCCGCGCTGGCAGAACATCTCCAACACCCAACCGCTCAAACGGAAAGACGGGGCACCGGAGAAGGCCGACACCACCTCGGCCTCCTGCCACGGAATGATCTGCGGGAACTGCAGAGCCTTGACCAGGGCCTCTTTTGCCGAGAACCGGGCGGCGAGGCTTTCCGGGCTGCGCCGCCTTCCGTTCTTCTTCAGCTGCTCGGCAGGAGTCAGCAGGCGGTCCAGGAGTTCGGGCACCCGCTCAATGTGCTCCTGGAAGCGGGGAACGTCGGCAATATCAACGCCGATGCCGATGATGCCCACGGCTCTGTCCTCCTCTATGCGGCTCTGTCCGACCGTTTATTCGACCGTGACGGATTTCGCGAGGTTGCGCGGCTGGTCGACATCCAGGCCCTTGGCCTGAGCCAGTTCCATAGCGAAGATCTGCAGCGGCACCGTAGTCAGCAGGGGTGCCAGCAGCGTGGTGGTGTTGGGCACGTAGATGACTTCGGAGGCGTACTCGCGCACTGCTTCGTCACCCTGTTCGGCAATGACGATCGTGTTGGCTCCGCGAGCCCGGACCTCCTGAATATTGGAGACGACCTTCGAGTGCAGCGAATCCCTGCCGAAGCGGCTGGGCACGATGATGATGACAACCTGGCCCTCGTCGATCAGCGCGATGGGACCATGCTTGAGTTCGCCCGCGGCGAAGCCCTCGGCGTGAATATAGGCGAGCTCTTTGAGTTTGAGCGCGCCTTCCATGGCCACGGGGAAGCCCACGTGGCGGCCCAGGAACAGCACGGACGGGGTTTC
Source organism: Brevibacterium sp. HMSC07C04 (assembly GCF_001815905.1). GTDB lineage: Bacteria > Actinomycetota > Actinomycetes > Actinomycetales > Brevibacteriaceae > Brevibacterium. The sequence continues at coordinate 92,497 of NZ_KV823250.1, read as the reverse complement.
GGCCAGGCGCTTGGCCAGGTCGGTGATCTGCTGGGAGTCGTCATCCAAAAGCTGCTGGACCTTGCCCGGAATGTTCTGCAGTTCGTCCAGGATCAGCTGGATTTCGTCGCGGTACTTGTTGCCGCGCAGCTGTGCCAGATACAGACCCAGCAGGTAGCAGGCGACAATCTGAGAAAGGAACGCTTTGGTGGAGGCCACTGCGATTTCGGGGCCCGCGTGCGTGTAAAGAACGGCATCGGATTCGCGCGGAATGGTCGAACCGTAGGTGTTGCAGATGGCAACCACCTTCGCGCCCTGGTGGCGGGCGTGGCGCAGGGCCATGATGGTGTCCATCGTTTCGCCGGACTGCGAAATCGCGACGACGAGGGTCTTCTCCGACACGATCGGGTCGCGGTAGCGGAATTCGTGGGCCAGTTCGACTTCTACCGGGATGCGGCACCAGTGCTCGATCGCGTATTTGGCGACCTGACCGGCGTAGGCGGCCGTGCCGCAGGCCACGACGATGATCTTGTCAACGGATTTCAGCACGGATTCGTCAATCCGCATTTCGTCGAGGGTGAGGCGCCCGTCGGTGTCGAAGCGGCCCAGGAGCGTATCGGCGACTGCCTGCGGCTGGTCGTGGATTTCCTTTTCCATGAACGACGTGAATCCGCCCTTGTCCACAGTTGCCGGATCCCAGTCGATCTCATACTCGGTGCCTTCGACCGGGTTGCCGTCGAAGTCCATAATGTCGACTGAATCAGCTGTGATGGTGACGACTTCGTCCTGGCCGATCTCAACGGCGCGGCGGGTGTAGTCGATGAACGCGGCAACATCCGAACCCAGGTAGTTGGCGTCCTCACCCAGGCCGATGACCAGCGGCGAATTGCGGCGGGCGGCGACAACCGTTCCGGGTTTGTCAGCGTGGACGGCCAGCAGGGTAAAAGCACCTTCAAGCTCGTTAGAAGTCCGCCGCATGGCTTCGGTGAGGTCACCGGTTTCGCGGTAGTTCTTGGCCAGCTGGTGCGCTGCGACTTCCGTGTCGGTTTCAGATGCGAATTCGACGCCGTCTTTCAGCAGGCGCTCTTTGAGTGAGGCGTAGTTTTCGACGATTCCGTTGTGGATCAGCGCCAGACGGCCGTCATCGGCCAGGTGGGGGTGCGCGTTTTCGTCAGTCGGTGCCCCGTGGGTTGCCCAGCGGGTGTGGCCGATGCCGGTTGCGGCTTTCGGCAGCGGGTGTTCGGCAAGCTCAGCTTTGAGATTGTCCAGCTTCCCGGCCTTTTTCGCTGATGCCAGCTGGCCGGTCTCGGTCACGAATGCAACGCCCGCGGAATCATAGCCGCGGTACTCCATTCGCTTGAGGCCTCCGACTGTGACGTCTTCAGCGGTGATCTGGGCGTTCGGGTTTCCAACGAATCCAACAATTCCACACATAGACCTCAATATTAACGCGCGGTTGTGCCTTAAGCTGGAATTCCCTGTCTGGGGGATCGCTGAGCGAAACGAGGATCTGCATCACCTATGGAACACAACGACGCCGCTACGTCCGTTCGATCCAGCGACCTCGATCCCGCGCGGCTGCTTGCCGGACTGCGCCCGCACCAGAAGTCGGGCAGCCAGTCCGTCTCATCGCCCTTCTGGCGCTTTGACCGCACAACGTGGTCAGAACTTGCCCAGGCCACTCCCCTGCCGCTGACGGCCGAGGATGTTGAGCGGCTGCGCGGCAAGGGCGAGCGCATGGACACCACGGAGATCGAAGAGATCTACCTGCCTCTGTCGCGCCTGCTCAACCTGTATGTTTCAGCACGCCGCAAAAAGCACAGGCTCACGCGGGAGTTCTTTGCTCCGCTGCGCGCCAGCGGCCACGACCCCGCCCCACAGCACATCCCGTTTGTCATCGGCGTGGCCGGTTCAGTGGCTGTCGGCAAGTCCACCACCGCGCGAGTTCTGCGCGAAATGATGGCCCGGTGGCCGGATACCCCGCAGGTTGAGCTCGTCACCACCGACGGATTCCTCTTTCCCAATGCCGAACTGGCACGCCGGGGTCTGACATCCCGGAAGGGCTTTCCGGAATCCTACGACCGGCGGGCGCTCATGCGCTTCCTCGCCACCGTCAAGTCCGGTGCGGGCGAAGCTCGCGCCCCCGTGTATTCGCACCACACCTACGACATTGTTCCCGGTGCTGAGATCACGGTGCGCTCACCGGATGTTCTGATTGTCGAAGGGCTCAACGTCCTGCAGCCGCCCAGGCCGCGCGCCGATGGGAAAGTGGGAATGTCGGTCAGCGACTACTTCGATTTCTCCGTCTACGTCGATGCGGCACCCGGTGATATCCGCCAGTGGTACATCGACCGGTTCATGGAGCTGAAGTCAGGTGCTTTCACTCAGCCGGATTCGTACTTCCACCGCTATTCAGAGTTGACAGAAGACGAAGCGCTCACCCTTGCCGGGGAGATTTGGGACTCCATCAACTCTCCCAATCTGCGTGAGAACGTTGCGCCGTCGCGCGGTCGGGCCGATCTGATTCTGACGAAGTCGGCTGACCATTCAGTACGCCGGATCCAGCTGCGCAAACTGTAGTCAGCCTGCAGTGCTGGACCCGGCGTCTGGTGGGTCTTACAGGGCCTGAGCCCTTGCGGATGGGTGGATCAGAAAGCGGGGAGCACCGCGCCGTCGGTCCACTTGTCTTCGATGAACTTCTTCACTTCCGGTGAGTGCAGCAGTTCGTCGAGCTTCTTGATGGCTTCGTTGTCCTGGTCGCCTTCGCGGACTGCGAGGAAGTTCGCGTAGGGGTTGTCTTCAGCCGATTCGACGAGCACCGAGTCCTTGGTGGGCGACAGTCCGGCTTCCAGGGCGTTGTTGCCGTTGATGATCGAAGCATCGGTGTCTTCCAAGGTGCGCGACAGCTGTGCTGCGTCGGCTTCCTTGAATTCGAGCTTCTTCGGGTTGTCCTTGATGTCCTTGATTGTGGCGGTGGTTGCGTCCTTGCCGTCAGCGAGGCTGATAACGCCTTCCTTGGCAAGCATTTCGAGTGCGCGGCCCTGGTTGGCGGGGTCGTTGTTGATGCCGATGGTGCCGCCGTCGGGAAGTTCGTCAACCGACTCCACCTTCTTGGAGAACAGTGCGATCGGTTCGATGTGCACGCCTTCGAAACCGTGGATCTTGTAGCCCTGGCCTTCGACTTCCTCGTCCAGGTACGGCTTGTGCTGGAAGTAGTTGGCGTCGAGGTCGCCGTCGACGAGCGCACGGTTGGGCAGCGCGTAGTCGGTGTACTCCTTGATCTCGATGTCAAGGCCGGCTTCTTCAGCCAGGTTTTCGTCGACGTAGCGCAGAATGTCACCGTGTGGGACGGGCGAAACGCCGACGGTCAGCTTGGTGATATCGCCGTTCTTCTGGCCGACCTCCTGGTCTCCTCCGCCTGCACCGCAGCCGGTGAGAACCAGGCTTGCGGCAGCGACGATAGCTGCGATGCGCAGTTTCATATGTGCAGTCCTTCTATGCGAATTGTTCAGTTATTGTCGTCACCTTCTCACTGTGCGGAAACGCATTGCCCGTGTTTCGTCATAAACCTCCACATGACGAGGCGGAGCCGGACTGCCGCTGAGAGACAGCCCAGCCCGGACGCACTGCCTCTGGGCGGGGCTAGACTTCCCGTGCGTCCCTGTGAGGCCGGCTCGGCTGATACGGGTGAGGAAAGGAGCACCGTGACGAACTACTCCCCCATGGGGATTCTGCATCGCACAACTGCCAGCCAGCGCACTAAGGGCCGTCCCGCCCCCGAGGTTGACCGGGAAGCTCTTCGGCGCATCGGCGGTTTTGCAGCCGGGCACAAGAGCAAACTGGTCCTTTTCATCCTGCTCTCGGCGGTATCCGCCGGTGTTGCCGTGGCCACTCCGGTGCTGGCCGGGCGGGTGGTCAATGCCATTACCGCTGGTGGGCCTGCGAAGCTGATTGTCGGCACGGCGGTTCTCATGGGCTTGCTCGCAGTGGTCGATGCGGCCCTGACAATACTGTCGCGCTTTCTTTCTGCCCGCATCGGCGAAGGGCTCATCTACGATCTGCGCACAGCCGTTTTCGACCACGTGCAGACTCTGCCGGTCGCGTTTTTCAACCGGACCCGCACGGGTGCGCTCATATCGCGGCTGAACAACGATGTCATGGGTGCCCAGCGGGCGTTTTCCAACACGCTGTCCGGGGTTGTGACGAACCTTGTGTCGCTTGCTCTGACGGTCGGTGTGATGGTCGCGATTTCGTGGCAGGTGACGGTGCTGTCCGTGCTGCTCCTGCCGATTTTCCTCGTGCCCGCCCGCTTCATTGCGGGGCGTTTGGCGTCGCTGCAGTTTGCTGCCGCTGATCTCAACGCGGCTATGTCCACACGCATGACAGAGCGGTTTTCCGCTGGTGGGGCGACTCTGGTCAAGCTGTTCGGCAGCCCGCAGAAGGAATCTGCGGAATTTGCTGAGCGTGCTGGCCGAGTGCGCGATATCGGTGTGCGCACCGCCATGCTGCAGGTGACGTTCCTTGCCGCGCTCACTCTCGTGTCGGCACTGGCTTTGGCGCTGGTCTACGGCGTCGGCGGTATGCAGGCGGTGGCCGGTTCACTCGATGCCGGAAAGGTTGTTACGCTCGCGCTTCTGCTGACCCGTCTGTACACGCCGCTGACGATGCTGGCGAATGCGCGCATGGACGTGACATCGGCCATTGTATCGTTCCAGCGGGTGTTCGAGGTTCTCGACTTGCGCTCGACCGTTCAGGAACCGGTCAATCCGAAGCCCCTGCCGGCGGGCCCTGTGTCTGTTGAGTACCGAGATGTTTCGTTCCGCTACCCCACCGCCGCCGAGGTGTCGCTCGCCTCTCTTGAAGACGTTGCGGTTCTCGACGGTCGAGAATCAGCCGAGGTGCTGCACGGGCTGAATATCTCCGTCCCGGCCGGGCACACGGTCGCCCTGGTCGGCTCATCCGGTGCGGGGAAGTCCACAATCGCCTCCCTGCTGCCCAGGCTGTACGACGTAACGGAAGGCTCGGTTGAGCTGTCCGGTGTTGATGTGCGCCAGCTGAGCTTTGACACGCTGAAGTCGACCGTCGGCATGGTCACCCAGGACGGACACCTGTTCCACGAATCGATCCGCGACAATCTGACGATTGCCAAACCGGACGCATCGGATGCTCAGCTGCGCTCTGTGCTGGAGCGCGCCAGGCTCTGGACCGTCATCGACGCCCTGCCCGACGGTCTTGACACCGTGATCGGAGAAAGGGGCTACCGGCTGTCCGGCGGGGAACGCCAGCGGCTGACAATTGCCCGTCTGCTTTTGGCCGAACCGGCGGTCGTGGTGCTCGATGAGGCTACGAGCGCTCTCGATTCAACAAACGAGGCGGCTGTCCAACAGGCCCTGAACGAAGCTATGACCGGCAGGACGGCGCTTGTCATCGCCCACCGCCTGTCGACTGTGCGCAGTGCCGATCAGATCATCGTGATCGAAGGAGGGCAGGCTGTTGAACGCGGCACCCACAGCGAGCTTCTGGCTCAGGGCGGTCGCTACGCGCAGCTGTACACCACCCAGTTTGCAGACCAAGAAGAGTCAGAAGATCCTGCCGGCGGCGCCTCGGCAGACTAATGACTCCCGCTGTAGCGGCAGAGATCGGGCCTCTATGCGATGAACCTCAGACGTCGATTGAGCTCACCGCACCTGCTCGCAGCAGAAGCGGCCAGACCAGCAGGAAGATGAGCGCGCCAGCTGCTGAGCACAGCAACGTCGAAACTGCGACGATCAGCCCGTTGGTCAGCCACGGGCCGGTGACGATGTACAGAGCAACCGGGGTCGCGAAGGCTATGAACAGTGCTGTCATTGCGCTCCAGCGGGCAGGCGCGGCCGGGTCAGCCACATAGCCCGCCCGCACGAAACCGGTGAGGAAAGCACCGACCGCGGCGATGCCGCCGAGTACGGCAAATGATGATGTCAGCACACCGAACATCCACCACAGGCCGGACATACCCGACGTTGCCCTAGCCACGAGGCTCAAACCGATTACGACGACGGTGCCGACCGCCGTCGAGGCAGTTGCGGCAAACCCGGCGGCTAAGCGTCCGTAGAGGACTTTCCCGCTGCGCGCGCTCTTCTGCACCGCCTGGTCACCGCCCGTTCATCAGCTCAGCGGCAGCCCGCCGCAGACGCTCACAGAGCAAGGTTCTGCTTGACGCACTCGGCCAGGCGTTCGGCCTGCTTCTGCGCTTCGGATTCTGTTTCGGCTTCGACCATGACGCGGATGACCGGTTCGGTGCCGGAGGCCCGCAACAGAACGCGGCCTGTCTTGCCGAGTTCGCCTTCGACAGCGGCGACCTCAGCCTGAACGGCGGGGTCGTCGGTGCGTGTCTTGTCGACTCCGCTGACGTTGATGAGAACCTGCGGCAGCTGCGGGATTTCCGCGGCAAGATCAGCCAGCGTACGGCCGGTGGAGGCCAGGCGGTTGATCAGGTGAAGTGCTGTCAGCACTCCGTCGCCGGTTGTTCCGTGATCAAGCAGGAGCACATGGCCGGACTGTTCACCGCCGAGCACGTGGCCGCCGGCCAGCATGCCCTCCAGCACGTAGCGGTCGCCGACTTTCGTCTGCACGTCCGCAATGCCCGCCCGTTCCATTGCCAGTTTGAGTCCAAGGTTCGACATGACGGTTGTGACGAGCGTGTCGTTCTTCAGAGTGCCCGCTTCTTTCATGCCCAGCGCCAGGATGCCCATGATCTGGTCTCCGTTGACTTCGCGCCCGCGCGCATCAACTGCCAAACAGCGGTCGGCGTCGCCGTCAAAGGCCACCCCAAGGTCAGCGCCGTTTTCGACGACAGCTTCCTGCAGTGACCCCAGGTGTGTGGAGCCGACACCGTCGTTGATGTTCAGGCCGTCAGGGCTGGCCGCAATCACCGTCACATCCGCACCAGCCTGACGCAGAGCTGCGGGGCCTACGACAGATGCGGCGCCATTGGCGCAGTCGACAACCACGCGTAGTCCCTGCAGCGGGGTGGAAGTGTCGCCGAGGGTGGACACCAGGTGTTCGGTGAATTCATCTGCTGCCGCAGCATACGGTTTGATGCGGCCGACATCCGCGCCGGTGGGACGATCCCATTCAGCGTCGAGCAGTTCGAGGATTTCATCTTCCGCGGCATCGTCGAGTTTGGTGCCGCCGGGACCGAAGAACTTAATGCCGTTGTCCGGCATGGGATTGTGGCTGGCGGACAGCACAACACCGAAATCAGCACCGGTTGCCTTCACGGCATAGGCCACACCCGGGGTGGGCAGAACACCGGCGTTCCACACATCTACACCCGTCGAGGCGATTCCGCCGGAAATAGCCGAAGCCAGGAAGTCACCGCTGATGCGGGTGTCCCTGCCGACAATCGCAAAGGGGCGTTTGCCGCCTGACCCATAGCGCTTCTCGGGCCTGCCGAGAACCCGACTGCCTGCCACACCCAACTGGAGAGCGAGTCGAGCGGTGATGTCCCTGTTGGCCAGACCGCGAACGCCGTCCGTGCCGAAAAGCCTGCTCATAGAACCTCCTGTTTTTGATCGGAACCATTTTACGTTTGCGAAGCTGAACACCTGATCAGAACCCCGCAGTGCATGAAGAACACAGCGGAAGGCGCGCGGCGCCTCGTACCCGGAAAGCACAAAACCCCCGCACCGAAAGTGCGGGGGTCTTGATGCAGGCGTCGTGCGCCCCAAGTGCGATCTGCCCGGGTGGGCGAAGATCAGCGCTTAGAGAACTGCGGAGCCTTGCGAGCCTTCTTGAGACCGGCCTTCTTGCGTTCGGGAACGCGAGCGTCACGCGTGAGGTAACCGGCCTTCTTCAGTTCAGGGCGGTTGTTTTCACGGTCGATTTCGTTCAGCGAACGGGCGATGCCCAGGCGGACAGCACCGGCCTGGCCGGAGGGTCCACCACCGGAAATGCGCACGAAGACGTCAAAACGGCCTTCGAGGTCAAGCAGGCGGAAGGGGTCGCGAACGAGCTGCTGGTGCATCTTGTTCGGGAAGTAGGCTTCAAGGTCACGACCGTTGATCTTCCATTCACCGGTGCCGGGGACCAGGCGGACGCGAGCGATTGCGCGCTTGCGACGGCCAACGCCCTGGCCGGGAGCGGTGAGCGATTCGCCGCGGCCACCGGCCACGGTTTCGCCGAGACCAGCCGAAGCCGGGGTTTCGGTCGAGTACGACGTCATTTCGACGTCCTCGTTCAGGTTCTGGTTGTCAGCCACGATTCTCCTCGGTTAACTGAGCCTTGGGCGCTTACTGCGCGACCTGGCTGATTTCGTACTTCTGCGGGTTCTGCGAGGCGTGCGGGTGCTCAGCACCTGCGTACACCTTCAGCTTGCGCATCTGGGCACGGCCGAGGCGGTTCTTGGGGATCATGCCTGCAACAGCCTTCTCCACTGCACGCTCGGGGAACTTCTCAAGGAGCTCTTCGTAGCTGAGGCTCTTGAGACCACCCGGGTAGTTGGAGTGGCGGTAGGCGCGCTTCTTCTCCAGCTTGTCGCCGGTGAGCACAATCTTGTCCGCGTTGATGATGATGACAAAGTCACCCGTGTCGATGTGAGGTGCGAATTCCACCTTGTGCTTGCCGCGCAGCAGACGAGCTGCCTGCGAAGCAAGGCGACCGAGAACGACGTCAGTGGCGTCGATGACGTGCCACTGGCGCTCGACATCGCCGGGCTTTGGTGTGTACGTACGCAAAAGTTGCCTTCTTTTCGTCTCTAGCTTCCAAGCCACACACGTCTGCCTGACAAGGTCGTGAGTCTTGTTCAGCAGTACTTGACTTGCTTGAGGTGCACGGTACGCGTATACATTTCCCGCTTGTCCTGCAACGCGACTAGAGGTCTGCGGCATGTGTATCTGACGTACAGCGACTGTCCATACTAGCCTGGATTCGCGCGGCTTTGCAAAACGGAGCCGGTGTATGCGGAAACGCTTCGGCGGGCAGCTCCCCTGTGGGAACTGCCCGCCGAAGCATTCAGGGCTTGCGCCTCAGTGACTCAGAACCTTAAGAACCGCAGCTTCAGTTCACGTCTGCGTTCTTGCGGCGGGTGACGACAAGCGCACCGGCACCGGTCAGCAGCAGTGCGACTGCCGCGGCAGCAGCCAGGCCGAGTTCCGTACCCGTGCGCGGCAGCGGGTTGTTCGCTCCGTCACCCGGCTTATCGCCGTCGGTGTCGGCAGCTCCCGGCTGCGCGTCCTTGTCACCGGCTTCCGGCTCAGCGCCTTTGTCGCCAGCCCCCGGCTTGACGGTCTTGTCGTCAGCTTCCGGCTTTTGCGCATCGGCAGGTTTGTCGGCAGCAGAAACCACACTCACGGGAATTTCGACCTTGCCGCCGATGGGCAGCGGGTTGTTGTCCCACCAGTCGTGATCGGGCGAAGCAGTGAGGGAAGCCGTCATCTTCGACCCCTTGTCTGCCTTGGCTTTGCCGCCTTCGGCCTTAGCAGCCTCAGCTCCGTCAACCTTGCCGCCGGCCTTCGGTGTGCCCTTCTTGCCTGCGTCCTTTGAAGCGGTGACCTTGAACTTCACCTCGGACTTGCCTTCGGGAACCGAGTCGAACTTCGCAGCGTTCTTCTTGCCCTTGACGGCGTGCTTGCCAAGGTCGATCGAAACACCCTTCGGCAGGTCGAAGGTCATCTGCAGAGGGCCCTTGATTTCCTTCTTGGCGTTGAACTGAACGCCGATCTCCGCGGTGCTGCCGGCCTTGATTGCAAAGCCGCCGTCTTTGCCCGCAGGATGGTCGATGGAGACTTCGAGGTCGCCGTTCTTCATCACGTCCAGCGCAGCGTCAGCCTGACGTTCGTCCTTGTCGGCCTTCACCTTCTTGCCTTCATCCTGACGGGCATTGAAGTAGGCTTCCCACACTTCGAAGTCGGTCAGACCGGACTGTTCGAACTTGCCGTTGGCAAAGGCCTCGAAGTTGTCGCCGCCTGCCGCCAGGAAGGACAGGGTGGCCACACGGTAGGTCTTCTTCGGGTCAATGTCCTTGCCGTTTACCTTGACGGATACCACGTGCTTGCCGCGTTCAGCCTTGGAGTCGTAGACGACTTCGAGTTCCTTAGACACGCCCAGGTGCAGGAACGGACGGCTGGCACCATCAGGCTGCCACTGCTGTTCAAACAGCTTGATGACGTCGGCGCCCTTGAGCGAAACAACTCCGTGGTCATTGGCAAACGGAAGAACCTGGTTGAGTTCTGCAACCGTGACTTCGCCGGGCTTTTCGCCGTTGAAGATGTCATCGACCTTCAGATCGGTGCGCAGACCACCCGGGTTCGTGATGCCGAAGTCCGACTTCTCCAGCTGAGACAGGCCGGTGCCTTCGTTGAGTGCGTCAGCAACGAGGTTGCCGAGCGTCGATTCGGCACCGCGGTCTTCCGTGCCGTCCTTGTCGAAGGCGCGCGTGATGTCTTCGTCGATTTCACCGGCTACTTCCTTGCCGATTTCCTGCGACTTTTCGGTGGCTGCCTTGATGATCTCACCGGTCTTGCCGATGGTCTCAGTCGAGGCAGTCTGCCCCTTGGTGTCGACAACTTCCTGACTGTCGACGGTCCAGCTGCCGTCGCCCTTAGAGGTCAGGTTGATCGCGGCGACGTTCTTGCCGTACTGGCCTGCCTGCATCACGGGGACCGTATTGTCGCCCTTCTTGTAGGTGCAGTTGACCGGAACGTGCGTGTGGCCGAGGAAGAACGCGTCGACTGAATCGTCAGCGGAGTCGAGGATGCTCTTGACTTCCTTGCTCTTGCCGATCGCAGTGGAGCAGCTGTCTCCCTCAGCCGATCCGCTCATACCGACGTGCGCCTGAACAAGCGTCACGTCCGGTGCCTGATCCTCGGGCAGGTCGGCGATCTTCTTCGAGGTGTTCTTGACCGCTTCTGCGGTGTCGCCGAAGTCAAGGTTCTTGATTCCAGACGGGCTGACGAGGCTTGCGGTTTCCTGCGTCACAACACCGATGACGGCAATCTTAATGCCGTCCTTTTCGATGATTTCGTAGTCCTTGACGCCTTCTGGGACGTCTTTGGTGCCCTTCTTGTAGACGTTGGCGGCCAGGTGCGGGAACTCTGCCTTGTGAGGCCCTGCCAGCACGCGCTCGCTGAAGTCTTTGAAACCGCGGTCGTATTCGTGGTTGCCCATTGCCGAGGCGTCGAGCCCCAGTGCGTTGAGGTAGTCAATCGTGGGCTCGTCTTTCTGAGAAGACGACACGTAGGTGCTTGCGCCGATGTTGTCGCCGGCGGACAGCAGAACTGAGCTGCCCTCAGCTTTGCCGCGCTGGTTTTCGATGGTCGAGGCCATTGCCTGGCCGTCGGGGTCTGCGATTCGTCCGTGGAAGTCGGTGATTCCCAGCACCTGGAGCTTGGCGCCCTCCGGGGCGTCCGCGTAAACCGGCATTGCGCCGAGAGGTGCGACCAGTGCGGCGGCGGCAGCGCCTCCGCACAGCGCACGGCGTGCTTTGAACATGTTCAATCCTCTGTTTCTGAGTCAGCGTCTATTCGCGCGTTCCTGGAAAAGGTCTGACCATAGTGTTGCAAATCTGAGACATTTTTGGGGACTTCTTTATGAACTCAACATGGCCTATTCATGAAGGGCCGTTGTCGTGCGCTACCCGTTTCCCAGCTCGGCCGAGTCCCTCCGAGCCCGCGTCTGCCGCGCCCGCGCGGCCCATTCACCTTCCGGAGGATAGCCCACTTCTTCCATCACCAGCCCCTCCCCGGGGGCTATGTAAAGCGGTTCCGGGCTTCCACCTTGTGAGCTGGCCCGTTCCAGCAATTGGGCAGGGTAATCAGCTGACCACGCACCCGTGCCGACTCGGATCAGGCCGCCGACGATTGCGCGGACCATGTGGTGGCAGAAGGCATCCGCGCGCAGCCTGAAGACAATCACCCCATCACGGTCGCGGCCGACTGAGATCTGCTGCAGCGTGCGGATGGTTGTCGAATCCGGGCGGGGTTTGCAGAACGGCAGAAAGTCATGCAGGCCCAGCAGTCCGGCAGCGGCACGGGCCATGGCGTCAGAGTCGAGGGCACCTCGGTGGCGGACCGTAGCGGCGGCCAGAAGGGGATCGAAGAACGACAGGTCATCAGCCAGCCGGTACGAGTAGGCCCGCCACTGTGCCGAGAAGCGCGCATCGAAGTCATCCGATACCGCAGCGGCACCGTGAATGACGACATCGTGGGCATCCAGTCGACTCAGCGCACCGCGCAGACGGCTGACAAGGGCAGATTCAGGCGTGCGCGGAACACCGTCCCGATCGACTCGACGCTGCCCCACGAGTGCCGCAATCTGGGCTTCGCCGAGGTCCAGGTGCACAGCCTGCCGGCGCGCGTGCACTCCCGCATCGGTGCGCCCGGCAACAACCGTGCGCACGCGAGAACGGCAGACCAAAGCGAGCGCCTCTTCCAGGGTTCCCTGGACGGTGCGCAGATTCGGCTGCACTCCCCACCCGCGGAAGTTGGTGCCGTCATAACCAAGATCGAGTCGAAACCTCACGGACGAAACTCTACGACGGGCTCCGCTTCGACATCCTGGTACTCCATGGGAACAAGCAGCGGAAACGCCGTGCGAAGGGCGAAGGCAGTCGGCTGGCGACGCTGCGAAGTGTATTTGGCAACTGCCAGGTTGTAATAGCGGATGCTGGACACGATCCGCCCTTCGATGATCCGCATTTGGGCGTGCAGATCGATTGCCGAACCTAAGCTTTGGCGGTGCTGGTCAACTTCAATGAGCCCAATGGCCAGTGCGTCGATTGCGTGGGTCAGCCGCTCTTCCGCCTGCCCGATTTCGGATGCGTCCTTGACCGTTCTGGCCCGCCGCAGAGCATCCTGCACTGCCCGCTGATGGTGTTCGTCCTGTTCCGAATGAGCTGTCGCCATGCGCAGGAACTCGGGCACGAGGGCGTGCCGGTCCGTGCGCACCTGGTCCAGCTGCCGCTGGGCCTCCCCCACGAGGTCAAGCGCCAGTCTCAGCCGCGAGCCCCGGGAGTACAGAAGGTAGGCCAGACCCAAACACAGGACGACCGCAACGATCACGAGGACGATCTCTGCCACCGCGCCTCCTTCGCCTTCTCTCCGAACACCTGCACGATCCATGTTCTCGGCACCCGATGGGGCCGTTGGGACAGCTGCTGTGAGCACCTTATCCGCACCCGCGTTCCAGGCTGCACTCATGGTATCGACCGGCCTTGGCGGCTGAAAGGACTCACCGGGCAGGTGACCGAAAGTTCACCTTGGAGTGTTCTGTGCGTGGCAAAACGGCCACCTGGGTGGATGATCCTAAAACCGTGAGAGTTGCGATTGTTGCTGAAACTTTTCTGCCCCAGATGAATGGTGTTGTCGGAAGTCTCCTCAAGGCGATTGAGCACATCACCGAACGCGGCTATGAAGCTCTGGTCATTGCCCCGGGCACCCGAATGGGCGGTCCGCGTGAATACATGGGCGTGCCGATTGTCTATGTGCCCTCGCTGGCTTTCCCCGCGTATAAGCGGCTGCGCGTAGCGCCTGGTGGAGTCGCCCGCATCCGCCGGATTCTCGCCGATTTCGCGCCTGATGTTGTGCACATAGCCTCGCCGTTCCTTCTGGGATGGCGTGCGGTGCAGGCGTGCCAGGAGCTCAACATCCCGTCAGTCGCGGTCTACCAGACTGAGGTTCCCGCCTACGCTGCCCGCTACGGTCTTACCGGCGTTGAGTCCATGCTGTGGGGCCACGTGCGAAACATCCACAACCGCGCCACCATGACCCTCGCCCCGTCGACCCCGACGATCGAACAGCTGGAATCGCACGGTGTTGACCGGATCGCCAAATGGGCCCGAGGCGTCGACGCCGCGCGTTTTCACCCGGACCGCAGGTGCGATGAGTGGCGGCAGTCGGTGGCCGGCGGGAAGAAGGTCATCGGCTACGTGGGTCGGCTGGCCGCCGAAAAACAGGTGGAGAATCTGCGGGTGCTTGCCGATGTCCCCGATGCCAAGATCGTCATCATCGGCGAAGGTCCGCTCATGGGCCGCCTGCGGACGGTTCTGCCGAACGCGCACTTCACGGGCTTTCTCGGCGGCGAAGCTCTGGCCCGGGCTGTTGCCGGCTTTGACCTGTGCATAGCACCCGGTGAATTTGAGACGTTCTGCCAGACAATTCAGGAGGCCATGGCCTCCGGTGTCCCCGTGATCGCGCCGGCTCGCGGCGGACCGCTGGACCTGGTGGATCATTCGCGCACCGGCTGGCTGTACGCCCCGGGCGATGTTGCGGGTCTGCGCGACCGCGCTTTGGACCTGCTGGGTGACGATGCCAAGCGCCGCGCCTTTGCGCAGGCCGCCCGGGCCGAAGTCGAGTCCCGCACGTGGCGCGGGGTGTGCTCGCAGCTGGTCGGCTATTACGCGCAGGCGATTGCCGCTCACGAAAACCTGGCGCACTCCCGGTAGTCGGCGCCTCGGCGGTGTGCCAAAGCGCAGCTGCCGCAGCGGCACCCCTCCCGGAGGTCCCGGTCGCCTACTCCCCCGAGGTACTACCCGGCTCTTCGACGAGACCGCGCGCTTCCAGCGCGGCACCGGTGTCAATGGCGTAGCGCACCGTACCGAGCACAACCGGCACTGAGCGCGCCCGCAGTGACCTTTCCAGTCCGCGGGCGCGGGCGGAATCGGCGGCCAACCCTACGAGGTCCGCGATATACGACACACTGCGAATGGTGAGGGCCGCGGCCAGGCCCACGATTCTGGGACTTACCCCCACCCAGCCCAGCGGCCTGGCGGCAGCGGCGAACACGCGAAGCAGTTCGCTGATGCTGGTGGTCAAGATGAGCACGGATGCTCCGATGACTCCTGCGAGCATGGCGGTGGCCACCCTGGCGGCGGTGACCGCGTCTGTGAATATGAGGTTGCCGAGCACCAAGAGCAGCATGACCGGCCACATGCGCAGCAGGGGCAGGACCACTTTGCCAAGCGGCAGGCCCGCAGTGAGTGCGATGAGCACGATCAGCACGAACACCGCACCGTTGACCCATGCGTCGCGCACAATGATCACCGGCAGGCTGGTCAGCATCAGGACGATGACTTTGATCCAGGCGGGCGTTCGGTGCAGCCAGCCTGGAATCGGCCAGCGCACCCCGAGGAATTCACCGCGGCGACGCTGAACCGTGCGCGGCTTCGGCATGGCCGATCGGGCAATCATGCGAGGCGCTGTCTGGCCGGCGGGGTCGACGCTGGCTGACGAGGCGCCGCTTTCCTCGGCCTTGTCAGTCATCGGCACTCGGGGTGCTGGGATTGTGCGGGGGACGGCGTGTGGCTCGGGCAGCTGAGACAGCTGCTTTGCGGTAGTGGGCGATGGCCTGGTCAGCAGGGCCGTCGAAGGCGATCTGGCCGCCGTCGATCACCAGGGCACGTTCGGCATCGGCTGCGAATTCGAGATCGTGAGTGGTGGTGATGATCTGCACGCCGCGTTTTTCGGCGAGTTCGTCCAGGGTATCCCGCAGGAGCGTCCGGTTAGTCAGGTCGAGCAGGGTTGTAGGTTCGTCCATCAGCAGAACCTGCGGTTCCACCGTGAGGACCGAGGCCAGCGCCACCAGTTGGCGCTGGCCGCCGGAGAGCTCATAGACCGATCGGTCGGCAAGTCCGGTCAGGCCGAGTTCGTCGAGCACCGCGAGGCAGCGTTCGCGCCGCTGGCGCTTGTCTTCTATGCGCCGCAGTGACAGTTCGATGTCTTCTATGACGGTCGGCATGACCAGCTGCGCTGCCGGGTCGGTGAAGACAAAGCCGACGTTTTGGCGTACGGTGCGCCCGTCATCGACCGTGTCGAAGCCGTCAACGGCGACCCTGCCCCACGTGGGCAGAGTAAGGCCGTTGATCATCCGCAGGAACGTGGACTTACCTGAACCGTTGGCGCCGATGACGGCCACCCGCTGCTCATTGATTTCGCAGGTGAAAGGGCCTGCCAGGGTGCGCCACTGACGCTCTGGCCCGCCTTCTGCCGAATCGAGAACAGCGGCGTGAGCGCCGTCGAAGACAATGTGGGCCATCAGCGTCGTGTCAGAACCGGGAAGGCGCGCAGAACCATCACGGCTAGGAAAGCAGCAACGGTGGTCTTGATGACGTCACCGGGCCAATAGGCCATATCGGCAACTGTCGCAGCGCCGAACGGGATGCCGCCGTTGATGGACATCCCGGCAATTCCCATCAGGTGCAGAAGAACCGAGGCGGTCACCAGCGAACCGAGGATCATCACGACAACTCGGCGGGCACCGGAGAAGCGGCGGTAGGCAAAGCGTGCAGTCCAACCGGACAGCAGCGTGTAGAACGGGAAGCCCAGAATGAAGCCAGCTGAAGGGCCGGCGAGAACGCCGATTCCGCCTCGTCCTCCCGAGAACACGGGGAGACCCACAAAGCCCAGCGCCAAGTACAGCAGCACCGCAATGAAGCCGCGCGTGGGGCCCAACACCATGCCGGTGAAGGCCAGCATGAGAGTCTGCAGGGTGATCGGCACGCCGACCGGACCGACCGGGATGGGAGGCACGAGGGCGAACACCCAGATGAGAGCCGCGAACACGGCGATGAGTGCAACGGACAGGCCGGCAGAAACGCCCTGCCCGCGGGCGCCGTTCTGCGGCGCGGAAGGGTTGTTGGAAGTCATGAGGTGAATCGTACCTGAACACTGTTCAGGTGAAGAAATCTTACCGAGTTAGCAGAGTTGCCCACATTGGGGTGGCGTGTGATTCTGCCGCCGCTGGCCTTGAGAGACCTCGCCCCGCCTAGGCCCCGCCTCAGCTAGGTGCGAACCTCTGCCTCGTTCTAGTGCTGAGGCCGCCTCCCAGCACTGCCCCACGCTTTAGCAACAAAAACTCCCGTTAGCAGTTGTTGCTAAAGCGCAGATTTGTTGCTGAGGGGGGGTCCCCTTGGGGCTAACGGGTGGATTCGTTGCTAACGGGTGTTGTTCCTGGCAAGAGGCGCCAGCAGCTGGCCAGGTCAGGCCGCACCCGCGCCTAAGCGCAACTGCGCCGACAAGCATTCGCTTGTCGGCGCAATGTTCTGAGTGGAAGGGCTACACCCCGCTCACTCCCATTCGATGGTGCCCGGAGGCTTCGAGGTGATGTCGAGGACGACGCGGTTGATCTCGTCGACTTCGTTGGTGATCCGGTTGGAGATCTTCGACAGCGTGTCATAGGGCACGCGGGTCCAGTCTGCCGTCATGGCATCTTCGCTCGAAACGGGACGCAGCACAACGGGGTAGCCATAGGTGCGGCCGTCACCGGCAACGCCGACGGAGCGGACGTCTGCCAGCAGCACAACGGGGCACTGCCAGATGGTGTTGTCAAGGCCGGCGGCGGTGAGTTCTTCGCGGGCAATCGCATCGGCTTCGCGCAGAATGCTCAGGCGCTCTTCGCTGACCGCCCCGACAATGCGGATGGCCAGGCCGGGGCCGGGGAACGGCTGACGGGCAACGATCACTTCCGGCAGACCGAGTTCGCGGCCAACAGCCCGAACTTCGTCCTTGAACAGCGCGCGCAGCGGTTCGACGAGTTCGAACTGGAGGTCCTCCGGCAGACCGCCGACGTTGTGGTGGCTCTTGATGTTCGCGGTGCCCGATCCCCCACCGGATTCGACAACGTCCGGATACAGGGTTCCCTGCACCAGGAATTCGATGTTTTCGCCGTCGCCTTCGCGCGATTCTGCAACGAGTTCAGCCGCGGCCTGTTCAAAGGTGCGGATGAATTCGCGGCCGATGATCTTGCGCTTGCGTTCGGGATCTTCAACACCGTCGAGTTCGCCCAGGAACTTCTGCGAAGCGTCGACTGTCACCAGTCGAACGCCGGTCGCTGCCACGTAGTCCTGTTCGACCTGTTCGCGTTCGTTTTTGCGCAGCAGGCCGTGATCGACGAAAACGCAGGTCAGCTGATCGCCCACGGCGCGGTGGACGAGAGCTGCGGCGACCGCGGAGTCAACGCCGCCGGACAGACCGCAGATGACCTTCTTGGTGCCGATCTGTTCGCGGATGCGGGCAACCTGTTCGTCGATGATCGAGTCAGCCGACCAGTCCGCACTGAGGCCAGCGACCTTGAACAAGAAGTTCTCGATGGTCTGTTTGCCGTATTCGCTGTGCATGACTTCCGGGTGCCACTGCACCCCGGCAAAACGACGCTCGCTGTCTTCTATTGCGGCGATGGGAGCCCCGGCTGTGCTGGCTAGGACCGTGAAGCCCTCGGGTGCGGTTTCAGCGGAGTCGCGGTGGGACATCCAGACGGTCTGCGCTGCGGGCAGGCCGGACAGCAGAGCCCCTTCTTCTGTCACTTCGAGTGCCGTCGATCCGTACTCACTGGCCCCGGTGCGGGCCACACGACCGCCGAGTGCCTGCACCATGGTCTGGAAGCCGTAGCATATGCCCAGCATGGGAACGCCGAGGTTGAACACCTCCGCGTCAATGGACAGGGCGTCTTCTGCGTTGACGGATGACGGCCCGCCCGAAAGCACGATGGCGACCGGATTCTTGGCCGCGAATTCGTCAGCGCTTGCGGTGTGGGCAATGATTTCGGAGAAGAGCCCGGCTTCGCGTACACGGCGTGCGATCAGCTGCGCGGTCTGTGCACCGAAGTCGACGACGAGGACGGGGCGAGCGTCCGTACCGGTTTCGGGGGTCTGGGTCATGCTTCTATCCTAAGCCTTCGCAGAGCTGATTCTGCTGGTGCAGACGGTGGTCAGAGGGCTGATTTCGGTGCGACGACGACAGCGTCGTCGAGTTCTTTTTCACCGCGGCGGTGGATTTTCGCTTCGACGATGAACGACATGACCGGAACAACCCCGGCCAGGGCCAAGATGATGAGGTTCTTCAGCCCCCACTTCATCTGCGAGTTCAGCCAGAAGCACACGATCAGGTAGGCCACGTAGCACCAGCCGTGTGCAATGGCGACGGCCGCGGCGGCGTTGAAGCTGCCGAAGGTCAGCGCTTCGGAGGGGTCGCCGCCCATCATGAGCCCCCAGATGAGGTACTTGAAGATCATTTCGACCGTCAGGATCAGCAGCATGACGCCGGTGATGATCGCCATGATCCGGTAGAACCGCAGTGCGTTGCGGGCGGACTGCCAGCGGTTGAGGGTGAACACCGCGTTGGGGTCTTCCTCGTTGAATTCGGGACGGCGGTCCAGAGGGTCGCCGCCGTTCTGGGGATCCTGGCTCACTGGTCGTCTCCGTTCGTTCGAGTGCGGGGCATCTTTTCGCCGGCGTCTTTGACCACCACGTATTCAACGGGGCCCTGTTCTTCCCGGCGGAGAGAATTGTATTCGTCGCGCAGCAATCGGAACCAGATGTACACGGCGAAGACTGCGAACACGATCCATTCGACCGCGTAGAACGCCGATTGGAGGTCAAAGCCCGCATCCTGCGGTTCCTGGTAGGGAACATGGGACAGCTGGTCGCCGCCGATGCCGACTTCCGGGTTCTCCTGCGGGAAGAGGAACGCGGAGTAGGTGTAGACGTCGAACAGGTTGACAAGCTGTGAGGTTGAAATGGACCGGACTACGCCTTCGGGCAGGCCCTTTGTGTCCAGGGGGCCTTCAATGGGGGCGATGCGGGCGTCAAGTGTGACTTCCGCGTCCGAGGCGGTGCTTGCCTTGGCCGTTTCGAGGTCTTCTGTCCATCCGCGCACCACCGGGATGGCGACGGGTTTGGATTCGAGTTCGTCGGTGTCTGCGTCCTGGGAGAACTGCGGGTCGTCAGGGGCGAACATGGTGACGACCCAGTAGCCCTTGACGCGGTTCAGGTAGCGGTCGTCGATGATGATCTGCTGGTCTGGCAGGAAGTGCCCGCTGATGGTGACCCGCTGGTCGGCCAGGTAGCCCGGCATGGGCCCCTGGGCTTGCATGATGTCGTTGAAGGGCTTCGCCACCGCCAGTTCGGGGTTGTCGGCCTGCTGGCTTTTGGACTGGGCGCGGTCAATCTGCCATGCAGAAAGCGTGACGAAAGCGGTGACCAGCAGCAGAACGAGCGCCAGGAATCCCAGCCATCTGGGTTTCAAGGCAAGACGAAGCACGGCGCCCCTCAGCTTTCGGCGTCGACGACCACGTTGACGCGCTGGAAGGATTTGAGGTCCGTGTAGCCCGTCGTGGCAAGGGCGCGGCGGAGGGCACCGGCGAGGTTGACTTCGCCCACTGCGGAGTGGCCCGGCCCGTGGATGAGCTGCTCCAGCGGTGCCACGGTGCCCATGTGCACGCGGCGGCCGCGCGGGAGTTCCGGGTGGTGGGCTTCTGCACCCCAGTGGAAGCCCTGACCGGGGGCTTCTTCGGCCCGGGACAGTGCTGAGCCGAGCATGACGGCGTCAGCGCCCATGGCGAAGGCCTTGACGATCGAACCGGTGGAGCCCAGTCCGCCGTCGGCGATCACGTGCACGTAGCGACCGCCGGATTCGTCCATGTAGTCGCGGCGGGCAGCCTGGACGTCGGCGATTGCCGTGGCCATGGGCACCTGAATGCCGAGAGTGTGGCGGGTGG
>NZ_KV823250.1:0-72042 GCF_001815905.1 Brevibacterium sp. HMSC07C04 | reverse complement strand
GGATGCTGCACCGCCTCCGAAGCCCACCAGCACCCCGGCGGCACCCGTGCGCATGAGGTGCAGGGCAGGTGTGTAGGCGCTGACACCGCCGACGATCACGGGGACGTCGAGTTCGTAGATGAACTGTTTGAGGTTGAGCGGGTCGGTTGTGTTGGACACGTGTTCGGCGGAGACCGTGGTGCCGCGGATGACGAAAAGGTCAACCCCGGCGTCGACGACGGTCTGGTAAAACTCCTGGGTCCGCTGCGGTGTGAGCGCACCGGCAACGGTCACACCGGCTTCGCGGATCTGCGCCAGGCGGGCCGTGATGAGTTCGGCCTTGATGGGTTCGCGGTAGATCTCCTGCATGCGCTCGGTGGCGCGCTGGTCGTCGAGACCTGCGATTTCGTCAAGCAGCGGCTGGGGGTCTTCGTAGCGAGTCCACAGACCTTCGAGGTCGAGCACACCGAGCATGCCGAGTCGGCCCAGAGCAATGGCTGTTGCCGGGCTGACGACAGAGTCCATGGGTGCGGCAAGGTAGGGCAGGTCGAACTGGAAGGCGTCGATCTGCCAGTGGAGTGAAACATCCCGGGGATCGCGGGTGCGCCGCGAAGGGATAACCGCTACGTCGTCTAGTGAATAGGCCCTGCGTCCGCGCTTTCCGCGGCCGATTTCCAACTCTGTGCTCACGTATCCCAGCTTATCCCAGCGCACTGACGCGGTGCGGGTGGGCGGCACCTCGTCAATCAGGGCTTCGGCGTCGTCCAGTCCTCGTAGACGTGGGCGCTGGCCCAGAAGTGCAGTTCGTACAGGCTGGCCTGTTCGAACACGGCCTTCATTTCAGCGCGCATTACCGGGGTGGCCTGTTCCATTTCGCGTTCGAGGATCGCAACGGCTCCGCGGGTGGCTTCGTCGAATTCGGGGCTGTCGTACATGGTGATCCACGAAGCGAAGGGGTGCCCGTCGAGGCTGGATCCGGCTTTCTTCATGAGCACCTTGCCGATGTGGGCGTACACCCAGAAGCACGGCAGCACACCGGCTACACCCACCTGGTAGGGGCGCAGTGCGGCTGTGGCCATGAGGAACGACACGTAGCCCAGGGAAGTGGGACTGACGATGACGGTTTCGGCGTCACGGCCTTCGTCCGAGCCGCGCTCACCGTGGCGCAGACCGCGAGCCTGCGCGGTTTCCTGCTGGATTTCCCTGACCAGCGGGGCGAAGCCCTCGTCTGCGAAGACGGCTTCGTGGAGTTCGTTTTCGGCAACAACGGCTTCTGATGTCGCTCCTGCCCAGAACTCCATGTCGTCGTTGCGGGAGGACTTGCTCGACAGCTGGGCCATTGCCCGGCCGTAGCCGTCCAGGTAGACCTCGTCCTGCAGCAGGTAGTGGACGAAGACCTTCGGGTCGAGGCTGCCGTCCGAGAGCTGTTCGATGAAGGGCAGGGCTTCGATGTCGTTGATGATGGGGGCCACGTGTTCCCAGAGTTCACGGCTGTGGGGGCCTGCGATGAATTCGCTCATTGTGTCTCCTGACAGTCGTTTTGCGGTCGTTGTTCCGCTTCGGTTTATTGCAGGGGTGCGCTGATGTACTCAGCACTGTGTGGGCACTGCTGCAGCGTTCAGTGCTCTGCGCTCAGCGGGTGATGTCGACAATGTGGTCGACCGGCCCGTGGGCACCGTCGGGGTTCAGCGACAGCTGCCAGTCGGCTGCGCTGCCGATGGCGCGGGCCAGGTAGTCAAGTGCCGCACCGACGGCATCCCCCAGCGCCTCCCCGCTCGAAGCGCCCGCAGGGTCTTCTCCCGCGGTAGCCAGAGCGTGCCGGCGGTGGGCGACCTCTGCGGCTATGGCCGCCGACAGCGTGCAGCCGGTGCCGTGGGTATTGGCCGAAAAGACGCGCGGGTGGCTGAATTCGCGCCACGCGATGTCGTCGCCTTCGGCAACCGCGAGGATGTCGGTGACGATGTCATCGGCACCGTGCCCGCCTTTGAGAAGCACGGCTTTCGGCCCCATTTTCAGCAGGCGGGCAGCCTGTTCGCGCATCTGTGCGGGAGTGCCGGCTTCGGGTTCGTCATCGCCCAGCAGGAGTGCTGCTTCAGGCAGGTTGGGAGTGATGAGACCGGCGTGTGGCAGCAAAGCGGTGCGCACCGCTTCGATTGCGCTCTCTGCCAGCAGTCGGTGGCCGGAGGTTGCGACCATGACGGGGTCGACCACCAAAAAGCCCAGACGGCCAGCCGCAGCATAGTCTGCCGTGGTCTGCACGAGTTCCGGTGTGCCGAGCATCCCGGATTTGCTCGCGTCAACGTGGATGTCATCAACGACCGAATCGAACTGGTCGATCACGAAGTCGTGGTCGATCTCGTAGATGCGGCTGACTCCGTGGGTGTTCTGTGCGACGAGGGCCGTGATGATGCTGGCTCCGTATGCGCCGCGAGCCGTGAAGGTTTTGAGGTCCGCCTGGATTCCCGCACCGCCGGAGGGGTCGGTGCCGGCGATGGTGACGGCGACGGGAGGACGATGGCCTGCTGCGGTCATGAGCTTTCTCCTGTGTAGGCCGCCAGAATGTCCCGGGCTGCTCCGGCCGGGTTTGGTGCGGTCATGATGGCTGACACAACGCAGATTCCCGCGGCACCCGTACCGCGCAGCGCTGCGGCGTTGTGGTCTTTGATCCCGCCGATGGCAAATGCGGGCAGGCCCGCTTTTCCGGCGCGGTCGCGGAAACCTTCCGGGCCGATGGCACTGCGTCCGGTCTCTTTGGTCTGGGTGGCGTACACCGGCCCGATGCCGACCAGATCGACGTTCTGGCTTCGAGCGCGCGCAAAGTGTTCGGGCTCCTGGGCTGAAACACCCAGCAGCGGTTCCGCACCGATGCGCTGGCGCACATCGTCTGCCGACATGTCGCCTTGACCCACGTGCACGTGGACTTTTCTGCCGCGCTCCAGAAGGCGGGCTGCGACATCGACGCGGTCATTGACGAAGACGGGGACGTCAGTTTTGATGCTGTGCTCAGCGCGTGCGCGCTCAACGGCATCGAGCACGCTCAGGGTGAGCTTTTCGAAGCCTGCATCGTCAATGTGCTTATCGCGCACCTGCACGATGCCCACTCCCCCGGCAACTGCCTGGGCGACGGTCTCGGCCACCGTGCGCCCGGCGCTTTCGGCCATGGCGGTGTCAGTGACCAGGTAGAGGTCGGTGCGGTAGTCGGACAGGCGGTCCAGTGGTGCGCTCATGCGGTTCCTCCCGTTGTCCACGCGGTCTCAATTCGGGCTAGGTCATCTGGCCCCACGGCGTGCATGCAATCGAGGAAGTGCGCGGCGAATGTTCCGGGTCCGCTGGCTTGTGTGTGCGCTGCCTGGGCGGCCGAGGTGAAGTGCAGGTGCGCTGCTGCCGCGGCCATGCCTGTTCTCACCCGGGGGCTGAGGTCCTGTGTCTGCCGGGTGTGGGCAGCTGTCGCGGCGTAGGCGGCAGCGAGTGCTCCGAGCGAGCACCCGGTGCCGATGACGCTGGGCATATAGGGACTGCCGCCTGTGATCGTCACGGTGTGGGTTGCGGAATCGTCGGCGAACACAATGGCGTCAGACTCCCCAGAAACGGCGGCGACAATGCCGGTTTGGGCGAGGCTTGCCGCTGCTGCCAGGGCGTCGTCGACGGAGTGCGTTGAGTCGGTTCCGCGGGCGCTGCCGGACTGCTGGGCCAGGCCGATGATTTCGGAGGCATTGCCGCGCACAATGGCCGGGCCGCTGTTCAGAGCGAGCATAATCCTGGAGGTGCGGTGCCCGGAAATCCCAAAGCCCACGGGGTCGAGCACCCACGGTTTGCCGGACTGAGCGAAAGTGTCGATGGCACCGTCAGCTGACAAGTACTGGTGGGATGTTGGTGTGCCGAAGTTGATGAGCAGACCGTCGGCGATTTCGGCGAAGTCTGCAGCGTCGGCTTCGTGGTCGATCATGGCGGGGCTGGCACCTGACGCCAAGAGCACATTTGCGGCGAACTGCTGAACGACCGTGTTCACAATGCACTGCACGAGCGGCGTGCGCTGCCGCAGAGTTTCAAGCAGTGCGCCCGCATAGTCTTTGAGTTCCATGACATCCCTTCGCTGGTCCTAACCACACAGGTTCAACGGGTTAATCTCAGCCGCTGCTTCGCGGCACCCCGTGTCACTTTGCTCACCCTAGCATCCACCCCTGACATGGACCGACGGTGCAAGCCCACGACGCAGGCCCCGTCCTGCACCGCACACCAGCGCAGTAGGCCCGACAGCCGCGACCTCCGCCTCGTGAGCAGACAGCTGTGCGCCCGGCCAGAGGCACGGGCGCACAGAAGACGATCACAGACGCCGGATCGGCTGCGGCGGATCAGTGGTAGTTGGGGGCTTCCTGGGTGATCTGAATGTCGTGAGGATGGCTTTCCTTCAGACCCGCAGTGGTCAGGCGCACGAACTGCCCCTTGGCCTTCAGTTCCGGAATCGAGCGGGCACCCACGTAGAACATGGTCTGACGCAGGCCGCCGGTGAGCTGATAGGCCACCTGACGCAGCGGACCGCGGTAGGAAACACGGCCCTCAATGCCTTCGGGCACAAGGTCGGTGTCGGTGACGACATCGGCCTGGAAGTAGCGGTCTTTGGAATAGGAGCGTCCCTTGCGCGGAGCCATAGCCCCAAGTGAGCCCATACCGCGGTATGCCTTGTACTGCTTGCCGTTGACCAGGATGAGCTCGCCGGGGCTTTCCTCACAGCCTGCCAGCAGCGAACCGAGCATGACCGAATCGGCACCGGCGACAAGAGCCTTGCCGATGTCGCCCGAATACTGCAGACCACCATCGCCGATGACCGGCACACCGGCTTCGCGGGCAGCCTGATAGGCCAGGTTGATTGCGGTGACCTGCGGGACACCCACACCGGCGATGATGCGCGTGGTGCAGATGGAGCCCGGGCCCACACCCACCTTGATGGCGTCAGCCCCGGCGTCGATGAGCGCCTGAGCTCCCGCACGGGTAGCCACATTACCGCCGATGACCTGCACGTCCTTAAACGCCGGATCCTTTTTGAGCGACGTGATCATGTCGGTCACACCGCGGGCGTGGCCATTGGCGGTGTCGACCACCAGGACGTCCACACCCGCTTCGGCCAACAGACCCGCCCGCTCAAAAGCATCGCCGTAGAAGCCGACCGCAGCACCCACGAGCAGGCGTCCTTCGCCGTCCTTTGAGGCGTTGGGGTATTCATCGCGCTTGACGAAGTCCTTGACCGTTATAAGGCCCTGAATCTTGTTGTTCTCGTCAACCAGCGGAAGCTTTTCGATCTTGTGCTCCGCCAGCAGTTCGTAGGCCTTTTCGGCGGACACATTGTGGGGAGCGGTGATAAGCGGCATCTTCGTCATGATTTCGCCGACCGTGGTGGTGGCGAAGTCAGTGCGCGGCACAAAGCGGAGGTCGCGGTTGGTGATGATGCCCACGAGAGTGTTGTCATCATCAACCACCGGAAGGCCGGAAATGCGGTACTGACCGCACATGTGGTCAAGCTCTTCGAGTGACTTTTCGGCAGTGATCGTCACCGGATCGGTGATCATTCCCGATTCCGAGCGCTTCACATAGTCGACCTGAGCGGCCTGATCTTCTTTCGACAGGTTGCGGTGAATGATTCCCACACCGCCGAAGCGGGCCATGGCGATTGCCATGCGGGATTCCGTCACGGTGTCCATAGCGGCTGAGACCAGCGGAACCGCAATGTCGAGTTCGCGCGTCAGGCGAGTTTTCGTTGTGGCCTCCGACGGGATGACATCTGTGTCTCCCGGCAGCAGCAGGACGTCGTCATAGGTCAGACCGGTGAGCGAAAACGGATCTTCTGCGTCTTTGAAATGCTGGTGAACCTCTGGCAAGAGAACCCTTCCTCCGGTTGAGACCATAACCGCGTGCCATTCGCATGACATCCGCGGTGTTTTTATGAACCTATCCTAAGGGGTTCGCGCTGGTCTTCCCGATGCGGGTGAAGCGCAGAATCAGCCGAAAGTATGACCCCGAATTCAGCTTTCCGCGCGATGTGCCGAAGAATTGAGCACGCCAAGCTGAAGGCATGCTGATTCTTGCGATTGTCCTCATTTCACTGGCACTGGTCTTCTACACGATCGGCGTATGGGCCGAGCGTCTGAAGAAGACCCTCACCTGGCCGCACGTGGCCCTGTTCGGAGCAGGCCTGCTCTTCGACGCGTCAGGGACCGAGGTGATGCGCCGCATTGCCGCCGCCGGCGCATCGACAATGTCGAACGCACCCGATGGTTCCCCCGCCCAGATTCTGTCGATCACCATGGCGATCACCGGCCTGATCGCGCTCATCCTCATGGCAGTGCACTTCTTCTGGGCTCTCATCGTGATGATCAAGGGCACCCAGCGGGCCAAGGCCGTCTTCCACAGATTCTCTGTCACCGTGTGGGCCATCTGGCTGGTCCCCTACCTGACAGGCATGGTGTCCTCAATGGTCGCCTGAGCACATTCACCGAGCCGGCCCCTCCGGCAGCGTGAGCGGGAAGTTCGACTGGAACTCCCGTTCCTTCCCGCTGAGCGGATCGGCAAAGCGCAGCCCGTCTGCCACCAGCTGCAGCGGGTCGGAGAAATCGTACGGGTCCGGTGCCCAATCAGCCGGGTAGACGGGATCACCCACCATCGGCACGCCCAGCCCATTGAGGTGTACGCGCAGCTGGTGGGTCTTCCCGGTGACCGGCTCCAAGGCGAACTCTCCGATCGAGGTGAGCTCCGCCTCGTGAGCCGGCATCGAGGCTTTCGGCCCTACGAGGGGTGCCGATTCCGGCGGAAGCCTGCGGGCAGCCCAGCCGCGGATGCCCTCAAACCGCAGGCGGGTTTCGGTGTTGGGGATCCCGGGCAGTTCAACCACTTGGCGCTCGCCCTTGGTTTTGTGCAGGCGGGTGCGGCGGACGGCAGGCAGGGTCTCAGGGTCGAAGTCGGGCGGCAGCCAGGCGAGCGCGCGGTAGGTCTTGTGCACGCGGCGGTTTTGGAAGAGAACCTGGTAGGCGCCTCGGGTTTCGCGGCGCCGTGAGAACAGCAGCAGGCCTGCGGTCACGCGGTCCAGCCGGTGGACGGCAACCAAGTCGGGTTCGTTCAGCTCAAGGCGGAGACGGGTCACCGCCGACTGGCGCACAAAACGGCCGTTGGGGGTCGAAGCGAGGAAATGCGGTTTGTCGACGACCACAATGTCGCGATCTTCATAGAGGACGGTGAGGTCAAAGGGGACGGGGTCTTCTTGCGGGACCGGCCGGTGGAAGAAGTAGAAGCCGCCGGGAATGACGGGATCTTCCGGGGCGGCTGGACGGCCGGTTTCGTCTGTCAGACAGCCGCCGTCGGGGTGCTCCGTCAGCCAGGTGCGCTCCTGTGGAGAGTGGTCTGGGAACTCCTGAGCCAGCCACGCGTGGACGGTCTTCGGCACCGGCAGGTGGGCTTTTGCGGATGTCTGGTTCCCGCCGGGAGCACGCAGGCGGTTTGCGCTGATCCCCTCACGAGGAGGAAGGGGGCTTTGCATCACAACCTCCATGCAGTCTCGGAGCGGGTGTGGAATGGACAAGGTTCGGCCTGGTGACAGCGCGATTTTGCAATCTATTTGAAATAAGAAAACCCGCCGAGTTCAGCGTATTCGCGATAAAGTCGACCGGGCCGGAATTTTATCGACAGGAGAAGCTGTGAAGCTCACCACCATGCTGCAGAACGTTGTTTCCGACCATGGGGACCGTATCGCACTGGTCACTCCGACAGAGCGCGTGACCTACGCGCAGCTGGACGATAGGGCGCGGCGGGCGGCCGCAGTGCTCGCCGCTCACCAGGTGTTTCCCGGTGATCGGATCGGCGTAATGACCCTCAACAGCGCTTCAGCCGTATATACGCTGTTCGGCGCGTGGTACCTCGGGGCGATTCCCGTTCCCCTGAATCCGAAGATGGATTCGGATGACCTCGAAGCAGTCATCAGCCACGCGGGCATTGAGGTTGCTCTCGTGTCGGCCGAACTGTGGAAAGCCGCCAAGCGCGTTGACCTGGGCATTGAGTGGATTGTGTCCGAGGCCGGCCGTAGTCAGCGTGCAGAGGGCCGCGGTGGAAACGGTCGTTCCGGCGGCACTGTTTTCGAAACGACCATTGACGCTGTCGACCCGTACACGGAAGCTGAATACGAAGACGCCGCGACCGCGCTCATTCAGTACATCGACCTTGTTGACGGTATTCCGCGCGGCGCGGTATTCACCCACGCCGGCCTGGCCGAAGCACAGCCAGCTGTTGCACGGGCCATGGGAATCGACGGCTATGACGTGGTGCAGACCGCCTCTCCCCTGTGGAATCCCACAGCCTTGCACACTTCGATTCTGACCCCGCTGTCGTTGGGTGCCGCGGTGGTGTTGTCGGCTGATCCCAAGCCGGCCTCGGCAGCATCACTTGTGCAGAAGGCCGGTTCGACGGTGGTCACCGGCACGGAAGCGGCGCTTCTTGCAACTCTGCCGGGGGCGACCTCTGCTGGTTTTGCGCCGGGTGACATTGAGCGGATTTTTGTGCTCGGCACCGTGTCGTCACCGCGAGTGGGTGCTGAAATTGCGCGCGCCTATCGGGCTAAGCACTTCTATGGCCTGTACTCCCCCGGTGCTGCCGCGGGTGTCGGTCTGCTGATCACGGCTCAGGACATTGTGAAGGCTCCCGGAGCTGTGGGCACCGCCGAACAGGGAACCGGCATTGACGTTCGAATTGTTGAAGGCTCCGGCACCGCCATGGGCGGAGCCTCCCCTGACGAGGTGGAAGCCCGGGACTCGGCTGCTGCTTCCGGTGGGGATACAGCGGCGGCGGGGGACGACGAGCGTTCGGCCTCTGGAGAGGTCTCGGCTTCGCACGGTGAGCTGCAGCTGCGCGGTCCCGGCCTGCTGAAGAGCTTCTGGCGCAATCCGCTTGCAACCGCCGATTCGCTTGACGGCGAATGGCTGCGCACCGGAGTGACAGCCCACCTCGACGGCGAAGGGCGAATTCACGTGGACTGAGGCGCAGACCGATTAGCTCACGCTCAGGTGTTTCACGGTCAGGGCCGGGTGCAAGCGGCAGACTGCCTGCACCCGGCCGCTGCTGTCAGGTGGCGCTGCTCTGCCGCATCAGCCAGCCGAAGTCCTGCCGCATTTCCTTTTCCAGTCCGTCCGCCAGGGAACGCGCAAACGGCGCCGTGAAGTGGCCGTGGTCGTAGCTGGTCAGGATGTTGCCCACAATCGCATCGCAGTTGTCGGCTTGTGGATCGTTGACGGCGGGACAAACGTATTCCTTCATGTCCAGCGAATAGGCGCCGTCGGGAAGATCCGTCTGCGGATCTTCTTTCAGCCACTTCTTCGGTATGCCGCATTCCTGCGACGTTCCGCCGTCGGACAAGCATCGAGGGATGTCGAGGTTGCTGTCCTTGGGTGCAGCGCGCATGAGCATCAGCTGCGTGCCTGTCTCGGTGATCTGCTTCCACCAGTACGGGGCGCGATCAAGAATGTACTCTTCATCCCGCGCTTCATCCGTGCGGGATCCCGACGCAACCACCAAGTCGACGTCGTTGGAGGCGAGCCATTCCACAAGATTTTCGTTGTATCGTCCGCACATTGAGTCTGGAGACAGTTCTCCGCCGAGCGGGCAGCCGCCCTTATCCAGCACGATGACTTCCCAGCCGTATTTGCGTGCCAGGCTTTTGAACGTCGTCTCCCAGTGGCCGCCGAATGACCCGCCGGTCAGAACAATCGTCGCCGTGGGCTGCGACGGCGCACCTTCGTCCTCACAGACCAATACAACATCCGTGCCCGGGTCATCGCCCGAGCTCTGCTCACAACCCTGATAGAAATACGGGGACTTGAAGTCTCGTGCCTCTTCTGGCATCGGAACCATGTCTGCCTCCGGAAGATCGCGGTCGTCCTCCCAAAAGGCGATGTGTGCCCCGGGGTATACGTCCTGGTTCAGGTCTTCGTATGCGGTCCGGACTTCACCGTTGGAATTGGCCAAAGGGGTGATGACAAGCGCCCCGACAAGCATTGCCGCTGATCCTGCCGGGATCATGGTCTTGTTGCGTTTGAAGATCGTGCCTATGCACGAAGTCGACCGCGGCGCCAGGCGCAGCTCGACAGACCGATAGGTTGCTGCCGCGAGAACCAAGGTGATGAAGAAGACAAGGGCCGCGCCCTTAATGCCGACGGCGGATCGGTCTCTGATGTTCAGGTAGAAGATGAGAACCGGCCAGTGCCACAGGTAGATGCCATAGGACCGGTCAGCAAACCAGCGCACCGTGGGCGACTTCAGGAACCTCGAAGCCGAGAACCGATCTGCGGGCGTACCGCTGAGGTCCCCAGAAACCATCACGAGCAGCCAGCCGAACAGCGGCCACAGAGCCAAGGGGCCGGGAAACACCTGGCCTCCGTCGAACACAAATCCAGTTGTGGCGATCATTGCAAGGCCAATCCACCCGGCTGGCAGCCGCCAGCTGCTGCGCACACGGATCCGGTCAAGGACAAGAGCAGCAAGACCGCCGAACGCGAACTCCCAAAGCCTGGTCCAGGTCGACAGATAGGCCTTGTCCTGAGCATAGAAACCCTGGATGGCCGCCCACAGCAGTGAGATGATCAGAACACCGCTGAGGGCCAGGGCGATCGCCCGGACAAAGTGCATCCCCCGGACTGTGCCGGCGGAAATCGCCACTGCGACGAAGAAGACAGGCAACACAGCATAGAACTGTCCCTGTACTGACAGTGACCAAAAATGTTGGTACAGCGACGTCTGCGGCCCCGCTGCCCCGTAGGCCAACTGCGAGCGGATGAGCTCGAAGTTCTCAAAGTACAGAAGCGAGGCGCGCGCCTCAGCAAATGCCTGACGGTGAGCGGTTTTGGGCAGGATGAAGTATGCGAAGGCTGCCGTAATGCCGATGACGAGGGCTGCGGGTATGAAGATTCGCCTGTACAGTCTGCCGAAGTATTGCGTCAGGTTGACCTGGCCATCGGCGGTGAACTCCCGCACCAGCATGCTGACAAAGAGAAAACCGGTAACCGCAAGAAATATGTCAATGCCACCGGAGACTCGCCCTTGGCCGAAAAGGTGGAAGAGCACAACACCCAGCAGCGCAAGCCCGCGAACACCGTGAAGCTCTGGACGAAATCTGCGTTCGGGAACACCCAACATCGAAGATACTCGCACCGGCGTACTCACTACAGCGAACTTTCATCTCGACTCAACGTGCACAGCATGCTGGCCGGAGCATGCTCGATTTTCGTACGGCTGAAAGCCAATTCGCTCAGTATTCCGACTACGAGTGTCAGGAACGTGAACTCAGGGTTTCGGCAAGGGGTAAGTTCCTCTGGCAGCTGAGATCCACCTCGTCCTTCTGAGTCACCCGCGCCCTGCGCACAAGGACTCCCTTTAGCAACAGAAACTCCCGTTAGCCGGACTGCTAACGGGAGTTTCTGTTGCTAAAGGGTGGGCACACCCAAATCCAGACGGCTCAGGCGCTGAGCCTGAGCCTCAAACTCAGGCAATAAGCCAATCGTCAGCTAGACGCTCAGTCGTCTTCGTCTTCTTCCTGCTTCTCGACCACGAGCGATTCGGTGGTGAGAACCAGGGCTGCGATCGATGCTGCATTGCGCAGTGCCGAACGGGTGACCTTGACCGGGTCGATGATGCCCTTGCCGATGAGGTCGCCGTATTCGCCGGTTGCTGCGTTGTAGCCCTCGCCGAGGTCGAGTTCTTCGACCTTGGACACGACGACGAAGCCGTCCTGTCCGGCGTTTTCGGCAATCCAGCGAAGCGGCTGGCGCACAGCGCGGCGAACAATCTCCGCGCCGGTGGCTGCGTCGCCTTCCAGGCCGAGGCCTTCGGCAGCAGCGGATGCGTGCACGAGTGCGGTGCCGCCGCCGGCGACGATGCCCTCTTCGATGGCTGCGCGCGTAGCCGCAACTGCGTCTTCGACGCGGTGCTTGCGCTCCTTGAGCTCAACTTCGGTGGCTGCTCCGACCTTGATGACGGCAACGCCGCCGGCCAGCTTAGCCAGGCGCTCCTGCAGCTTTTCGCGGTCCCATTCGGAATCGGTCTTTTCGACCTCTGCGCGGATCTGGGCGACGCGTCCGGCAACAGCTTCGTCTGCTCCGCCGCCGTTGACGACCGTGGTGTTGTCCTTGGTCACGGTGACGGTGCGTGCGGTGCCGAGCTGTTCGAGGGTGGCCTGTTCGAGCTTCATGCCCATGTCGGGCGTGATGACTTCGCCGCCGGTGAGGACTGCGAGGTCTTCCAGGATTGCCTTGCGGCGGTCGCCGAAGCCGGGAGCCTTGACGGCGGCAACGTTGAGGATGCCGCGCATCTTGTTGACAACCAGCGTCGACAGGGCTTCGCCTTCGACGTCTTCGGCAATGATCAACAGCGGCTTGGATGCCTGCTGGACCTTTTCGAGCACCGGGAGGAGGTCCTGGATGTTCGAGATCTTGCCCTGGTTGATGAGGATGTAGGGGTCCTCAAGAACAGCTTCCTGGCGGTCTGCATCGGTGATGAAGTACGGCGACAGGTAGCCCTTGTCGAACTGCATGCCCTCGGTGAATTCGAGTTCGACCGCGGACGCCTGCGATTCGTCGATGGTGATGACGCCGTCCTTGCCGACCTTTTCGAAGGCCTCGGCGATCAGTTCGCCGATTTCCTCCGACTGTGCCGACAGTGCTGCGACGTGTGCGATTTCCTCAGATCCGGACACTTCGCGGGCGTTTTCGCGCAGGCGGGCCTCGACGGCTTCGACTGCGGCTTCGATACCGGCTTTGAGCTGGCCGGGGGCTGCGCCGGCGGCCACGTTGCGCAGGCCTTCGGACACGAGCGCCTGTGCCAGAACGGTTGCTGTGGTGGTGCCGTCACCTGCGACGTCATTGGTCTTGGTGGCGACTTCCTTGGCCAGCTGGGCACCGAGGTTTTCGTAGGAGTCGTTGAGTTCGACTTCGCGGGCGATGGTCACACCGTCGTTGGTGATGGTGGGTGCGCCCCACGCCTTGTCGAGGACGACGTTGCGGCCCTTGGGTCCCAGCGTCACCTTGACGGTGTCGGCCAGGACGTTGACGCCCTTTTCGAGTGCCTTGCGGGCTTCGTCGTCGAACAGAAGGGTCTTAGCCATGGTTCACTTCTCTTTCTGTAAGCCTTTGCCTATTGGGTGAGCGCCTTGCCCGTGGGGCGGGCTCTGCCTCTAGGGAGCGGCAGCTGCTGTTGGTGCGGAAGTGATCAGGCGATGACTGCGAGGACATCGCGAGCCGAGAGCACCAGGTACTCTTCGCCTGCGTACTTGACTTCGGTGCCGCCGTACTTGGAGTAGATGACTTTGTCGCCGACTTCAACGTCGACGGGCACGCGGGTGCCGTTTTCGGCAACGCGTCCGGGTCCGACTGCGACGACTTCGCCTTCCTGCGGCTTTTCCTTGGCGGTGTCCGGGATGACGAGGCCGGAGGCAGTGGTCTGCTCGGCTTCGACCTGACGGACGACGATCCGGTCTTCAAGCGGCTTGATGTTCACCGACATGGAGGAAACTCCTTCGATCAGTTGTATGAAGGTTGCTGTGGTCAACTTGAGCGGAGGGGACAGCTGGGGCGCTGTCTTCTGACGAGGCGCCGCCCGCTTTGGTCTGTTTCCTGCCGTCGTCGCGGGTGCCGGCGGGAACGGTCCTTGACGAGTGCGGTGTGCTGAGGTTTCCGGCTGAGCCCTGTGCTCAGCTCACTGTTCAGCGATTAGCACTCGCACCACTCAGGTGCTAATTCAGACTGTAGTCCGCCCCTGGCACTCGGTCAAGCCGAGTGCTAACCGCTGTCAGTCAGGACCACTCCCCGATTGCCCGCAGAGCATTGGCGGTGGTGACGTTCGCAATGTGCTCTTCGGTGACTCCGCGCACTTCGGCCAGCTTGCGCGCGTTGAGTGCCGCGAGATACGGCCCGCCGGGCTTGCCGCGGTGCGGGGGAGGGGTGAGGAACGGCGCATCGGTTTCAGTCAGCAGGAGTTCATCTGGCACGACCGCTGCGGCTTCGCGCAGCCCGTCGGCGTTTTTGAACGTGATGTTTCCAGCAAAGGACATGAAGTATCCGCGGCGAGCGCACTCTTGGGCCATCGCAACATCGCCGGAGAAGCAGTGGAGGATGGTGACCTCTGGCGCCCCGACTTCAGCAAGGGTGTCGAGAACGTCACTGTGTGCCTCGCGGTCGTGGATCTGCAGTGCCAGACCGCGGCGCTTGGCGATTTCGATGTGCGCGCGGAACGATTCTTTCTGCGCCCTCATGTCCGCACTGTCCGATGCGTCGGTGCGGAAGTAGTCGAGTCCGGTTTCCCCGACAACTCGCACGCGCTCACGGCCTGCGAGTTCGTCGATTTCCGCCAGGGCTTCGTCCAGTTGGCCCGCGCGGGCCAACGTCGGCGCTTCGTTTGGATGCAGTGCAACCCCGCCCAGCAGCCACGGCCTTCCAGCGGCAGCTTCGGAGGCCACGGTGTCGGCCGTCCAGCGGGCGGCCGGCAGGTTGCAGCCGATTTGGACTACGCGTTCGATGCCGGCGGCCATGGCGGATTCGTAGAAGAACGACATCGGCGGAAACTCTTCGTCTTCGCCGGGTTGGACGTCTTCTGCGATGACTTCGCCTGCTTTCAGCGGCAGGCGCACGCCGGTGCAGATGTCCAGGTGGGTGTGGGCGTCAACACCGGGTGTCGCCAGACGTTCCGGTACTTCCGGGTACTCCCCCGCTGCGCGTGAGGCCACGCCTATCAGTCCTCCGGTTCTGTGTATTTGGGAAATACGGGTTCGGGCTTGGGCAGTTCGGTGCCGCCGCTCAGGCGCACATCCAAAGCTGCGAAGCTGCGCGGGTCGTCGGCTTCGATATTGTGCGCACCAGCTTCTGCCGTACCGGCTTCCACACCCAGAAGGTCGAGCACTTTGGACGCGGATTCGGGCATGACCGGCTGAACCAGAATGGTAACTCGGCGCAGGACTTCGAGAGTCGTGTAGAGAACTACCGTCATGCGGCGCTCGTCGGTTTTGCGCAGTTTCCACGGTTCCTGCGCGGAGAAATAGCGGTTGGCAGCTTCGAGCACCCGCCACAGGGCGCCCACATAGCGGTGGAGTTCCTGCAGCTGCACTTCCGAACGCGCCTTGTTCAGCAGAGCCGCGGCCGCGTCCAGAAGTTCGCGGTCGTCATCAGTGAATTCGTCGTCGGAAACGTCCGGCACAGTCCCGCCGAGGTTTTTGGCGACCATGGACAGCGAACGCTGCGCCAGATTGCCGTATTCATTGGCGAGGTCAGCGTTCTTGCGCGAAATGATGCCTTCGGCGGAATAGGAGCCGTCCTGACCGTAGGAGATCTCCCGCAGCACAAAGTAGCGCAGGGTATCGAGTCCGAAGCTGTCGATGAGGTCATAGGGGTCGACCACATTGCCGATCGACTTGGACATCTTTTCGCCCTTGTTGAACAGGAAGCCGTGGGCGTGGACGCGCTTGGGCAGTTCGAGGCCCGCGCTCATGAGGAATGCCGGCCAGTAGACCGAGTGGAAGCGCAGGATGTCTTTGCCGATGATGTGCACATCAGCCGGCCAGAATTCGCGGAACGACTCAGATTCGACATCCGGGTAGCCCACGCCGGTGAGGTAGTTGGTCAGCGCGTCGACCCACACGTACATGACGTGCTTGTCATCGCCTGGAACCGGCACGCCCCAGTCGAAGGTCGTGCGCGAAATCGAGAGGTCCTGCAGCCCCTGTGACACAAAGCCGATGACTTCGTTGCGGCGGCTGTCCGGGCCGACGTATTCGGGGTGCTCTTCGTAGAGTTTGAGCAGTTTGTCCTGGTAGGCCGACAGGCGGAAGAAGTAGGACTCTTCCTCTGTCCATTCGACTTCCGTGTCGGTGCTGATGGAAACGCGGGTGCCGTCTTCGCGCAGCGTGGTTTCGTCGTCAGCGTAGTAGGCCTCGTCCCGCACCGAGTACCAGCCGGAGTATTTGTCCAGGTAGATGTCCCCGGCATCGACCATCTTCTGCCAGATGAACTGACTGGCCTTGAGGTGGTCTTCGTCCGTTGTGCGGATGAAGCGGTCGTAGCTGCAGTTGAGGTCGTCGTGGAGCTTCTGGAATTTCGCGGCGTTGCGATCGGCGAGTTCGCGGGTGCTGATGCCCTCTTTTTGGGCGGTCTGCTGCATTTTCAGACCGTGTTCGTCAGTGCCGGTCATGAAGAACGTGTTTTCGCCGTCCAGGCGCTTGAACCGCGCGATCGTGTCCGCTGCGATGTATTCGTAGGCGTGGCCGATGTGCGGCTGGCCGTTGGGGTAGGCGATCGCCGTGGTCATATAGAAGCTCATGTGGCACAGTCTACGGGCGGTCACTGACATCACGAGGCGCCGCCCACCTTCGGCTGCACCGCCCTGGTTCTCTTCGCGGCAGGCCGGGGTCAGTCCCGGTGCAGATAGGCTTCGTAGACCTCGCGAGTCTTCAGTCCCGCGGTTTTGGCAACCTGAGCGGCCGCGTCTTTGCCGCGCATGCCCTGAGTGACGAGTTCTGAAACCCGTTCGAGCACATCATCCGGTTCGAGCCCTGGACCGTCAGTGCCAGATACGACCAGGGCGATTTCACCTCTCACCCCGTCGGCTATGTCGGCCAGCACGTCCACGGCGCGGCCGCGGATGACTTCCTCGTGCAGTTTGGTGAGCTCTCGGCACAGTGCGATCCTGCGGTTGGGGCCGAACACTTCGACAATCGCTTCGACTGACTGGACGATCCTGTGTGGGGCTTCGTAGAAGACCATGGTGCGCTCTTCGCTCTGCAGTGACTGCAGGAGACTGCGGCGCTTGCCGGCTTTGCGCGGCAGGAAGCCCTCGAAGGTGAAGCGGTCGGTGGGCAGTCCCGACAGCGCCAGCGCGGTTGTCACGGCGGTGGGGCCGGGCGCACTGGTCACGGGCAGGCCGCGATCGGATACGGCTTTGACCACCTGGTATCCGGGGTCGGAAACGCCGGGCATACCGGCGTCGGTGAGCAGCACGACGCGCATGCCAGAATCGACGGCATCGGCGATTTTTTCGGCGCGGGACTGTTCGTTGTGGTCGAACAGGCTCAT
This sequence comes from Brevibacterium sp. HMSC07C04, assembly GCF_001815905.1. Taxonomy (GTDB): domain Bacteria; phylum Actinomycetota; class Actinomycetes; order Actinomycetales; family Brevibacteriaceae; genus Brevibacterium. Next base: position 54,979 of record NZ_KV823250.1, on the reverse strand, counting down.
GATCTTGGCCGTGTGTTGGACCGCGAGCCGTTCGGCAAGGTCGAGGAACCGGCGGGTATCTTCGGCCGCGATGAGGTCAGCCGCAGCGATCTCTTCGCGCATGCGCGGCGAAGCGTCCCCGAGGTTGCCAAGCGGCGTGCCCACAAGCACGAGTGCAGCTCGGTCCGGGTGGTCGTTCACGAGTTTGCGAGCGTTCCCGCACCGATAATAAGGCCGAAGAACGCGAGCATGCCCAACAGGAACAGCACAACAAGGCCGGTGCCGATGTAGCCGCAGATCAGCCCGCCCAATGCCATGCTTCGACCCTGTTCGCCCGTCTTCTTGATCTGGGACAGAGAGACGTGCCCCAGAACGATGCCGACCAGCAGACCCAGGAAGAGCGGGCTGAAGGTCCACCCCAGAACGAATCCGACAAGCGAGCTGACCAGCGATCCGATTGCCAAGCCGTTGGTGCCCGGCGATTGGTAATAGCCCGCCGGCTGGCCGTAGGGCTGTCCATAAGCCTGCCCGTGCGCTGGACCATAGCCGTACTGCCCAAACGCCCGCTGACCGTAGGGGTGCTCCTGGTGGCCATACTGCGACTGTCCGTAGGACGGGCTTGTATAGCCGCTTTCAGAGTGCGAATACGGCTGCAGACTGCTCTGCGGCTGTTCGTCCGGCGGCTGGGGGATGTGTGAACTGGACACGGCGGCTCCTCGAATATCGGGATGCGTATCCGCCCAGTGTAGTCATGACCGCCCCGGCACTGTCAGCTCAGCTGTGTCAGAGCCTGGCTTTAGACTGGCGTCGTGAGTTCCTTGACAGCAGACGCGCGCAGCGGCACCGGATCAACGCGCATCCGGCACCCCAGACCGCGCGCTCAGGTGCCGCAGAATCCCGCACTGAGTTCTGTGTGGGGCTGGGTGTGGCCGCTGCTGATCGCCGTGATCGGCGGGGTGCTGCGCATGCTGCGTCTGGACCATCCTGGCGAACTCGTGTTCGATGAAACCTACTACGTCAAAGACGCCCACTCCGTTGCCCACCACGGAGTCGAACTCAAATGGGCAGAAGACGCCAACGACAAGTTCGCCGCCGGTGATTTCTCTGCTCTGAGCGGCGATCCTTCCTATGTAGTCCACCCACCGCTGGGCAAATGGATGCTCGGCGCAGGGCAGCTGCTCTTCGACGGCGGAGCAAACCCCTTCGGCTGGCGCTTTGCCGCAGCGCTCATCGGCACGCTCACCATCGTGATCATCGCCCGCATTGCCATCCGCATGTTCGGTTCGGTATGGCTAGGCACCGCGGCGGCCCTTCTCCTGGCAGCTGACGGTCAGCACTTCGTTCATTCGCGCACCGGCCTGCTGGACATCTTCGTCATGTTCTTCGTGCTCATCGCGTTCTGGCTGCTGCTCATCGACCGCGATGACGCCCGCCGGAAGATCCTGCAGCGCACCGCACTGCAGCACGCTGGCGAGCCTCACCTCGAAAAGCAGCACAGCCCGAGCCCCAAATCATGGTTCATGCCCGCTTCGTTCGGCCCTTCTCTTGGGCTTCGCCCCTGGCGGCTGGCCGGCGGCATTGCCCTAGGCCTGGCCTGTGGCGTCAAGTGGAACGGCCTGTACGCACTGGCTGTTTTCGGCATCATGATCGTGCTGTGGGATGTTGCCAACCGCCGTGCGGCCGGTGTCAGCCGCCCGTGGCTTGCCGCTCTCGGCAAGGACTCCGTGCCGGCGTTCATGTCGCTCGTCCCGGTTGCCGGAATCGTGTACCTGCTGTGCTGGACCGGGTGGATTCTCAGCCCCAAGGGCTGGGACCGCGGCTGGGCGGCTGACAACAGCGGCTGGTGGGACTTCCTGCCGGACTGGCTGGTCAGCCTCGCGCACTACCACTACACGGCCTACAACTTCCACGTAGGACTGGACAAACCGCACACCTACATGTCGAATCCATGGGGCTGGACAGTTCAGTGGCGGCCCACCAGCTTCTACTACCGCTCCTATGGCCCTGGCGAACACGGCTGCGCAGTGGACAAGTGTTCGGCTGCGATTCTCGCCGTGGGCAACCCGGTGGTGTGGGGTCTGGGCACCGCGGCACTCGTCGTAGTGCTGCTGGCCTGGGTGCTGCGCCGTGACTGGCGAGCCGGCGCGGTTCTTGCCGGACTGGCGGCCGTGTGGCTGCCGTGGTTCAACTACCAGCACCGCACCATCTTCACCTTCTACACCATCGTCATGGTGCCGTTCATTGTTCTCGCACTCGTCTACGCTCTGGGGATCGTCTGGGGAAGAGCCACAGGCGGCACGGCCGTCCAGGGTGCGGCAGCACAGTCCCTGCGTGCGCGCCGACTGGCGGTTGCCGTGATTCTGGCAGCCGCGGTCCTCGTGTTTGCCTTCTACTACCCCATTTGGACGGGCGCCACGATCCCCTACGATTCGTGGCGCATGCGCATGCTCAACCCCACCTGGATCTGACCGGCCCTGCCGCACACAGCCAACCTCCCCGGCACATCCGCACCGGCAGAAGTCGGGCAACTCAATCGCGCCTGCCTACAGCACCGCATGCAAACACACCCTCAGCAAAACCCGTCCAGTTTCGGAAGGAAGGTTAACCGGAAACCAACTGGAGTGTTGCTTTGATTTAAAGTTCTGTTCGCAACGGAGTCCTGATAATGGCCCCCTATGACCATTTCAGCCAACACTCCCCCGTCCCCCGCCACAGCAAACACATCGGATACACAACGCGCATCGGCGGTGGCAATCATTCCGGCCCGCGGCGGTTCCAAGGGAATCCCCCTGAAGAACCTGCAGAAGATCGGCGGACGCTCCCTTTTGGCGCGTGCTATCGAAGCGGCACAGAGAAGCACGGGAATCGATACCGTCGTCGTTTCCACCGACCACCAGGGCATTGCAGAAGAAGCACGCGCTCACGGGGCCGAAGTCGTCATGCGCCCCGACGACATCAGCGGTGACACAGCTTCCAGCGAATCCGCCCTGCTCTACACGCTCGCGCAGCTCAGCCGCACCCACCGCCCCTTTGACATCACGGTGTTCATTCAGTGCACCTCGCCGTTCATCAGCCCGCAGGACCTCGACGAAGCAACAGAGGCCGTGGCCGCCGGACGCCACGACGTTGTCTTCTCAGCCGCTGTTGACCATTCGTTCCTGTGGAAGCTCAGCTCGGACAACACCGCCGAAGCCGTCGGCCACAGCGCGGAATTTCGACCCCGCCGCCAAGACCGCGAACCGCACTACTCCGAAACCGGCGCGTTCTACGTCATGCGCACCGCGGGCTTTCAGGAATCGGGCCACCGCTTCTTCGGTTCGATCGGCATCCAGGAAGTCCCGGAAGACGACGCCCGCGAAATCGATTCGCTGTCCGATCTCACGCTGCTGCGCGCGCTGGCTGATCAGCGCCAGCAGGACACATCACAGCTGAGCGAACTCGACATCGACGCGGTTGTCACGGACTTCGACGGCGTGCACACTGACGACCGCGTGTTCACCGCAGAGGACGGCACCGAGACCGTGCCGGTCCACCGCGGCGACGGCATGGGAGTCTCCCGCCTGGTCAAGGCAGGTGTTCCGTTCCTCATCCTGTCCAAGGAGCGCAACCCCGTGGTCACCCGCCGCGCAGAGAAGCTGCGGGTGGAAGTCGCCCAGGGCATCGACAACAAGGCCAGCGTGATCGCCGACTGGATGGCTTCGCACGGGCTGGACCCCGCCCGGGTCGCCTATGTCGGCAATGACGTCAACGACCTCGAAGCGTTCAGCGAAGTCGGCTGGCCGATTGCCGTCGCCGACGCCCACCCGGCTGTTCTCGCCGCCGCCCGCCACGTGTTGGCAGCAGAAGGCGGCCGAGGTGCCGTCCGCGAGGTCTGCGACCTCGTCCATGTGCCCACTCGCCATTCTGCGAGTGCCCAAGAACCCGACTCACCCACCACACTCTGAGCCGAAAACCACCTACCCGAAAGGATTGACATGACCGCTGTCCCCTACTCCACCACCAGCGCAGGAAAGACCATCACCCCCGTCGGCATCGGCGAACACAAGGTCGGACCGGGCAACCCCACCTACCTGATCGGCGAAATCGGCATCAACCACAACGGTGACGTCGAACTGGCCAAGCAGCTCATGGACGTGTCGAAGGTTGCCGGCGCACAGGCCGTGAAGTTCCAGAAGCGCAACCCCGAAGTTGCGGTACCGGAACACCAGAAGTCGAAGCCGCGCTCCACACCCTGGGGCGAAATGACCTACCTGGAATACAAGTACCGCGTTGAGTTCGAAGACGAGCAGTACACCGAAATCGACCGCTACGCCAAGGAGCTGGGCCTGCAGTGGTTTGCAAGCCCGTGGGATGTTGACTCGGTGAACTTCCTGGAGAAGTTCGACGCTGTCACCCACAAGGTCGCTTCGGCCTCCATCACGGACGTCAAGCTGCTCGAAGCTCTGCGCGACACCGGCAAACCGCTCATCATGTCGACCGGAATGTCGACTCTCGAACAGATCGACCGCGCCGTGGAGATCCTCGGCACCGACAACCTGGTGCTCATGCACGCAACTTCGACCTACCCGCTGCCTGCGGACGAAGTGAACCTCTTGGCGATTCCGGCTCTGCGCGAACGCTACGGCATTCCGGTCGGCTACTCCGGCCACGAACTGGGCACCACCATCACCACCGCCGCAGTCGCCCTGGGCGCTGTGACCGTTGAACGTCACATCACGCTGGATTCGACCATGTGGGGTTCGGACCAGTCGGCTTCCATGGAACCGGCTGAGTTCATTGCGCTGGGACGTCACATCCGGGAAATCGAAACTGCTCTGGGTGACGGCAACAAGCGCGTCATGCCGGGCGAAGAACCCAAGATCGCGTCCCTGCGCGTCCACAGCTGAGTCGCGCCGACCACCTCTACCGACATTCAGTTCGCACCCCGGCTCCCTCGCTGGGGTGCGAACTGAATTGACCGCAGTTTCAGAGCACCGAAAGATCCCCATGCCCAAGCTTTCGCTTATCGTTCCCGCAAAGGACTGTGCGCACTATCTGCCGCAGGTCTACCGGTCTATTCTCATGCAGGCCGAACCCCACCCACTGCAGCCAGACCCCATTGACCTCAAAGAGCTGCAGGTCATAGCAGTCGACGACGGAAGCTCGGACGGGACTGCCCAAGTCCTCGATGAGTTCGGTGCGAAGTTCGACAACTTCGAAGTCATCACCAACCCCACCAATGTCGGCCTGGCCAATGGCCGCAATCAGGGCCTTGACCGGGCCGAGGGCGAATACATCGTCTTCCTCGACGGCGATGACTGGCTGGCCCCGAACCACCTGCCCACCATGCTCGCGGCAATGGAGAGTCTGCACGTCGATTTTGTGCGCTGCGACCACACGACCGTCACCGGCAACAAGCGCGGTCTCAAGCGGGCACCCATGTCGGTTAGGAATCGCGCGCTCAATCCCCGCACCGGAATCCTCCCGGCCCACACCAACACCATGGTCGATTACCCCTACGCGTGGGCGGGAATCTTCCATAGGCGCCTGCGCGATTCAGGACTGCTGTACTTTCCCAAGGACTTCATGACGGCCGAAGACCGCAGCTGGATCTGGGGGCTGCACCTGGATGCTGAATCATTTGCCGTGGTTGATGCTCCCGGCATCATGTATCGGCGCAATGTCAGCGGTTCTCTCACCCAGATTCTGGATGAGCGCCAGCTGATGTTCCTCGATGCCTTTGATCTCATCTTCGAACGCTTGGACAACGACTCTGAGGGTCACACCTTCTACCCCAAAGCAGCCCGCAACCTGTTTGCGCTCATGGAACATCACCATAAGCGCTATATCCAGGCGGTCGCCTATGCCCAGGCGGTTGCAGAGCTCGGGGTCGACACAGCAGAGACGAGCGCAGATTCTTCAGTTCTCGACCATCTCAAGCTTCGCGTTGCCGGCCGTCGTGGGCGTTCGCAGATGTTTCTGGCGGCGGTCGAGGAAGAGCGCAGGAACATTCAGGCCACGAAGGATCCCAGCGATCTCCCGCCCGTGCAGATCATTCCGCAGGAAGTGCTGGATGCCCTTCGTGCTCGTGGCGGACGGGTGGCTCAGCGCATCCCGCGGGATGTTTTCAGCGAAGTCTTCGCAGCCAGCACTGACAAACGCCAGGCGCATATTTCCTGGTATCTTCCGGAAACGGAAAGGACATCGGCATGAAACAGCTGTTCTTTGTTTCCACTATGTCTCAGGTGATTACGCTTGCCGCAGGCATTGACGACGGCGCGTATGACACCGGATGGCTTCCGCAGGTGGCGTCTTTGTCGATCGGCGAACCTTTCAGCACACTTGAGGCTATGCCCGCCGAGCGGCGCGTGCGAGATGACTTCCCGTCGATTTCTGAGCGCATCCTCGTTGTATCGAACCATTCGCTTGCCCCTGAAACAGCGACACCGCTGTGGGAGCTGCCCGAAGCGCAGCCTGCGCTGAGCCGCTTTGACCGTGTCGTCGACCTCAATGCCACGCTGTCGCCCATTCATCCTTCCACGTGGTCCCCGGAAGATACCGAACTTCCCGTATGGGAGCGCCTGCTGCGTCAGCGTTGGGAGCTCGGCGATGCTGAGCTCGAGCTGATTGTCGAATCACCGCAGGTCAACCCTGCCGTGGCGATTGGCCGTGTCTTTCACACCGCTTTTCAGAGGGTGCACGCTGACGGTCTGATGTCCTATGCGGCAACGCGCAATCATCTGCATCTGAGCAATGGTCAGCGCATGACTTCTCTGCACTACCTGCCCTACATTGAGCAGCTGGACCCGGTGCTGTTGAGCGAACACGGAATCGTCCCGGTTGCACTGAGCTGGGACGCGTATCGGCGTGTGGTTGTCGAAAGCCTGGAGACTGTCAGGGCTGTTCTCGATGCACAGCTGGGCTCTCTGTCCGGTTCTTCCACCGCGCTGGTGGTCGGTCAGTACCTGGCTGCTCTCGATATTCTCACGCCGGATGAAGAAGACCGGATGCACGTGAGCATGCTGGAAGAAGCACACCGCCGAGGTGCCGCTCACGTGGTCTTCAAACCGCACCCTGCAGCGCCGCCGGCTGCTGTCAGTGCTCTGCGCGATGCTGCTGAGGGTTTGGGGCTGGGCTTCACGATATTCAACCGTCCGGTCATCGCCGAAGCAATCCTGGAGCATCTGTCACCGGCGCTTGTAATCGGGTGCTTCTCAACGACGCTTGCCACGGCGCGCTCGGCCTACGGCATTCCCGCTGTTGCAGTCGGCACGCAGACCGTGTTGAATGCGCTGACCCCGTTTGAGAACTCCAACCGCATTCCGGCTGTCCTCTGTGACGCCGTCATGGACGGTTCGGCCGGTGCACTGACCTCCGATGACATTGAGCGTCTGCAGGGTCTGATCGAAGCCATTGCCTATGCGTCGCGCCCCAAGGTCGTTCCGCATCTGCGCACTCATGCGGAATCCTATTTGAAGACCGCGCAGCACACGGACGATATTCGGTACTTCCGCAGGCGCCGACTGACCAAGCTCAATCTTCCGGGAGCTTTGCCGAAGAAGGAAAAGGTCCAGAACGGCAAGATTGAAAGACGCCTGCCCACAAATCTGCGGGAGCCCTATCGCAGGCTCCGAAGGCGCGTGAAGAGGACGGTCAGGCCCTTACAGCGCTGAAGTCTTCTCGCGCAGCGGCCCGTCGGCTGTTTCGGCGGGCCGCTTGCTTTTGCCCCTGAAATGTTCCGTGAAAGCAGCTATCAGGGCTATAGACACCGCTACGGCAGGCCAGTGGGTGTAGCGGAAGTGAGCTTCGGGGATCACCGGAAAGTACGCGGCTGTGTAGAGGAAGGCTGACGCCGTCAGCGTGAGCACGGCGGCTGCCGCACGCCTGCGCTTCAGAGCCACAGCTGCGACTAGAACGCAGCCTGTCAGCCAGAACCAAGGTTTGAATGTGAACCCAAGCTTCTCAACGCCGAAATCCAAAACATATGTTTTCACCGCACGTTCAAACGGCTCAGGCCCGGTGCCGAACCCGATCTCCTGCGCAGTGTTTACGGGATATTGGAAATACTCCAGCGCGGAAGTCGTCAAATAGAAGCGGTACACAGACCAGCGGTAGGAAAGATAGCGCGCGGGGTGTGTGATGACGTTCTCACGCCACAGTTTTTCCAGACCTTGTCTGTGGGATTCTTCAATAGGCTGATAGTCTCCGCCGTGGCCTCTTCCGAAACAGTTCCAATAGGCGTCGTAGAATACGCCTCTTTCATAGCAGAGAGCTCTAGACGTGTTGATGCGCTTCTTCAGCTTCGGAGTAACATCGGCTGCGTTGAGTTCATCTTCGGGAACCGAAAACATGACGTCATCGAGCATCACCTGATATTCCTGGTGGGTTTCCTTGACGTGCCAGACTCTTGCGATTCCGGCATCGGCGACGACAGCCGCCCCACCAACCGCAAAGATGAGAACAAAGGACCCAGCGAGCCATGCGACGAACCTGCGCAAACTCGAACTGGCCGCGCTGTTGCGCGCCTGCAGCTTCCGCATCGTACGGTGTGCAATCGGCAGCAGCTGCCAGGCCAGGTAGAAGCAGATGGGCACAACTGCGGCTATGGCGTTTTTGCGCACCAGAGTCGCAAAGATCAGCGCTCCCACCGCGACCAGCGCGAGAACTGCGGTCCGCTTTGACCGGGCGCCGCGGCGTATGAGCATGACGCAGCCGCACCCGGCCAGCAGTGCACCGGTGAGGATTGTGTCTTTCCACGGGATGTTGATCTGGCTGTACGCCCACGGGCTGATGGATACGGCCAAAACGCCGAGCGAACCCAGTCGGCTGCCCAACCGCCGGTGAACATACTCGGCGGTCAGCAGCACTCCGGTGAAGTACAGGAGCGCCGAGCACACGAACAGCGATCCGATCCAACCGGTCAGCCCGTACAGGCCTCTCCACACAACGGCGACGATCGGCGGATGCCAGTCGCTCATCTGCTTCTGGCCGACAGCCTGCTTGAACTGTTCAACAATGTCGTATTCGGCCCGGCCGGTGCCGAAGCCGATGATCGTCCCAGCGGCGCAGAATGCTGTCAGTGCGACGAGCAGCAGGCTCCACCGGGACGACTTCTTCACTGTTCGGCTGTTTCTATCTTCAGGGCCTTGACCACGTAGTCAGCCAAAGTTTCCGAATAGGCTGCCGAAATGTGGTCATTGTCGCGGTAGACGACCACCGACCCGACCACGGCAGGACACGTTGTGGACTGGCCGCAGAAATACGGTGTGGGATCCCAGTGGCGGATGCCGAGGTCTTCCGAAGCCTGTTTCAAAGCGAGATCCGCACCGTCAGGTTTGGGGTCTTCGCGTTTGAAATTGCATTCTTCCGGGTTGGCTTCATTCAGACCCATGCAGTCGGCCATATTGGAAGGCGGGATGGGGGTATCGCCGAATGCGACGACATCGATTCCGGCTTCCTTCAGCGGCTTGAGAGTTTCAATGTAGCCATCGTAGCCGACAACGTCAGAGTCAGCGAGACCCTGCTCGCGCGCCGCGTCGACGTCGTAGTCGTCAACGTCGAGGTTCGCAATGAGCACCTTGTCCGGTTTGTCTTCTACAAGGTGTTTGACGAGCTTCTTCACCGGCTCAACACAGTTGAGCCCTTCGTTTTTGTAGTCACGAGGGGTCGTGTTCAGACCGCAGGCGTTCTTCGCGTAGACGCGCAGCTTCCAGTCTGTGCCGTCAAGGGCCTTTTCCAGTCCCGGCACCCACTGTGCCGCATGGGAATCCCCCACCACGGCCAGTTCTTTTGACCCTCCCGGGTTGAGGACAGTGCAGCCGCGTATGGTGTCGGCTTCCCTCTTGTTCGGGTACGGGTCACACTCGTCAGGGAACTGGGGACGGTCTTCAATAAGATCGACCGCCTTCGGGAAATAGTCTTCCTGGCCCTCAGCGTGCATTGGCAGGTCGAACGTGTCCAGCGGATCGCTGATTGCGCGAGCACCGAACAGCGGCTCACTGTCTTCCTGTTTCTGCTGCGCCTGATCATCGGCAACCGTGTCGTATGTTTCCTGTGCTTCCGGCACCCTGTCGTATTCACGGTTGACCGCCCACTGCGGAACAAGTGCGAGCACCGCGGCAAGCACCATGGACACCGCCGCGATTTCCACTGTCAGCCACCTGCGCTTCTTCAGAAGTTCGCTGCGGCGCAGGGGCTCTTCAACAAAGGTGAAGCTCAGATAAGCCAGCGCCACCGCGAAGGCCAGCAGGCCGGTGCCTTCGATGGTATTGGCATGGCGTTCGAACTGCGCGGTGAAGAAGACCACCAGGGGGAAGTGCCACAGGTACAGCGAGTACGACCAATTGCCGATCTTCTGCACTGCCCGCAGATCGACAATCGGAGTGAGCGAGCCCAGCCCCTGCGTCCGTCCGGCCGCAATGACCGCCATGGTGCCCAGCACGGGCAGGAGCGCTGATATTCCCGGAAACGCCGGTGTGGTGCCGTCGTAGAAAATACATGCCACGACAATCGCGGTGACGCCGGCAAGGGCCAACAGCGTGCGCAGACGCGCAAAGCGCTCCGTATCGACCATAACCACGGCCAGCAGACCGCCGGCGCCGAGTTCCCAAATGCGGGACTGGGTGACGAAGTACGCGGTGGGATCACCGGAGCCCACAAGCACCGCCGACCACACGAACGACGCCAGGATGATGACGGCAAAGAGAATGCCGACGCAGATGCGGAACGTCCGGTGGAAACGATGCTCGGGTGACACATGGTGCGCCCCCGCCGTGCCGAGCTTGCGCAGAATACCGGGGACGGCGCCTCGTGAGTGGCGAGCGGTGGTCCGTCCCGCAACCCACACGGCCAGGATCACCACCAGCGGCCACAGAATGTAGAACTGCTCTTCGATCGACAGCGACCAGAAGTGCTGGTACGGCGATGGCGAGTTCTGGGCGCCCAGATAGTCAACCGCGCCGGAAGCCAGCGCCCAGTTCTGCACGTAGAACGCTGAGGACAGTCCTTCAACCGCGGCTTGAGATAAAGCGCTGCGCGGCAGAAAGTACAGGGATGCCAGGGCGGTGACCACAATCGCGACCGTCGCCGCCGGAAGGATGCGGCGAGCCCGGTTCGCCCAGAATGTCAGCAGGTTGACCGTCTGGGTGCGTTCGGCTTCGCGCAGCATGTGCGCTGTGATGAGGAACCCGGATATGACGAAGAAGACATCAACGCCCACAAAGCCGCCCGGCAGGAAATCCGGGTTGATGTGATAGACGACCACGGTGACGACGGCCAGTGCGCGCAGCATCTGGATCTCCGGCCGAAACCTACGGTGCATGGTCTCCTCGCGTTCGTTTGACGGTCAGTGGGCAGTCCGGGTTCGAATTCTAAGGCTACTGAGAAGTGTCGGCGGAATCGTGCACGACTGTCCGGCTGCGTTTGACCATCGGGCGCTGCTTTTCACAGCGGAGCCTGCGGGTGTGCCTGCGCGACGCCGCGATCAGCAGCCAGCCGAACATAGCTCCGGCAAACGGCCAGTAGCTGTAGCGGTACAGGTCTGCTGGCGCGGTGGGGAAATACGTCAGGACGTAGAGGATGACGGATGTGAAAACGGCGCACGCCCCCAGGGAACGGGTGCGTGTGCGCAGACTGACGACTGCGCCCACTATGCAGGCCGCGAGCGCCGTTATGCCCAGAAACATGAACGGCATGAACCCGTAGGCGGCTGAGTAGACGTAGCCGGAGTGAATGTCGCGTGCCTTCGGGTGGGTGGGCGGTAAGTCCACCTGGTCACCGCGGACCGGTGCAGCGGCCACGGACGATGTGTGGGTCAGGAACCGCCAGGTGGTTTTAGTTCGGTACTTGGCGTAGTCGCCCAGGTGGTGAGGCACTGTTGCCTTCCACAGTGTGACCACGGCATCGGGGTCCTCAACTTCCGTGTATGCCCCGTTGACGCCTAGGCCGTAGCAGTTCCAGTAGGCGTCCCATATGATTTCACGCCCTTCTTGTTCTTCGCGCTTCTTGCAGGTTTCGCGGGCGAACATGATGCGGTCTTTTTCTGCTTGCGGGGCATCTGCCGCAAAGATCGCCTCTTCGGGCATGCCGAAGACGATGTCGTCGATGAACACCTGGGTGAACTGCGAGTTCTGGGTGGCACCGGTGGCGGTGGCAAGTGCTTTGTCCGCTGCGAGCACCGTCCCGCCGACAATGCCGGTGGCAAGAACAGAGATGACGCCGACTTTGACCAGTTCTGCCCGAACACGGCTGCCGCGGGCCCGCAGGAACCACAGCACGAACACCGCAACAATGGGCAGCACCGCTACGGCGGAGTTCTTGCGCACAAGCGCCGCATAGACCAAACTGCCGAACGCCACGGCGGCCCAGACCCAGCGTCCTTTCGGCTGGAGCAGCACCAGGAACATCATGAGAACAGCCAGGTACAGCGCCAGCGCTAAGTGCACGTCCTTGTAGAAGACGCCCAGGATGTTGACCATGTTCGGCATGAAAAGCATGAACAGGCCCAGTGCGGCAACCCAGGTGCGCCGGGAGATCTTCAGCAGCACATAGCTGGTCAGCAGCGCGCACACCCAGCCGAAGAGGACCTGTGCCCACAGCAGGGCCGTGACAGTGCCGAAGATGTTTGTCAGCTGGTGCCACGTCCAGGTCATAGAGACCGGCTGCCAGTCGTTGTACGGAACCTCGCCGCGAATCTGCCTGACCTGGAAAACTCCGTCAGGGCTGATACCGCCGGGGTACATGGCAAAAATGATGAGGCCTGCGAGCACTGTGCCGATGACTGAGAGCACGCCCATCACCCTGCGGTGCTCAGGGCTTAGAGGAGCGCGCTCAGACACGGCCTTCGGCGCGGCGGTTTCATTTTCAACAGTGGTTTGGGGCACAGGAGAACTGTACGGGCTGTTCCTCCAAAACCAGTGAACACCCCTTTACGGCCCCTGTGAGCGCCGTCTCATCCCATGCGGCGGCGCTTCTGGCCTTCGGCCCACAGCACCAGCCAGCCCAGCATCGCGGCAAGCCACGGCCAGAAAACATAGCGGTAGTCATTCGCCGGAGCGGTCGGCACGTAGGTCATGAGGTACAGAATGGCTGAACTGAATACAACGAGCGCACCCGGTGAACGTCGTCTCTTCTTGGCACCCACAGCGATTCCGACTGCAGACAGCCCAGCTGCGACTGCCCCCAGGAACAGCCACGGGAAGACTGCAACTCCGAAGTCAACAACATAGGTGCGCAGGGAGGCGCGAAGCATCTGCTGCTGTGCGGGGTAATCGCGGTCGCGGTCGCGGATGAACTGGAGTTTCGATGTGAAGAGGAACTTCGTCGTGGTCTGAATGCGGTAGGCGGCATAGCTGTCCAGGTGCTGCGGCATTGTCTGCTTCCAGATGCTGGTCACGGCCGCTGGATCTTGGATCTGGGTGTATTCACCGTTCGCGCCCATGCCGTAGCAGTCCCAGTAGGCGTCCCAGATGATCTCCGCTTTGCCGGCTTCGCGGCGTTCGGTGTTCTTGTCGGCGCACGAAATTTTGGCCTGGGCCAGTCGCGTCTTCTCCGCCGCGGGAGCCGCAGCTGCGTCAATGGATTCCTGCGGCACCGCGAATACGAGGTCGTCGAGCATCACCTGCGTGAACTGCGAATTCTCGGTCGGCTGGAGCGATGCTTTGAGACCCGTGTCAACCCCTACGAGCACGGCACCGAAGCTCACTGCTGCCACGACGGCGGCTGTCAGTCTGCGCCGCTTGGACAGTGTCCGCTTCTGCCCCGTCGTCCGCTTCTGTTCCTTTGACTTCTTGCCCTTGATGCGGACCAGCAGCCACACGGCGATGAGCGCGATGATCGGCAGGACTGCAACGGCTGAGTTCTTGCGCACCAGCCCGCCGTAGACCAGGGCGCCGAAGGCAAGCGCCGCAAGCACCCAGCGAAGCCTGGGCACCACCGGCATGAGCAGCGTGAGAATCACCGCGAAGTACAGCGCCAGGCCCAGGTGGGTGTCCTTCCACACGATCCCGACGATGTTGACGGTGTTGGGCATGAACAGGATGAACAGACCTGCCAGCGCGCTCCATCCGCGCCGGGACACTTTGAGCAGGTAGTACGCGGTCAGCACCGCGCAGACCCACGCGGCGCAGACCTGCATGAAGAGCATCGAGTTGATGGTCCCCGTGAGGTCTATGAGCCACTGCCACGTCCAGGTCATGGCTATGGGGTGCCAGTCGTTGAGCGGAAGCGTCCGCTGAGCCTGACCCAGCTGGAAGACGGTGTCCTTGCTGAAGCCGCCGGGAGCCATTGCTCCATACAGCAGCCAGGCCAGTGCTGTGGCTATGCCCGCAGAAGCAGCGAAAATGCAGCGGTGACGGCGGTTGAGAGGAGACTCAGCGGTCACCGCTGATCGAGCAGGAGTCACCGAGTGCGGCTTTCAACCGCGCTGCGAGCAATGTCGTCCAGGGTGAACTGCGCTTTCCAGGCCAAGTCTGCGTTGATTGCCGTGGGATCGGCAATCAGCTGCGGTGGGTCGCCTGCACGGCGGTCGGCCATGACGGGTTCGAGATCTTCGCCAAGAGCCTTGGAAACCGCGTCGATGACTTCGAGGACCGAAGCGCCCGTGCCCGTGCCCACGTTGAACGAGGTTCCGCGGATATTGCCGCCCTTGAGGTAGTCGAGAGCGGAAATATGGGCTTCGGCGAGATCCGCCACGTGAATGTAGTCGCGAATGCACGTGCCGTCCGGGGTGTCGTAGTCATCGCCGAAGACAACCGGCTGCTGGCCCTGATCAAAGCGGTTGAGCACGATGGGAATGAGGTTCATCACGGCGGTGTCGGCAAGGTCGGACCAGCCGGTGCCTGCAACGTTGAAGTAGCGCAGCTTCACCGCGGAAAGCCTGCCGGCTGCCATTTGAGCGTCGATGAGCCATTCGCCGATGAGCTTGGTGTGACCGTACGGGTTGATGGGGTGGCAGTCTGTTGTTTCGCGCACCATTTCAACGTCTGGCATGCCGTACACGGCTGCCGAAGACGAGAACACGAGCGTTTCAATGCCGGAGTCTTCCATGGCCTGCAGCAGATTGGTGAGCCCGCCGACGTTCTGCTGGTAGTACCAGAGGGGACGCTCAACGGATTCTCCCACCTGCTTCTTGGCGGCAAAGTGGATGACGGAGTCGACGCTGTAGTCAGCGAACACTCCGCGCAGCACTTCAGGTGCCTGCGGGGATGCGAGGTCGACTTCGACAACCGGAAGCCCTTCAACACGCGAACGCACTCCGTTGGACATGTCATCGACGACGACTACGTCATCGCCGCGCTGTTTGAGCAGTCGCACAACGTGCGAACCGATGTAACCGGCACCGCCGGTCACCATGACTGCCATGTGTTTACCTTCCGGTCATCTGTTTGATTCACTCTTGGCCCATAATCTCACAGCGCTTCCCGGTTGCTGTCACTGTCTGCGCCGGGTCGTGCACATTTAGGGAGGATATTGCGTGGCACGAACGTACATTCTGGCTGAATCACCTCTGCAGCTTCTGTCAGGGCTGGAGGCTCTGCACGCTGCTCAGCACAGAGACGACGTGGTGGTCTGCATTCGCGAAGACAGTCCGTCACTGGCCGCGTTCGCCAGCAACCTGCCCGAGGGTCTGCTGCGGGACGACTCTCGCCTGCAGTCGGGCTTCCCCTCCCCCGCGCAAGCCGCGCAGGCTGGCCATCTGCTTTTGGGTGACCCTCTGTCCGGCAGGATTCAGCGGCTGCTTGCCGAATGTGCGGTGCGGCCGGGAGGGCTGCCGCACATCACGGTTCTTGATGACGGCTTTGCCACGGTGCGCGCTATCCGACTTATTCTGAGCCCCAACCGGCAGGCGCTTGTCCGTGCGCGCATCAAACCGACGGTGCGGCGGACCGCGCTGGGCCATGCCGCCGCAGCGGTGCTGCGCAGCGCCATCAAGCTGGGCAGGCTCACGTGGTTCAGCGCTCTGACGCCCGATGAGTCCCTGCCGCAGCGCTTTACGGCCGCCGGTGGGAAACTCGTCCGTCATTCCTTCGCGCAGGTGCGCAGGTGTTTGGAGGCCACCGCGCCCGACACTCCCACCGACCGCGCTGTCATTGTGGGCACTGCTCTTGCCGCTGACGGGCTGATCAACCAACAGGCGCTTATCGACTGGGCCGCTGGTATCGGCAGGCAGCAGCCTGCACTGTATTTCGCTCACCGCCGCCAGACAGCTGACGAACTCGCTGCCATCGGCGCCCTGCAGGGCATCACCGTCGTGGAATCGGGCACGCCTCTCGAACTGCGATTGGCGCCGTTTCCCGCGCACACACCGGTCTATTCGATGCCGTCAACGGCGGTGCAGACACTGCCGCTGGTCATGGACTGCCCCGAAATCCACATCACCGAAATTCCGCGCGCGTGGTGGGAAACATCCGCCCCGGACTCGCTGCGTCGTGAACTCAATGCCCAGTCGGCCCTCTCACCGGGCCGGATGCTCGATTCTCACGGGGCGAGGCGCCACCGGCTTGTCGCCGTCTGTGACAGCGAGTCCTATCTCAAGTGGGCGGCTGCGCTGCTGGACGGCTTGGACGACAGCTTTGAAACGGACCTGTGGATTGTCGAGTCTCCCATCCAGCCCACGGGCGAGCAGATTGCCAATGCGGTTGCCGGAACATCGCGGGCCGAGGCGGAGGTCCCCCTGGTCCCCGTGTCTCGTTTGGAGGGCGAACTGTCGGCGGCCAGCCCGGACGTGGTGTTGGCAGCGGCCACCGGCCCGGTGGTGCAGACGGTGTATTCGACTGCCGCTCGTCTGCCGCGCCGACCCGGTTTGGTGTCCGGTCTGCCCGGTGTGGGCCTGCCTGCAACGTTCAAGGGCCAGCGCTACCGCCGCCGCGGGGATGCTTTCATAGCCCATTCTGAACACGAGCGCCAGCTGTACCGCGAGGTCAATCGACGGCTGGGCCTGCCGGTGGATGTGTGGGTGGGACGCCTGCCCATGCTGAAGTCCGTCGGTGCTCCGCAGCCGCAGTTCGCCGACGGCACAGCCCCGAACCGCATTATCTTCGCCCCGCAGGCAAAGGTTCCCAAGGAGCGCTGTGACCGTCGCACCGCTCTGCTGGAACTTGCCCGTGCCGGAAGACAGCTCGATGTTCCTGTCATCATCAAGGTCCGCAGCCGCCCAGGCGAACACGAAACCCACCACGAAGAGCACACCTATATTGAGATCCTGTCGGAGCTCATTGCCGAAGGAGCTTTGGGACCTGACGACCTCCAGGTTGAAGTCGGCCCCATGGCTGATTTCCTCACAGACGGGGCTGCGCTTGTGACGGTGTCATCAACTGCGGCGCTGGAGTCTCTGGACCGGGGCCTGCGCACTTTCATCATCGGCGATTTCGGGGTGACCAAGAAAATGCTCAATGAGGTCTTCGCCGGTTCAAACCTCATAGGAACTTTCGATGACCTCGCGGCGGGCAACTTCCGCCACCCGGACCCGGCCTGGCTGGAGGAGAACTACTTTCAAAAGCCCAGCGAGGAGGTCCCTTCGCAGCTGGCGTGCTTGGCGCGACGCTCGGAGAACTATGAACTCGCGGGCCGAAAGACCCGGGATTCACTTCAGTCCTGGCCGACTCTGCGCGCAGAGCTGCGCGCGCACTCACCCAAACCGGTGGTGCGTGCTTACAGGTCAGGACGCAGGGCCGTCAAGAACTTCGCGCGTGTCGCGAAAGACCCAGGTTCGGTAGGCGTAGAAGCGGAACACCATGGCCAGGCCGATGCCGACGATGTTCGTCGAAATGTTGTAGGCAATGGGGCCGCGCAGTCCCAGCACGTACCAGGTGAAGGCCAGCGGCAGCACGGTGATGATCATGCCGGCGCCGTTGACTAGGACGAACAGCACAAAACCGCGCAGGTTTGAGCCGGTCTCCCTGTCTCCGTAGGTCCACAGCTTATTGCCCATCCAGGCGACGATGACGGACGCAATAGTCGAAATGATCTTCGCTTTGATGGGGCCGTCGTGCAGGAGTGCGGGCACTGCCCACAGGCCGTACACCAGGAGGTTGGACAGCCCCACATCGACGATGTAGCTGATGCCGCCGACGGTCAGAAACTGCAGCGCCTCCTTGATCAGCGAGCTGTGCCGACTCTCACTCATTTCCGGGCGCCGGCAGTGCCAGGTAGTGCAGGCGGGAGGTCTCTCGGCGGGCTCGGCGCACACCGTCCATGATGATTCCCACCGATCCCATGAGGAACGCAAGGATCATGCAGCCTGCTGACAGCAGCGCGGTGGGCAGGCGCGGCACGTAGCCGGTTTGGAAGTACTCCCACACCACGGGAAGGCCCAGGATGAGCGAAATGAGGGCAAACAGAACGGTCAGACCGCCGTAGAACAGCCGGGGCCTTTCGTGGGCGGTCAGCTGGGTGATCAGGCCGAGGATTCTGAATCCGTCTTTGACGGTGGACAGTTTCGAGAAGCTGCCTTCCGGACGGTCGCGAAAGCCCACCGGGTATTCGGCGTTGGGCAGTCGCAGCGACATGGTGTGCACCGTGAGTTCGGTTTCGATTTCGAAGTGCCGACTGACGGCGGGGAAGGATTTGACGAACCGGCGTGAGAACACCCGGAAGCCCGACAGCATGTCAGTGACCTTGTCGCGGAACGTCCAGCTGGTCAGAACGTTGAACGCTCGGTTGCCGCTTTCGTGGCCGGGCCTGTACGCAGATGAATCGGCGGGGGTGCGCACCCCGAGCACGTGGTCGTAGTTCCCGTCGATCATCGTCTGGACCATGCCGGGGGCGTCTGCGGCTTCGTAGGTGTCGTCACCGTCGATGATCAGGTAGATGTCCGCTTCGATGTCAGCGAAAGCCCGCCGGATGACATTGCCTTTGCCGGGCCGGTCTTCGAAGCGCACGGCAGCGCCTGCTTCCCGTGCGACTTCGGCAGTGTTGTCGGAGCAGTTGTTGGCGTAGACGTAGACTGCCGCGCCGGGCAGGGCGGCGCGCAGGTCGGTGACGACTTTCCCGACCGTCAGCTCTTCGTTGTGGCACGGGACGATGGCGGCGATGCGGCGCGAGCCGAAGGGATTGTTCTCTTGCACTCTCAGCTTCACAGGTTTGAGGGGACTGTATCCAGAGCAATGGTAGCCGCATGCGCCTGGTGCGGCGGTGCAGAAACGCTTTTATTCTGCAGTTGTGATCAGCGGAACGACATCACGGCTGATATAGCTGTCGAGTGTGGTCGCATACTCCGCTGTGATGTGGTTGGAGTCACGGTAGACGGCGCGAGACCCAATGACCGCCGGGCAGGTGGTGTCGGTGCAGAAGGCGTCGAGGGTGTCTGCGTAGTCGACGCTGTCACCGGCTTTGTCTGCGGCCCCGCGCAGCGCCCGGTTGGACTTCTCTTCTGCCTGCCCTGGCCGTGGGAAGTCACAGGCGCTGGTGTCGTCACCGGCTGCGGCCACGCAGTCGGCCATGTTCTCCTCGTTCGCTGCTTCGGGAGAATCGCCCAGCGCAATGATCTTCGCTCCGGTGTCGGACAGCTGCTCGAAGACCTCTTCGTAGCCGCGCTGGGCATTGGGCTGCCCGCCGGCGAAGTCGTCGTAGCGGCGGTTGGTGATCACGATGGCGTCTGGCTTCTGCTTTTGAATGCTGGTGAGCATGTCCGGCACGGCCTGTGAGCAGACAAAGCCGCTTTCCTGCTGCTCGAAAGTGCGCGGTTGGGGGTTCAGCGGGCAGTTTTCACGCGCTATGACGACGATCTTCCACCCCTGACGGCCCAGTGCTTCTTCAAATGCCGGCACCCACTGCACCGCGTGGGAGTCACCTGCCACAACGAGTGTTTTGGTTCCGCTGCTGTCTCCGGCAGTGCACGGTGGGGTGTTTGCCGAGGTGCCGAGAGCGGGAACGTCTCCGCACCCGTCGAATGTGGGGTGGTTTTCGCTGATCGAGCCCAGTCCCGGTTTGATGGGCTGGGCTTGGTAGACCGGTTCGTACATGGTGGTCCGCAGGGACTTGAATCCCGGCCCGAATTCACCGGCGGCAGTCAGTTCCGGCGGGTCGAAGACCTGAGCTTCAGCGGCGGCGGCTTTCGCCTCGTCCATTTTGACCAGAGCGTGCGGCACGGTGCCGATGCCCACCGCGGCGGTGACGGCCACGAGCGCTCCGGCCAGGGTCAGCGGAGATGAGCGGCGCATGGTCGGTGAGTGCAGGATCGGCTTTTCGAACAGGTAGAAGCTGAATCCGGCGATGAGTATAGAGGCCAGCACAATGATGACCGCTTCGAGCACTGTTGCTTTGCGCCCTGCGAGCGCTTCGAAGAAGACGATGATCGGAAAGTGCCACAGGTACATGGAATAGGACCAGTCGCCGATTCTCTGCACGGGCCACAGTTCGAAGATTCGCTGTGGGGACCCCCAACCGGTGGTGTGGCCTGCGGTGATCACTGCGGCGGTTGCCGCCACCGGCACGAGGGCGGTCAGACCGGGGAAGGGAATGTCGCCGGAATATGCAAAGGCGCAGGCGAGGATTGTGAGCGTGCCGGTCAGTGCCAGCCATTTGCGGGTGCGGGGGAATTTCACGGGGTCGCCCAGGTAGACGGCGAGGATGCCGCCGACTCCCAGTTCCCACACGCGTGACAGGGTGTAGAAGTAGGCGCTGGTGGGGTTGTGTGCGGTGATGTAGACGCTGTATGCGAAGGACCCTCCGACTACAGCGAAGAACAGCACTGTGGCTGCCACTCTGACGCGGCGTCGGTGGCGGATGTCGTCGGTGGGGCTGGCCCAGCGGATGCGCTGAGCTATGTGCCATGCGGCGACTACCAGCATGGGCCAGAAGATGTAGAACTGCTCTTCGATCGACAGGGACCAGAAGTGCTGGAAGGGTGTGGGGGCTGTGTCGGCGGCCAAGTAGTCAACCGACTGTCTGGCAAGTGCGTAGTTCTGAATGTAGAAGCCGGAGGCGACTGCCTGCAGGCTCAGGGTGGGAAACTGTGAGCGCGGCAGAATGAACAGCGACGCGATGGTCACCGTGATGATGGTCAGCGTTGCCGCAGGCAGTATTCGGCGGGCCCGGTTGGCCCAGAAGTCAGCTGCGGAGATTCTGCCGTGTTCGGCTACGCGGCGCAGCAGCCCCGTGGTGATGAGGTAGCCGGAGATGACGAAGAACACGTCCACGCCGATGAATCCGCCGGGCAGCCAGTTCGGGTTGATGTGGTAGATGACGACGGCGAGCACTGCGATTGTTCGCAGGGCTTGAATTTCGCCGCGGTATTTCCTCACCATCGGGGTCATCTTAGTGAAAATCCGCGCCAACGTGCTTCACGACGCTTTATGACGGGCCGGATAGCCGGGATAGTCATCTGGTGTCACACTTTCTTTGCCGCCTGTGTTTCGGCGCCGAATGCTCCGCACATCGAAGGTGTGCGGCGTTTGGACTCCCTCGCGTGTTTCGCACAGCGGCTTATCCCCACGGAAAGGAAACTGCCGGGTGATCACTCTGACTGGCCTGACGAAGGAATTCGCGGGCACCACGGCTTTAGACGGCATTGACCTGCGGGTTGATGCCGGACTCATTCACGGCATTGTCGGTCGTTCTGGTGCTGGCAAGTCGACCCTCATCCGCTGTCTGACAGGGCTGGAGCGGCCCACGTCTGGGACGGTGGAAATCGACGGGGTCGATGTGACCGGTCTGCGCGGGGCGGCGCTGAGGAAGGCCCGCCGCAATATCGGCATGGTGTTTCAGCACGCTGAGCTGCTGTCGGCGAAGACTGCGCTGCAGAACATTGCCCACCCTCTGCTGGTTGCCAGTGTGCCCAAGAAGGATGCTTTCGCAAAAGCGGAATCGCTGCTGGGCCGCGTTGGCTTGGAAGGACGCGGGAACAGCTACCCCGCGCAGCTGTCGGGTGGGCAGCGTCAGCGTGTGGGCATTGCCCGCGCCCTGGCTGCCGACCCGCAGATTCTGCTGTGTGACGAGCCCACCTCGGCCCTTGACACCACCACGACCGCCCAGATTCTGGGGCTTATCCGCCAGCTGCGTGACGAACTGGGCATCACGGTGCTCATCATCACCCACGAAATGTCAGTTGTGCGTGAAATCTGCGACTCGGTCACTCTGCTGGCTGACGGCAAGAACATGAAGACTGGCCGTCTGCGCGACATTCTGGCTGACCCTTCATCGCCCTTGGCGAAGGAACTCATTCCTCTGCCGTCAGCGCCTTTGCCGCAGGAAGGTGAGGAGCGCAGGACTCTGGAAGTCAGTTTGGCTGGGACGTCGGCATCAGAGCTGTTTGCGCTGGCGGATTCCGCTGGTGTTCCGATTGCCGAGGTGCAGGCGGGAACCCTTGAGACGATTGACGGTTTGGAGGTCGGCAGGCTGCGTGTGCGCGGGGCCGATGACCCTGCTACGCAGCGCTTGGCTCAGGCCCTGGCGGATGCCGGAATCTACTGCAAGGAGGCTCGCTGATGTTTGCTTCTGATGTTGTGCTTGCAGCCGGCGACAAACCGCGTTGGCTGAACAACCCGGCGATCACCAAGGATCTGCTTCCGGCGACGATTGAGACGCTGCAGATGACGGCGTTCTCTACCCTGTTTGCGGTTCTGCTGGGCTTGCCGTTGGGCATTTGGCTGTGGGTGACAGCGAAGGGTTCGCTGGCTCCACAGCTGACTGTGCACCGGATTGTCAGTGCGATTGTGGATTTCGGCCGTTCGATCCCGTTCATCATTCTGATGATTGCGATCATCCCGTTCACCCGCTTTGTGGTCGGCAGTGCTTTGGGTTGGCAGGCGACTGTTGTGCCGCTGGCAATCGGCGCCATTCCGTTCTTTGCCCGCTTGGTCGAGGCTGCTCTGCGCGAGGTTGCCGGCGGCAAGATCGAAGCTGTCCAGATGATGGGTGCGACGAATTTTCAGATCATCCGTCAGGTGCTGATTCCCGAAGCCCTGCCGGGTTTGATTTCGGCGGCGACGGTCACAGCGGTCAACCTGGTGTCATACACGGCGATGGCCGGGGCTGTGGGCGGCGGAGGCTTGGGTGCTTTGGCGATTTCCTATGGCTACCAGCGCTATCAGGGCGATGTCATGATTGCCTGCATTGTGCTGCTGGTGGCGGTTGTCGTCATCATTCAGCGCGTGGGCGACTGGCTGGCCCGCCTGGTGGACCATCGCTGATCTGAGCTGTCTCACTTCTTACGAGGCGGAGGTCCAGTTCCGCGGTGACCCGCGGGAGTTCTGGACCTCCGCCTCGGGCGTGTGGGCTTAGAACAGGCCGGAGATGACCCCGTCATCGTCGACGTCGATGGACAGTGCTGCCGGTCTTTTAGGCAGGCCCGGCATGGTCATGATGTCACCGCAGATGACGACTATGAAGCCCGCACCTGCGGACAGGCGCACGTCGCGCACTGTGACGGTGTGGCCGGTGGGTGCACCCAGGCGGGCCGCGTCGGTGCTGAACGAGTACTGGGTTTTGGCGATGCACACCGGCAGGTCGCCGTAGCCGTCGGCGGTGAACATGTCGAGTTTGCGCTTGACCTTGGCGGGTACGTCGATGCCGTCGGCGTTGTAGATGCGCGTGGCGATCGCCTCGATTTTGGCTTCCAGCGGCTGGTCGAGTTCGTAGGCGAATTTCGGCTGCGGCTGGCTGCCGTCGGCGGCTGCGATGACTGCTTGTGCAAGCTCGATTGCACCGGCGCCGCCTTTGGCCCAGTGTTCGGCAATGGCGACCGTGGCGGTGCCGTCGAGTTCTGTTTTCAGCGCTTTAAGTTCCGCGTCGGTGTCTGTGGGGAAGCGGTTGACGGCTACGACAGTGGGGATGCCGTAGACCTCACGCAGGTTGTTCAGGTGTTTGCGCAGGTTGGGAAGCCCGGCTTTGAGGGCGTCAATGTCTTCGGCTTCGAGGTCAGCTTTGGCCACTCCCCCGTGGTATTTGAGGGCGCGGACGGTGGCGACGACTACTGCCGCGCTGGGGAAGATTCCCGCGGTTCGGCATTTGATGTCGAGGAACTTTTCGGCCCCAAGATCTGCACCGAAGCCGGCTTCTGTGATTGCGTACTGGCCGTGGGTCATTGCTGCCGTTGTGGCGAGCACGCTGTTGCAGCCGTGGGCGATGTTGGCAAAGGGGCCGCCGTGGACGAACGCCGGGGTGTGTTCGATGGACTGCACCAGGTTGGGTGAGAGTGCTTCAGCAAGGAGGGCCGCCATGGAGCCCTGCACGCCGAGGTCGGCGACTGTGACGGGCTTTTTGCTGAAGGTGCGGGCTACGACAATGCGGCCCAGCCGGTCTTTGAGGTCTTTGATGGAGGTCGCCAGGCAGAACACTGCCATGACTTCGCTGGCAACGACGATGTCGAAGGCGTCTTCGCGGGGCATGCCCCCGGTGAAGCCGCCCAGGCCGATGGCGATTTGGCGCAGGGCACGGTCATTGAGGTCGACTACGCGGCGGATTTCAACCCGGCGCGGGTCGATGCCGAGTTCATTGCCGTGCTGCAGGTGGTTGTCGAGAACAGCTACCGCGAGGTTGTTGGCAAGGGCGATGGCGTTGAAGTCGCCGGTGAAGTGCAGGTTGATGTCTTCCATGGGCAGCACTTGCGCGTATCCGCCGCCGGCTGCGCCGCCTTTCATTCCGAACACAGGGCCCAGGGATGGTTCGCGCAGGGCAAGCACGGCAGGCTGTTTGCCGTCTGGGACGTCCCAGTTCTCCTGCTGGGCCAGCTGGTTGATGCCGTCGGCCAGGCCGATGCTCGTGGTTGTCTTGCCTTCGCCCGCCGGCGTTGGGCTCATGGCGGTGACCAGGATGAGCTTGCCGAGATCGGCACTGTTTCCGCGCTGCACAACGTCAGGTGCGGGGACTTTCGCTTTGTAATGGCCGTAGGGAATGATGTCATCAGCGCTGAGCCCGACTGCCTGAGCAATTGAGTCGATGCGCTCAATCTGAGCCTTGCGTGCAATCTCCTGATCAACAGTCATGAGACCAGTGTCTCACTGAAGAGGGTGAGCGCAACGATTCGCAGGCGGGGATCGCGGCCCTGCATTCTCCGAGCCTGAATACAGAAGGAGGCGCTGACGTGAAGTCAGCGCTTCCCCTAGCATGAGCTCAGCGGACCAACATGTTTTCAGTTCTCCTGTGACCGGGCGGCACGTACGATTTGATCGGCAATGCGTTCGGCCGAGTGCCCATCCTCGTGGGGCAGGTAATCAGCCACAAACTCCGCGTACTTAGCCTCGTACGCCTGTGATCCCTTCTCAATGACAGTGTTCAATGCGTCCGCCAGTTCGGCCGTCGTGCGCACCAGCGGGCCTGGGACGGTTGACTCGTAGTCCAAGTACATGCCGCGGCTCTTCTCCAAGTAGTCCTCTAGGTCTGGGGCGAAGAACACCATCGGTCGGCGGGTCGCTGCGAAGTCGAACATGATGGACGAATAGTCAGCAATCAGCACGTCGGTAGCCGCGAGAAGCGTTTGCGCGTCGGGAAATTCGGTGACATCAATGACAAACTCGTCACCGGCCAACTGCATGGCCCTGACATTTGAGTGCGCTCGAAGTCCGAGGCGAACATTACCAGGCAGCGCCTGCTTCAAACGCTCAAAGTCAATGGCAATTTCCAGGTGGTATCCAACACCGGCCTTTTTCGACGCATCACGGAAGGTCGGTGCATAGAGGACGAAGATGTCATCATCACTCAGTCCCAGGTTCGCCCGGGTTGCTGCGCGCGCTGCACGCATCCGCTCAGGGTCCACAAGCACATCCACGCGCGGGTATCCATCAACAATAGTCCGGGCGTGTGACGAAAAGGCCGACTCAAACTTCTCGGCGGCAAAATCAGACTGGGCCAACAGAATGTCCCAATACTGCGTTTCGCGTCGCACCTTTGCACGGTACTCAGGAGACAGTCCCGCGCTGTGAACGTCTGCCCCAATCATTTTGAGTGGAGTTCCATGCCACGTCTGCACGTACAGTTGTCCTGGCTGC
Source organism: Brevibacterium sp. HMSC07C04 (assembly GCF_001815905.1). Taxonomy (GTDB): domain Bacteria; phylum Actinomycetota; class Actinomycetes; order Actinomycetales; family Brevibacteriaceae; genus Brevibacterium. The sequence continues at coordinate 29,096 of NZ_KV823250.1, read as the reverse complement.
TTTCGGAAGTACGCCGGGAATTCGCAGTTATTGACGATGATCTGACTGGTGAACAGGGCCCTGATGTACTTTTCGGAGTGGGTGACAACGGTTTCTGTACCCTCGGGGCTTTCGAAGCTCTCCTGCGCGTTCGACCAATAGAATTTCCAATCCGGCAGACGCTTGCGAAGTTCGAAGTACAGGGGCTCTGGAATATCCCCCGCTCGTCTTCCGAAGAAAGATTCGAACAGGATAGCTTTCTCCAGTGGTCTGTCGGCGTGGGCGCGAACAGCGTCCTCGATAACCCGAGCCCGGTTATACGCGCTCCGTTCCGCAAACTTAACCGGCGGTGTGAGTCGCAACCACAGCGACCGAGTTTTGACTGTGCGGGTGATGACGACGGCAGGCGTCGCATCATCAGACAATCCGGGCAATGACATAGCTGCCGAATCTGACAACCGGAGCCACTTGCGCGCGGTGTGCCCAGTGCGACTGTCAGTTCCTTCGACTTTAAAGTGATACCCGCCCGCAGGCAGAGGCACGGTGTTGTCAAACCAGTCTTGGGAGGTCAGGTTGACAGTGGCAGAAAATTCTCCCGCAGCCCATTCGACATCTGCATGAGCAACCGTCTTGGTTTCGGAGCACAGCTCCAGAGCGGAGGGTCTCCACCCGGTCGGCAGTTCGAAGCGACCGTTGATGCTGATTCGCGTATGACCGCTGTCCGAATCAATGGCGTAAGAGTCGGCCATAACGAACCACGGGTTTTCATGGATTTTGAGGTTCCCGGCAGTCGTGACACCGGCATGGACAGCCCCAGCGTCTAGAAAGCTCCGGACCCCGCTGTATCCGAGATGCGGCTTCAACGGCATCTGCTTTTTGCCGTTGACTGCGCGAAGCGTCCATGCGTTGTCAGTGTTCTTTTCGGCTAAAGACCCGCCAAGCGTCGGCAGTTCAAACTCAAACCGGCAACTTCCATCGGGCGTGGGCTGGCCTGCAACCACAAGTTCATGCGATGAACGGCGATTGTAGATCCGCAGTTTATTGAAGTCTGCCGCACGGTCGCCGCGTGTGACCACAGCGAATCGACGGCCGCCGACTTCTTCAATCTCTGCCGACAGCGTCACCTGTTGGGGTTTGAACCACAAGTTGCCGTCCGGGGCTGGTTCAAGAATCCAGCGCCGACCATCTCGTACATCCGAAAATCCAGGATCAGCAGCTGCCTTCGCTTGGTCGAGTGCCCCAACGGGGTGGTCAATATCGATGTCGTTGACGGAAACTCGAGCGATGAGGCGCCACTCTTCGATCGCATCAAAGTTCTCTGTGTTGATTCGCACCGAGTAGGCAGTCTTTGTCGGCGCAACCAGCTGAGACTTGAAAGGATGAAGAAGCAGCGGTTGCGTGCGATCGGCGGAGAGTTCGATTTCCCGGTCACCGGACTTGTTAACCAAAAGCAAGCGGGGCGTCACTTCGCTGCCGTTGAACAGGTGATCACAGTGCGCGTGCCCGGCGATCTCAACGACGGAACCGGTTACCCATTCGACCCGGTTAACAGCACAATTGAGTACAACGGAGTCCGGTGCGACCTGAAGTATCTCTGATGGAACGGTGCCAAACGCTTCTTCGAAGTCTGCGCCGTCAACCACAAACCCAGCGTCAGTTGACTTGAGGTTGAGTCCGGTTCCATGCTCACTGCGCCAGAGCACCGCGGCAAATGCCTCACTCCTCCCTTTATGGACAGCAAGCCACATGGGCAACCTGAGCCAAAACGGGAGGTCACTCCACAGATCGTCTCCGCTGAGGGCGACAATCTTCTTCAGTCCACCGCTGAAAACGTCCCAGTATTCTTGCCCGGTTCTCTGCGCTACGTGCAGGTACTGAATCAGATCACCGGTCAAGACCTTTTTGAACCACCCACGGCGCGCAGCATCTGAGCCTTCGCTGAATACGTGTTGTGTCCCGGCTTCAAGCACTGCCAGCCGGTCTGTAAGGTCATCAATGTTTTCTTTACCTTGGGTAATGGACGAACCGTCATCGCGGAGCAGCCAGTAGTAGACCGGGTGCCGAAGAACGTCAAAAGATCGCGCCCGCAAGTACGCTTTCGCCATTGGCTCCTGGTCCTCATAGCGAATGCCGACAGGGAATTCTCCGACGGCCCGCTGAAAGAACTCCATGGAAAAGATCTTGTTGCAGGCCATGGCGTCTTCGAAGATTTCTGGGAAATCATCAATGGTGATGCTGAGCCGGTCTTCCGAATGGAACTTTTTTGTCCACGCAGAGAGCCAGACCTTTGTCCCCTTCTGCCGGTACACTCCACCGCTGACCATGTCGGAGCCAGTGCGCCGTATAGTGCGCATCATCACTTGGTACGCGTCACGCGGGATGCGATCGTCGGAATCGACAAACGTCAGATACTCGCCGGTCACGTGTTCAAGACCAGTGTTGCGAGCAGCTCCAAGCCCGCCGTTGACCTTGCTGATCACCTTGACACGGTTGTCCCATCGAGCGTATTGGCGAGCGATCGCTGCCGAATTGTCAGGGCTTCCGTCATCAACAACGATGATTTCCAAGTTCCGGTAGGTTTGCTGAATCAGACTGTTCAGGCATTTGGCAATATACGGTTCTACGTTGTAGACGGGTACGATGACCGACAGCTTGGGTTTGCCAGACTGAGATCCTGCCAAAAGCGTCACGATTCGCTGCCGCAGCGCTGGGTGAACGCCGTCGCGAACTCTGCGCCTTGTTTCTGCCGGCACACGCTTTACTGCACGCCCCAGGATTTTCCGTACTGCCTGCTTCATTGTGCCCTTCTGTTCACTTACGATTTGCTGTACGTTCAGCATCACTAACCGTGTATTGTACCGAGGCCGCAGCTTTCGCGACCGTATAGCCGAGCGGCGAGGCGCACTTTCTGCAACGCCAGCTGTGGATACAGTGCCCCAGCACCAGTCAAGCGGCCAGTAGAATGTGCCCGATCTGCTCTATCCCCAGGAGGACGTGTGCGCCAGCTTGTACGAAACGCCATTCTCGCAGTCCTGCGATCGCGCGCTTGGAAGGCCACCAGCCAGCGTATACGCGGCACGCGCGAATTCACGCTGACTGCCCGCGAGTTCGCAGACAGCGCCGCACCGGACGCCAAGGCTCTTGTTTACTTCGGCGACACTCACTCAAAGCTCTACCAGCTTCAACAGTGGCTTCCCGTACTCGAAGAGCTGAACAGAGCTGTCCCAACTGCAGTATTTCTTCGCCGCCCTTCCTCAATCCAGGAAACCGCTGACTGCACATCTCTGCCCATCGTCTTCCGGCAGTCTTTCGACGACATGATGACGTACGTAGAAGAGCACCAACCGAAGCTCATCCTGTATGTCAACAACGGGCAATCGAACTTCCAGGTGCTGAGTTTTGCTCCCGCGGTGCACGTGCACATCAATCACGGTGAATCTGACAAGCTGTCCATGGTTTCAAACCAAGCCAAGGCATACGACGCTGTGTTCACCGCTGGACCTGCTGCATTGCGCAGGCACCAACGTGCACTCGTTGATTTTGACGAATCCAAACTCATTGAGGTCGGCAGGCCTCAACTTGACCTCGACTACGAACCCGAACTTCCAGCCAGCGATAAGCGCACCATCATGTATGCCCCCACGTGGGAAGGCGAAAACGACAACAACAACTACACCTCAGTCGACTGCTTCGGCCCGGCCATCGTTGCGGCTGCTCTGGCAACACCGAACACTCGCCTTGTCTACAAGCCGCACCCGCGTGTGGCTGGTTCGCACGACGAGGGCATGCAGGGCGGGCACGCCATGATCCTCGAGCTGATCGAAAAAGCCAATGCTGGCGGCGGAGAGCACTTGGTCTTGACCGACGGCAACATCCTTGCCATGTTCGAGGATGTTGACCTCATGATCACCGACATCTCCAGCGTTGGCTTGGACTTCCTCTACCTCAAAGCAGACAGCCCGCTCCTGCTGACTGACCGCCGCACAAACCGCGAAAAGCTCATCGACGAGTCCCCCATCGCATCCAGTGTGCCCATCATCGACGATTCAACTGTCAATGGCCTTCAGACAATGATCGAAACTGAATTGGCCAGTGGCGGCAATGCAGAAGCCCGTGCCGAAGCACGTGCTCTGTACTTCGGCAGCCACGGGGTCGGCGAATCGAAGCAGGCTTTCATTTCGACCGTTGAACGGCTGATTGCCGAACGTGAAGCCCAGAACATCGATCAGGCCTACATGGTGTCAGCAGCTGAAGCCAGCGAGGACAACAGCTAAGACGCCGTCCGAAGGCGGGCGGCAGCACTAGGCTAAACCCTCACCCATCAGATAACCGGCGGGCGTCCTTTGAAGCTCATGCGCAGGACTCCGCGTTTGCTGAGTTTAGCTTCGTCTTCTTCGCCGTCCCACGGGTCGTCCCGCCAACCGTCAACCCAGCCCTTGAACCACGGTTTGAGCTGTTCAGGTTTGCGTGCCCACCGGAGAACCTGAACTCCCGTCCATGAGCCCACATAGGCCCAGCTGAAGGGCCAGGGCAGGTTCCTGCGGGCCAGCCACACCCTGTTGCGGGCGTTCATGTAGAAGTATTCGTCGTGGCGCTTCGGGTCGATCACGGGGTGGGCTACTGCAAGGTCGCCCATGTACCACACGTCATAGCCTGCATCCCATACTCGCCAGGCCAGTTCGATTCCTTCGTGGGCGTACCAAAACGATCCCGGCCAGCCCCCGCATTCGTCGAATGCCTTCCTCTGCATGCCGATAGCGCCTTCCCACACGGAGAACACGTTCGACGAATGGCTTGCCGACCTTTTGCGCAGGCGCGGGATCCAGCGCTTGGGCGCGTTGGGGTTCTCAGGGTCGACCACACGGGGCTGCACCATTCCCACATTCGGGTTTTCGCGCATGTACTGCGCCATCCTCCACAGGGTGTCCTGGTCGGGCAGCCATGCATCATCGTCGAGGAAAAACAGGAACTCGCCTTTGACCAGCGGAACACCGGCATTGCGCCCGGCGGGAATCCCAACGTTTTCGGGCAGCATGTGGGTTCTGACTTCGTCTGGCAGGCCCACGGGGTCCCAGCCGTTGCCCACGCACACAACGTCAAGATTGACGTTCCGCTGGGCCAACAGCGAGTCAATGCCCCGCTTAAGGTCGTCCACCCTTTTGCCCATGGTGAGGATGACAACGCCGTAATCGAATACTTCCATCAGCCCAACCTTCGGGAAAACCAGATCGACACGAAGTGCCCTACCACGGAAAGCGCGGCAAGCGGCACCATCGCCAGAATCATCCAACGTTCACCGGCGAGTTCCGGGCCGCCGGCTGCAACCACAATGAGCGAAACCACGCTCGCGACAACAGCCAGCATCGACATTTCAACCGAATGCCAGATGCGATGGAACGGCACAAACCGAGCAAGCTGTTTTACACGGGCAAGACCGCCGTGGGTGACGGCAGTTGCGGCAGCGGAGTCTTCCAGTTTGTCCAAGCCGTTGAAAGCGCGGCTCATGTGGACCAGGCTGTTGAGCGCTTTGTTCAGCAGCACGAGCGATGCGACTATTCCGCCGGCCACCAGATAGGGGTAGGCGAAACCGGGATCAGACTTCAGCAGGCCCAGATCGCTGACTGCTCGCACGCCCAGCATGAAGGCGACAAAACCTTCTGTCGTGTAGTGGCCTACCGCGTCGAGGAAAACTCCCTTCGCGCTGCGAGTGCCGCGCCAACGTGCGACTTCGCCGTCACAGCAGTCGAAGTACAGCTGCAGCTGCGAAAAGAAAAGAGCCAGCAGCGCTCCCCAGATGCCCGGGATGAGCAGAGCAAAGCCGATCGCCCACCCCGACAGGATCATCAGCCCTGTTACGCCGTTGGCGGTAATCGGCGTGCGCACCAGCAGCGCAGTCAGATAAATGGAGATGTGCCGCAGGTACAGTTCCGCTGTCCAGTGCTCGGCGTTTTTGCGCGCACGCACTTCCGGCGGCTGGGCAACAGCTCGCAGCTGTTCCAGCGTCGGATTCTTAGGACGGTCAGAGTGTGCTTCGCTCATGTCTAAAGGCTAGGTAGCACCCCAGCAGGATAGCTGGAGCTCACTGGCTGAGATCGCCCTTGATCTTGGTGGTTGAGATTTCCGGTGTGCGCGGCAGATAGACCACGTCGCACAGGTCTTTGAGGTCGTCGAACTTGCCTTCCCAGTCATCGCCCATGACGAAGGTGTCGATGTGGTACTTCTCGATGTCTGTCCGCTTCTGTTCCCACGTGTTCTCGGGGATGACCAGGTCGACAAAGCGGATGGCTTCGAGCATGTTCTTGCGGTCGTCCCACGAAAAATAGGACTTCTTGCCCTTGCCGGCGTTGAATTCGTCAGTGGACAGGGCAACGACAAGGTAGTCACCCTGTGCCTTGCAGCGTTGCAGCAGTCGGATGTGGCCGTAGTGCAGCAAGTCAAAGGTGCCGTAGGTGATGACACGGCGCATGAAACAGCCCTCGCTTAACTTGGAGTTAACTTGAAGATCATATAGACGATACCCCAGAGGTCTCGCGAAGTCGTGCCCAGACGTCCGCCGAGCGGGTGCCGTTTACCACAGCAGCGGCAGGGCATTCCTGAGTTTCCACTCAGCGGCTGCGCAATAAAGTGGCTGTTGATGAACTCGTCACTGCCTCGGCGTGTGCGCCGCATAATCCCCGCCCTGCTCCGCTCTGAGCCCAAGGGCATTCTTCCTGCTGGCAACTACTACACCATGCTGTGGGCCATTCCCGAGACCTTTGGCGGGATGACCTCAGTCGCGTTGGAGCGGTCCTCGGCATTTGCCCGCCGAGACAACCGCCCCGTCGAGATCCTCACATTTTCGCGTGACAACAGCGGCAAAGAACGTGAACGAGCCCTCAAAGCTGAAGGCCGACTGGATAAGCGCGTTTCCCTGCGCAACGTCTGGGAAGACCTCAGCCAATGGTCAGATGACGAACTTGCTCGCATGAAGGGCACAGCTCAGCCCGTACCGGAAGCGGTCGACGACGCCCTCCCCCGCACGTCGGGCGAGGCATGCGAGCAGCGAACCGATGATGTTGGCACAGTTCTGCAGACTGACCATTACAGCGCAGGGGGCAACCTGCTGGTCATCGACCGCCAAGACACAAAAACCCGCGGCACCAAGGGCGGACGCCTGTTGACCCTCCTGAACTCACAGGGGGAAATCATCGGCCAGTGGCGTACCGCCACCGCTTTCTACAAGGCATGGCTCAACGCTGTCTTCGGAAATAAGCCCAGCTATGTCATCGTCGATTCGTCCTATGCGGGGTCCCTCTTCAGCACCTATAGGAAAAAGAACGTCATCTTCTGCACTGCGATGCACAGCAATTTCCTCGAGAACCACAAAACCGATGCGCGCAGGCTGATCCGCGGCAAGTTCAAGATCCTGCGCAACCTTGACCGTTTCGACCGGGCAATCACGCTGACCCACGCCCAACAGCGAGACATGCTCGAGCACCATTTGTCCTCCGGCAACCTCACCGTTATGCCCAACCTGATTCGCAATCTCAAGGGCAACGCCAAGAAGCCCCGCACCAAGACACACGGTCTCATGCTGGCCCGACTCACCAAGGGCAAAAGGATCGACCACGCTATCCGTGCTGTGACTGCAGCATGTGCCAGTGCACCAGGACTGCAGCTGGATATCTGCGGTGATGGCGATATGCACAGCAAACTCGCCCAGCAGATCGACGCCAACAGCGGGGGCGAGCACATCACCCTGCGCGGTTATGTCAGCAACGCCAAAGAGCACTTCCACGATGCCTCGTTCAGCCTTCTGACCAGCGCTCAGGAAGGCCAACCGTTGGTCCTGCTCGAAAGCATGTCAGCCGGCTGCATTCCGATTGCCTACGACATCAAATACGGTCCGAGTGACATCATCACCGACGGAGTGGACGGCTTCCTCGTCCCCGATGGCGACATTGAGGCCCTCACCCAGGCAATCATCCGGATAGCCACAATGGACGATGCCGAACTCACCACCATGCGCCGCAACGCCATTAAGCGGGCACAAGACTTCTACGAAGCCACCATCGTCGAAAAATGGGCGGCCATGTTCCGCGGCTGTTCATTCGATCCATTTCAACGCTCGCAGGCCATCGCGAACCTGACCTCGCTGACAGTCACAGACACCGGCGTCGCAATCGAAGCATCCGTTGCAGACCACCCCTGGGAGCAGACCGCCCACACCTACGTGTCATGGTGCCTGACGGGCACAACCTACTACGGCCGCACCCCGGCTGATTTTGACGGAACGACTCTTCGCGCGCACATTCCCCTGTCCGAACTGCAGCTGCTGCCAGCAGGAACCCTAGAACTGTCCGCGGACTTCGCAGACGGCCGTTCGTTCCGCCGCACCCGCATCCTGGCTGACGAGCCTCCAACAGCAGCTGGCTCGTTCTTCACCTCGGCCCTCGATGACGAAGGGCAGCTGAGCCTGCAGATCAGCAAACACTGAACCGGCAGACTTCAGCTGTTGCCGGCATTGAGCTGCCGATCGGCCCAGCGCTGCCCCACAACACCGGCAACAGCCGCCGCAAAGCGCCGCCTCTGGCTTCCGGGGCTCGTATCGCCCAGGTAGTAACGGCACACTTTTTCGCGTTCTGCTCGACCAGAATCCGCTGAGTCGAGCTCCTGCCGAACCATCTGCGCTGCCTGCCGACCCCCTTCGGCAGTGCCCACAGCCGACGGCACCCGCTCAAACAGACCACCGGCAGCCACCTCGGCACCCGGATCGGTCGGAGCCAGCGCCACCAGCGGCTTATGCGTTGCCAACCAGTCGAACGCAACTGACGACATTTCCGCAACACACGCATCTGCTGCGGCAAACTGCCACGACACCGTCGGCGAATCATCAAAAACAGAGCCATCTGCTGCCGCCACAATTTCACGGATCTGGGCATCAGCCCGAGCACACTCCGGCTTGACCACCCCGGTGCGCGGATGCGGCCGGTAGATGACACCGAAACCGGCGTTCACCAGCCCCTCTACCAAAGGCACGCCCGACTGGGCGACGGTGCCGTAGGCCATTGACGGCGAATCGCCTTCCCACGTGGGTGCATAGAACACAGTGAGCCTGCTGCCATCGAGCACCTGCTGGAAGCGCTGTGGCAGAGGCTGCGCATAGTCCAACTGGGGCCTGCCAACATCCCTCATGTCCGGCAGCCGCCCCAGAAGCGCCTTCTCAATCCGCTGCCTGGCAGCCAAACCAGCCGTGAATACACAGTCATAGGCCTTCAGCTGATTCGACACCATTGAGACCTTTTCGCTCTCGCCGTGCGACAAATGCACATGAGCTGGCCCCGGATACCGCAGAGCCTGAAAATTCAGCACAGCCTGATTGACATACAGCACCGCGCACAGCGTGGGCTGAGTCATAAAGCGATCAAGGTCAGCCGTCAGCCGCGCATAGCGAACCGGCAGTTCCGTCAGCTGGGCAATTTCGCGGGCGTTGTCCAGATTGCGCATCAGAATGCCCACCGGCCACGGTGCGCCTTCTCCCGGGCCGTCCAGAGTGGTTCCGGTCTCCAAACTCATGGTGGCCGCAAGGTCCTCAATCGGGGCCAGCCACTGCTTGAGCTGATACGACGACGCCCTGTCACCCGCGTGATACACCCCGACCACAAAGCCGTCATCACGTGACGGCCTGAACTTCGGATCCAACCGCCGTTCTGCTGCACGCACCGACAGTTCACGGCCCATCTGGGCTGAGAATCGCTTCGCCGATGAAAGCACGTGGGACACCCTGTTCATCATGCTGACAAGTATGCCAGCGCGAAGCTGTCAAAGCGCTCGGGTTCCGGTTGCCAAGGCGGGGGTCTAGACACGCCGAGACTTCCCATACAACTGTCAGAAAACACTAGACTGGCGATCAACCACATCACCCAACCGTGGAGAAACATGAGCTCGAATCCCAACGACCCGCATCCGACATACAGCAGCTACCAGCAGCCGCCTTACAGCAGCTACGAGCAGCAGCCCGGAGCATCCTCATTCAACGCTGGGGACCCCTTTGGTGGGGCACAATCCGCACCGCAGAACGCAATGATGACCGAGGCCGACTACCGCCAGCTTGGCCAAGAACCCCCGCTGTCGCAGCCTCTCTACGGCGCAAAACCCATAACCGCCTACATCCGCTTCTGGAAGAAATACGTGCGATTCAAAGGCTACGCATCGCCGTCGGAATACTGGTGGCCGCAACTGATCAACACCCTGATCTGCCTTGTCGTGTTCGCCCCCGGCATCGTCGCCCTCATCATCAGCGACATGCAAGCGCAGCAAACATTCGAAGCCACCGGCTACAAAGCCGAGCCCGACGTCCCGGCACTTGCGATCATCGGGACCCTCGTTTCGTTCCTGTTCCTGTTGGTCGCCGCAGTGCCCACCCTGTCCTCCGGCTGGCGACGCATCCAAGATGCCGGCATGCACGGCGCCCTCGTCTTCTTGAGCTTCGTGCCCTACTTGGGCGGACTCATCAACATCGTCCTGTGCGTCATGCCCACCAAACTGGCCGCCCGCCACCCCGGACGCGACGACTCGACCGGCGACTGACCCCACGACCACATGACGAGGTGCCTGCTCACGTAAGCAGGCACCTCGTCATTTTTCTGAAGTCAGGTCAGTCCGCGGTTTCGTCCGGGTGTTCGGCTGAAGCCGGGCCAGACGCGGCAGCGTCGGCAGCCTCTTTCAGTGCCTTTTGGCGTTTCTGCAGATTCCATTCGTGGCGGGTGAGCCACACAATGAAGATGTCAAAGATCGTCAGCAGCACAAAGAAGATCGAGTGGCGGGCAAAGATTTCGTAGGTCTGGTAGATGATGAACGCCGCCAAGAAGCCCATCATCCACGGGTAGGCCCACATCTTGCCCTTCAGCACAGCCCACACCAGGACGATCTTCGTGGCCGCGTGGCTGATCATGTAGATCGCCGCATACAGCTGAATACCCGAATCCAGATGCTCCGTCTGATGCAGAAGCCACGCCGTGACAGGGTTGTCCGTATTGCCCGCCGTGAGCTTCACCGCCAGCTGGTGCCACACGTGCCGGGGCACAACAAGAACCGCAATGCCAGAAGCCATCTGGCCCAGGCCGAACAGCCCCTTGCCGATCAGCGTGATGTAGAAGATCACGTGCAGCCAGTGTTCGCGCTTGCGCTGGGCGGGCGGAATGAGCTCGTCCGGGGTTTCCGTATCCGCCAGAGTCGGCACCAGGCGTTCGGCCGCGTCGTGCTTATGAAATGTCATGCTGGAGCATCCGTGTTCTTCGGGGCAGCCGTGCTCTTCCGAACATCTGTGTTCCTCAGCGCAGTCAATCTGCGGCGAACAAGCACATACAGCACCAAACAGGCCCCCACGCCCACCAAACAGCCGGCACTCACATCCGTGAAATAGTGCACGCCCAAATACAGACGAGACAGGCAGATGAGGGCAGTCATGCCCAAAGCACTCGCCCAAATGAGCGCCCGCTGCCACAGGCGCACAAACAGCAGGCTTAACACAACGGCCGAAGAGAACAGCAGCGCCGACGTACCCGTTGCGTGCCCGGAGGGAAATGAAAAGTTCGTTTCCAACACCATCCGATGTTCTTCCGCAGGCCGCGGGCGCGCATACAGCGGTTTGAGCGAATGTGTAATCGCTGAGGCGAGCGCAACACACCCTGCAATATAGGCTGCCGGGCGCCAACTGCGCGCCAGAATCCACACGACGGCCGACACCGCTGCACCCAAGATGATCGTGCCCAAGGGGCTGAAGATATTGGTGAAGAACACCAGAACAGCAGTGCGCGGATCGCTGCGGTGCTCGATCATGTCTCCGAGCACTTCGCGGTCGGCCTCCATCACCACACTGGTCTGCACAAGCAGACCGAACACGACCACCAGGGCAAACAAGAGCACGCCCGTGCTGATCCGTTTGACCGGCGGATTCGGGGCTGGGCGGTTATTGCCGGATGGCTTTTCGACAGGTGGGTTGGCATTTGGACCAGGTTGGCCTGAGCGGTTGCTCATTCAGTTCACCCCGCGGTTCAGCAGCTCAGGAATGACATGATTGCGCGTCAGCGGCGCAAAAGCACGCTCCGGAGTGTCCTGGGGCAGGTCCGCAATGGGAAACCACTCCGCCTCGTCAATTTCGCTGAAGAACCCCGGGTCCTGGGCATTCAGACCATCCGGTGTCCCGCGATGCAGAAACACCGTCCCAGTCACGTGAGTGTCCGGTTCATTAGCCGCATCCGTCGTCCAGGAACCCAGCAGATCCAGCCGATCCGGATCGAGATCCAAGTGCAGCTCCTCCGCGATTTCGCGAACAGCGGTGGCACGAGGTGATTCATCAGTTTCGATCTTGCCTCCCGGCAACATGAACGAGCTCGTCCCCTTCTTCCGAACCATCAGCAGCTCCGGCCGATCCGGATGGATCAAGCACACAGCGGCGACGACAACCGATTTAGGGGATTGCTTCGGGGACTTGCACATCCCACCAGTATTACCCACCGATATGGGAGTCAGATGAGGAAGCTCACCGCAAGCATGGTTCCGCCCAACACAATGCCCGAACCCACCAGCGTCATCGTGGTGTAGCCCAGAATGTCGCGCATCTTCAGACCCGCAATAGCCAGCACCGGCAGAGCCCAGAACGGCTGGATCATGTTCGTCCACTGGTCACCGTAGGACACCGCCATGATCGCAACCGAAGGGTCAACGCCGAGTGATTCCGCGGCCTTCAGCATGATCGGCCCTTGAACGGCGAACTGCCCACCACCGGAGGGAACGAAGAAATTGACCACACCGGCAGCGAGGAAAGCGAGAGCACCGAAAGTGTGCGGACCGGAGATCGAAACCAGCGCGTTGGAGAAGATCTCAATGAGACCCGACGCGCTCATGATGCCCATAATGCCGGCGTACAGCGGGAACTGCAGAAGGATCTCGCCGACGTTGACCGCCGCACCCTTGGCCAGGTAGATGATCTCGAAGGGGCTGCGCACCAACAGCAGGATGAGCGTCAGGAAGCTCCAGTTGACGATGTCCAGAGTCATCGTGCCGCCCCGTGCGAAGTGGACCACGATATACGCCGCAAGCAGCAGGCCCACCAGCAGCGTGGGGATGCGGGATGCGTCAATGCGATCAGCCGGGGTGACGATCTCTTCGCCCACGAAGGGCTTTTCGCCGTGCTCAACTTCAGCAGGCATTTCAACAATCGGGGCGTTGGGCTTCGGGGCGGTCAAAGCAAACAGAATCGCCATGACAATGAGCACTCCAGCGGCAGCCGCCAGGTTCCACCACACAAAAATTGTCTGCGAAACCGGGATGGTGCCGCCCATCGCCTCGTCAAGGAACGAACCGGGCGTTGCCGCAGTCAGAGGGCCCGAAGCCGAATAGCCCATGTGCCACACGACCATGCCCGAATAGCCAGCCGCAACAAGCAGTGGGAAGTGCACCTTGAAGCCGCGACGGCGAGCCGAACGAGCCACTTCGACCGCCAACAGCGCACCGACCACCAGGGACAGACCCCATGTGATGAGCGCCGATACACCCGCCACCAAGAAGACCAAGACGTAGGCAGAACGGGGGCCGGAAGGCACATCGGCAATCTTGGCCAGCAGCTTCCGCACCGGTGCAGTGTGGGCCAACATGTGCCCCAAGAAGATGATGAGCGCCATCTGCGTCATAAACTCCAGCAGGCCCGAAAGACCATCGCCCCAGCCGACCAGCACATCGACAGGTGCAGTCGGAGTGAGGACAAGCGCAAGAACGCCGACAACAACACTCAGCACAACAGCGAACATGAGCGCTGACGGCGTCCACTTCTCCAACAGCGCATTCAACGGCCGCATAATGGTCGGAGCTGCCGCAGAGCTGGGAGGGGTGACGGTTTCAGCAGAATTCCCGGCATCCACCTGGCTTCCAGAGGTCGGTGGCTGAAGCTCACTGCGGCTGCTGGAATCTGAGTGTCTGTTCGCCGACTCCGACATAAGAGCGCTCCTTTGCGTTCGTGTGCTGGTTCACAGTTATCGTAGAGAACACACAGCCGGAGGGCGAAAACTCCGGTGAGGACACCTGTCGCAGAAACGTGTCTGCAGCGTGTCTGCGCACGCATGTTGCAATGACGCCACACGAAAGGACGGACCATGACCGCCGAACTCTCCCCCGCCGATGTTGAAGCTCTCGTCCGTCGGTACTACACAACCGTCGATGCCGGTGACGACAACGCCACCGCAGACCTCTTCGCCGCTGACGGCACGTACGACCGGCCCGGCTACGACACCATGGTCGGTGAAGACATCCGCCGGTTCTACCTGGAAGACCGCGTGATCGAATCTGGTGAACACACGCTGTTGGACATCATTGTCAGCGGAAGCCAGGCGGCTTCCCGCGGCGAATTCAACGGCAAGCTCAAAGACGGTTCAGACGCGCACGAAGGCTTCGCCGACTTCTTCGTCTTCAACGCCGACGGCACAATCGCCAAGCGCACCAGCTACTTCTACCGCGCCGCAGTGTGAGGTGTGAGGTGGGTTCGGCCCACAACTCCGCCGGTGCTGCTAAAAGTTACTCTGCCGTCTAGTCGGAAGAACGAGGCAAAAACGCACGGATCGCCTCAATATTCCACCTAGAATGCAGATTCCCTCGCCGGGCAGAAGAAACCGGCCCGGCGAGGGAATCTGACGGTTAAGCGAAGCCCATGCCCGGCCGTCAACGCCCCGCGGCTCTCGCACGTAGGATCGCGTTTTGGATTTCGTCGCGGCGAACAGCGATCGACTCCTCAGGCGGCATGCCGTAGGCAGCTTCAGTCTGCTCGAAAACCTCGGTCATACCTTCCATAGACATGTCCGGCTCAGGCAGATCGATCTGTGCGAAGCTCGGCCCAATGTGCTCGATCAGCCCTCGCAGACCAGCCTTGCCGCCGCCTAAGTGCAGGCCTTCAAACGGCCCAACCGCAGCCCAACGGATGCCCAGTGAATTGCGTACAGCAGCATCGAGATCTTCAACATCCACAACACCGCTCTGCACCAGGTGCACAGCTTCACGCAGCACCGCATTCTGCAGTCGGTTGCCCACAAAGCCGCGCGCTTCCTTCTTCAGCACAATCGGCTCACGGCCCACACCGCGATAGAACTCGACAGCTGTCTGCACCGCGGCGTCCGAGGTTTTCGGCGAAGGCACGACTTCCACCAGCGGCATGATGTGCGGCGGGTTGAACGGGTGCCCCACCAGCAGGCGGGCAGCGACATCGTCCGGCAGCTCGGCAGCGGTCACCGATGCCGGGATCGCCGACGAACTCGACGCAAACACCGCCTGCGCCGACGCATGCTGGGCAGCTGCGGCGAAGAGTTCGCGCTTCACATCGACACGCTCCGGGCCGCATTCCTGGACGAAATCAGCTCCCGAGGTGGCATCTGCCAGGGGATCTTCCCCCTCCGCAGCCCGCACGGAACCGGCCGAAACCGAACCAGCCCCAGCCGGCACCTCGTCAGCCTCACCCGAACCAGACCCAGCCTCAGCCAACTCGGCAGAAAACCCCGAAACGATCTCCCCGAGATCCTCCCGAGGATCGCTCAGAACAACTTCGTGGCCGTGAGAGGCAAACAGCTTGGCCCACGACTGGCCGATAACACCAGCACCGATAACAGCGATCTTCATCAGCGAACACCCTTCATGAGTTTGGTGACGGGTTTGGCCGCGGCCAGCACAGCGGCGCCGAACACCAGAGCGGCAATGCCGTGCCACATCCAGTACGGCAGCTGGTTGTCCACCGCGTAGAAGCGGGAGGTCACACCGGCAAGCGACGTTCCGACACCGGAGGCCAGGAAGAACAGGGCGATCATCTGCGAGCGGAACACTCTGGGAGCCAAACGGCTGGCGGCGGAAAGCCCGATGGGTGAGATCAGCAGTTCGGCAATGACGAACAGCATCAGCAAGAAGATCATGTAGAGCAAGGGTGTGCGCGCCCCGCCGGTGCCGCTGGCAGAGAACGGAATGAACAGCAGGAACGCGACACCGATCAGCAGCAGCGAAAGACCGGCTTTGACCATGGTCGAGGGCTGCTTGTCACCCATGCGTAGCCACAGGGCCGACGTTCCCATCGACAGCAGGATCACCCACGCTGCGGGAATGAGCGTCACCCATGCAATCGGCATTTCCCAGCCGAACACCGCCCGGTTGAGGCTTTCATCGGAGTACACAACCAGCACGCCGAAGATCTGCTGGTACAGCGCCCAGAAGACCACGGAAGCCAAGAAGAACGGAATGAATGCAAACACGCGCGATCGCTCAACAGCCGTGACCTGCTTGCTGGTGGTCATAATCGTGAAGTACACGATCGCAGCGAAGGCAGAAACCCCGGCAATCCACGTGGAGATATTCGACACCGTCAGCCAGCCGAAAGCCACAACGGCCCAAATGGCCAGCACAACCGCCACGACGGCCGCCGGCAGAATCCACAGCTTGTTGCGCGGAAGAGGGTTGACCGTTCTGCGCGAATCCGCCGGCAGGTTCTTCCGGCCGGTCATGTAGGCAAGCAGGCCGAGCGCCATACCGACCGCGGCGGCACCGAAGCCGATGTGGAAGCCAATCCGATCCTGCAGCAGACCCACAATCAGCGGACCCAGCAGAGCACCGATGTTGATGCCCAGGTAGAACAGCGAGAACCCGGCATCGCGCCGCGGGTCCTTTTCCGAATACAGCGTGCCGACAATCGCCGAAGCAGTCGCCTTCAGACCACCCGAACCGAGTGCCACCAGCCCCGTACCGATGAGCACACCGGCAAAGTCCGGCACAATCGCCAACGCCACGTGGCCTGCCACGATGATGATCGCGCTGCTGAACAGCACCCGCTCGGAGCTGAGCACGCGGTCGGCAATCCAGGAACCCAGAATGGTCGCCAGGAACACCGCCCCGCCATAGGCGCCGACAAACGCGGTGGCAACCGTTTTGGAGTAGCCCAAACCGCCGTCGGCAACCGAGAAGTACAGGTAGATCGCCAGGATCCCCTGCATGCCGTAATACGAAAACCGCTCCCACATCTCCAAGCCGAACAGCTGGGCGAGCGGAAGCGGGTGGCCGAAGAAGCGAGTATCCGCTTGGACTTCGTCAGAACTCTTTGCTGGGGTTTTCATCACTCCACCAGCGTAGAGGACAACAGAGCACGAGGCGCCGCTGAACTTCCCGACCACCGCACCTTAGGTGGGGTGCAGCTGGGAGGCAGGCGGCGCCTCGTGAAGGAGAAGACGCTGGTCAGATCAGCTGTTTGCTTCGTCCCAGTCCTCGCGCAGGACCTTCTTGTCGAGCTTGCCGACAGAGGTGCGGGGCAGCTCTTCGGCAATGATGATCTTGTCCGGCAGCTGCCACTTGGCAAAACGGTCCTTGAGAACCGCGATGATCATGTCGTCCGTGACTTCCTTGCCGGGGCGAGGCACAACGAAAGCGACGGGACGTTCGTCGAACCGGGCATCCGCCACACCGATGACAGCGGCTTCGAGGACAGCCGGTTCATCGAGGATCGCGTTTTCCATGTCGATCGAGCTGATCCACTCACCGCCGGACTTGATGACGTCCTTCAGGCGGTCAGTGATCTTGCGGTGACCCGACGGCAGGATGACCGCGACATCGCCCGAACGCCACCAGCCGTCCATGAAGCGGTCGTCGTTGTCATCGAGCTTGTAGTACGACTCCGTGATCCAGGGGCCGCGCATAATGATCTCGCCGTTGGACTTGCCGTCGTGCGGAACATCCTCGCCAGTGGGGTCGACCACACGGGACTCGACACCCAGCAGCGGCACACCCTGGGCACGGCGGATGTCCCACTGTTCGTCCTCCGACAGGTCATGCAGCCACGGCGGCAGCTGCCAGTTGATCGACGCCAACGGGGACGTTTCCGTCGCACCGTAGCCGTGGATGACATAGGCGCCGGTCAGTTCTTTAAAGCCCTTCATGAGCGCAACAGGAGGTTCGGTCGAACCGGCGATCATGCGGGTGCGCGACAGATCCGGCGGAGTGTCCAGTGAACGGAAGTACTCAAGAATCGGCGCAAACAGTGCAGGCGCACCGTTCGTGACGGTTACGCCCTCCCGGGCAATCGCCTCGGCCACCGGCCCGATGTCCGTTGCCGAGAACATACCCGGCAGAACGAGCTTCGCTGCGGCACCCATCGCCGCCTGCGGGAAGCCCCACGACAGCACGTGGAACATCGGCGTAAACGGCATAGCAACATCAGTGAAGTCGATCTTGAGGTTGCTGATGACCGCCATGGTGTGCAGGTACATGGAACGGTGCGAATAGTAGACGCCCTTCGGACGTCCCGTGGTGCCTGTGGTGTACCCCGCGTAGCAGGCCGTGGTCTCTTCAACCTGCTGGAATTCGTAGTCATCGCCGTGTTCTTCGGCAGCCTCAGCCAGCAGGTCCTCGTAGAAGTAGGCGTTGGGCAGGTTGTGCTCAACTTCCGATGATGGCTTGTCCGTCATGATGACGAAGCCCTTGACGTAGCTGGCCTTGGCAATCGCTTCGGCAATCGGCAGGAGGGTTTCGTCAATGAAGATCCACTCGGCGTTCGAGTGGTTCACGACGTACTGAATGTCTGTCGGCGCCAGGCGGATGTTGATCTGCAGCATGGTCGCCGCAAGTGCGGGGATGCCGAAGTAGAGCTCGAAGTGGCGCAGCGAGTTCCAGTCGGCAACACCGACCATCGTGCCCGGGCCGATGCCCAACTTGTCCAAAGCGTGCGCCAAGTGGCTGACCCGCTTGCCGAATTCACCGTACGTCGTGTTGTGCCACTGGCCGTCAACGGTGCGGTGGGTGATGACCTGCTGCGGGAAGTTGTTCACCGCGTGCCGCATCAGAGTGGTGGTGTTCAGCTGGTAGCTGTCACCGAGAGTCGAAGGGATTCCTTTGAGCATGTGTCCTCGCTTCCTGTGGGAACAGCGTCCCGCCGAACAGGCCGAAAAGCAGCCGCCAGCCCACTTCTATGTGGGCCGAAGGCTGACGCACAGGTCTGTCCGGCGGATGGCTACTGATGAGTCTAAACCTATTTCCGAACCCGCTGTGCACCCGATCACATAGTCTTCAGGTTCAGGACAGCGGCTTCGTGAGCACTGCGAATTCGAGGTCGTCGCACTTGGGAACCCCAAAGCGCTCCTGACCGTAGGGGAACGGCTCGGTCTGCCCCGTGCGGACATAGCCGCGGCGCTCATAGAAGGCGATGAGCTCCGCGCGCTTGCTGATGACCGTCATCCGCATGGCCGTCGTGCCCCACTGACGCTGAGCATAGGATTCGGCGAAGGCCATGAGCTCTTTGCCCACCCCGCTGCCCTGCGCGTCAGGAGACACGGCGAACGTGCCGAAATACGCGACACCGTCGCCTTCATCGGCAAGCGTCACGGTAGCCAGCGGAGAGCGGGGACCTGCAGGCGCCTGGTCATCTGATGGGAAGGCGACCAGAACAGTCGAGGTGCCGATCATGTCCTCGACCATGGGCAGATCGACCCGCTGCCCGCCCAGAAGATCAGCCTCCGTCGTCCACCCGGAGCGCGAGCGCTCGCCACGGTAAGCAGATTCGATCAGTTCTACCAGCGCGGGAGCGTCGCCCAGTTCGGCGCGGCGGACTACAAGACGGCTCACTTGTCAGCCTCCCCGCGCACGCCGCGGTATGCCAGGCCTGCCACGACAATGTCTTCCCAGCCTTGGCCGACTGTCTTCCACACAAAGGGGCGATCGTCGGGAATGCGGGCCCCAGCGGAGTTCACGATGTCGCTGAACGACAGAACCTCATCCCAGGTCAGGTGGCCTTCTTCAACCGCCTGGTGAACGTCCCCGGCTTCACGTCTGCCGTTGTCGAGAGCTTCCACGCCGACGGTCGAACGGCCCAACAGTTCGCCGGGAAGTTCACGGGCGTCCAACAGGTGAGAGCCCATCGCGACGACAACCGCGTCATCGCGCACGTGGACATCCTCCAGCAGGGGTTCAGAGGCGCCGGTCGCCGTGACAATAAAACCGGCCCGCTGGACAGCGGCAACAGCTTCAGGGCTGTTGGACGTTGCTTCAGTGAAGTCGATGCCGAACTCCGCAGCCTTTTCGGCAACCCTCTGCGCTTTGCCCTCACCGCGAACAACCGCGGTGATCGAGGTCAGCGGCACGGTAGCCAGTGCGGCCTCAATGTGAGCGGCAGCCTGCGCTCCCCCACCGAAGATCACCATCGCAGCACCCTCTGCGAAGCGGCGCTGCAGCACGTCTTTCACCCCGGCCATTGACAAAGCGGGAGTGCGCAGCTCAGTGATCGCGGCACCGTCGACAGTCGCCAGCGGAGTCTGCGTTTGGCCGTCGAACAGCAGAACACTGCCCTGAATTGTCGCCAGGCCGCGGTCGGCGTTCTCCGGGGTGACAGTCAGCACCTTGATGCCCACGAAATCGCCGACAGCGCTGGGCATGAAGAGAAATTGGCCGTTGGGAAGATCAGCCGATGTACGCGGCAGGCAGGTTTCCGGATCATAGCCTCCGCGCAGAGCTTCGCGCATGCCGTCGCGCGCCTGAGCTGACGACACGGTCGACAGCAGGGTTTCGGCGTCGATGTTCAACAAGGAAACCTCCCACGGGTTTGAGTATCCGGGTTTGCATGTGCTGGTCACCACTGTAGACGGAATAAGCTGAGCGCCTCACCTCGTTTCGACGAGTGAGGAAGGGAGACCCATGACGAACGTCAACGTAGAACACCAGCGCGAGAACAAGCGCTACGTCGGATTCATCGACGGCGAAGAAGCAGGTTTCGCCGCCTACAGCGAAAACGGCACCCACCGCGACTTCTTCCAAACCGTCACCCACGACGGCTACACCGGAAAAGGAGTCGCCGGCCAGATCGTAGGCCACGCGCTCAGCGAATCAGTCAACGACGGGTTTACGTTCACGCCTTCATGCAGCTACATCGAGCACTACATCGGAAAGCACCCCGAATACGCCGAACACGTCAAATGACGCACACACCCGCGAACGGCCGGTGAGCACAGCGGAACCGGGCCGTGGACAGGGTGGTGAGCGGCGCCTCGTCAGCTGTTGAGTGCAGGCGCTGACCAGCAAAAAAGGGGAAGCCGAACGGCACCCCGGGCGCATACACTGGCACAGGAGCAAAGAGAAAGGACGGCTCAAGCATGGACGCACAGTCGATCATCGACAAGGTCAACACGGGACTGTTCATCGACGGGCAGTGGCGCGACGCCGAAACCGGCGACACCATCGACGTCATCAACCCCGCCACCGGGAAAGTCATTGCGAAGGTTGCCGACGGCAGCGAAAAGGACGCGCAGGACGCCATCGAAGCAGCTGGCCGCGCCCAGAAGTCGTGGGCGGCAACCCCGCCGCGCGAACGCGGTGAAATCCTGCGTCGCGCTTTCGAGCTGCTCATGGAACGACAGGATGAAATCGGTGCGGTCATGACCGCTGAAATGGGCAAATCGCTCACCGAAGCCAAGGGCGAAGTGGCCTACGGCGCCGAATTCTTCCGCTGGTTCTCCGAAGAGGCCGTGCGCGTCGGCGGTGACTACATGAAGTCCACCGACGGCAAAAACCGCCTCATGATCTCCAAGGAGCCGGTTGGCCCGTGCATCCTGGTCACGCCGTGGAACTTCCCGCTGGCCATGGGCACCCGCAAGATCGGACCCGCACTGGCAGCAGGCTGCACCGTTGTGCTCAAGCCCGCGCAGCTGACCCCGCTGACTTCGTTCATGCTCACGGAAGTGCTCATCGAAGCCGGTGTTCCCGCGGGCGTGGTCAACGTCGTCACGTCGAGCTCGGCCCGCCGCGTGGTCACCCCGTGGATGGAATCCGGAATTGCGCGCAAGATCTCCTTCACCGGATCCACCGATGTCGGCAAGAACCTGTTGAAGCAGGCGGCCGACAACGTGCTCAAGACCTCTATGGAGCTCGGCGGCAACGCACCGTTCATCGTGTGTGAAGACGCTGACCTCGACAAAGCGGTCGACGGGGCAATGCAGGCGAAGCTGCGCAACATCGGCGAAGCCTGCACGTCGGCCAACCGACTGATCATCCACTCGTCCGTGGCGGATGAATTCGCCAAGCGGATGGCTGAGCGCATGAGCACGCTCAAGGTCGGCAACGGGCTTGAGGAAGGCGTTGACATCGGGCCGCTGGTTGAAGAAAAGGCACTCGACAAGGTTGCTGAGCTGGTGGATGAGGCCGTTTCCGCCGGTGCGACCGTCGTCACCGGCGGCAAGCGCATTGAAGGCGACGGCTTCTTCTACGAGCCGACCGTTCTGACGAACATCCCCGCCGGTGTTGCCATCAACCACGAAGAGATCTTCGGACCGGTTGCCCCGATCTACACCTTCGACAGTGAAGACGAGGCCATCGAGATGGCCAACGCCACCGAATTCGGGCTGTCGTCGTACCTCTACACGGAGAACCTGGAGAAGGCCCTGCGTCTGTCCGAGCAGATCGAAGCCGGAATGGTCGGCCTCAACACCGGCCTCGTTTCCAACCCGGCCGCCCCCTTCGGCGGGGTCAAGGAATCCGGTCTGGGACGCGAAGGTTCGCAGTTCGGCATCGACGAATACCTCGAAATCAAGTACGTTGCCACGCCCGTCGGCTGATTGCTCAGCGCGCACTTCTGCAGATCAGGGCGCATATGGAGGCGATTTTTGCCTCCGGATGCGCCCTGATCTGCACACCACCCGGCGTGCAGGACGCTGAAATACTGAAGCCTCGCACGGTGATAGAACCGGGCGAGGCTTCAGCAGTTGAGTTCAGAGATCAGGCGCGGCGGCGAGCCAGCAGATCGTTGACCTTTGCATAGGCGGCGTCCTCAGCAGCACGCGACACAGCGCCCAGCTGCGCGGTCTGCTTGTCGGCACGGATTGCCTTCCGCCCGTGTTTCAGGGCCGCAGTGCCGTCATCTTCCTTTGCCGCATCGACCAGTTCGGGAACAGTGCCGTCGGCCGCCGCGAAGTGTTCGGCGGCGGATTCGCGTTCTGCAGGTGAGCCTTCAGCTTTCTGCGCATCGCCTGCGGCATCCTGCGCGGCTTTCTCACCAGCCTCCCGAGCCACCTTGACGTACGTGGGCTCCGGCACCGGGCGAGGCGCAAACTCAGCACTCGCCACGACCTCTCGGGTGCGCTGAACACCAGTTGAGACAACTGGGATTTCGCCGGTCGGAGCTTCGAGGTCCAACACCTCTCGGCCTGCAGCATCGTTGCGGCGCGCAGAGCTGGCCGCCAAGCGACGCGCGTCCTCAGCACGGGCTTCGCTATTGTCTCCGCTATCGCGAAAAGCAGGCTTTGAATCCGACGAGGCGGCAGTCGCCTTGTCTTTCTGCGCGGGCGTCTGCCGGCTCACCTTGGCCGAGGAAGGCTCAGCTTTCACCGTCGGCGTGGGCTCAGCGGTGCGGGTCTTCTGCGCAGTGCGCGCCGGCTGCGCGGCCGGGGCAGCTTTTACGGTCGGGGCAGCTTTTGCTGCGGGCGCAGGTTTGCCGGTTCCAGCCTGAGCACCGGCAGTCCGACCGGCAGCACCCTGCGAACCAGCCACCCGATCAGCAGCGCGACCGGCGGGAGCTGAACGACGCTCGACTGCGCTTTCGGAGGCTTCGCCGTTGATGGCTATGACAACCAGCACGCAGCTGAGCGCCATGGCTGTGCTGAGCACGGGAACCGCCCAGGTCAGAGCCGTGAACAGGGAAAAGAAGAACGTGACGATCGTTGTGAGGCTGAAGAGCAGAAAACCGATTCCGAGCGCGCGTCGCACATTGCGCGTGTCCACACCGGCTGCAGCGTCGCCGTTGCCAGCACCACGGTGTGCTGACGCACCGCTGTGAGTCGAAGCAGCATTCTGCGCGCCGCGTGCAGATTCCCGAGTGCTGCGCGGCTGCGATGAGCTGTGTGAATTCATAGATGTGTCCGTCCGGCGCCGTTTTCGCTGATCATCCAGAACACAACAATATGCAGACCCCTTATTGGGTGGGGGATGCTTTGCGGTGTGTCTGTCACATTGTCAGCGTCTATTCACATTCACGGCCCCGCACTGCCTGCCAGCACGCTTTTCCCAACTGCCGAGGCACCAGCCGAGCTCCGCCTGCCCACTCACCTTCAGGGCGCCTCACCCATCTGCCCACCCGCGGTCACGGGTGTAGAGGCTGGTCAGCCCGGTGGGCACCTCGTCAGCAAGCAGGGCGTAAGAGCGGTGATCCGCCCACTTTCCCGCAATGTGCATGTACCCTCGGCGCACACCCTCAAACCGAAATCCCAGCTTTTCGACAACGCGGAGGCTCTTGGCGTTTTCGGGTCGAATGTTGATCTCCACCCGGTGCAGCCCCAGCTCAAAGAAACAGGCGTCGACAGTCATAGCCACAGCAAGCGGAACGAGCCCCCGCCCCGCCATGCGCGAATCAATCCAATAGCCGATCTGCGCTGAGCCGATCGACCCCCACTGAATATCCGAAACGCTCACCTGCCCGCGAAAACTCCCGGCAATCTCAATGGCAAACGGGAGCGCCTCTCCCCTTCTGGCCCGTGCTTTCAATGCCCGGCGCATAAAGTGAAACGCGGTGCGCTCCTCCTTAAGGGCCGCTCGGAGATCCGGATCGGAAGACTGCTCGTCAAGGCTGCTCGCCGCCCAGGCCGCAGAACCGCCGGGCACGGAAGCCCCGGGCAGAGTTGCGTCCCACGGTCTGAGCCAATCGCGATTAGCCACCCGAACCTCGGCAAAGGCCGCAGCGTCAGAGCGCTTGAGCGCCCGCAGAACCAAGCTCTGCGGGCCCACCAGTCGCATCGGCCACCACGGAGCACCCACGCCTCTCAGCCCCACAGCGCCGCGCGCTTAAGCATCACCCTCGTCATCCGGGGTGACAGGGCGCGGCATCTGAAGGATCGAAGCACCGCCGGAGGGTTCATTTCCGGGCCCGCTGCGAGATTCACCGCGCAGACGATCAGAGGGCCCGCCCGGCCCAGTGTCGCTGTCGCGCTGCTCCAACAGCTGGGAGTACAGCGGAAGCAGTTCGGACATGACGGAAGCTGCCACCGCCTCGTCAGCGGGCAGGGCAATAGCGAGTGTCGTGCCGACCCATCCAACCCACGGGGCCGTGAACAGCACGTGAGCAGCCCCGTGACGGCGAGCGGAATCGAAGATGATCGCCTGCAGCCCCGGCAGCGGCGTGTCGGTGAACTGTGACAGAGCGCCGGCCACATCCATGCTGTCATCGGCGCTGAGCCCTCCGACCAGCACGAGCAGATCCGCCGAATCAGCAAAGGCATCGCACAGCGGCCCCACACCGGCAACATCCGGCAGGAGTGCTTCGATGGAGTCAAAACCGGCGCTTTCGAGCTCTTCGTGCACGGAGGTCGCCGCCTGCGCTGCCAGCGAATCGCCCCCGAGCGGCGCAACCGCAGCACTTCTGTGAGGCGGCTGCCACTGACCCGCAGTCATCAGAGAACCTCCCGGATGCCGATTGGGCATGAGCGCACAGCGGCAGAAGCGCGCATTGGCATGCTCATCTGCGCATCTGGGGCAGCGCCTGCCGCATCACCCTTCTCAGTCAAGGGCGCTCACGTAGTCGCGCAGCCAGTCGTTGAGGTCTTTGCCCAGGTCATCGCGGCGGCCGGCGAGGGTGACAACAGCTTTGAGATAACTGAGCTTGTCGCCCGTGTCATAGCGGTCGCCTGAGAACACAACGCCGTAGACACCATTCGAAGACGGGTCTTCCGCCAGTGTCTGCAAAGCGTCGGTCAACTGGATCTCACCGCCGCGGCCAGGTGGGGTCTGCGCCAGCACGGGGAAGATCTCCGGTGCGAGCACATAGCGTCCGATGACTGCGAAGTTCGACGGGGCTTCTTCCGCTGCCGGCTTTTCAACCAGACCGGTGATCTTGACGGCCGAATCAACTTCCAGACCTTCAACAGCAGCATCTTCAACCGCTGCGCAGCCGTACAGGCTGACGTCTTCCGGGGGCACCGCCATGAGCGCGACAACTGAACCGCCCGTAGCTTCCTGCACCTTGATCATGGTCGGCAGAATGGGGTTGTTCGTGTCAATGAGGTCATCGCCCAGAAGCACGGCAAAAGGTTCGTCACCCACGTGCTGCTCGGCTTTGAGAACGGCGTGGCCCAGGCCCTTGGGATCTCCCTGGCGCACATAGTGAACATCCGCCAGCGTGCTGGCCTTCTGGACTTTTTCCAGTTTGGCGTCATCGCCTTTTGCCCGCAGTGTTTCTTCCAGCCCGTCAACCCGGTCGAAGTGGTCCTCCAGCGGCCGCTTGTTGCGCCCGGTGATCATGAGAACGTCGTTCAGCCCCGCATCGACGACTTCTTCGACGACGTACTGGATGGCGGGCTTGTCAACCACCGGAAGCATTTCCTTGGGGATGGCCTTCGTGGCCGGGAGGAAACGGGTACCGAGTCCGGCAACCGGAATAACAGCTTTGCGGACTTTTCGCTCAGGGTTCTTCATGCGGTCATTCTAAGCTGTAACAGATGAACGGAAGGTGAGCGACGATGGACCACAGCATCAAAGCCGCTCTGCGCGACGATGTGCGGAAAACCCGCAGGTCAGCCAGCCTTGCTGCGGCATCCGCACAGAAGCGGCTGGCACGCGCGACCGCTCGACTCATCGCCGGTCGTCCTGCCGTCGTCGCCTACGCGGCACTGCCCGGCGAACCCAACCTCGATTCCGCGCTGAATGCCCACATGCACGACGGCGGCACCGTGTTCCTGCCCGTCACCCGCCCGAATAGGCCGCTCACCTGGGGGCGAGCTCCCGGCCGCATGGACCTCCCACCGCGGGGCAAGTGGCACATTCGCGAACCCCGCGAAGAGCTCACCACCGCGCAGCTGGCCGAACACCTGCTCGACCTCACCCAACCTGCCAGCGTGGATTCCAAAGAGAACCGGGCCGGCGCCTCGGAAACTTCCGGGCCTGAGCGCGGTGCGCTCCCCCAGGACAGACCGCATGCTCCGCTCGTGCTGGTTCCGGGCCTACGGTTCGGTGCCGACGGCACCCGGCTGGGCAACGGCGGCGGGTTCTATGACCGCACTTTCGGGCCGCAGGGGCAGGCTGCCGCTCTGGCTCACGAGGTGCCGCTGACCGGAGTCTGCTTCTCTTGGGAGTTCGGCGGTCGCCTGGCGGCAGAGGAATGGGACCTCACCGTTCAGTCGGTCCTGACGGAAGACGGGCTGCGCACAGCCGAATAGTCGGTGCGGCACTCGCAGGAGCCTTGGCGGGCGGCGGAGTTCGGGGGGGGTGCGGCGGGTGCGGCGGGTTCTGCGCATGCGCGGCTGGCTATACTTTCTGGGTCGGTCACACGGGCCGCAACAGCCCACCGTCAAGGAAAGAACACATGCCCACGTACTCCTACTCCTGTAAGAACTGCGGTCACAGCTTCGACATCCACCAGGGTTTCAACGACGATGCCCTGACAACATGCCCCGAATGCGGGCAAGACCAGCTGCGCAAAGTGTTCGGTTCACTCGGGGTGTCGTTTAAGGGTTCGGGGTTCTACCGCAACGATTCTCGCGGCTCATCTGACGGAGGCTCCGGGGACTGACGCCGCTGCTGCGGGGATTCGCAGCAATAGCAGCTCTTTCGCGACGATTGCGGAACAGCAGCGCGGCACTGTAGGTCACAGTTGCTCTTTTTTCCGTGTGTCACTTACCTCCGCGGCACACACTTGGGGCATGTCTGAACGCCTCGCCTCTCTTCGTCGAACAGTGCGGTCGCACCGAATGGTCATCGCTCCGCTGCTCGTGGGCCTTGCCACCCTGATTGCCGTCTGGACCGTCATTCCGCAAACATCCGGCAAGCCCGTCGTGGTTGCCGCCACAAACCTGGCGGCGGGAACAGAAATCACATCTGCCGACCTCGACGTTCGCACTTTTCCTCCCGCCCTCATTCCCGAAAGCGCACACAGTTCCATCGAGACAGTCGTCGGATCGCACGCTTCCGGATCACTGTCTGCCGGTGCACCCGTCACTGACAATGCCCTGTTGGAAAAGACAACAGCCCCAGACGGGACAGTCCTCGTGCCGGTGACCGCCGCTGACCCGGCATCGGCCTCAATCATCCAGACCGGCAGCAGAGTGCGCGTCTACTCTGCCCATGGCGATGGCCGCATAGGGCCGGACAGTCCAGGCCCGACTGGGGAATCAGACGGGGCAGGCGGTGCCGGACCCAAGGCGCTGACACGCAGCGGTGCGGCGGTCGTTCAGTCAGCCGTTGTCACCGGAATATCCCGTCCGGCAGGCAATGCGCTTGCTGACGACAAGCTGGTCTTCACACTGGCCGTCACCCCGGACGAAGCCGCGGAACTGGCGACAATACCGCCGGACATGCTGAGCTTCGCGATCGTCCAGTAACTCCAATAGCCGCTGCGCTCGGGGCTCTGCAGCACTGCTCAGCCGACGGCACAGTGCCCGCTCTGCAAGCACGTGCAGCAGGATCGGAAGCACAGAATAGGCGCGCTATGTGACAGATTCCACCCATTAATGGCGAGGCAACCTGCCTAATGGACAGGTTTTCTGCCTAAAATCGGTACGTATCTGTTACAAACAGTGTCCTACTTAACTCAAAAACAGGACCGCGAAAGGGAAAACCATGCTCAAAGGGTTCCGCGACTTTATTCTGCGCGGCAACGTTGTCGAACTGGCAACCGCTGTCATCGTCGGTGCTGCATTCACCGCAATCGTCGAAGCCATATCGACCAAGCTCATCCAGCCGCTGCTGGCCGTTGCGGGCCCGCCGGACATGGAAGGCCTCGGCTTTGAGATCGTCTCCGGCAACAAGGCCACCTTCATGGACTTCGGTGCTGTTATCACCGCGGCCATCAACTTCATCATCGTCGCTGCCATCGTCTACTTCGTCATCATCGT
This sequence comes from Brevibacterium sp. HMSC07C04, assembly GCF_001815905.1. Classification (GTDB taxonomy): domain Bacteria; phylum Actinomycetota; class Actinomycetes; order Actinomycetales; family Brevibacteriaceae; genus Brevibacterium. The sequence continues at coordinate 267 of NZ_KV823250.1, read as the reverse complement.
CCCGATGAACAAGCTCAACGAAATGCGCAACACCGGCGACCTCGAAGACGAAGACGTTCCGCCCACTCAGGAAGAACTCCTCACCGAAATCCGCGACCTGCTCGCAGGCCGTTCGATTGCCGGCGAACCTGCCGCAGAAGGCAACAACATCAACTTCAACAACGGTCCGGACGTCCCTCCCCGTCACTGAGATCAGCGGGATCAGCGCAGCCAGCTGACATCCCGATCAGCACAAAAGGCTGATGCCCCAAGCCGCGGCTTGGGGCA
>NZ_KV823249.1 GCF_001815905.1 Brevibacterium sp. HMSC07C04 | reverse complement strand
CGCCCATCGCGTCGGCCTGACCTTGACGCGCGTCGTCGGCCTCCATAATTGCGTGCATTTCGTCGACGCCTTGGGCTGCCACGGATTCGCGTGACTCGTCGACAGTGAATTGGGTGACCGCGAACCCGCCACCGGCGATGAGCACAACGGCGGCTGCTGCGGCGGTTGTGAGACGTCGCCAGGACCGGTTCTTCCGCGCGGTGTCGAAGTCTGTGACCTGGTCGGTAGCGTCGATACGCTCCATGATTGAGCGTTTGAGCTCCGGTGGCGGAGTGACCGGCGTGGCTGCGGAATTGAAGAGGTCCTCGATATCTTTATCCATCACAGGCCTCCTTTCAACGACACGGCCTTGCGAAGCTTTTGCAACCCGTCGCGTACCCGGGTTTTGGCTGTTCCGAGAGCGACGCCAGTGGCATCGGCGATTTCTTGGTGGGTGAGTTCCCCAAAATACGCGAGCATGAGCGCACTTCGATGAGGCTCTCCGATTGAATCAATGAGTTCTTGTAGCTCCTCAGACTCTAGTCGCTGTTGAGCTTCGTCCTCAGCGGCAGCGACCCACGTGGTCAGTTGACTGTTGAAATCGTCGGTGTCGCGGGCTTGGGAGCTGCGCCAGCTCCGCAGCCGATCGATGGCGCGCGATTTGGCGAGCCGCAGTACCCATGACTTGGCGCTGCCGCGGTGTGGGTCGAAGGTGTGGGCGCTTAGCCATACCTCCACGAAGACTTCTTGGGTGACCTCTTCCACTTGGGCCCGGTCACGCAAGATGTGGGTGGTGAGACCTAGAATCTGTGGGGCCAGAACGTCGTAAAGCTCGGCGAAGGCGACTTTATCGCCCGCGCGCACGCTTTCTAAGAGACGGTCCGGATCCACGGATTCTAAATCTAACACCTGGGTCATGTGCTACTTGGATTCTTCCATCATTTTGTCTTCGCTCATCATGGCATCGGAGGACGGTGCCATGGAATCGCTCATCATCGCCTCGGAAGACGGTGCCATGGAATCTTCGCTCATCATGGCATCGGAGGACGGGGTCATGGAGCCGTCCATCTTGTCCTCCATATTCTCCTCGGAGTCGTTGCATGCGACGAGGCCGACGGCGGCGATGACGATGGCGCTGGCGCTGGCGATTGCGCGGTTGATAGACATAGCGTCTCCTTCACTTTTTCGGTTCGCAGGCGCAGTGTTTCTGGCCCGTCACTGAGTACTACGGAGCCGGGGGCTGATGCGGATTGGACCAATCCGGTGCGGGTGCTCACTCCGTAGTGCTGGGTGTAGGAAAGGCAACCGGAAAGTAGAGGAAACTCATGATCAGCGTGATTCTTGTCGGATTCATCGGAGGTGTGATCACGGCATTGTCGCCGTGCATTTTGCCAGTGTTGCCGGTGGTGCTGGGGGTCAGCGTCGGGCGTAAACCGTCGCACGTGGTGACAGGTTTGGTCGTGAGCTTCGCCGCGATCGCGCTGCTGGGTACGATTCTGCTTAGTGCGCTGCATTTGCCACAGTCGGTATTGCGCTGGGCGGGAGTGGTGTTGCTGGCATGGGTGGGGCTGGGAATGATTTTCCCGCCAGTGGGGGAGGTGTTGCAGAAGCCCTTTGACGCGCTTCCGCGCCCCACGGCATTGCAGGAGAAAACGCGCGGCAAGGGAGGTTTTCTCATCGGTCTGGCCCTTGGCGCGGTGTACGTTCCGTGCGCGGGCCCGGTGCTTGCAGCGGTGACGGTGGCGGGCTCGACTGGGCAGATCGGCTGGAACACGGTGGTGCTCACTGTCGCGTTCGCGATTGGGTCCGCGCTGCCGCTGTTCGTGTTCGCCCTGGCGGGCAACAAGATCGGTGACAAGGTAGACGCGGTGCAGCGCCACCGTAAGGCCATCGGCGTGCTCATCCTGGTCTTCACTGTGGCGTTGGCTCTCGACGCGCCGGCGGCGATCCAGCGTGCCCTGCCGAATTGGACGTCGTCGCTGTCGAACCGTTTTGAGAATTCGGACTTGGCCAATGACGCTCTCAGCAAGGTCGGCCCAACTGGGAGCGGTTCACTGCAGTCGTGCCGCCGTGCCGACCCCGCGCAGCTGCAGGATTGTGGCCCGGCACCGGAATTCGCGGGGCTGACGAACTGGATCAACACCGACCAGCCGCCGAGCCCGCAGGACGGTGGTGTCATGCTCGTTGATTTCTGGGCGTACGCCTGCATCAACTGTCAGCGTGCGGGGGAGCACATCACCAAGCTTTACGACACTTATCGCGATTCCGGCCTCACCGTCGTCGGCGTCCATTCCCCTGAGTACGCTTTCGAGCACGACCTGGGCAATGTCCGCAACGCCGTAGAAAAGGAAGGTATCCACTACCCGGTGGCGCAGGACAATGACTTCGCTACATGGAGGAATTTCAACAACCGCTACTGGCCAGCCCGCTACCTGGTGGACAAGCACGGCAACGTCCGGCAGATCGTGGAAGGGGAGGGAAGCTACGCCGAAACAGAAAAGCTCGTGCGTGAATTGCTCATCGACGCCAACCCCGACGTCGACCTCCCCGAACCGGTCGAAAGCGGCGAAGCAGCAGGCGGTACGAAGGGCCGCAACCCGGAAACTTATCTCGGCACTGCGCGCGCCGAGTACACCAAGCAGCCCGGTTACACCGACGGCGAGCACGACTTCGGTGAACCGGCCGCTCCGGAGCGCGGCATGTTCACTTTGAACGGGACGTGGATTCTCGAGGAGGAATCAGTGCAGACCACCAGTGGAGGACACCTGGACATCAACGTCTTCGCCAAGTGGGTCCAGCTCGTGGTTTCGGGTGAAGGCGAGATCGAGGTCGAGTATCCGGACGGTGCGACAAAGTCGTTCCCGGTCACAGATGGAACCCTCGACCTTGCGAAAAGCGACACGCCCACCGAGGGAGTGCTGCACATCCGGCCCACGGCAGGCGTGAAACTGTATTCGTTGACCTTCGGCTAGGCAGAGACAACCTTGTCCAGCGTCTCGGCGAACCGCGCGACGGTGCCGTCGACATCGCCCCACTTGTCCAAGCCGAACAGACAGATGCGGAAGGCGGAAAAGCCCTCCGGCTCGCCGACCTGCAGCGGAACACCGCTGGCGATCTGGACGCCGGCCTGCTTGAACGCGGATCCGTTGGCCTGCTCCGGGGCGGTGGCGTACATGACCACGATGGAGGTGGCCTCGAAGCCGGGGGCGGCGACGGAGACGTAGCCTTTGTCCGCCAGCAGCTTGCGCACCTTGGTGCCCAACTCGACCTGGCGGGCGGTGTACATTTGACGCGCATCTTCCCGTGCCCTACTGCTTCCCGAGTTGCTAGATGTTCCGGGAGCGATAGCGCCATGACCGCATCCTGCGGTACTTCTCTGGATTTACTTGCTGTCTTTAGCGGGAAGGTTTCTTTGCGCCGACACGCCGTTGAGTTCAAGTTCAACGTGTAGTGCTTAACCTCTGCGATGAACTCTTTGATCCCGGGACGTGATGAGGACTGGGGCTATTGTGCTCCCCCGAACGCTACGGCCCGGGGGCACGAGGCTGTGTCGCAGGTGCAAGCGAGAGGACCAGGAGCGAAACACAGACCGCTGAGTCGACGCAGTCACGGTAAAGACGGAGCCGTCTAGGCGGTGCTCGAGGTTGCGCGAGATACGGTGACGCTGGGCGTCGGTAAGCGATGCGCATTCGGCGACATCGATGGAAAGCTGGACTTTGCCGTCCGTCGTGTTGACGCCCTGGCCGCCCGGAGTCGACGATTTCGCGAAACGCTCCGCGAGATCGGCGGCGATGACCGCACTGTCGGGGATCCCCGGGCCGGGCGCTATGGTCATGTCGTTCATGCCGCCCAGCCTAGGTGCCCACAACCCTTTCTCGTCTCGGCGGAAGCGGAGACCGCGTCGCGACGGCCGGGATCCAGCCTCAGTATTATCCTCGTCACCGGTTGATTCGAACGCTTTTTGCTCCTCCTTCTCCCGTCGGGCTTCGATTTTAGCGGCCTCCGCAGGTGGCATTGATCGCTGGATCCGCTCGAACTACCGGTTCCGATCAGCGGTCGAAGGATTTTCGCAGCAGCCGGACCTGCGGCGCCGGTGCCGCCGCCGTAGCCTGACGAGCATCCCCGCCATAACGGCCATCACGACGGCGGTCCCGGCACCGATGATCCAGGGATTACCGAGGAGCCCACCGACGCCTGCGAGTGCTCCGCCCGCCGCGATGAACGGCAGGCCGCAGCAGAGCAGCGACGGAAGTGCGCAGCATGCCAGCAAGAGCAGCCCGGTCACTGCAGCGACGACGGGACCGGCGCGCCGTTCGTCGCGGTCCTGATCGGCGCTCATCGTCTGCTTCAGGATGAGATCTCCCCGATTGCCTGCGTTGCCGTTCATGCGCAGCACGACAGCAGCGACGGGTCGGTGGTGAAGGCCTTCGCGGCGATCCGGATGCCCTCGGCCATGGTCAGGTAGGGGGCCCAGGCGTTGGCGACCTCGGCGACGGTCCTGCCGAGCACGTGGACGCCTGCGGCGGCGAGCTCCCCGGCGTCCTTGGCGACGGCGGTCAGGCCGAGGATCTCGTTCGT
>NZ_KV823248.1 GCF_001815905.1 Brevibacterium sp. HMSC07C04 | reverse complement strand
CCACTACGTGTCCACGATTTGCGGGTAACCCCAATTCTTCCGCCTTCAGTGTTGACAGCACTGGGTGGTCTTGCAGCCGTATGGCTGCTGATCCTGTCTTCTTGAACTGTTTGCTCAGAGGGTCACAAAGAAGACAAACGCAGAACAAGACACGGTAAACCTGGGCGCCAAGTGGGGGCTGTTCGGTCTGTTTGCGGGCGCTGCCGTGCTCAGCCAAAATCTCGTTCCCGTGCACATCGCCTTCATCCCCATCATGCTCCCGCCGCTCTTGGAAGTCCTCAACCGACTGCGCATCGACCGCCGCGCCGTTGCCGTCGTACTCGCCTGCTCCATGAGTGCCAGCTGCCTGCTGCTGCCCACGGGCTTCGGCGCCATCTACCTCAACGAAATTCTGATGACCAACGTCAATGGGTTCGGCAATGCGCGGGGGCTCACTGTAACCCCTGATATGGCGTGGAAAGCGATGTTCTGGCCCGTTATGGGTCTGGCAGCCGGGATGCTCACGGCCGTTTTCTTCAGTTACCGCAAACCTCGCGACTACCCTCAGCTGCCGCAGGCAGACCGTCAGGCTGACGCGCAGGGGAGTGCGGGATCTGAGAAAGCTGTGTCGCTGCACCCGTTCCAGCTGATCATGACACTCATCGCGGTAACCGCGGCACTCATATTCCAGATTGCCTTCGATTCTCTGCTTGTCGGCGCAATGATCAGATTTCTCATCCTGACCCTGGCCGGCGTATTCCGGTGGAGGGAACAGGACGATGTCTTCACCCACGGCGTGCTCATGATGAGCCACATTGCCATCATCATCACCGTCGCCTCCGGCTTTGCCGGCCTGTTCATCACGATCGGCTTCGGAGATTCCTTTGCCAGTGTGCCGATCCTTGCTCCGATCTACATTCCTCTCGCATTGGAAAAGGGACTTGATCCTCTTGCCGCAGTCTGCCTGCTCGGTGCGGCGGCGGGCCTCGGAGACGCTGGCTCTCCAGCATCGACCATTTCTCTCGGCGTGACCTCCGGCCTGGCTGCCGATGGGCACCACGATCACATCCGAGACACCGTGATCCCAACGTTCCTGCACTGCAATATCGGCATGCTGCTGTTCGCCGGGATCGCGGTGCTCCTGCTGTAGAACCCACGGCGCTGCCGCAGCAGAAACACTCGGGGGCCGTCAGTCAGACTGACGGCCCCCGAGCTTTGAATCATTCGGCGCTGTCGCCGGGCTGCGTACTCGGAGCTTCTTGCGGTTCTTCCATGCCCCACACCTTCTTATAGAAGTCAGCCGAACGAGCCAGTGTCAGCTCGGCATAGGCATCATCATTGAGTGCTTGAGCAGAGTCGTGTGGAACGGCCTGAGAGAAGACCGATACGCCAATGCCAGCCTGACGGTCCTTGACTTCGAGACCGGCCACCTCCAGCAGGGTAGGCAGCATGTTCAGCTGATCGGCACCGGAACGAGGCTCGCCGAGGGGAAGCTTGCCGTCCTTGGTGCCGGGCATCCAGATGCGGCTGAATACCGAACGGTCGGTCTTGTCGTCCAGCTCTTCGTGGTAGACGTTCCAGTCGGCCATGTGCTTGAGGTGGTCGCCCATCAGGACAACCGAGGTGTCCTCGAGGATCCCCTCATCTTCCATGTGCTTGACAAAGCCGCCGACAGCTTCCGACGAGCACAGCCAAACCGATGCGAGTTCATCGTCTCCGGTGCGCTGCGGGCAGTCGTGGTAGCGGTGGATGGGCTCGTGGGAATCGAGCGTAAGAACCGAAAGGTTGAACGGCTGGCCCGTCTCGGCCGATTCGCGGTGCAGCGTCGAGACTTCGTCCTTGGCGTGCTCCATGAGACGGCGGTCGCTCAGACCCCAGTCGGGACGCATGTCCTTTTCCTTTTCGCCGATTTCCCTCCAGTGGGCGAGGTCTTTGATTTCGTCGTAGCCGTGCGTACGCAGGAACGAGCCCTTTGATGCGAATTCGGCACTTGCGCCGCCGAGGAACACGTTCTTGTAGCCGTTTTCCTTCAGGACATCGCCGAAGCAGTCGATGCCCGGCATGAAGTCGGCAACAGCGAGGTTGTTCATGACCTTGTCACCGGTGGCAGATCCCTTCCCCTTGAGTGGGATGCCGCACTGGGTGGATGTGATGCCGGCCATGGTCCAGCCGCCTCCGTTGTACTGCTTGAGGTCTGGAATTTCGCCCCAGCCCTTCGTGGCATCCTCCATGGGCTCCAGCATGTTCACCGGGAACAGTGAATCGTCAGCAAGGTGGTTTTCGGCAGACTCCACGTAGACCACCACGATGTTGCGTGCGTTCTTATTGCCCACGACGGTCGGCTCACGGTAATAGTCGCCAATGTTCATCGAGCTGCTGACGGATTTGATGTAGGTGGGAAGCTGAACTGCCGAAGAGAACGAGGTCGAACCGGTGATGACGGTTCCCCCGATGAGCAGGACGACAAGGGCGGAGGCCACACCTCGCACCGCCGCGTGTCGAATACGGCGGCGCGCAGCAGACAAGCGCAGGCGAGCCGACACGCGGTATCGGATCCAGAGTCGGCGACCCGCGAACAGCAGAGCGGTGATGGCAAGAGGCGCGACGATAACCCAGAAGACGGTGATCCAGACGTAGCCGCCGCCCTGACCGGCGCCGGCTATGTTGGTCAGCATCTGGTCGACGGTGATCTGTCCCCACTGCTTGCGGATGAAGATTCCGGTGAGGAGCAGTGCAACGCTTAAGAAGATGAGCGTCCACAAGGTAGCGGCACCGATGGTTCTGAGGATCCGGTGCTTAGCGGTGGTTTTCGGTCCCTTCACGTCTTCGCCTCTGAGTCAGTTGGTTTCGCAAGGTATGCCTGGGGAGTGCCCGCGGAAATAGAAAGCGAGCGCAGTTGGACATTCAATCATAGCCTGATGTTCACTTCTTTGTCTTTGCGGGTTCACACAGAAACCTGTCCCTCGCGCAGCGCGGGTGCGCCCCGGTGTGCATTCTGATAGGCGGACACACTAGGATAGAGCGCTGTGTGTCGCACGCACAGCCGCACGTGCCCGGGGGAGTGGCTCCTCGGTCGGCCTGCGGTGACGGCGACGTTCCCGTTAGTCAAATTTGAAGAGGTAGACAGTGAAGAGCTCCGTCGAACGCATTGAACCCACTCGGGTGAAGCTCAGCATCGAAGCGCCCTACGCCGATCTCAAGCCGAGCGTCGACGAGGCATACAAGGAGATCGCCAAGCAGGTCTCAATTCCCGGCTTCCGCCGCGGCAAAGTTCCCGCGCGCATCATCGACCAGCGCGTCGGCCGTGCAGCTGTCATCCAGGAGGCTGTCAACAACAGCCTTGACGGCTTCTTCCGCAAGGCTATTGCCGAAAACGACATCCAGCCGCTGGGCACCCCGGAAATCGAAGACCTCGAAATGCCGGGCCTGGACGGCAAAGAAGAGGGCGACCTGACCTTCACCGTCGAAGTCGACGCCGTGCCGGAGTTCGAACTGCCCGACTACTCGAGCCTCGAAGTTGAAGTTGAGCCGCTCGAAGTCACCGAAGAAGATGTCGAGCAGGAACTCGAAGCCCTGCGCGGCCGCTTTGGTTCGCTCAAGGCAGTTGACCGTCCTGCTGAGAAAGACGACTTCGTCACCCTCGACCTGACGGCCAAGATTGACGACGAAGAGATCGACTCGGCCTCCGAGGTTTCCTACCAGGTCGGTGCTGGCACCATGCTCGACGGCATGGACGAAGCACTCGAAGGCCTGTCGGCTGACGAAGAGACCACGTTCGAAACGAAGCTTGCCGGCGGCGAGCACGAAGGCGAAGAAGCGCAGGTGACCATCAAGCTCACCGCGGTCAAGGAACGCGAACTGCCCGAAGCAGATGACGACTTCGCCCAGCTTGCCTCCGAATTCGACACCATCGACGAACTCAAAGAAGACCTCAAGGCGCAGGCGAAGTCCAACAAGGAACTGCAGCAGGGTGTTGAGGCCCGCGACAAGGTCCTCGAACTGCTCATCGAAAAGCTCGACCTTCCGGTGCCTTCGCGCATTGTCGAAGACGAAGTCAAGCGCCACCTCGAAGGCGAAGGCCGCGAAGAAGACGACGAGCACGCAGCAGAGGTCCGCGAGCAGACTGAAAAGCAGCTGCGCGCTCAGTTCATCCTCGACAAGGTGCAGGATGCCGAAGAGATCGAGGTCACCCAGCCCGAACTCATTGAGTACATCATCACCTCCGCTCAGCAGTACGGCATGAACCCCAACGACTTCGCTCAGGCCCTTGACCAGTCCGGTCAGGTTGGCGCCGTCGCAGGCGAAGTCGGCCGTCGCAAGGCGCTGGCCGCGGTTCTCGCAAAGGCTGTCGTGAAGGACACCAAGGGCGAAGTCATCGACATGACCGAATTCACCAAGGGTTCGGAAGAAGCTGAGGAAGCCGAAGAAGAAGCTTCGGAAGACTGACCCACCCCCCTGTTTAGGCAGGTTGACCAGACGAGGCGGAGCCCAGCTCCGCCTCGTCTGCTTTTGTTTTCGACTGCTCGAAAAGCGGGTCGTGCGGGGCCTGGCCGTTCGCACGCACCTTGCGCTCAGCTCGCTGTGGCGCACGGGTTTTCACGCTCATGGCGAACATCCGGACCGGCTGGACTAAAAGTTGCGCGCGGGCGGTTAGGGTCAAGAGAAATCAACCCACAGGAGAAACTTGTGAGCAAACACGAACTGACCGCGCCGGTCGCCTCGGAGGGCACGGCGGGCATGGGTTTGGATGACCACATCTTCAACCGTCTGCTGAAAGAGCGGATCATCTGGCTCGGCTCGGAAGTCCGCGACTCCAATGCGAATCGCATCTGCGCCCAGATGATGCTGCTGGCGGCAGAAGATCCCGATCGCGACATCTGGCTGTACATCAATTCGCCCGGCGGCTCCGTTACGGCAGGCATGGCAATCTACGACACCATGCAGTACATCAAGCCCGACGTGGGCACCGTCGCAATGGGCATGGCGGCTTCTATGGGCCAGTTCCTGCTGTCCTCGGGTGCTAAGGGCAAGCGCTTCGCCACTCCGCACGCGCGAATCCTCATGCACCAGCCCCTCGGCGGCATCGGCGGCACTGCCACGGACATCAAGATCCAGGCAGAGCTCATCCTGCACATGAAGAAGCAGATGGCCGAACTGACAGCAGAGCAGACGGGCAAGTCGCTCGAGCAGATTCTCAAGGACAACGACCGCGACCACTGGTTCACTGCAGATGAAGCCCTGGACTACGGCTTCATCGACAAGGTCGTCACCCACGCCGCTGACGTGCCGGATGGCCGCTGAACCGCATTCCCAAGGAGAAGAAATGGCTGACCTCTATTCCGGCGGTGCCGGATACTACGGCGGAACCGCCGGCAACATGCCGAACTCGCGGTACGTCATGCCCCAGTTCGAAGAGCGCACCCCCTACGGCTTCAAGCGGCAGGACCCGTACACCAAGCTGTTCGAAGATCGGGTGATCTTCCTGGGGGTCCAGGTGGATGACACCTCCGCAGACGATGTCATGGCGCAGCTTCTTGTGCTCGAAGCCCAGGACCCCGACCGCGACATCACCCTGTACATCAACTCGCCCGGAGGGTCGTTCACAGCGCTGACGGCCATCTACGACACGATGCAGTACATCAAGCCGCAGATCCAGACCGTCTGCCTGGGCCAGGCGGCATCGGCCGCTGCCGTGCTGCTAGCGGCCGGTACGCCCGGAAAGCGTCTCGCGCTGCCGAACGCGCGGGTGCTCATCCACCAGCCGGCCATGCAGGGCGGCGGCCAAGGGCAGGCCTCGGACATCGAAATCCAGGCAAACGAGGTTCTGCGCATGCGCCTATGGCTGGAGAACACCTTGGCCAAACACACCGGGCAGGATGCCGCGAAGGTCAACACCGACATCGAGCGCGACCTGTTCCTGACAGCCGAAGAAGCCAAGGAATACGGTCTTGTCGACCAGGTGCTCAGCTCGCGCAAGGGCGCTGACTGACCCCTGGATGTGAGCGCACAGGCGCTGCTTGCAGCACGGGGCCGTCGGGGAAATCCCGACGGCCTCTTGCGTCTGTGATGTACTGACGGCTGTGCCAGCAGATGCGGTGAGGCAAGCAGCGCGAACTCCTGTGGCTGACAGCACCCGGTCTGGCATCGACACGCGACAGAGGTCGCGGCGCATACTCGCACAGTGTGAAAGACTCGACTAGTACAGCAATCTGATCTTCCCGGTACGGCCGGGCGCGAAAGGCAGTGTGAATGGCTCGCAGCAGTGAGGGAGCAGAGCTCCTCAAGTGCAACTTCTGCGGCAAATCGCAGAAGCAGGTCCGCAAACTCATCGCCGGGCCAGGCGTCTACATCTGCGACGAGTGCATTGGCCTGTGCAACGAAATCATCGAAGAAGAACTCGGCCAGCCAGACGCGCCTGCTGAGAAGCTCGAACTGCCCAAACCACACGAAATCTACAGCCACCTCGACGAGTACGTTGTCGGCCAGGATGCCGCCAAGCGGTCATTGGCCGTGGCCGTGTACAACCACTACAAGCGAATCAACGCCTTGGAAGACGGCAAGGGCAACGACGGCGGCGTGGAAATCGCAAAGTCGAACATCCTCCTTGTCGGTCCTACCGGCTCTGGCAAAACCTATTTGGCGCAGACGCTCGCACGGATGCTCAACGTTCCCTTCGCGGTAGCCGACGCCACGGCGCTGACTGAAGCCGGCTATGTCGGCGAAGACGTCGAGAACATTCTGCTCAAGCTCATTCAGGCGGCGGACTTCGACGTCGAACGTGCCCAGAAGGGCATCATCTACATCGACGAAATCGACAAAATCTCGCGGAAGTCTGAAAACCCGTCGATCACACGCGACGTTTCCGGTGAGGGCGTTCAGCAGGCACTTCTGAAGATTCTCGAAGGCACCGTCGCCTCCGTGCCGCCGCAGGGCGGACGCAAGCACCCGCAGCAGGACTTCATTCAGATCGACACGACGAATGTCCTGTTCATCGTCGCCGGCGCATTTGCCGGAATGGAAGAGATCGTAGCTGCGCGCAAGGGCCGCCACGGCGTTGGCTTTGGGGCGCCGATCCACTCAAAAGACGACGAAATCGACCTCTACGCAGAAATGCAGCCCGAGGATCTCCTCAAGTTCGGGCTCATTCCCGAATTCATCGGTCGTCTGCCCGTTCTGACCGCGGTGGGAGATCTCGACCGCGAATCGCTCGTCACCATCCTTTCGGAACCGAAGAACGCGCTCGTCAAGCAGTACCAGGCGATGTTCTCCTACGACGGTGTGGAACTGGAGTTCTCATCTGAAGCGCTTGAGTCCATTGCAGACCTCGCGCTGCTGCGGGGGACCGGTGCGCGAGGACTGCGTTCGATCATGGAAGAAGTCCTGCAGCCGGTCATGTTCGATCTGCCCAGCCGCGATGACATCGCCAAGGTGCTCGTCACCCGCGAAACAGTCGAAGAGAACGCTGCTCCCACCCTCGTCCCACACAAACAGTCTGGCCAGCAGCGAAGGAAGACCGCCTGACGTAAAGCTGCTGACACAAAGCAGAAGAACCCGAACAGCAGAAAACACAAGAGCGCGCCGCTTCAAGCGGCGCGCTCTGCGCATTCAGAAGTCGCTACTTCTTGTCTGCAGCCGGTGCGAATTCGACATCGGCAACGCGTGGGCCTTCTGCATCTGCGGCGACTTCGAGGACGAGATCGGCTACGCGGCCGGCGGCCTGCAGGTCGCTCTGGGCTGCGGCAATCGTGTCGATGTCAGCCTGGGGTGCGCGCAGAGTGGCCTTGACGATCTCGGTGCGCTGAGACACCTTGGCCTCTGTCTTGGTCCGGCGAATTTCCGAGAGCGCCTGTGAGACTGTCTCCAAGAATTCGCCTGCGTCGTCCTGTTCCGGGACGCTGCCAGGTGCCGGCCATGCCTGAGCGTGCACCGAGCCTTCCTGCCACCAGCTCCACACTTCCTCCGTTACGAACGGCATGAAAGGTGCGAACAGGCGCAGGGAAGTCTCCAGTGCGGTGGCCAGGGTGACATGTGCTGAGCGCTGCTGTTCTTGCCCTGCCGCACCGTAGGAACGGTCCTTGATGAGCTCAACGTAGTCGTCGGTGAACTCCCAGAAGAAGGACTCAGCTTCCATGAGGGCGTGCGCGTAGTCGTAGTCCTCAAAGAACTTGCCGGCCCTGTTGACTGTCTTCGACAATGCCGTCAGCAGGGCCTTGTCCAGCGGATTGATGACATCCTCAAGCTGGCCCACATGACCGGAGTGGACGCCCTGGGCCAGAGCGAACTTCGACGCGTTGAGGATCTTCATGGCCAAGCGGCGGCCAATCTGCATTTGGGATACGTCGTAGGCGGTGTCGACCCCCAAGCGCGCCGACGACGCCCAGTAGCGGACGGCATCCGGACCGAAGCCGGGCTTGTTTTCCGCCAGAATGTCCGAGGGCACAACGACATTGCCCTTAGACTTCGACATCTTCTTGCGGTCCGGGTCGAGGATCCAGCCCGACAGGGCAGTGTGCGACCACGGAACGGAGTCGTTGAGCGCATTGGCCCGCACGACCGTGGAGAACAGCCACGTGCGGATGATGTCGTGCCCCTGCGGTCGCAGATCGAACGGGAAGACCTTGCTGAAGAGGTCGTCGTCAGTGTTCCATCCGCCGACGATCTGCGGGGTGAGTGAGGATGTGGCCCAGGTGTCGAGAACATCCGGTTCGCCCATGAAGCCGCCGGGCTGGTCGCGCTGTTCTGGACTGAAGCCCTCGGGTGTCTCCTGCAGCGGGTCGACCGGCAGGGACTCCGAGTCCGGAACAATCGGGTTGTCGTAGTCGGGATTGCCCTCGGCGTCCAAGCGGTACCACAGCGGGATGGGCACACCGAAATAGCGCTGACGGGAGACCAGCCAGTCGCCGTTGAGGCCTTCGACCCAGTTTTCGTAGCGGGCGCGCATGAAGCCGGGCAGCCACCTAAGTTCGCGGCCGCGGGTAATGAGGTCATCGCGAAGCTCGGCAGAGCGGCCGCCGTTGCGGATGTACCACTGGCGGCTGGTGACGACCTCGAGCGGCTTCTCGCCGCGCTCGTAGAACGGCACGGGGTGGGTGATCGGCTGCGGAGCCTCAATGAGGTCGCCGGACTCTTCGAGCAGTTCGACAATCGTCTTGCGTGCCGTGAAGGTCGTCATGCCGGCCAGCTTCTGGTACTGCTCGGCGGCGTCGGCCTTGGCGGAGTCTGCAATCCATTCGGGGGTTTCAAGTTCGAGACGGCCGGCGCGGTTGACTACTGCGCGCAGAGGCAGTTCGAGCTCGCGCCACCATGTGACGTCGGTGAGATCGCCGAACGTACACACCATGGCAATGCCGGTGCCCTTGTCAGACTGGGCGAGTTCGTGGGCGCGGACTTCAACTTCCACACCGAAGATGGGTGATGTGTACTTCGTGCCGAACTTGTCTTTGTAGCGTTCGTCATCCGGGTGGGCTACGAGGGCGACCACGGCGGGAATGAGCTCGGGGCGTGATGTGACGATCACGATGGGCTCTTCCGAGGTGTCGGCAAGACCGTCGGGTCCGGCGGGGAAGAAGGTGACCTTGTGATACGCGCCTTCGCGTTCGCGGTCTTCCAGTTCAGCCTGGGCGACCGCGGTGCCGAATGTGACGTCCCACATGGTGGGTGCGTCTTGTGAATATGCCTGGCCGCGGGCGAGTTCGTCGAGGAATGCCCGCTGCGAGACTTCGCGGGAGTGAGCGTCAATCGTCCGGTAGGAGTGCTTCCAGTCGACTGACAGGCCGACCTTGCGGAACAGGTCTTCGAATATCTTTTCGTCTTCGCCGGACAGTTCGAGGCACAGCTCGATGAACTTTTGGCGCGATACGTGTTTGAAGTCGCGCGGATTGCGCGGGACCTTGGTCGGCAGTTCGAAGTCGTCGCCCTCGTAGGGCAGGGACGGGTCGCAGGTGACGCCGTAGTAGTTCTGCACGCGGCGTTCTGTGGGCAGTCCGTTGTCGTCCCATCCCAGCGGGTAGAAGACGTTTCTGCCGGTCATCCGCTTGTAGCGGGCCAGAACATCGGTCTGGGTGTAGGAGAACACGTGGCCGACGTGCAGTGATCCCGACGCCGTCGGCGGGGGAGTGTCGATCGAGTAGACCTCCTCGCGCGTCGTGTCGCGGTCGAAGGCGTATGTTTGCTCTTCCGCCCAGCGTGCGTCCCATTTTTCTTGGAGACCTTCGAGGGCGGGCTTGTCAGGCAAATGCACCGAGTCATGTGTGCGAGAACCAAAATCCATAGCGTCATTGTCCCAGACCGCGGCGGGGATTGGGCCCGGGGCTGTTCTGTGCGGTCCCCGGGCGCGAGGTGCCGCTGAGCTTGGCGGGTGCTCGGCGCCATTTCTCAACTACAGTAATCGGGCGGGGCCCGCTGAGCGGGCCGGAAGCTGAGAGGGGAAGCTATGAGTCAACTGCGCGCGGTTGTGACAGGAGCGAGTTCGGGAATCGGAGCTTCGACCGTGGAGAAGCTCACAGAACTCGGCTGGAGCGTTGTCGCCCTGGCCCGTCGCGAAGATCGCCTGCGAGAGCTGGCTGCGAAGACCGGGTGTGACTATCAGGTCTGCGATGTAGCCGACGGCGCTTCGGTTGTTGCCGCGGCTGAGAGAATCACTGCCGAAGGCCCAGTGCACGCCCTGGTGGCCAATGCCGGTCTGGCTATCGGCAACGACTGGGTCGAAAACGCCTCACCGGACAGCTGGGCGCAGGAGTACAACATCAACGTGCTCGGCATTCTGCGCAGCGTGCGTGCGTTCCTGCCGGCCCTGGAAGCAAGCGGGCGCGGGGACATCCTGCTCATGGGCTCGACCGCCGGGCTCATCCAGTACGAAGGCGGTGGAGGCTACGTAGCATCTAAGCACGGCGTTCATGCGGTGGCAGGCACTCTGCGACTCGAGCTGGCCGGTCGTCCGGTTCGGGTGATGGAGATCGCGCCGGGCATGGTCGCAACACCGGAGTTCTCACTGAAGCGAATGGGTTCGCAGGAAGCCGCCGACACCGTCTACGAAGGCGTAGAGAACCCGCTGACGGAAGACGACATCGCCGATGCCGTCGTGTGGAGCCTGACCCGACCGCATCACGTCAATGTCGACCTCATGGTGCTGCGGCCGATCGCCCAGGCAGCTCAGCACAAGGTGGCGCGCAACGCGGGGCTGTGAGCGACTTCGGCAGCATTCGCAGTGGGGTAAGATCAGACCTGCGTTGATCCGGCTATCACCGGGGAGCATCCGGAAGAAAAGCCTGCACAGCTCAGGCGAGCTTCGCCTCGTGAGCTTCAGGCCCAGTAGAACCGGACGGGTGGGCCCGTCACAGCCTTTGAGCGATCCGCGTCAGCGGATAAGCGGGGTGGTACCGCGGCAGCCTTCGGGCAGTCGTCCTCGCACGGATGAAACCGTAAACGGGTTCGGTGCCGCCGGACCCGCGAATAAAGGACGCTCATGACTGAGAACATCTATCCCAAGCAGACGACCTCTGCTTTCGGCATGTCCTCCAGCCCGGACTTCCCGGCCCTGGAAAAGGACGTTCTGAAGTTCTGGAACGACAACAGCATCTTCCAGGAATCCATTGACAACCGCGATGCCGGCAAAAACGGCGAAAACGAATTCGTCTTCTACGACGGCCCTCCCTTCGCCAACGGCCTGCCGCACTACGGGCACTTGCTGACCAGCTACGTCAAAGACGTCGTACCGCGCTACCAGACCATGCGGGGCAAGCGCGTGGAGCGCCGCTTCGGCTGGGACACCCACGGGCTGCCCGCTGAGCTTGAGGCCATGCGCCAGCTGGGGCTGAAGACCAAAGACGAAATCCTTGACATGGGCATTGACAAGTTCAATGCCGCAGCCCGGGAATCGGTGCTCAAATACACCGACGAATGGGAAGAGTACGTCGGTCGCATGGGCCGCTGGGTGGACTTTGAAAACGACTACAAGACGCTCAACCCCACGTTTATGGAGTCCGTCCTGTGGGTCTTCAAGACGCTCTACGACAAGGGACTGATCTACGAGGGCTTCCGAGTTCTGCCCTACTGCTGGTCAGACGAAACCCCGCTGTCGAACCACGAACTGCGCATGGACGACGACGTCTACAAAGACCGGCAGGACCCGGCTGTCACCGTCGGTCTTCGCTGCACGTCCGGCCCACTGGCCGACTCGACGCTGAAAGACGCCCGCTTCCTCATCTGGACGACCACTCCGTGGACGCTTCCGTCTAACCTCGCGGTCGTCGTCGGAGCGGACATCGACTACTTCGTCGTCGAATCCGACGGGCCCACCGGCAGCACGCAGCGCTACGTCATCGCCAAGGAGCGCCTGGCCGCATACGCCCGCGAACTCGGCGAAGAGCCGACGGTTGTTGCCGAACTCAAAGGCTCTGACCTGCTGGGTCACACCTACGCTCCGCCGTTTGGCTACTTTGCCGACCACGACAACGCTTTCCGCATCCTCGACGGCGACTTCGTCACCACGAGTGACGGTACGGGACTCGTGCACACCGCAGGCGCCTTCGGTGAGGACGACTACGTTGTCACGCAAGCCGCGGGAATCGAAGCTGTCATGCCCGTGGGCCCCGACGGACGCTTCACCGCCCCGGCAGTCGACTACGTCGGCGATCTCGTATTCGACGCCAACCCCAAGATCATCCGCCACCTCAAAAAGGCCACGGCCGGTGAAGGCGACACCGGCTCCGTCACCGACGGCACCGTCCTGGTGCGGCACGAAACCTACAACCACTCGTATCCGCACTGCTGGCGATGCCGCAATCCGCTCATCTATAAGGGCGTGTCCTCGTGGTTTGTCAGCGTCACCGAGTTCAAAGACCGGATGCTTGCCAACAACGAGCTGATCAACTGGGCGCCTGACAACGTCAAGCACGGTCAGTTCGGAAAATGGCTGGAAAACGCGCGCGACTGGTCGATCACGCGCAACCGCTTCTGGGGCAGCCCCGTGCCGGTGTGGAAGTCGGACAACCCCGACTACCCCCGCATTGACGTCTACGGCAGCTTTGAGGAGATCGAGCGCGACTTCGGCCGTCTGCCGCTGAACCACGACGGCCAGCCGGACCTGCACCGACCCTTCATCGACGAGCTGACCCGGCCCAACCCGGACGATCCGACCGGCAAGTCCACCATGCGCCGCGTGGAGGACATCCTCGACGTGTGGTTCGACTCCGGTTCTATGCCCTACGGACAGGTGCACTACCCGTTTGACAATAAGGAATGGTTCGACAACCACTACCCGGCGGACTTCATCGTCGAGTACATCGGGCAGACCCGCGGGTGGTTCTACACGCTGCACATTCTGGCGTCGGCGCTGTTCGACAAGCCCGCATTCCGCGATGTCATCTGCCACGGCATCGTCCTGGGCTCCGACGGCAACAAGATGTCGAAGTCGCTGCGCAACTACCCGGACGTCAACGAAGTGTTCGAGCGCGATGGATCCGACGCCATGCGCTGGTTCCTCATGTCCAGCCCCGTGCTGCGCGGCGGCAACCTCATCGTCACCGAGCAGGGCATCCGCGACTCCGTACGCCAGATCATCCTGCCGGCGTGGAATGCCTGGCACTTCTTCGCCACGTACTCCAACACGGCAGATGCTCCAGGCGAAACACCCGCCGAAGGGAAATCCGGTTCCGGCTACCGGGCAGGCCACCGCTATCAGTCCTCGCAGGTGCTCGACCAGTACCTGCTGGCGAAGACACGCGACTTCATCGACAGCTTCGCCAAGCACATGGACGAGTACGATCTGTGGAGTGCATGCGGGCTGTTCCGCGAACACCTGGACATGCTCACCAACTGGTACGTCCGCCGCTCCCGGCGCCGCTTCTGGGAAGGAACGGAGCAGACACACGAAACCTTCGATGTCTTCTACACCTGCTTCGAGGCGTTCCTCAAGGTTGCCGCTCCGCTGCTGCCGTTCACGATCGAAGAGATCTATCGCGGTCTGACGGGCGAACGCTCGGTCCACCTGGCTGACTACCCGGACAGCTCGCTGTTCGAAGCCGATCCTGAACTGGTCAGGGCAATGGACCTCACCCGGTCGATCTGCTCGGTCGGTTCGAGCCTGCGCAAGGCGGAAAAGCTGCGCGTGCGCCTGCCCCTGGCCCGCCTGACCGTCGCCACAGATGTTGAGCTGGGCGAAGAATTCACGTCGATCATCGCCGACGAACTCAATGTTCGCGAAGTCGTCGTCATGCCTGTTGAAAAGGCAGAAGAGGCAGGCTTCAAACTCGAACAGAAGCTCACCGTCAACGCCCGTGCGGCCGGTCCGCGCCTGGGCAAGAACGTCCAGGCCGCCATCAAGGGCTCCAAGTCCGGCGGCTGGTCGGTCAGCGACGGTGTCGTCACCGCCGGGGGCATTGAGCTGCAGGAAGGCGAATACACCCTCGAGGACGTCGCAGAATCCGGTCAGGACGGCATTGTTCTGGCGCCCACGGAATCGGGCTTCGTGGCACTCGACACGGTTGTGACTGACGAACTGCGGGCAGAAGGCCAGGCGCGCGACACCATCCGCGCCATCCAGAGCGCCCGCAAGGAACTCGACCTGCACGTCTCAGACCGCATCGATGTGACAGTCAGCGTTCCAGCCGAAGCCGCGGAAGCGCTGAGCGGCTACAGCGACCTCATTGCGAAGGAAACCCTGGCCGAAACCCTGCGGATCACCCAGGAGCCGCTCGGCGAAGGACAGGTGTTTCAAGCCGCTGAGCTCGCCGAAGGTGCCGCCGTTCGCGTGGAGAAGCACGCATGACGAATCCCGAACCGACGGGCCTGCAGCTGGCCGAAGCCGCGCTGCAGGCCCGGGCGGGCGAAACCGAGATCGAACTGCGCCTGGACGCCACCCTGCGGGTGTGCCAGCTGCTCGGCGACATCCACCGGGCAGCCCCGGTCATCATGGTCGCCGGAACAAACGGCAAAACCTCAACGGTCCGCATGGTCGATGCGCTGCTGAGCGCACACGATCTGCGCGTCGGCCGGTTCTCCAGCCCCCACCTGCACTCCGTCACAGAGCGGATCGCAGTCGACGGCGCCCCGGTTGCCGACGACGAATTCGTGCGAGTATTCGGCGAAATCCGCCCGTTTCTCGACATCGTCGACGCCGAACTGACAGGAGACGGGCGACCGACGCTCACATATTTTGAAGCGCTGACCGTGCTCGCGTTCGCCGTATTCGCTGACGCCCCCGTCGACGTCTTCGTGCTCGAGGTCGGGATGGGCGGTCAATGGGACTCAACCAATGTGGCTGACGCCGACGTCTGCGGCTTCACCCACATCAGCCTGGATCACCAGGTGTTCCTCGGAGACACCCTGACCGAAATCGCCGCCGCAAAGGCCGGGATCCTCGACAGGACGCAGGACGACAGCCCAGCGCCGACGCCCTCGGCTGTCATCGGCAGCCAGGACGACGAGGCGGCAGCCGAGCTCGAACGTCAGCTGGCCGACCGCGGGCTCACCGGGCGCTGGTTCGGCCGCGAGTTCGAAGTCCTCGAAGCCAAACAGGCCGTTGACGGACAGCTTTTCACCATGCGCGGGGCCTATGACGTCTACAGCGATCTGTTCCTACCGCTGCTGGGCCGCCACCAGGTCGACAACGCCGCCGCTGCAGTCGCAATCGTCGAACAGTTCCTCGGCACGGAGGACAAACCTCTGAACACGGACACGATCGGCACCGGGCTGAGCACCGTCACATCGCCGGGTCGCATGGAGGTTATGCGCTCCGATCCGACGATCGTCGTCGACGGCGCCCACAACCCAGACGCTGCAGAAGCTCTGAGGGAAGCGCTGGCAGACTCCTTCGATTTCTCGGACGTCGTAGCCGTCGTCGCAGTGTACGAAGACAAAGACGTGCACGGGCTTTTGGAGCACATCTACCGCACCGCGGGCAGGATCGTCGTGTCGCAGGCCCAGAGCCCCCGCGCGCTGAGCTCCCACAAGCTCGCGCAGGCCGCTGAAGAATGGTGGGACCCGGACGATGTCATCCGAACCGACAACCTCAACGACGCGCTCATGCGTGCCGTTGACCTTGCGCTTGATGACCCTGAGCGCAGCACGGGAATTGTTGTGACCGGTTCGCTGTCAACCGTTGCCGAGGCCCGCACCCTGCTGGGCCGAAAGGATGCTCAATGACGCAGGAGACCCCTGCTGAACTTCCACAGCTTCCGCTGAAGTCGAAGCTGCCGATTCTCGGTGGGACCGTTCTCATTTCCGAGGCGATCATCGTCTACTTCGCCCTGCTGGTCGGCTACGGGCTTCAGCCGCTGCCGTTCGGCTGGCTTGTTGCAGGGGCCGTGGTGCTCGGCGCTCTGTGCATCACCGCGACGGTGACCTTGCCGAAGAAGGCCGGCCAGAAAGGCCTCGGGATTGCGCTGGGGTGGATGATTCAGCTGCTCATACTGGCAAGCGGTATTGTTTTGGGCGGTCTTGCCGTCGTCGCAGCCGTCTTCGGCACTATGTGGGCCGTCGGCGTGTACTGGGGCCGGCGGATTGACCGCGAAGCCACCGCCTACGTCAAACAGGCCTATAGCGCGGGTACGCCCGCTGCACCCGGAGATCAGGAGAAAGAGGAATGATGAAGGAACGCACACTCGTACTTGTCAAGCCCGATGGCGTTGAACGCGGCCTCGTCGGTGAAGTCATCGCTCGGCTGGAGAAGAAGGGCTACGAGATCAGCGCCATGAAGATGGTTCGCGCCGACCACTCCATGCTCAGCCGTCATTACGAAGAACACGAGGGCAAGCCGTTCTACGAACCGCTGCTGGAGTACATGGGCAGCGGATCTGCGGTTGCGATCGTCGTCACCGGCGAAGAGGTGATCGAAGCCTTCCGGGTGATGGCCGGAACCACCAACCCGACAACCGCGGCGCCCGGTTCAATTCGCGGTGACTTCGGCCGTTCCTGGGGCGAGGGTGTTGTTAAGAACATTGTCCACGGATCGGATTCGACCCTGTCGGCAGAACGCGAAATCAAGATCTGGTTCCCCGAGCTCGGCTGACTTTCCAGACCAGAAGAAGCCGACCTCCACCTCGTGATGCGAGGGCCTCGTCATACGAGGCGGAGGTCGGCTTCTTCTGTTGGGCCGCGGTCCGTTCGGGATTGTCTGCAGACCCGACGGACCAGACGAACCCTTCTGTTCAGACGAGGCTGGAGAAGAACGTCCAGAACTTCGCGACGATGCTCAGGTAGATCAGCGTAAGTGCCGCGGCGGACAGGAGAACAGCGTGGGAGGCAAAGACCTGCACCGCGGGGGAGTTCTGGACAGCCGCTCCAAAGCCTCCCGTGAGTGCTAGGTGTCCGGCGGTGATGAACCACATCGGAATGACAACCGTCCACACGACGATGCACCACGGGCAGCCGATCCCGATGACGAAGATCGAGCTGACGAAGAGGAAGATGACGAGTGCGACACCGCCGGTGAGGCCGGTGAGCAGACCGACCATGACCCAGCGGGGGATGTCGGTGCCGCTGATGAGCAGCACGCCCAGCAGGAGCGGGAAGATGAACGCGGCGATGCCGATGAGCTGATTGGGAAAGCCGAACAGCTGCGCCTGCCAGAAGTTCATCACGGAGCCGCAGGAGAAAAACGGGTTGAAGTCACAGGAAAGGACATGCCCGGGATTTTCGAGCTTTTTGATTTTCTCAATCGACAGGTCCAACGATGCGATCAGCCCGATGACGGCTGTCACCACGAGGAAGATTCCAAAGGGCCTCCCGCGGCTGAACCACGGGGACGGTACGGAGAGCTCTTCTGTCTGCACACTGGTTCCTGATGTCATAGAAACATCATCCACCGCATGAGCCGACCGGTCGAATCGAGGACGGCCCAGCAGGGTTCACGCGTCGGATTCAGCACTGTCCCGGGCGCACTGTGACATAATGATCTGCAGAGCTCCGGCAGAGCAACCGCGCCGGATGTGCTTCCACCTCTCCGAAGGACTTCGGCCAGGTTCAAGATGAAGCCCGGGCCACCGCGCTGAGCATTCGCGCGAGCCCACGACAGCTCACAGACTTTTGCGTTTCAGACACAGGACATGATCCCGGTCGCGGCTGTTGCACCGCTTCATCGGGGCAGGAGTTTTCAATGAGTGACACAGTGGATCCCACAGAGGGAATCCTTTCCGATCTCGAACAGCTGCGTCAGCAGTCTCAGGGCCGCCAAACCGATGCGGACGATGACGACAGTCGCCGCGCACAGCTTTTGGAATCAATAGCCGACAAAGCGGGACAGAAGCGCGGTGCGGAGAATCGTGCCGACAGTCAGCCGGAACCGGCAGCAGCCCCGGGCAGTGTCCACGGGGACGTCGATGAAGACGAGGGCGACTCTGATCACGCGCAGGTAAGCGGTGACGAGGACACCGCGCACAATGATGAAGACGCGGAGGACGGTGCTGGCGAAACCGCATTCGCTCGCGGACTGTTCTCCAACGCCGCCAAACCGGAGGTCGCCGGTCTGCCGGTGAGCGCCGATTCCGCGGAAGTGCAGGCCGCGCCGGCTTTCTCAGCGCAGACGTCTGACAATGGCGATGGCGCCGAGGCGGTGCCGGTCACCGCTCCCGCAGGTGGGGCGCTGCTGTTCCAGCAGCCGAAGGCCGAACTGGGCGTCCAGGTGGATCCCGATTGGGAGCCTGAAGACTACGACGATTCGGAAGACGCGCAGGACTCCGAGGGCTCTGACTCTGATGACAGTTCCCACGATGACAGTCATGACGGCGGACGCGAAGGCGGACGGCGTCGACGTCGGCGCGGTGGTCGCGGCCGTCGTTCGAAGTCGCGCGATGACAGCGATGACAACGACGATTCCCACGACGACTCCGCAGGTTCTGGTGGCTCCGGTTCTGAAGGCCACGGCACTCGCCGCAGTCGAGACGACCGTAAACACAGTGACGACAGCGAACACGACGGGCGCGACTCGTCATCCGATGACAGCGATGATGACAATGATGGCGACAGCAGGCGCTCGCGGCGCCGCACGCGACGCCGCGAGCGCAGCAGCCGTCGCGCCTCGTCGCTGGAAAGCGAAGTGACCGGCATCCGCGGATCCTCTCGCGTTGAAGCCAAGCGCCAGCGCCGCCGGGAAGGTCGTGCCGCCGGACGCCGCCGCCCTGTCATCACGGAAGCCGAATTCCTCGCCCGCCGAGAATCGGTTGAGCGTGCGATGATCGTGCGCGAAAAAGACGGTCGAACCCAGCTGGTTGTGACTGAAGACGGCATTGCCGTTGAGCACTATCTTTCGGAGAAGCGGCAGCAGAGTTCGCTGATCGGCAATGTCTACCTCGGGCGCGTGCAGAACGTGCTGCCCAGCATGGAGGCTGCGTTCGTCGACATCGGGAAGGGCCGCAACGCCGTTCTGTACGCTGGCGAAGTCAACTGGGATGCCCTCGGCATGGACGGCAAACCCCGTCGCATTGAAGTCGCCCTCAACCCCGGCGACCCAGTGCTCGTCCAGGTGACAAAGGACCCTGTCGGGCACAAGGGTGCACGCTTAACAGCGCAGATCTCTCTGCCCGGGCGGTTCCTCGTGTACGTTCCCGGCAATCAGATGACCGGCATTTCGCGCAAACTTCCCGACAGCGAGCGCAGCCGTCTGAAGACGATCCTGAAAGAAGCCGTCCCCGACGGCTCTGGCGTCATTGTGCGCACAGCCGCCGAAGGCGCCTCGGAAGATGACCTGCGACAGGACATTGAGCGCCTGCACAAGCGCTGGGAGACGATCGAGGCCAAATCGACTTCGAATAAGGTGCGCGCCCCCGAACTCCTCTACAGCGAACCGGACATGATGGTGCGCATCATCCGCGATGTCTTCAACGAAGACTTCACCGAGCTCGTGATCGACGGCAACCGCATGTGGGGCGTCATCACCGAATACGTCGAATCGGTCGCACCTGACCTGCGAGACCGTGTGTCGCGCTACGAGGGCGACGACGACATCTTCGAGCACTACCGCGTCTCCGAGCAGATCGACAAAGCGCTCAACCGCAAGGTCAATCTGCCCTCCGGCGGTTCTCTCGTGATTGACCGCACGGAAGCGATGACCGTCATCGACGTCAACACAGGAAAGTTCACCGGCTCCGGCGGATCCCTCGAAGAGACCGTCACCAAGAACAACCTCGAAGCGGCCGAAGAAGTCATCCGCCAGCTGCGCCTGCGCGACATCGGCGGCATCATCGTCGTCGACTTCATCGATATGGTTCTGGAGTCCAACCGCGACCTCGTGGTTCGCCGCCTCGTCGAGTGCTTGGGCCGCGACCGCACCAAGCACCAGGTTGCCGAAGTGACATCACTGGGGCTGGTGCAGATGACTCGCAAGCGCATCGGCACAGGCTTGGCTGAGGGACTTGCCGCAGCCGGAGAAGACCTCTCCGGCCGTGGCCTCATGCTGCCCGGCACCGAACCGGACCACTCCGGACGTCAGTACAAGTCGCGCCGGAAGGGCCGGGACAACAAGGACACCGCGCACAGCTCCAACGGCAGCTCAGGTGGCAAACAGCAGTCGGAAGAAGACGAAAAGCGCAGCCGGGAATCCCAGAAGGCCATGGCTGCCATCGCCAAGGCGACCATCAGGGATCACGACGAATCCGAAGTCCCCGCAGAAGCAGACGAAACCGCAGTCGCGCACAGCGAAACGGCTGAGGCAGCGCATGACAACCCGGACAATGGGAACGCGGAATCCGCGAAGACACACGGCGACAGCGCTGAGGCAGCTGAGCCGGGTGAGCGCCGTACGCGGCGTCGTCGCGGCACCCGCGGAGGCGGTCGGCGCATCAAATCCGCAGAAGCGTCCGAAAGCTCCACAGAAGCGTCCGAAAGCGCTGAATTCGGTGCCGATGGGCAAACGGGTTTGGACAGCAGCTCCGGAAGAGACCGGGGCAGCGAAGCAAAGGCAGGCGCTGCGGCGGGCGGGCAGGCTGAGGACATCAGCATGCCGACACCGGAATCGGAGGGTCTGCTCATGATCGGAGGCGGCTCCCAGACGCGCATCCAAAAGGCCGTCCAGAAGCCCGAACCCAAAGTCGAGCCCGCTGCCAAGAAACCGACCCCGGCTGAGCCAGAGGCGCCGACAGAGCCGAATCCGCCGATCCTCATCATCGGCCAGGACTGACCCGTGACGGGGATCCTGCAGTCGGATATGACCGGTGGGATGCGCCGACTGGCCGCCCTGCTCGGCATCGACGGCGAACGCGATGTCGCGGGTCGGCCGCTGTCCGACGATCAGCTGGTCTCTGCTCTGCAGACTCTGGGCTTCACCGCTGAGGACAGCGGCGAACTGCAGATTCTCATAGATCGCGAATCCCGCCGGCAGTGGCTTTCCGCCCTGCCGGCGGCAGTGCTTGCGCAAACCGGCCAGCCCGTGACAATACCAGTGCGCACATCGGATCCAGCATCAGCGCGGGTTTCGATCGTTGGCGCCTCGGACCTGCACGCAGCCGCGAGGCTGGCTCCGACGATTACCGGAACTCACACCGTGACGGTCGGCGGCGCCTCGGAGGTCAGGCACGAGTACATTGCGACCGCACCAGCGCAGGAACCGGGTATTGCCGAAGTCCGATGCGAAGCAGCCGGCACCGTCAGCCGAGCACCTCTCATTGTGAGTGAACCGGCTGTGCAGCCCAGCGCGCGCGGTTTCCGTCTCCACCTGGCCTCAGCCCGTATGAGCCGTTCGTGGGGCGTGGGCGATTTCGCTGATCTCAGGGACATCGCGGTACAGGCCGCCGAGGTCGGCGCCGAATCCATTGTGACTGCCCCGGTGACCGCCTCTTCTGGGTACAGCCCCTTTGACGTGGAGAGCCGATGCGCCCTTGATCCGCTGTACATCAGCATCACCGACACCCCGGAGTACGCAACCGCGCAGAGCGCGACCCGTCAGGCAGTGCGGGCGCTCGGCATCGATCTGCTGGAAAGCTCATCGCGCAACGAGCCGATGAACCCGCAGCTGGTGCGCGATCGCAAACTCCGGTCGCTCTTGGCGCTGTACGAAGTTCCCGTGCGAACCAGCAGACAGGCTGAATTCGCCCGCTTCTGCGCTCAAGCCGGTCCCGGCCTGCGCGGTTGGGCCGTCTATCGGGCCATGCTGATGGATGCCTCGGTACCCGCGTCATCAGGTTCGCGCGAAGTCCACATATTCAAGGAAGAGCGCGAAGACCTCATCGACTTCTGGCTGTGGGTGCAGTTCATAGCCCGCGAACAGTTCACTGCGGCCGTCTCAGCTCCGACACGGCTCGGTTATGGACTGCGCGTCGCGGTGCAGGTGCCGCAAGCCGGACACGTGGACGCCTGGGCTCTGCCCCAGACAGTCATCAGTCTGGACGAAGGCCAGCGCCCCTGGATGCGAGGAGTATTCGCCGATGCAGTCGCTGCGGGCTCGGCGATTGACGCCCTTGCCGACACCGTATTCCTGCTGGCCGGGGCTGATCTCTCAGCGGGGGATGACTGTGAGTGCGTTCCGGGTGGCGATGCCGACATCCCGATCACCGAACCGGCTGTGCCCGCAATAATGGGTGCGCTTGCCAACAGATACGGCGGGCGCGGCGTGCTCGACGGACCGCTGGGCGAGTTCGCTGCGATCATGGGCGACAGCAGACCGCGAGGTGAACTTCCCTGGCGAGTTCCCGTGTGTGAAAACGGCAGAAAG
Organism: Brevibacterium sp. HMSC07C04; assembly: GCF_001815905.1. Taxonomy (GTDB): domain Bacteria; phylum Actinomycetota; class Actinomycetes; order Actinomycetales; family Brevibacteriaceae; genus Brevibacterium. Next base: position 27,963 of record NZ_KV823248.1, on the reverse strand, counting down.
CCCATCACTTCGCGTTCGCTGGCTGAACATCTCAAACGGTGGGGCGCGTCCGCCGGTACCATTGGCTCCCATGACGGAGATTCCTGACGAACTGCGGCAGCTGCGAGCCAGCATTGACAACCTCGATGCCGTGCTCATCCACATCATGGCCGAGCGTTTCAAACTCACTGAGAAAGTCGGCCATCTCAAAGCCGCCGCCGACCTTCCGCCGGCCGACCCCGAACGCGAACGCGGGCAGCTGGAGCGCTTGCGCGCACTTGCTGAGGCCAGCGGACTGGACCCAGAATTCGCAGAAGAGCTTCTCGCCTTCACCGTCGCCCACGTCATCCGCCGACACCAGCGGATTGCCGAGCAGGAAGCACACCACTGACTTTGACTTTTGGGTGCCGCGGAGATTATGATTGCAGGTCGGTGCAATCGCATCACGGCTGACTTTTCCTCCTAATGGGCTCCGTGCCAAGGGAAGGTTGCCGATACGTATGTGAGTGGAGCGCAAAGCCGCTTGCAGCAAAGCAGAAGGGGACTGTCTATGGTCTACGCCATTGTCCGCGTCGGTGGTCACCAGGAAAAGGTGTCTGTCGGCGATGTCATCACCGTCAACCGGATCAAAGCCGAAGCCGGAGACTCTGTCGATCTTGACGTCGTTCTCCACGTGGACGGCGACACCGTGACCCACGCCCCGGAAGACGTGGCCAAGCTCAAGGTCAGCGCTGAAGTCGTCGACGAGCTCCGCGGCCCCAAGATCGTCATCCAGAAGTACAAGAACAAGACCGGCTACAAGCGTCGTCAGGGCCACCGTCAGGAGCTCACGCGCCTGAAGATCACCGGTATCAAGTAAGCAGAACCCAGGAGTACTGAACTATGGCAACAAAGAAGGGTGCGAGCTCTACTCGCAACGGTCGTGATTCCAACGCCAAGCGCCTGGGTGTCAAGCGCTTCGGCGGTCAGCTGGTGAACAACGGCGAAATCCTCGTCCGCCAGCGCGGAACCAAGTTCCACCCCGGCGTCAACGTCGGACGCGGCGGCGACGACACACTGTTCGCGCTTGCTGCGGGAACGGTGGAATTCGGCCAGAAGCGCGGCCGCAAGACGGTCAGCGTCATTGCTGAATAACAGAGTTTAGAATTGTGGGGCGAGTCGCGACGCGGCTCGCCCCACAATCATTAGAAAGGGAAGGCCGTGGCTGTCGAGTTCGTCGATCGCGTGACTCTTTTCCTCGCCGCCGGAAACGGCGGTGACGGCTGCACCTCTGTGCGCCGCGAGAAATTCAAGCCGCTGGGCGGGCCTGACGGCGGCAACGGGGGAGACGGCGGGGACATCGTCTTCCAAGTCGACCCGCAGACCACGACACTTCTGAGCTACCACCGATCGCCGCACATCAAGGCGGACAACGGTGCCGCCGGTTCTGGGGATCTGCGGCACGGAGCAAAGGCCGGTGATCGCATCGTCCCGGTTCCCAATGGCACGGTTGTGAAGAACCGCGATGGCGAAATCCTGGCTGACCTCGTTGGTTCGGGTGCTCGCTTTGTCGCCGCCTCGGGCGGTCGCGGGGGTCTGGGCAATGCGGCTCTGGCTTCGACTAAGCGCAAAGCTCCCGGCTTTCACCTGCTGGGCACGCCCGGCGAAGAAGCCGACGTCGTCCTCGAACTCAAAACTGTCGCAGACATCGCGCTTGTCGGCTATCCCTCTGCCGGGAAGTCCAGTCTCATTGCTGCACTTTCTGCTGCGAAGCCCAAGATCGCCGACTACCCGTTCACCACGTTGGTGCCCAACCTGGGCGTGGTGCAGGCGGGCAGCACGCGCTTTACCGTTGCGGACGTGCCCGGGCTCATCCCTGGCGCGGCTCAGGGCAAGGGGCTCGGCTTGGACTTCCTGCGGCACATTGAACGATGCGCCGCTATCGTGCACGTCATCGACATGGCAACGTGGGAAGCGGAGCGCGATCCCGTCACCGACCTCAAGACAATCGAAGCCGAACTGGCCGCCTATGAAGTCGATGTCGACTCCAGCGGCGAGCTGCTGCCGCTGACTCAGCGGCCGACGCTGGTTGCACTGAACAAAACCGACATTCCCGACGGCAAAGACCTCGCTGACATTGTGCGCGCAGAGCTGAACGAAGCGGGCTACCGCACTTTCGACATTTCCGCTGTTTCCCACGAAGGGCTGAAAGAGCTGTCCTTTGCTATGGCCGAGATCGTGCTTGAAGAACGCGCCAGGCGAGCAGAGCTTGACGAAGAGCCCGCCCGGCAGATCATCCGACCCGCGGCGGTCGACCGCGCGGGGTCGTTCACCATCACGCCTGAAAACGGCCCCGAAGGGCCTGTCTACCGGGTCCGCGGCGATAAGCCCGAACGCTGGATTCTGCAGACTGACTTCACCAACGACGAAGCCATCGGCTACCTGGGCGACCGCCTGCAGCGGCTCGGGGTCGAAGACGAACTTGTCAAACAGGGCGCACACCCCGGCGACACGATTGTCATCGGCCCAGCCGAAAACGCCGTCGTGTTCGACTGGGACCCCACGCTGCTCGGTGGGGGAGAGCCCCTGGGCAAGCGCGGCAGCGATTCGCGCCTGGAAGAGAACCGCCGAGCTTCGCGTGCTGAGCGCAAAGCCGCGTTCCATGAGCGTATGGACGCGAAAGCCGCCGCACGTGCAGAACTGGAAGCAGAGCGGCTGGCGGAGAAAAGCCAGCGGGAGGCTGAATAGCCGGTGACTGATGCAGCCGCAGTGCGCGACTCCGTCCGTCGTGCCGAAACAATCGTCGTCAAGGTCGGTTCATCGTCGATTACTGATGAACGGGGACTCAATCGCGATCGGCTCGTCGAACTGACGGAGATCATCGGCAAGCTGCACGACGACGGCAAGAACGTCATTCTCGTAACCTCCGGGGCGGTCGCAACAGGACTTGGTCCCATGCCAATCGATCAGCGCCCTTCGGACCTCCCGACCCTGCAGGCAGCGGCCGCTGTCGGCCAGAGTCTGCTCATGACCGCCTATACGGAAGAGCTCGCAGCGCACGCAGTGGTGACGGCACAGGTTCTCCTGACAGTCGATGACATGGTGCGCCGCTCCACGTATCGCAATGCCCAGAACACCATCAACCGTCTTCTGGCGATGAACATTCTGCCGATTGTGAACGAAAACGACGCTGTGGCAACGGACGAACTTCGCTTCGGAGACAACGACAGGCTTGCCGCTCTCGTCGCGCAGATGGCTCACGCCGAAGCGCTCGTTCTGCTGTCCGATGTGCCGTCCCTGCTGTCGGCACCCCCGGAAGACCCGTCGGCGGTGCGGATACCGTTCGTCGCCGGTCCTGACGACCTCTCCTCGCTCACAATAGGTGGCAGCGGCAGTGCTGTCGGCACAGGAGGCATGGCGACAAAAGTCCAGGCGGCAGTGATCGCAGCAGATTCAGGCATCCCCAGCGTCCTCACGTCCTTCGACCTTGCCGTCTCCGCGGTTCGCGGTCAGGACGTCGGAACGTACTTTGGTCCCACCCATTCCAGACGGCAGACACGGCTGCTGTGGCTTGCACACCTTGCTGAGCCCGCCGGATCCATTCGCGTTGACGCTGGTGCAGCGAAAGCCCTCACCGAGGGCGGAAGCTCTCTGCTTGCCGCGGGTGTTGTGGATGTGTCCGGCCGCTTTGAAGCGGGGGAGCCAGTGGACATCGTCGACCCGCGCGGCACTCGACTGGCCCGCGGTCTTCCAAACTTCAGTGCGGACGAACTCCCTCAGATGTTCGGCCTGAGCAAAAGTGAACTCGGTCGCCGCTTCGGCGTATCGTTCCAAAGAGAAGTCGTTCACCGAAACGACATGATGTTGACAAAGAACGGGACAGTGTGACATGACGGAAACCCCTGAGATCGACCGCAAAACTGAGCGGGCAGTCACCCGCGTCGCCGCGGCCGCCAAGAATGCCTCGGCTGTTGTGTCGACCGCGTCTACAGCAGACAAGAACGCGGCCCTCGAAGCGATAGCCCGGATCTTGGAAGACAACATCGACGATATCGTCGCGGCAAGTGCGGAAGACATCGAAACGGGGAAGAAGCGCGGCTTGTCCGATTCGCTGCTTGACCGGCTTGAACTGAACGAGCAGCGGGTGCGCAGCATTGCCGCAGCTGTTCGGCACGTGATCGGTCTGTCGGACCCGGTCGGCAGCTTGATCAGCGGTCGAACTCTGCCGAACGGCATTGAGCTCATGCAGAAGCGCGTTCCCATGGGCGTGATCGGCGCGATCTACGAAGCTCGGCCCAATGTCACGGTCGACATTGCGGCTCTGGCAATCAAAGCGGGCAATGCGGTGGTCCTGCGCGGAGGTTCGGCCGCGATTTCTGCCAATACCCTCCTCGTGGAACTGCTGCGCAGAGCGGTGGCTTCGGCGGGGCTGCCGAAAGACACAGTCTCGAGTATTGACTCGTGGGGCCGTGACGGCGCCGCGGTGCTGATGAAAGCACGCGACTACGTCGACCTGCTCATTCCGCGGGGTGGTCCCGATCTCATCCAGCGGGTCGTGCACGACTCGATCGTGCCAGTCATCGAAACCGGCGCCGGGAACACTCACATGTTCATTGACTCGTCGGCGGGTGTGCGCATGGCCTCTGACCTGGTCCTCAACGCGAAAACCCACCGACCGAGCGTGTGCAATGCCCTGGAGACGCTGTTGGTGCACGAAAAGGCCGCCCGTCGTGTGCTTCCGAAGATCCTGTATCGCCTGAACGAGGCGGGGGTTGCCATCCACGGCGGCTCTGATGTCGCCGAATGCGCGCCAGAGGGCGTCCGGATCCGCCGCGTCACCCGGCGCGACTGGGCAAAGGAATATCACGACCTCGAGATCGCCGTGCGCATTGTGGCCGACGTCGACGAGGCGATCGAGCACATCCGGGCTTATTCAACCGGTCACACCGACGTCATCGTCACAAACACGATCGCCAATGCCGATGTCTTCGTTGACGCAATCGACTCCGCTGTCGTCGGAGTCAATGTGTCTACCAGATTCACTGACGGCGGTGAGTTCGGTTTGGGAGCAGAGGTCGGAATCTCTACGCAGAAGCTCCATGCCCGTGGGCCCATGGGCATTGCGGAGCTCACCACCTCTAAGTGGGTCATGCGCGGTTCGGGGCAGATTCGCAGCTGACCCCGACACGCCGAGCGGCACCGCGTGCCAACGGGTAAAGTGGTGCCCAAACAGACCCTGTACACCTACCTATAGGAGAAAAAGTGAACGAGATTCTCATTACCGCTGCAGAACACGCGCACGAAGGGGCCGAACTTCCCATGGAGCCCATCTGGTACGGAGTGACCGCTCTGAGCATCCTGTTGTTCACGGGCATCATCGCCCTCAGTTGGAAGGGCATCTCCTACCGCCACTGATGATGAACCACGAAGCGCGCAGGGTCGGGGTGATGGGCGGTACATTTGACCCCATCCACAACGGCCACCTGGTCGCCGCCAGCGAAGTGGCGGCACGGTTCGGGTTGGACGAAGTGATCTTCGTCCCCACTGGCCGCCCGTGGCAGAAGACCGGCCGAAACGTCAGCGATGCCGAGCACCGCTACCTCATGACCGTGATTGCCACGGCGTCCAACCCGCGCTTCACCGTTTCCCGTGTTGACGTTGATCGTCCAGGAAACACCTACACCATCGACACGCTGCGCGATCTCGCTGAGAAGCTCGGTGAAGGCACCGAGATGTTCTTCATTACGGGAGCCGATGCACTTGCACAGATCCTGTCATGGAAAGAAGTCGACGAGCTTTTCGAACTTGCCCATTTCGTCGGCGTCAGTCGGCCGGGCCACGAACTGTCGTCAGAGGGTCTGCCCAAGGACGGCGTGAGCCTCTTGCAGATTCCCGCTCTGGCAATCTCGTCAACTGACTGTCGCGACCGGGTTCGTGACGATTTCCCGGTGTGGTACCTCGTTCCCGATGGCGTCGTGCAGTACATTGCAAAACACAACCTCTACAGGAGCGAAATTGGCTGAGCAGTACCTAACCCGACGCGAACGGCGAGAAGCCGAACGTCGTGCCGCGGAAGCTGAAGCTGCTGCACAGCACTCTGCGGAAGTCCCAGATGACGACTATAGTAGCGATTATCAGGCTCCTGCCAAGCTGACCGTCAAACCGCAGGCGTCCGCTGCCTCAGAGACTCCCTACTCCGAACGCGAATCGAATTGGCGGGCGGGCGGCAGCACGCCCACCACCGGCACGGCGCCCGCACGCAGCGAGGCTCCGTCTCTTCCAGAGGCTCGCTTCGGCCAGCACGAAGATCAGCACTTCCAAACGCGCGCCGAGCGCCGCCAGTACATGATCGATCACGGGCTGAACCCCACACCGGTCTATGCAGATCAGGACGATGCTGATCAGGGCCTGCGGACTAACACCTCATCATTTGCAGAACCGGCGGCACAGCCGCAGCCGGGCGCATACTCTGACAAAGGTTCGGCTCCCGTGGTGAGGACGACCCCCGCGTCGGTCGCACCGTCTAGTCCAGCGGTCACTCGGGCCTACGCGCCGAGCTCCAGTGCAGAAGCTCACCGGCTTGGCGAAACAGCTCCGAAGATTTCCGGAGCTGTTGACAGGGCCAACGAAAGCCCGAAGGCCGACGACTGGGTGGCGCGCAGGCAGGCAGCGAGCAAGCCGCGCGAACGCCGCGCACCGGTAGTCAAGCCCACCAATCCGGGAATCACCGTCGTATCGGCCGCGTCGGCTCCGACTGCTGGCTCCGCGACCAAGGACATCGCGAATCTCGGCACCAGCACACTCGGCACCAGCACACGGGTCAACTACCAGCCGTCGACTGAAAAACAGCAGCCGAGCCCTGACTTCCGCAACGAGGCTTCGGGTCCTGCGACAATGCCGCTTGAATCGGTGAAGATCTCGCCGGAAGAAAGCCAAACTCTGCAGGCAGACGAAGGCGAAGAGGTCGACAACCCGCCGGTTGGACCCATGAAAGCCCGCGATGTCACATACGGAGACGGAGAAATCCTCGTCGGCGACCGCCCCTCTGTGCTTCCCTATATTGTCCTCGGGGTCGGCGGCCTTGTGGCCATCGTCCTGATCATCGTCGCCCTCATCATGCTCTTCTGAACAGAAAGGTCACAGTGCCCGCAACTGACACGGCAAAAGAGCTGGCCCGCACGGCAGCTCAAGCAGCATCCGACCGACTCGCAGCCGATATCACCGCAATCGACGTCGCAGACAATCTGGTGCTCACAGATGCCTTTGTCATCGCATCAGCATCGAACGAGCGGCAGGTCCACGCTGTCGTTGACAACATCGAAGAGCAGCTGTTGCGCAAGCACCAGGTCAAGCCGATTCGGCGCGAGGGCACGGGAGAGAATCGTTGGGTGCTTGTCGACTACGGTGACATCACTGTGCATGTCTTCCACGAAGACGACAGGGAATACTACGGTCTCGACAAACTGTGGGGCGACTGCGAAGCTATTGAACTCCCCGAATTCGAAGCCCAGCCTTCACAGTGATCCGCTGCGCGTGTGCGCACGCGGGCCCGGCCTCACAGGGCAGTGCCGTGTGCGACGCACCTTCGGCAGCCTCTGATGCTTTGAGATCGGCGGTTTCATGAAATTCCTGTTGGTGTGTGACTACGACCTGGATTATGTGGGCGGCGCGCAGACAGCCTTTGTTGCGCAGGCCAAAGCCCTGCACGACGCCGGGCACAGCGTGGCTGTTATGGCACCGCGTGCACGGCTGGTGGCAGATCTGCCCTCCGTTGAAGTCATAAACCCGCCGGGCACTGTTCGCGTTCCCGGCGCGGGACTGCCGGTCTTTCGCTTCGGCCGGGGGTTGGAGCGCTGGATGCGGCGCACACTGGCAGCAGCCGCACCGGACGCGGTTGTTGTGCATTCGGAATTCGGTCTTGCCGCGGCAGCGGTCACAACTGCCTCGGCGATGGGGATAGTCACCCTGCACACGGTGCACACCTTTTTTTGGCGTGCACCGAAAGCCGCTGGTCCGGCCGCACCTGCCCTGCGCGGTCTCTACAGACTCTTCACTCGGCAGAAGGCCCCACGTGCGAAACTTTCCGACCGTCCAGCTGATTCAGCGCTGCGGTCGATGACGCTGGCCATGGCTCGACGTGCTGATGTTGTGCTCTCGCCGTCAGGACATCAGGCTCAGAAGCTGCGTGCCGCGGGCGCGCAGAACGTTGTGGTCCTGTCAAATGCGTCCAAGCGAACAGCTCAACCGCAGCCGCTGCCTCGTTCAGTTCCGCTGCGTCTGGCATGGATTGGTCGCTTTGCCCCCGAAAAGCGGTTGGAAGTTGCGCTGGAAGCCATGCAGATTCTTTTGGATCGGCAGGTGCCGGTTCTGTTGGAAATCGCCGGTGGTGACCTGGCTCGGCACCCGGTAAACGTTCGGTGCATCGGCTCGATCCCTCAAGAACAGGTCGAGCAGCTTCTGCTGCGCAGTCACCTGGCTGTGCAGACTTCACTGGGCTTTGACAACCAGCCGATGGTCATGGTCGAAGCCTGTGCCGCATCTCGCGGAATTGTTGTGAGTGATCCTGTTCTTGCGGAGGAATTTGCAGACGCGGCGGTCCTCGCCTCTTCGACGGATGCCGCGGGACTGGCTGCCACTCTCGAAGCTCTGACCGCTGACTGGGCGGCAGTCACGGCCGCTTCGTGCGCGGCGGGGGAGCGGGCGGCAGAATCGGCCCCCACAGCCCATGCGCGGAAGCTCGCCGCGATCGTCACCGCCGAACGCAAGAGGCAGTCTCGCCTGGGCGCTTGAACACGGTCTCGAATGAAGGGGGTCAGCGACGGTGAAACCCTTCCCGAAGACCGGTGTTTGTCCTGGCCGGGTTGGTGATGGAGTTCCCCCGCCGCTAGGATGTCTCTGACCTTTACCGATTCGCCGATGATGAAAGGCGCCCACGTGGAACTCGCATCGACACTTGGCCTGTTGGGTGCGGTTGTTGTTCTCGTACCGCTGATCACGCGGATCTTAGGACGCAATTCCGGCTGGTTCATCGGCGCGGCGTACATAGCCGCCGCGGTTGTCTTCACTCCGGCCGCAGCCGCGGTCTTGGCCGGGAAGACCCCGTCGTGGTCCGTTGCCTGGGTTCCGTCGTTGGGCGCTCGTGCCGCGCTGCAGGCTGATGGGCTCGGCGTCATCTTCACCTATATCGCGCTTATCATCGGCGCGGTCGTGCTGTTCTATTCAACTCGCTACTTCCCGCCGGGGCGCACTACAAGCTTCTACTGGCTGATGGCGACATTCACTTTCGCCATGGTGGGCCTCGTCCTGGCAGATGACCTCTTCCTGCTGTTCGTGTGCTGGGAAGTCACGTCGTTGGCCTCGTTCATGCTGATTGCCCGTTCGGGTCCCGCTGCGTGGGCGCCGTCTCTGCGCACCATGTTCATGACTTTCTTCGGTGGGGTGCTGCTGCTGGCTGCGGTCGCGCTCATCGCTATGGCAACCGGCACCACCTCGGTGTCTGAGGCTTTGACCTCCAGCGCGTGGATCAATGTTCCGTGGCTTGCCCCGACGGCGGCTGTTTTGGTGGCGGTCGCAGCGTTCACCAAGTCCGCTCAGTTCCCGTTCCACGCCTGGCTGCCCGATGCGATGGCGGCCGCCACACCGGTGAGCGCCTATCTGCATGCCGCCGCCGTGGTGAAGGCCGGTATCTTCCTGCTGTTTCGCTTTTCACCCGCGTTCCACGATGTTCTCGTGTGGAATGTTCTGCTCACCACGGTGGGCCTTGTCACGGTGGCGGTAGGCGGCTGGCTGGCGCTGACGCAGGACGATGTCAAGAAGCTCATGGCGTTTTCCACAGTCAGCCAGTTGGGACTCATTGTGGCGGCAGTGGGTGTTGGCACCCCGCTTGCACTGACCGCCGGCCTGCTGCACGTTGTTGCCCATGCGCTGTTCAAGTCCGGCCTGTTCATGATGGTCGGCGTCATCGACCACATCGGACACACCAGGGTCTTCGGCTCAATCCCGAAGCTTGTGCGCATCGCTCCTTTCAGCTTCGCCGTCACCGCTGTCGGTGCGGCTTCCATGGCCGGCATTCCGCCGCTGATGGGCTTTGTGTCTAAAGAAGCGATCTTCACCGGTCTTCTCTCCGCGGGGTCTGCCGCGGGTGTGGCGGCACTTGTCGCGGCGGCTCTCGCATCGATTTTCACTATCGCCTACTGCGTGCGGGTTGTCTTCGGCGCGTTCATTGACGGGCCGGAAGCTGACAAGTCCGAGCTCAGCTCGTCTGATCCCATCATGTTCACTTTTGCGGCCTTGCCGATTCTCGTATCGGTGCCGCTCGTGTTCTCGCTGGGCAGTCTCGAAACGCTCCTCACTCCCGGTGTGGCCTCTGCCCTGGGCGCTCCCGCGGATGTTCACCTGTCCATGTGGCACGGTTTCAACCTTGAACTCGCAGCCAGCATCGTCATCATCATCGCGGGCCTTGTTGTCATAGCGTTCCGCAGCAGAGTGTTCGCTGCTTTCGCCAAATCGGGTCCGCCCATTACGACAGCCCAGGTTCTGCGCGGCATTCAGGGAGTCTTCCGTCGCTGCGGTGTTGCTCTGAACCGACTTGTCGGCTCTGAACGAGCCCTGCCGCACATCACCGCTTCGTTTACGCTCGTTGCCGTCATCGTCTACGGCGGCGCGATCGCCGTGTATGCCACCGGGGGAGTGCCGCCCCTGCAGAAGAACCTCAACCGCACGATGGACGTCGTCCTCATGCTCGTCATCGGGTTCGCGGTTCTGTCGGTCTGCATGGCCCGTTCGCGTCTGACGGCCACCATCTCGCTTTCAGCAGTCGGCATTCTTGCCACAGTGCAGCTCATGGCCCTTGGAGCTCCCGATGTCACGCTGACGCAGCTGCTCGTTGAAGCGATGACGATCATCGTGTTCATGCTTGTTCTGCAGAAGCTGCCCAAGACTTTTTGGCGCTACCCTAAGCGCAAGCAGTTCAGTCGTGCGGTATTCGCAGTGATCATCGGCGGCGCTATGGGGCTCGTGACGTTCCTTGTGTCAGGCCGGCGCGAACGCTCCGAGATCGCCATGAAGTATCTGCACGAAGCTCCTGAGATCTCCGGCGGGGACAACATCGTCAATACCATCCTCGTGGAGTTCCGCGCGCTGGACACGCTGGGCGAACTCACGGTGCTCGGCATGGCGGGCATTGCGATTGTCGCCGTCATGTCATCGGTTCGCGACCGCTACATTGACCCGCCGGCGTCTGAAATCGCAGAAGTTCCGCGCAAACCGTGGGTCGCCGTCCGGCCCAAGGGAACCGTCGCCCACCGTGCAGTATTCGAAGCCTGGCCCAATCTCGTTGCGCTGCGTTTGACGTTCAAGTTTGCAGCACCGATTCTCGCTATCACTTCGTTCATCATCTTCATGCGCGGCCACAACGAGCCCGGCGGAGGCTTCATTGCCGCGCTGGTCGGTTCGGCCATCATCGGGCTTGCCTACATGGCGACCTCGGGCGACCGCGCAATCGGACCGCCGCGTCTGCCGCTGTACCTCATCGGCGGCGGCATCATGACTGCTGTGCTGACCGGCTTCCTCAACCTGGGCATGACCGGTTCGTTCCTCGAGCCGGCCCACGGATACTTCGCCGGGCAGCACTGGACCACATCGATCATCTTCGACGTGGGCGTCTACCTGGCCGTGGTCGGACTGATTCTCGTGTCGTTCAACCTGCTCGGAACCTCCGATTCGGCCTTTACGCCTGCTGGCTCGGACATCCTCGCCGGTGGGCGCATGCACCGCGATGTCGACTTCGAGCGCACCCGCGAACGCACCGATGAAATGGTCCACGGTGAGCTTTCCGGTCCGCTTGAGGCAGTTCGCGCACAGAGGCCGACAGCCGCGCAGCGTCTGCGGGGCGGAAGGCGCCTGGGAATCGCCGAACAGAAGAAAACAGACCAGAAGAACGGAGGCCGACAGTGATTCTTTCGATCACCATCGGAATCCTGACCGCCGGCGGGGTCTATCTCATGCTGCAGCGGTCGATGGTGCGGGCCGTCTTCGGTTTGGCGATGGTCTCCCACGCCGCGAACTTCGCACTGCTTGCCTCCGGTGTATCGGCTTGGCGTCACGAACCACTGGGCGGTCGCTCCCTTCCGGCTGATGCGGCCGACCCTCTGCCGCAGGCGTTTGTGCTCACAGCCATTGTCATCACCCTGGCCGTTACTATCTTTATGCTCGCCCTGGCAGTTCTTGGACACGATGATGACCAGAAGGTGTTTCCCGAAACCGGTGAAATCCGCGAGGGCGATGTTTCTGAGGACGAACTGCTGAGCGACTCAGCTCTCGCCGAGGTCAAACAGGGACTGCGGGAGGGCGAATCATGAGCGCTGCTCTTCTCACCGTTCTTGTCGGCCTGCCGCTGTTCGGCACCGCGCTGACGGTTCTTATCCGTCATCGTGTGCTCAATGTGGTCGCGCTGCTCGGCATTCCGCTGATCAATGCGGCAGCGGCTGTTTACATGCTCATAGCCACGATCGACGGCAGCGTCTACGCCGAAAACGTCGGCGCTTACGAAGGCGGATTGGCAATCCCATTTGTGGTCGACGCGTTCGCAGCGCTCATGGTGCTCGTCACTTCGCTTGCCGCGGTGGTGTGCTGCTGGTTCCTCGTTGTGACCGGCGAAGACCAGTACCGCTTCCTGCCGTCGCTCGTGCTCATGATGATGGCCGGTGTCACCGGCGCGTTTCTCACCGGGGACCTCTTCAACTTCTTCGTGATGGTCGAAGTGATGGTGCTTCCCAGCTACGCACTCATCGCTGTGACCGGCACGTGGAAGCGTCTGGGCATCGGCCGCATGTTCGTCATGGTCAACCTGCTGACCTCCACGCTGTTGGTGATGGGCGTCGGCTTTGTCTACGCCGCTCTGGGGACTGTCAACATCGCTGTGCTCGCTCAGATGGGAATGAACGGCGACATCACAGCCCAGGGTGGACTGGGCTTGGCCATCGTCGTTACGGCACTCGGCATTAAGTCCGGCTTTGTTCCCGTGCACGGCTGGCTGGTTCGGTCCTATCCCGACACCTCGGCAGGCATGATGGCCCTGTTCTCGGCCCTGCATACGAAGGTAGGCCTCTACGGCATCTACCGCATCTACACCGTGGCCTATGGGTCTGCGAACTCCTGGCAGATCCCTTTGGCGATTGTCGCCGTTGTCACGATTCTGACAGCAACGCTGTCGGCGTGGGGCATCAACCGCATGCGCAATGTGCTGGCCTTTATGATGACCGACGGCGTTGGCCATATTCTCATCGGTGCTTCTCTGCTGACTGTCGCATCGCTGTCGGCGGGTATGTTCTACATGGTTCACCACATCATTACGATGGCCGGTCTGCTGCTGTTGACCGGGGCTATTGAGCAGACCTACGGAACCGGGGCATTCCGGCGCCTATCGGGCCTTGCTTTTCGCGACCGCTGGACCGCCGTGTTCTATGTTCTGGGTCTGCTTTCCCTTGTCGGCCTGCCTCCGACATCGGGACTGTGGGGCAAGCTCGGCATTGTGCGCTCTGCCGCGGAGAATCCCGCACCGTTGGGATTCGTCTTCATCGGGGTCATTGTGCTCGGCGCCTGCATTACGGTGCTGGCTCTGCAGCGCATGTGGCGCAACACTTTCTGGGGTGGAGCAATGAGCAGCTACCGTCCGGACTCTTCGAGCACCGGCAGGGCCGCCCTGACAGATCTGCCCGCCGATGTGCGCATCCCCTCTAAGCTGTTGGCCCCGGGCGCTTCGCTCATCGCTGTGTCCGTTGCCCTGTTCGTCGGTGCGGGTGCTCTTGCGGAGGTTACGAACTCGGCCGCCGAATCCATGCTTGACTACACTCCCTATATCGAGGCGGTGCTGGGACGATGATGAAGCCTCTGCGCCTGTTCGCCTACGCTCTGTGGATTTTCAAGGAGATCCTGTCGGGCACGTGGGATGTCATATCGAATCTGTGGCGCACACCGTATGGAAACCCCATGATCGTGCAGCTGCCGTTGCGCTGTGTTACCGACTTCGAAATCACGTCGATGGCTCAGTCGATCACGATCACACCCGGCACACTTGTGGTCGCGACCGCGTACGGCACTTCCAAGACTCCGCCGACTCTGTTCGTCCACTCTCTTTTCGGTGAGTCCGAACAGGATGTGCTCGAAGGCCTCTATGACATGGAGGACAGGCTGCTCAAGGCCCTGCGCGGCGAAGTTCCTCCGCGAAAGAGTGACCAGCAGTGACTGTCATCATTTGGGTATGCATTGCGATTCTCGCCTGCACGATCGTTCTGGGTCTGATTCGCGTTCTCACCGCTAAGGAAAGCGGTTCCCGGGCGATCATCGGCGACCTCGTGTACTTCTGTGCAATCGGCATTCTGGTGTTCATAGCGATGCTGGTGAACCTGTCCATTCTGCTGGACGTCATCTTCTTGGCTTCGCTGTTGGGCATTCTGTCGACGATTGCTCTGTCGCGTATTCTCACCAGGGGGCATCGCTGATGGAAACGCTCGCTGTCGTTCTCGTGGGCATCTTCGGGATCGGGGGAAGCCTCATCCTGTTGGGCACCGTCATCGCCATGTTCCGGGCGCGCGATGCCCTCAGCCGCATCAATGTTTTCTCGCCGGGCACGGGACTTGCCATGCCGATGATTCTGGCGGCAGCCTACGTGTTTACGCTCAGCACGGAGGGCTTTAGGTTCCTGCACCTGTTCATGGCGATCCTCGCTTTTCTTTCGCTGATCATTGTGTCGAGTGTTGCGTCGAATGTGCTGTCGCGTGCGGTATACGTGTCAGGTTCGCCGGTCAGCCGCAAGACTGTGGTCAACCGGCTCGCTGAGCCCGGGCGTCTGCGTGACGCGGCCGATGTTGATGAATTCAACCCCTACGACTGAGTTCGTTTCTCCTTGAAGATGGCAACCCCGCCGAAGCTGGCAGCCTCGCCTCGATCTGCCAGCTTTTTGGCGGGACGCATATGACAAAGCCGGTGACCGCACACTGCGGTCACCGGCTTTGCCTGGTTTCGACCTGATCGAAGGTCAGTCGAATTCGACGACTTCGAATTCCAGCAGGCCCTCTTGTTTGGACAGGGCTTCATTGGGGCTGCGGTGCGTGCGCTGTGCTGCCCACGCCTGGAAAGACTCTTCTGAGTCCCACTGGGTAACGATGTAGTAGGACTCGGTGCCCGCTGTGGGCCGAAGCATCTGGAAGCCTTCAAAGCCCGGGGCCTGGTCGACGCTGTGTGCGCGTTTTGCGAACCGAGCTTCGAGCTCTTCGCCCTGTGCTTCAGGCACTGACAGAACATTGATTTTCACAACCGACATGGTTCCTCCTGATGTCTGGACGTGTGGTTTCAGTCTAGCCAGTCTTCAATGTGATGAGCCGTCTCGGCCGGTCTTTCGTAGTGCACCAAATGCCCTACGCGAGGAAACTCATGGTGTTCGATGTTCGGCAGGCGTTTGACGAACTCATGAGTGGCCCTAGGTGAAGCGATCGCGTCCGCCCTGCCGCTGATGACCAACACGGGCATGGTCAGCTGCTTCTCCACCTCGCGGACCGTGTGGTGGGTCGATACTCGGTAGGCATCAGCCAGGGATTTTCGGTCGCTGAAGCTGCTGAAGTGCTGCTGGTGTTGATCGTGGATGAAACGACGTGTGTCACGGTCGCGGCTGGTGGCCATGGCTTCGCTCATGAGCCGCACCGTCGGTCGGTTCTTCAGCAGGAAATTGCCGACTTTCTCTGGAGCGGCTTCGGCAATGCGGTAGTAATTGTCGACCGTCACTGTGAGCAGACGGCCCGGTCCTCGGTCGGGCAGGCTGACGATCGGATTGATGAGCACGAGGGGTGTGGACGCTCCCGCGTCAGCCGCAGCATTCGCCGCCACGATCGAACCAAAGGAATGGCCCACCAAAATGGGCTGCTCGCCTGTCTGATCTTCAATCCAGTCGGCAAGACCACGCACAAACGACGTGTAGGTCTCAAGCGTCTGCTTGCCAGGCAGGGGAGGAGTCTGACCAAAGCCAGGCAGATCGGGAATGAAAGACTGCCGACCTTTGATGTTTTCGGCAATGAACTGCAGGCCGTGGTGGTCACCTCTAAAGCCGTGGATGAACAGCAGCGGCTGTCGCTGTGACGGCGTGCCGGTAGTCCAGATGTGTGCTTGTGCCTGCCCCGAGGGCAGTTGGAGGGCGACCTGTGTGTGCTCGAGTGCCATATGCCAACTGTAGTCCCCGGAAACAGATCACCAGGCGGAGCTCAGGCTCCGCCTCGTGAGTTTTGGGAGCGCTCGACTCAGGTCGGATCTGCATAAACAGACACTTATTTGTTCGTGGCATTAGGTTATCCTAATGTGTGTTAAGCTAACTTAATATATGCGGGATTCGCGGCAACGAAAGGCAGAAAATGAAGCGACTCGGGTTCAAGCGCGCAATGGCGGGCATCGCAGGTGCGGTACTGGCAATGAGTGCGGTAGGTTGTGCCCCCTCCACGACGGGCAACGGTGAAGAGGGGCAGCTCAGCATCGTTGCCACCACCGGCTACTTGGGGGACGCGGCAAGGAACATCGCCCCCGACGCCGATGTCACCGTGCTCGTCAAGCCCGGGGGAGACCCACACACTCAGCCTCTGACCACTCGCGACACCGAGAAGCTCGATTCAGCCGACGTCGTGCTGTGGACCAGCCGCGACATGGAGCACCAGATGATGGATCAGCTGGACAAGCTCGGCGACAAGCAGCTTGCCGCGGCTGGACAGCTTGACGAATCTGAGCTGCTGCCGTGGGAAGAGGACGGCAAGATCGAAGGCCATGACCCGCACGTGTGGAACTCACCCGACCTGTGGAAGCAGGTTGTGCAGGCCTCGGCAGAGAAGATCGGTGAGATCGACCCCGAAAACGCGGATCAGTACACGACTAACGCGGAAGAGTACAACAAGAAAATCGATGCAGTTGCGGCGGATGCGAAAGAAAAGCTCGAGCGGATTCCCAAAGAGAATCGCGTCCTTGTGACCGGACACGACGCGTTCAACTACCTGGGCAAGACCTACGACATGGAAATCTACGCAACAGACTTCGTGTCATCCGAATCCGAAATGTCGGCTGCCGAGATTGATGAACTTGCAAAGACGATTGCCGACCACAAGGTGCCGGTCATCTTCCAGGACAACCTGAAGAGCCCAGAGGCGATCAAACACCTCAAGCAGGCGGTCAAAGCGAAGGGGTGGGAGGTCGAGATCTCCGATAAGGAGCTCTACGCAGACTCACTGGGCGAATCCGCCCCGCTTGACACGTATCTCGGTGTTTTTGAACACAACGCAAATGCAATTGCAGAAGCCCTGAGCTGAACGGAGCATCGATGGCAAACAGAGCTCGGGAAGCTAAACCCATTGCGGGAGCCCCAGCGTTGGAAGCGCGCGGACTGACAGCCGCATATCACGACAAGCTCGCACTTGACGGCGTTGATCTCGCGGCTCCCGTTGGGGAAGTGCTTGCCATCATGGGCCCCAACGGTGCAGGCAAGTCGACTTTTCTGAAAGCAGCACTGGGACTGCTCAAACCCCTGGCGGGTACGGTGCAGTTCTTCGGTGGGCCGCTTTCGCAGATGCGCAGGCACGTGGGTTACATGCCCCAATCTGCGGATATCGACTGGGATTTCCCGGCAACAGTGCGCGATGTCGTCACGATGGGCCTGTATGGCGAAGTCGGGCTGTTCGGCCGCATCAACGCCAGCCGGCGTCAGCGGGTTGATGAAGCTCTGAACACCATGGGGATTGCGGATCTCGAACGACAGCAGATTTCTGAACTCTCCGGCGGGCAGAAGCAGCGAACCTTTATGGCCCGCATCCTCGCACAGGACCCCGGCCTGTTTCTCCTCGACGAACCTCTGGCGGGCATCGACGCGTCGAGCGAAAAAGTCGTCCTCGAGGTCATTCGCCAGCTGCGCGCATCCGGCAAGACAGTCGTTGTTGTCCACCACGACCTGACGACAGTCCGCGATTTCTGCACTCGCGCCGCCGTTTTGAACAAGGGCCGCTGTGTGCTCAGCGGGCCTGTTGACGAGGTGCTCGTAAGTCGGGAATTCAGCTCGGTCTACGGTTTCGGGACCATCATCACAGCGGAGGGCGGCGCCAGTGGAGACCGCTGATCTGCTGGCCGCGGGTTTCGTCGCACCGAGTGAGCTTCTGCTGAACTACACGTTCCGCACCATGCTCATCGGAACTGTTCTCGTGGGGTCCTTCTCGGGTGCGATGGGCTGTTTTCTGTATCTCCGCCGGCAGGCTCTCATCGCCGATGTCATCGGGCACTCGGCGGTCTTCGGCGTTGCTGCGGCCTTTGTGATCGCGGTTGCCGTACTTGGCGTGCCAGGCAGGTCGATGGTGACTCTGACGATCGGCGCGGTGATTTCCTCGTCTCTTGCGGCGTTTGCCGTGAATTGGATCAGCGGCACCCGCCTGGGCTCAGATGCAGCCATGGCCGGAGTTCTCGCTTTGTTCTACGGCAGCGGTATCGTGCTGCTGCGCTCGGCGTCGCTGTCGTCGCTGCCTGGCCGTGGGGGCATTGAAACGTATATCTTCGGCAATGCCGCAACCACAACGCACGAAGACCTGCTTGTGATCGCGGTGTGCGGCGGTGCGGCGCTGCTGACGGTCATCATCGGCTGGCGTGCTTTTGGGCTGTTCACCTTCGATCCGGTCTTTGCCCACACCCTGGGCTATCGGTCAGCTGTGCTCGGGCCAATACTGGGGGTGGCGACAACAGTTGCCGTCGTCATCGGCGTGAAGTCAGTGGGGCTCATCCTCATGGTGGCGTTTGCGATTATGCCGGCAGCATCTGCCCGCCAGTGGACGGGAAGCCTCAGATCTATGGTGATGCTCGCAGGTTCGATCGGCGGCGCTGCCGGCGCCGTCGGGTCCTATGCCGCTGTCAGCTTCGGGCGAGTGCCGACAGGCCCGATTGTGGTGTTGGTGCTCTTCACAGTTTTCCTCGTGTCGGTTCTTTTTGCCCCGCGGCGCTCGGTTATCGGCAGGGCCGTGCGTGCCCGGCGGAATGCAGTCCGGTTGGCTGCTGTGGGAGGTGAGGGCAGATGAGCATTGCAGCGGCGACCGTGTTTTTGGCTGTTACCACCGCGGTGACATGTGCTCTGCCGGGGGTGTTCTTGGTGCTTCGGCGCCAGTCAATGCTCGTTGACGCGATGTCTCACGCTGTTCTGCCCGGTGTTGTCATCGGGGCGATTGTGTCGGGCACAACCCATTCGCCGTGGATGATTGCAGCCGCTTCGGCCATGGGCATGACCGTGGTGCTCGGATCTGAATGGCTGCGCCGGACCGGACTGATAGCACGAGGCGCCGATCAGGGGCTCATTTTTCCCGCTCTTTTCGCCGGTGGTGTGATTCTTCTGTCCACGAGCCTGAAGTCGGTGCACATCTGCGAGGACACCGTGCTGACGGGTGATCTGAACCTTATGGCTCTGCCGAGTGAACACGTGCTTGTCAGGGGAGTGAACCTCGGTCCGCAGACGGCGCTCATGCTTCTTGGTGTCTTCGCTGTCACGGCGATTTTCATCGCCTGCACCTACAGGGTGCTGTCCCTGGCGACTTTCGATCCGGTTCTGGCTCGCACCATGGGTCTGCCTGTTAGGACGGTTGACTACACGCTCATGGCTCTCGTGGCCGTAACTGTCGTGGTGGCGTTCAATGCCGCGGGCGCTATTCTCGTCGTCGCGCTCGTTGTGGTGCCGCCGGCGGTTGCGGTCCTGTTCGGCAATCGTCTGCCGGTCGTCATCGCACTGAGCCTCGTCATTGCTGTCATCAGCGCGGTGGCGGGCTTCTGGACGGCCTATGTGTTCGACCTGCCCACAGCTCCGCTCATGGCGGCTGTCAGCGGTGTGCTGCTTGTCAGCGCCGTGGCGTTTGTGAAGATCCGCTCGAGAGCAAGGGCAAAGGTACGAAGCTCCGGACGAGCCGCGGTTTCCATGAGTGCTGGCTCTAAGCTTTCCGGGCGTTGAGCAGAGAGTCGAGTTTTCCGGTCTCCTTTTCTGCGGCAGTCTCTAAACAGAACACGAGGCGGAACGTGAGTTCCGCCTCGTGAGGGTTGGCTGTTGTTATCCTCAGTTTTTGGAGGAGCGGCCCTTCACTGCAAAGATTGCGGCGATTGCGGCGGCAATGAGTGCTCCGATTCCGGAGATGGGAAAGATCAGCTCGGACGGCCCGCCGTAGATATTCGCATCGCGTTCCATTCCTGAAATGGTCCCCGATGCAATGAATGCGCCGAACAGTACGATGAAGGCTGCCAACGATAGCCAGAAGCCGATATTGGCTTTAGTAGTCATGGTGCACCTCCTTTCAATTGGGTTCACGAGGCGGAGCCAAGCTCCGCCTCGTGAACGTCGGCTGCCGCTGACGGCGGCAGGGGAGTCATCAGTATTCGATGACCACGCGACCTTCGATCTTGCCGTCGCGCATCTCCTGGAAGACGTCGTTGATCTCCTCAAGGCGGCGTGTGGAGTACGTCGGCTTGATCTTGCCCGCGGCATAGAAGTCGAGAGCTTCGACCATGTCCTGACGCGTGCCGACGATCGAACCGCGGATGGTCAGACCAGCCAGGACGACGTTGAAGATCGACACGGAGAACTCGCCCGGCGGCAGACCGTTGAAGACAATGGTTCCGCCGCGGCGGGACATGCCGATCGCCTGACTGAAAGCCTGCTCGTGGACGGCGGTGACAAGCACTCCGTGGGCACCGCCGATCTTGTCCTGAATGGCCTGTGCGGGATCTTCTGTCAAAGCATTGACGATGATTTCAGCACCATGCTTCTGAGCCAGGGCCAGCTTGTCTTCGGCAATGTCTACTGCGACCACGCGCAGGCCCATGGCGACCGCGTACTGGACAGCGATGTGTCCCAGACCGCCGATGCCGGAGATGACAACCCACTGGCCGGGGCGAGCCTCGGTCATCTTGAGGCCCTTGTAGACGGTCACACCTGCACAGAGCACGGGTGCGACCTCTTGGGGGTCCGATCCTTCGGGAATGACCGGGGCGTAGCGGGTGTCGACGAGCATGTACTGACCAAAGGAGCCGTTGACGGAATAGCCGCCGTTTTCCTGCTGCTCGCACAGCGTTTCCCAACCCTGACGGCAGTGCTCGCAGTGGCCGCATGCGCTCCACAGCCAGGCGTTGCCGACCGTGTCGCCGACATTCACGGTGTGTTCGCCGGGACCGAGCTTCTCGACGATGCCGACGCCCTCGTGACCGGGAATGAAGGGCGGGCTGGGCTTGACCGGCCAGTCACCTTCCATAGCGTGAAGGTCCGTGTGGCAGACACCGGAGGCTATGAGCTTCACCAGCGCCTGGTGCTCGCCGGGTTCGGGCAGATTGGAATCGGTAACATTGAGGTTGTGGCCGAACTGTTCGGCAACAGCTGCTTTCATCGTTGACATGGAAACTTCCTAACTCATCCGATGGTGAACGTCATTGTTTACTTCGGGTCAGGCGGATCTAGCCGCAGGCACCAGTCTTATAGATGAATGCGCATATGCCTAGGGGTTTGAGAGAAGAATCAGGATGTTGTCATCGCAGTGAACTGCATGGGGAGTGATGCGCATTGCGCGATGGTGCGACGGAAGCCGGTATAGAGGGGACTGCCGCTTAGCCGGTGCAGGATCGGCAAAAGCGGGAATGAAAAAGCCTCCGGGACAACCGGAGGCCTGTTACGAGTGCTGTCTCAAAGCTTCTCGAGTGGAGGATAGGGGATTCGAACCCCTGACCTTCTCCATGCCATGGAGACGCGCTACCAACTGCGCCAATCCCCCAGAACCCGTCTGGGCAACAGGAACTATCTTAGACCATGTGCCCTGCCAATGCAAAATCAGTGTTGCTGAGGCCTGAGCTCACTCATCGCGCTTTCCGCGGTTCTTCAGCGCAAACAGTGTAATGAGACCGCCCACAGCGGCGATGACGCCGAGAATCACGAGTTCGACGCCAGCAGACGAGTTCTGCAGAACCCACCCTTCAATGCGTGCCTGAGCACCTGCCCCGAGAAAGCCGGACAATTCGGCCGTACCGCTGGTGAAGAACAGGAGTGCTGCCAGTGCGACCATGAGCAGGCCGCCGATCAGATTCGTCCACGTGGTTGTGATCGGCCCGAAAGAAACCGGTCGAGGGCGCACGATCCTCTGCACGACGGGCAGACGCGTCCACAGCACTGAAAGGAGCACGAGCGGAAAAGCCATGCCGGCTGCGAAGAACACCAGAATCAGACCGCCCCACAGTGCCGAGGCACTCGCTGCAGCGACAGTCAGAACGGCGCCGAGAATGGGACCGGCGCACACACCGGCGACCCCGTAGACTGCACCGAGCAGGTAGACCGAAGCGGATGACCGTCCCGCGCTCTGCACCCCGGAGGGCATAAACGGCAGGTTGATGTTGAGTGCTGTGAGAACGCCCATGATGCTGATGACGACTGCGGCGATGGCTACGACAGCGTCCCGATGCACGGTGACGAACGCGCCGACCGACCCAGCCAGAATACCCAGGGGAACGAGCGTAGTGACCAGACCCAGGTAGAAGATGAATGTCCGACCCAGCAGTTCCTTGGGTGAGGTGAAGGCGTAAGAGAAGAATGCAGGCAGGAGCATCGCAGAGCAGGGACTCAGAAGCGTAAGGACCCCGCCTGCAAAAGCTCCAAGCAGGCCCAGACTCATTCGACCCCGGCCTTCTCCAGCTGTTCGTCTATGAACTCAGAGAAGTTTTCGACTGGCTGAGCGCCCCGCAGTGCGCTTTCACCGTCGGAAGATGCGAAGAACGGCACAGCCGGAATTCCGTACTGCTGCTGTGCTTCGGCAGTTGCGCTGCTGACTGCGTCGATAAGCACGGAATCGTTCATGTCTGTGCGAAACCGCTCGATGTCGCTCACGCCGGCGGTTTCGGCGAACTTCACGAGGGTCTCTTCGGGAAGATCGGGGTGGCCCTTGTCGGGCGCGGCCGCATAGAGGGCATCCGAGTACTCGCTGTACTTGCCCTGTTTGCCCGCGGCTTCCATGGCTGCACCAGCTGCCGCGGACTGCTCGCCGAAGAACGCGACGGTTATGAATTCGAAGCGCACTTTTCCGGAGTCAACGTACTTCTTCTGCAGCTCTGGAAGGATTTCGGTGTGGAAATGAGCGCAGAACGGGCAGCGGGGGTCCGTCCACTCAGTGATGACGACCGGGGCGTCGACATTTCCGATGGCCGCGGAGTCATCTGCGTCCCGGCGGACCCATTCGCCCTCCTCGCCGGGTGTCGACGAGTCCTTGCTCGCGCTGTCGTCGGCGGATGACCCAGCTGAGGACGAACCGTGCTGTGCGGAATCCTCCCCGGAAGACTTGGTGTTGTTCGATGTGAGCTGGGCAATTGCGACAACTGCAGTGAAAGCGACGACCGCGACAATGGCGATGATGATGTACACCGTGCGGCTGCGGGCCTTCTCGCTGCGGTGAGAGGAGTGATCGACCATGGCCTCACCCTAGCGTCTGAACAGTGCAGATTCTTGACTAGGCTCGAAGATCAGCGGAATACCAGCAGAAGAAGAACGCCGAAGACGATGACTGCCGCGCACAGGGCGAAACATGAATAGGCGCCCAGAAGCACCAGTCTCTGGGCCTCGGGTGACAGAGGGACCTTCTTGGCGGCTTTTGCGGCCTTCTTTTCAGCCTTGCGGATCTGCTTGGGCGACATCACAGTGATGGCGTCCGGGAACTCTGCGGGATGAACCACCGGCGGTTTGCCGCCCGCGACCAGCAGGCGCAGACCGAGGGCGTAGAAGCCCACGAGAAATACCGCCGCAGCCAAAGCCGAGATGAACACCAGAAGGAACGCGCCCCAGTCAATTGTGATCACAGCTGTGCCTTTCCGTTGTCATCATCGCTGTTCGCCTGTTCGACGCGGCGGCGCTCCTGAGCGCGTGCTTGCCGTGGGGTTGGCGGGAGATCGCGCTCAACATCCACAGCGTAGCCAGCATCGGCGACATCGTGGGAAAGCGCTTGGTCTGGGCCGCTGCTGCCGCGCTTTGAGTAGAGATAGAGCCCGAGCACCGTCGCAGTGGCGGCAATGAAGTCAAGCACCAGGCCCAAATTGCCCAGAAGTACAACGAACAGCGCTGCGGCCGCTCCGATGAGCCCCGCTGCCGGAAGCGTGACGAGCCAGCCGAGCACAATTTTGCCCGCCATCGACCATTTCACGGTCGAACCGCGTCTGCCCATTCCGGAGCCGATCACAGAACCGGATGCCACCTGAGTCGTCGACAGCGCAAAGCCGAGAGCAGACGACGCGAGAATCGTCGCCGCGGTGGAGGACTCAGCAGCAAATCCCTGCGCAGGGCGCACCTGGGTGAGCCCCTTGCCGAGCGTGTGGATGATTCGCCAACCGCCCATGTAGGTGCCGAGCGCAATCGTGAAAGCACAGGCCAGCACTACCCAGATTTGAGGGTCGTGGTCCTCAGCCGACTGCCACCCGACTGCAATGAGAACAAGGGTGATGACGCCCATCGTCTTCTGCGCATCGTTCGTGCCGTGTGCCAGAGCAACAAGACTGGAGGT
The DNA here is from genome assembly GCF_001815905.1 of Brevibacterium sp. HMSC07C04. Classification (GTDB taxonomy): domain Bacteria; phylum Actinomycetota; class Actinomycetes; order Actinomycetales; family Brevibacteriaceae; genus Brevibacterium. The sequence continues at coordinate 3,439 of NZ_KV823248.1, read as the reverse complement.
GAGGATCTGGCCCCACCGGAACCCATCGCGGCCCGATGGCTTTTTGTCATAGCGGCGAGTCACGCCGTAGGCAACTTTGGTTGCGACAAAAGCGATGATGGCAGCCGTCAGGGGCGACAGGATTGCGGGCAGAACGATTTTGGAGAGAACGCCCCCTACGTTGACGGCGGTGAATCCGATGCCGACTATCGTCGCTCCGATCAGGCCCCCGAAAAGAGCGTGAGATGAGCTCGAAGGCAGTCCCAAAAGCCAGGTCAGCATGTTCCAGCAGATAGCGCCGATGAGCCCTGCAAATATGAGGGAGGGGAACAGCTGCCCGCCTATCTGCTCTTCGTTGATGATGCCGCCGGAAACAGTCTTTGCCACCTCCGTCGACAGGAGAGCTCCGATGAGGTTGAGAATTGCGGCGAGTCCCACCGCCGTTTTCGGCTTGAGAGCACCTGTCGCAATCGGGGTGGCCATGGCGTTTGCCGTGTCGTGAAAGCCGTTGGTGAAATCGAAGAACAGCGCCAAGGCGATGACGAGAACGACGATGAGTAGGACGAAATCCACTGTCTGCTTCCGCTTATGTGCGAGGTCGGCTCCGCTTGGCGAGGGACCCGTTCCCGCAGAGCGCGCTCGGCCGGACGAGGGTCGGTGTGGAACCGAAAGATGACAAGGCTTACGTTAACGCGAAATGAACGCAGGGGAAAATCTCAGGAATCCAGCGTTTTCCAGTCCTGCGCGCCGTCGTGTTCGCAGACTCGTGTCGCCGCTGCTGTCGCTGTCTGCAGGGCCTCTTCCGTTGAAAGCTCTCGCGCAACCGCCGCGGCCAGTGTTCCGGCGAAAGTGTCGCCTGCGCCGGTGCTGTCGACCGCCTCAATACGGCGTGCGGGAGCGTGGACGCCGCGCCACAGGGCGCCCTGAGCGCCGAATGTTATGCAGACCCTTTCGTCGACTCGGTTGAGCCGGGCAGATTCCTGTTCGTTGACGATCACGATGTCGGCTGAATCGGCGAGGCTCTGAGCGGCAGGCGTCCAGGGGGAGGGGTTGAGCAGGGTAGTGACACCGCGCTCTTGAGCCACAGCAAGAGCGCGCAGGGCCGTCTGGTCCTGGATTTCCAAAACGATTGACAGAACATCGCCCGGCTGTGCCAGGTTGAGGATGGTCTCGATTTCCGGTTCGCCGACAGCTGCATTGGCACCGGGATCGAAGAGGATCGCATTGTTGCCCGCATCTTCGACGATGATCGTCGCTGAGCCCGTCGGCCCCGCGGTTGTCCGCACAAAATTCGTGTCCAGTCCCGAAGCCTCGAGGTGTTTGCGGTAGAAGGCGCCCTGGGCGTCTGATCCCACGCACGAGAGAAACAGTGTTTCAGCACCGGCGCGGTTGGCCGCAACTGCTTGGTTGGCCCCCTTTCCTCCCGGCATGGTGCGCACGCTGTTTGCCATGAGCGTTTCGCCCAAGCGAGGGTAGCGGGGTGTGCGGATGACCGTGTCGATGTTGATCGATCCGAGGACTATGACTTTGCCCATGCCTCCATAATAGGCGTGAAAGTCCTGGTGGTAGGTGGTGTCTGCAGAAGCTGCTGTGTTTGTAGAAACCAAAGCTCGTTTATGGCAAAGTGATTTTCATCGCACACAGGCGTGTGAAAACAACAGCAAGGAGCACAGAGCCGTGACCCTATCGTATTCATCCGGCCCTGCTTCGGCAGGGCTTATCGGCGACACCATCGCCGGCCATTTTGCCGTGCAGACAGCACAGGCCCCGGATGCACAAGCACTTCTCGACCTTCCCACAGGCCGTTCGTGGACCTACGCGGAACTTGAGCGTGACACAGACCGCTTGGCCGCCGCTCTTATGGACCGAGGGCTCAAGAAGGGCGACCGGCTTGGCATCTTCGCCCAGAATATTCCCGAATGGGTTTTGACAATGTACGCGGCCGCCAAGCTCGGCGTCATCATCGTCAACATCAACCCCGCCTACCGGGAGCACGAACTGGAGTTCATCCTCGAACACTCCGGAGCCTCGATGCTCATCAGTCAGGTGGCTGCACCGCCTCACATCGACTTCGTCGAAGTGACAAGCGCGGTCGCTGCGAAGCTCGAGAACCTGTCGGTGGTCTACGTTGACACATCGCAGGAGCAGACTGCCACCCCTATGCGGCAGCAGGACATCAACGCGGAAAGCCGCTTCTCCGCCCTCCTCGAAACAGGGGAGAGGCTGTTGGCTGACGACGGGGCCAAGATCCGCACTCGCATCCGCCAGATCACAGACACCCTCAACTGTGATGAGCCGATAAACCTGCAGTACACCTCGGGAACAACCGGTTTTCCGAAGGGTGTGACTCTGACACATCACAACATTCTCAACAACGGCTTTCTCATTGGGGAGAACCTGGCCTACACCGAAAAGGACACGGTTGTTCTTCCCGTGCCGTTCTTCCACTGCTTCGGGATGGTCATCGGCATTCTCGCAGCCTTCAGCCATGGAAGCACGGCGGTGATTCCCAGCGCAGGATTCGATCCGAGCGCAGCCCTGAGCGCAGTTGAGAAGACGAAGGCGACCTCGCTCTACGGTGTGCCGACAATGTTCATCGCCGAACTCGAACTGCCGAACTTTGAAGACTATGATCTGTCGACGCTGCGCACCGGCGTCATGGCAGGATCCACGTGCCCCGTTGAAGTCATGCGGGCCGTCATCGGCCGAATGAATATGTCTGAAGTGGCGATCTGCTACGGGATGACGGAGACCGCACCCGTGTCCACCATGACGCGGGTCGACGACTCGCTTGAAGCTCGTACCGAAACCGTGGGCACCGTTATGCCGCACACGGAAGTCAAGGTCGTCGACCCGGTGACGGGGGAGACTCTGCCTAGAGGCCAGAAGGGGGAGGTATGCACTCGCGGCTACTGCGTTATGAAGGGCTACTGGAACCAGCCGGACAAAACTGCCGAGGTGCTCGATCCCGATGGCTGGATGCACACCGGAGACCTTGGGATCGTGAGCGAAGCCGGCTATCTCGACATATCCGGTCGGATCAAGGACATGGTTATTCGCGGCGGCGAAAACGTCTACCCGCGTGAGATCGAAGAGTTCCTGTACACCCACCCGTCTATTCGCGATGTGCAGGTGGTCGGCGTTCCCGACCCCAAGTACGGCGAAGAGCTTATGGCCTGGGTGATTCTCCGCGAAGGAGAAGAGACGCTGACAGCTGATGACGTTCGCGAATTCGCCCAGGGCAAATTGGCCCACTACAAGATCCCGCGCTACGTCGAGGTCAGGGAGTCGTTCCCGATGACCGTTTCCGGCAAGATCCGCAAGGTCGAGCTGCGCGCGGAAGGAGCGGAGATCGTCTCTGCAGGTTGATCGCCGCGCCGCAGGCTGGGAGTCCCACTTTCCGGTGCGGTGCCCTGAAAACAGCCATAGGTGAGGGCCGCAGACTGGGTGTCTGCGGCCC
>NZ_KV823247.1 GCF_001815905.1 Brevibacterium sp. HMSC07C04 | reverse complement strand
CTAATAGGGTGTCCACTAAACGTGGGTAACCTCACAACACGTCAATGAACTGCGTGGCTCCCAGCTGTGCATCGGTGTGGTTGGTCAGCTTCAGCGAGTGCTGAAACGCAGCGTCATGATCAACGAGCTTGTCCTCAGCAGACTTCTGCAGACCCACAGCGACGACGTTGGGGACAGTCAGAGTCGTCAGCGCTGCACGCGAGTCCAGCGGAGTGTAGTCCTTCGCCTTATCTTCACTCGGCGTGTAGGCGTTCTCATTGGCGGAGGAAGTAACGGCCTTAATGGACGTGTTCTCCTTCAGCGCCTTGACAGCTTCATCCAGTTTCAGCTCTGGCGTTCCCGTTATGCGGTACGAGTGCACGATGTCGAACTGCTGGCCCGGTCCTGCCCACGCCGGAGTCATGACCGTGAATGTCGGCTTCGGCTGACCGTTGTCCCACGGCTGGAAGAAGTCCGAGGACTTTCCGGCATTCTTGTCGGCCCAGCCGATGGGGAAGAACGGGTCGTTGTTCGGGTCGTCAGTTTCGTTTTTCTTGTCTGACAGCGCCCACGTTCGTTCAATGTAGTTGTCTGTGGAGGGAGCACAGTCCTTCGGGTCATTGGAGATCTGACCCTTGTGATACTTCATTCCCCGTGACAGCGATTCTTCGTCAGCGGTGACACACTTGGACAGATAGATCCGCATGTGAACACGTGTGGGCTTACCATCAGCGGTGCTCGAATTCACTGCAATATTGGTCCCGTTGTTGACAACAACCTGACCGGCCGTGATGAGCTCCTGCTTCTGCTGGCCGATACCGCCAACACGCTTTTCGCCAACGCTGCCCCAGATGTCGCGAACTCCTGCCGACGGCTTTTCGGCAAGGATTACGTCCTTCGAGTCGCGTTTCTTCTTATCGCCTTCAAAGACCTGCGCGAAGTTCGTTGTTTTGTAGTACTCCGCGTCGCCCTGCTTGGCCTTGACCGTGTCCAGTGTACTGACCACGCGAGGATCACCCGTTGTAGCCACGTAGCGGAAAGTCGTCGGTCTCTGAATGACGTTCTCGCCGGGAATGACAATCTTGATTCCGGCGATTTCATTGGACTTCATGCTTCCCGGGTCGGCAAAGCTATTGCCCGTCACTTTGGCGGAGGCGTCGTAGAAGACTTCCCAATCGGCGTCGCCAGAACAGTCAGGAGCTGTTCCCTTATTGGTTTTATCAGCCTTGGTGATGTACACCTTGGCATCCGGGAAGACGTCCTGGATGTTGACCTTGCCCTGGTTGCCAATCTGGACCGTGGGCACGTAGATGTTGTTCGCGGTGGAGACAACGCGCTGAACTCCGGGCTGCCACACTGAACAGATGGTCGGGTTGTCCTTAACGTCGACGGGCGTGACTTCCATGCGGACATTCGCGCTTGTAAGAGCCTGCTTGTAGTTGAAAGCCTGCTTGCCCTTTTCTTCGGTCTCCACCCAGTTGATTCCGACGTCGTACTTGGCTGAAGGACAGCCCCCGGGGTGCGTGCACTTCCACTTGGTCAGGTCAACCGTCTGCTTGGCACAGTTGTTGTTCGGGAAGCCATATTTGCCCGCCAACAGACCCTGCCCGGCGTCAGCGGTGGATGCGCTGCACTCGGTCAAGCCGCCGGGGTCGGCAGTGTTATCGCCAAGTGCTTTATTACCCTTCGCGGTTGGAATGTTCGACGGCACTCCGCGGCTGTCTTTCACCCGCGCAGGCTTGCCGTTTTCATCCACGATGTCCATGCGGGTGATGAAATCCGTCTTGCCCGAGGACAGGCCCTTGGTTGGGATGAGAAAACGGAAGGGCGGATTGGACTTGTCGTACTTGCCGTCGACGTACGGATTGCCATTCGCGTCGATCTTGGCTTTCTTCCAATCGCTGCCGTCATAGGACACCAGCACCTCGTCGCCCTTAAAGGGAGCATTTTCCGGCATCACGAGGGTGTAGCGGCTGATGGTTTCCGGATCGATCGGCAGAATCCGACCTTTCGGTGTCGCACCGCTGGGGGCAGGACTGTGCTTTTGGTCGGCGGGATAAGCCGGCAATCCGGATCGAGCACTGATGCCGATATATTCAACGCCGTCACGCACGGTGGTCGTGACGCCGCTCTGCGGGTCTTCGATCATCTGGTCAAAACGAGGCTCGACGAGTACGCTGAGCTTCTTGTCTGCGACCGCGGTCTTCAGCGCAGAGCCGTCTTCCTTAGCGGCTTTGAGCCCAAGATTGAACGTGCCCTCAGGGTTTTCGCCGCCCCGGAGTTCCAGTGCCTGGATTGTCGATGCTGTGAGTTCCAGCGAAACAGTCGCGTTCTTATTCGGTTCCGCCTTCACAGTTATGGCGCCCTGAGCATCAACCGTGGCCGAAACGCCGGCATAGCTTGCTGAACCAGTCTTCAGAGTCGGCTTCACGGTGGGTTCGGGCAGACCAGCCGCACGAGCTTCGGCACTGAGCCACGTTGGCGTAACCGTGAACGTAATCGGATCAGCTGCTGTTTTGACGTTCAGGTCGATGCTGTAGTGGGCGATATCCCCGGCACAGATATTGCCGTCGTTCGAGGTGTTGTCACCGGGCTCATAGCCATTGGACTTGGTGATCAGACAGCCTGATCCGCCGTCTTTTGCCAGCCTCAGGCCATATTGAATATTGCTTTGGCCGATTTCGACTGCCTGTGATTCTCCAGGCTTTCCCATTTCCCCCGCGGCCTCTGCTGGCTGTGGCACAAGCACTGCTATTGCACAGAGAAGAGCAAGCACCGCGAAAACGGCAGTCATTCGCGTAAGCAGAGAGGAAGTCATCCGTGAACCCATAAGGCGTCCTTATTGCTGTCCAGCGCTGGCCTGAACGCTTGACGTGAAAATGGAGTGAAAAGGCCGAATATCATAAGATTACCAGCGAGTATAGACAACGAACAGGCCTTGCGCACCTAATCGACCCGCCGAGTGCCGCAATAACTCTTCTCTGAGGGCAATAAAGGGGAGGCGGAAACTACGTTTCCGCCTCCCCTTTATTGCCTAACCGGCAACACCTGGCTAAAGGGCCGCGCTCCAGCACAGCCCGACCGAAAGCCCGCGCCTGCGCCCTCAAGCACAGCCGTGGCCCCGGCTTAAACCAGCTTTAATCCGCCCGGCCGGTGTCTTCTGTTACCGCGACGTTCGAGTTCAGCCACCACGTGTAGTGGTCGAGAACGTCATGGGCGATCCGCTCGCGCGAATAGTCGAGGATGTCGTAGGTTCCTCCGCCGGGAACCTTCACTTCAAGCTGACTTGAAACATCGTCGGCTTCGCGCATTCGAGTGCCGTAGGTTGCAGCCTTGATCTGGCGGATCTGTGCCGTGTAGTCGAAGTTCTCAAGCATGTCGTGAGTCCCGAGCACGGTCAGCGACACGGAGTGCTTGATGTTCTTCGACACGTCGTCTTCACGGTTGATCTGCGCGTCAACACCCTGGGCGCGCAGTTCGGCTGCGACCTCTTCCAGCGCCGGAATGACAACCTCGGTCATGCGCTCCTGAGTCGAGCGCATCGACACACTGCCGAACTGACGGCGCAGACGGTTGCGCCAGTTGACAGCCGAACCAGCACCACCGGCAACACCGCTGCCGACCATGCTGCCAGCACCGACAACCTGCGAGCGCAGCGAGTCCATCATGGCGTTCGTCTGCTTGCGCTCACCTTCCAGCGCGCGCAACAGTCCGATGGCAACGAGGATCATGACGATTGCAAAGGGCAGTCCCATGACCACCGTCGCGTACTGCAGCGCGGTAATGCCGCCGACAACGAGCATGGCGATTGTCAGCACTCCGGTTGCCGCAGCCCACAGGATGCGCACCCACGGTTTGGCGTCGGTTTCAGCATCCGGCAGGCGGCTGGTGAGGTTGGCCATGACCAGCGCACCGGAGTCAGCAGATGTCACGTAGAACAGCAGCCCGACGAACGTTGCCAGTCCCACCAGGAAGAACGCTCCGGGGAACTGCTGCAGCAGCATGTAGAAACCGGATTCCGGTGTTTCGACAGCGGCTTCGGCAAATGCAATGTCACCCGAGCGGATGCGCTCAATGGCGGTGTTTCCGAACATGGTCACCCACATGAGGATGTAGATGAACGGAATGGTCAGCGTGCCGATGACGAACTGTCCCAGTGTGCGACCCTTGGAGATGCGGGCCAGGAACATTCCGACGAAGCTCGCCCAGGCAACCCACCAGGCCCAGAAGAACAGAGTCCACAGGTTCATCCATTCGTCCGGGTGGTCGAATGCCATCGTGTCCAGCGTCATTCCGGGGAACATGCTGACGAAGTCACCGACGTTCATGGTGGCCGCACGCAGCAGGAACGCGGTGTCGCCGAACACCAGCACCCAACCGGCCAGCACCAGTGCGAGCACCACGTTGAGCTGGCTGAGGATGCGGATGCCCTTGTCAACACCCGATGTTGCCGACACGATTGCCACGAGAACCGCGACAACCACAAGTCCGATCTGTGCGGGGATGCCCTGCTCGATGCCGAACAGCAGATCCAGGCCCACGTTGAGCATGACCACGCCGATGCCCAGCGAGGTTGCAACACCGAAGATGGTTCCCAGCACCGTCGCGATGTCGACGGCGTTGCCGATGCCGCCCTTGATGCGCTTGCCGAACAGCGGGTAAAGCGCCGAACGGACAGCCAGCGGAAGTCCCTTGCGGTGGGCGAAGTAGCCCAGGGCGATGCCCATGAGCGTGTACATTCCCCACCCGGTGATGCCGTAGTGGAACAGCGTCCACACAGTGCCTTCGCGCGCGGCATCGACCGTGCCGGGCTCCGTCACGGGTGGCGCCAGGTACTGCGAGGCGGGTTCGGCAACCGCGAAGAACATCACGTCGGTGCCGATGCCGGCTGCGAACAGCATGGACGCCCAGGCGAACGTCGAATATTCGGGACGGTCGGTGTCCTTGCCCAAGCGGATTTTGGAGTACCGCAGGGCGAGCACCACCACGAACACGAGGATCCCGGTGGCCAGCAGGATGTAGAACCAGCCGAACCAGTTGCCGATCCAGCCCACGAGCAAGCCGAGTGTCGCCTCGGCGGACTCTGTGAAGAACAGCGCCCACCCGGCGACCAGCGCGATGAACACGCCGGTCACGCCGAGCACAACAGGTTTGATCTTGGGGCTTGTCACCTGGGGCTGAAGCTCGGGTTCGACTTCTGCCGGACCGTTTTCCGCAGAGGCCCCAGCTGACGAGGTGCCGCTCGCCGCAGTCTGCGCCTGCGGTTTGGAGTTTGGTGGGGTACCGCTCACTGGTCATCACCCGCAGCCATGGCCTCAAGGGCGCTGGGGATGTCCTTGCGGGCGTTCCACGCGCTGTTGCGCGGGTCGCCTTCGGGGTACAGCGGCATACCGGACTTGGCCTTGTAGACCGGCGGGTGTTCCGGCTTGAGCATGGTGTTGCCGGCAATGAGGTCGGCAGCGCGCTCGGCCACCATCATCACCGGTGCGTAGATGTTGCCGTTGGTGATGGTCGGGAACACGGATGCGTCCACAACGCGCAGACCCTCAGTGCCGTGGACCTTCATGGACGACGGGTCGACAACCGCCATGTCGTCAACACCCATCTTCGCCGAGCACGACGGGTGCAGAGCGGTTTCGGCGTCGCGGCGGATCCAGTCGAGGATCTCCTCGTCCGTTTCAACGTCCTTGCCGGGCGACAGTTCGCCGCCGTCGAACGGTGCGAACGCCGGCTGGGACAGGATGTGGCGTGCTGCGCGCACAACCTCAACCCATTCGCGGCGGTCGTTTTCGGTTGACAGGTAGTTGAACAGGATCGACGGGTGCTGCTTGGGATCGTTCGACTTGATCTTCACGTGACCGCGAACATCCGAGTTCATCGGGCCGATGTGCACCTGGTAGCCGTGTTCGTGGTCCCCGCCGGTGCCGTCGTAGCGCACAGCGATCGGCAGGAAGTGGAACATGAGGTTCGGGTAGACGACATCGTCGTTGGTGCGTATGAAGCCGCCGCCCTCGAAGTGGTTCGAAGCACCCACACCGGCGTTGGCGAACAGCCACTGAGCACCGATCCACGGGGCCTTCCACATCTTCAGCCACGGCTGAATCGAAACCGGCTGCACCGATTCGTGCTGCAGGTAGACCTCCAGGTGGTCCTGCAGGTTCTCACCCACGCCCGGCAGCTCGACCCGCGGCTTGATACCAACCGAACGCAGGTGGTCAGGATCGCCCACACCGGACAGCTGCAGCACCTGAGGCGAGTTGAAGGCGCCCCCGCAGAGGATCACCTCACCGGCGGAGACGCTGTGAGGCTTCTTTCCGCCTCGTACGAAGTCGACTCCGGTCACACGGGTGCCGTTCCAGCGCAGCTGAGTGACGAACGCCAGAGTCGCAATGTCGAGGTTCTTGCGGTTCTTGACCGGCCACAGGTAGGAACGCGAAGCACTCATACGCGAACCCTTGTAGGTGTTGGCATCGAACGCGGCGAAGCCCTCCTGGCGGTAGCCGTTGACGTCATCGGTCGGGGCGTAGCCAGCCTGGCGGGTGGCTTCGAAGAACGCCTGGAACAGCGGGCTGTTGGCGGGCTTGCGCTCAAGGGTCAGCGGACCCGAACCGCCGCGCCACTCATCGGCCCCAGCCAGGGTTGTTTCCATGCGCTTGAAGTACGGCAGGCAGTGGGCGTAGTCCCAGTCCTCCATGCCCTCAAACGTGGCCCACTTGTCGTAGTCGCCGGCGTTGCCGCGCTGGAAGATCATGCCGTTGATGGAGCTTGAACCGCCGAGCACCTTACCGCGGGTGTGCGACACGCGGCGTCCGCCCATGTGCGGTTCCGGATCGGTTTCGTAGCGCCAGTCGTACATCGGGTTGCCCGACGGGAACATGAGTGCAGCGGGCATGTGGATCAGCGGGTCAAACTTGAAGTCCGCGCGACCGGCTTCAAGCACCAGCACGCTGGTGCTGGGGTCGGCCGACAGGCGGTTGGCGAGCGCCGAACCGGCCGATCCGCCGCCGACGATTACATAGTCATAGTGTTGCTTCACTTAAACGCTCCTTGGAGTTGTGAACAGAAGATTGTGGGGAGGGTCAGGCTTTGCGGCCGGAGAACCAGTCGGCCGGTGCCGGCTTCGTGTTGTGCCAGATGTGCTTGACCTCCTGGTATTCGGCCAGGCCGTCTTCGCCGAGTTCACGGCCGATGCCCGACTGCTTCATGCCGCCCCATTCGGCCTGCGGGACATAGGGGTGGAAGTCGTTGATCCACACGGTGCCGTGGCGCAGGCGACCGGCAACCCGTTCCGCGCGGCCGGCGTTTTCGGTCCACACGGCACCGGCGAGGCCGTAGACGGTGTCATTGCCCAGGGCCACTGCGGCGTCTTCGGCGGCCTCCGTCGTGTCGCCTGAGAAGGTTTCGACTGTCAACACCGGGCCGAAGGATTCGTCGTGGACGCAGCGCATCGACTGGTCGCAGCGGTCAAGGATGGTCGGCAGGTAGTAGGAGCCCTGCGCGAGTTCGCCTTCGCCGCGCTTGCCGCCGGTGCGCAGAACAGCACCGTCTTCGATGGCCTCTTCGACGTAGCGGTGGACCTTGTTCAGGTGGTCTTCGCTGATGAGCGGGCCGGTTTCGGCATTGTCGTCGAAGGGACCGCCCAGGCGGATGAGTTCGGCGCGGCGCACGAGTTCGTCGACGACCTCATCGTGAATGGACTCTTCGACGATCAGGCGCGCACCGGCCGAGCACACCTGGCCGGAGTCCAGGAAGATCGCGGTGAGCGCGTTGTCGACTGCCGCTTCGAGATCAGCGTCGGCGAAGATGATGTTGGGGTTTTTGCCGCCGAGTTCCAGGGCGACTTTCTTCACGGTCGGAGCGGCAGCGGCCATGATGACGCGGCCGGTTTCCAGACCACCCGTGAACGACACGAGGTCCACCTGCGGGTTTTCCGTCATTTCGGCACCCACGGTTCCACCCGGACCGGTGACGAGGTTGGCAACCCCTGCCGGAAGCCCCGCCTCGTCAAGAGCATCCATGAGCCACATGGCGGTCTGGGGCGTCAGCTCGGCCGGCTTGAGCACGAAGGTGTTTCCGGCGGCGATGGCCGGGGCGATCTTCCAGGCCGTCTGCAGCAGCGGGAAGTTCCACGGCGTGATGAGTGAGCACACGCCCACCGGTTCGGTGACCACGCGGCTGGAGATGGTCGGATCGCCCGGATCAACCACGCGACCGGCATGCTTGTCCGCCAGACCCGCGAAGTGGCGGAAGACGTTGATGATGTCGTCCATGTCCTGCTGGGACTCGACAAAGCGCTTGCCCGTGTCCTGCGATTCCATGCGGGCGACCTTGTCCTTGTCGCGCTCAAGGATGTCAGCCAGACGGTCGACGATTGCGCCGCGTTCGGCTGCCGGGGTCGTGGCCCAGGTGCCTTCGTCGAAGGTGCTGCGCGCGGCTTCGATTGCCCGGCGGGCGTCAGCGCGGTCGCCTTCGCTGACAGTGATCACGTGCGATCCATCGGCAGGGCAGAGGATGTTTCGGGTTTCCTGTGATTCCGCTTCTTGCCACTGTCCGTTGATGTAGATGCTCGGCACGGCACTTCCTTCGCTTTTGGCTTGTAGGTTTGCTGCGTTTTCGCTTCACGCTCACTTAAAACGATAACGCACGTTATATCGAAAATAAAACGAGCGTTATACTTTTGTCGAGATACAAGATCGGAGCACACGAGGCACCGGCGAGTCTGAACCCAAGTGCTGCCGAGGTCCAGGAGTACGATTGCAAACCATGAAGCCGTCCGAGCGGGCAACAGAACCAGCGGCTGAGCAGACGGGTAATACGTTAGACAGACCCGCGGGTGGGTCAGCAGACATCCAGCCGACTAAACAGGCAGGTAAAACTGCAGGTAGGCCCGCAGGCAGGCTGGCAACAAAGCCGGTGCGCGAAAGGCTGCTGGATTCCGCCGACGCCCTGCTGTTCGCCCACGGAGTGATCTCCACCCCGGTCGACCGAATTCTCAAGGACGCACAGGCCTCCCCGCCGAGTCTCTACTCGCACTTCGGGAACAAAGAAGGGCTGATCGCAGCTGCTCTGCGCCGGCGTCTGCACATTTGGACTGGCGTGTGGGACACCGAAATCGCAGCGGCTGACTGTCCGAAGGAGCGGGCACTCGCTCTGTGGGATGCGCTCACGACGTACCAGGGTGAACACATGACCGAACGCTGGTGTGCCTTCAGCGGGACCGCTGCCGCCACCGAACACCCCAGCGCTCAGCTGCAGGCCGTTCTCGACGAAGAAACCCAGCTGCTGCGCACGCGCCTCCTGGCCGTCGCCCGCGAAATCACAGGTGAGGACAGCCGAGCGGAGGCGTTGGCGTCGGCACTCATGGTCGCGTACACGGGCACTATGGCCTTGATGCTGCGCGAGGACTACCCCACCGCCATCGCCGAGGGCCGTGCGAGCGCCCAAGCACTAATCGAGGCATTCGCTGGGGCGTAAACCGGCTGACTCTGCTAGGCGCTCGGCCCTATCCAGCACCTCAGCCCGGCCACCCAGCCCGGCGCTCCAGCCCAGCCCGGCGCCACAAGTTACTCTGCCGTCTAGTCGGGAGAACGAGGCAAAAACGGCGATTTCGCATCAATATTCCACCTACAGAGCAGAGTTTGCCGTCGGGGTGGGTGGCTCTGACGTTGCGCAGTGACTCGTGCGCTGTGGGCTGTTGACGGCCAGCCAGCTATCCCCAGGGCTCACACGGGGATGGCCGCGGGGTTGTGGTCTTACTAGCTTCGGCGCATGGACTTTCTGCAGAACGCCTCGCCCTATGGGCAATGGGCATCCAACCAGCTGCTGCGCCAAGCGGGAGTGTCGGAATGGCGGATTCGCACAAAGACCGGCAGCGCGCACCACGGTGTGCGCATCGTTGACGGCGGACCTCTGCCACCCTCGTTCCCGCCCCAGATGGATGAACGGTGGTTCCAGCAGTGGTCTGACTTGGCTGCTCTGCAGATGATCCGGCCCGATGCTATTGGTTCGCACTCGACTGCAGCGCTGCTCCACGGATTGATCCTGCCTCGAAGAATGCAGCAGTCGTCCACGCTTCACGTGAGCACCGGCACTCGCGGTAACAAGATCGAGAGAAAAGGAGTCCGCGGATACCGCAAGACGCCGGAATCAGTCGGAACTTTTTTCGGAGTGCGTCTGTCAACTGCTTCCGCAGCGGTGCTCGAACTCGCTCCGATGCTGGAGCTCGATGACATGGTCCGACTGTTGGATGGGCTTATGGGCACGTGGAACGGCGACCCGAGAGTCGAACACGCCAAACTCAAAAGCTTCATACGGGATCTGCCCCAGTCCCGCGCCTACAGAACTCTGCGCAAAGCCCTCCGCTTGGCCAGGCCGGGGGTGCAGTCACCTCAGGAAACGACCCTGCGCCTTGAGATCGTTCGCGCCGGACTGCCCGAACCGACGGTCAACCCGCGCGTCTATCTGACCAGCTTCAGCGACTACAGGAAACCCGACCTGGCCTGGGAGGACTACAAGGTGTGCTGCGAGTACGAAGGCGCCCACCACATGCTCGACGCGAAACAGTGGTCCACCGACATCCGCCGGCACCGCGCTTTCGAAGCAGCGGGCTGGATTGTCATCCGGGTGACTAAATCAATGAAGCCCGTCGAATACCTCGCGGCGATTAGAGACGCATTGCGGTCCCGCGGCTGGCGTGGGTGAGCAGCTCGCTCGGCCAGACACTAAAACACCGCTACCCAACTGACCCGGCGCCCCAGCTCTGCAACTCAGCCCGGCCCGACACGACAGCCCGGCACCACAAGTTACTCTGCCGTCTAGTCGGAAGAACGAGGCAAAAACGGCGATTTCGCATCAATATTCCACCTAGACAGCAGAGTTTGCCGCCGGGGCGGGCGCGACCAAGAGGCTGGGCAACTTCGCCGGGGCGGGCGCGACCGCAAGGGCGAGCGCGACCGCAAGGGC
>NZ_KV823246.1 GCF_001815905.1 Brevibacterium sp. HMSC07C04 | reverse complement strand
GGCGACGTCGGTGCCGGCGCCGATCGCGATGCCGCCGAGGCGGCCGGCCGCGGCGTCCGCAGCCCGCCCGGGAAGATCCGCCCCACCCCTTGACGGATACCCCCTAGGGGTATAGCGTCGAAGACGCAGACCGAAGGAAAGGAGATCCATGAAGCAGCGCCTCACAACAGCAGTCACCGCGGGAATCCTCGGAGGAGCCCTCGCCCTGTCCGGCTGCGGCGCCGGAGCAGACGATTCCGCAGAGGACAGCAGCCCGACGAACACCGCCGCGGGCAGCCACAGCGCAGGCGACCACTCGGACCACCCAGCCGACGGCGGTCCCGCACCGAAGGGCATCGACAAGGCCGAGTCTCCGAAGTACCCGGTCGGGACCGACGTGACGCTCACCGCTGACCACATGGAGGGCATGGACGGCGCGAAGGCCACCGTCGTCGGCGCATTCGACACCTACACCTACGCGGTGGACTACACCCCGACGACCGGCGGCGATCCGGTCAAGAACCACAAGTGGGTCGTCCAGCAGGAGATTGAGGACGCCGGCGACGAGCGCCTCGAGGACGGAGCCGACGTCACCCTCGAAGCCGAGCACATGGAGGGCATGAAGGGCGCGAAGGCTACGATCGCATCCTCCACTGACGAAACCGTCTACATGGTCGACTACGAAGCCGACGGCACGAAGATGAAGAACCACAAGTGGGTTGTCGAAAGCGAAATCAAGCCGTAGTCCTGAGACCGCTGAGGGCAGAGCAGACAGATTGAGGGGAAGCAGAGAGCGATGACGGATCACAGCGCACACCACCACGGCGGCTCCGCACACGAGGCCGAGCACAGCCACCACACCGGGCACAGCGACCACACCGGGCACGGCGGGCACGGCGATCACGTCGCCCAGTTCCGCCGGCTGTTCTGGATCAACCTGGTCATCGCGATCCCGGTGGTCGCCCTGTCGCCGATGTTCGCCGCGCTCATCGGCTACTCGGTGCCCGACTGGGCCGTCTGGGCCGCCGCGGTGCTCGGCACCGTCATGTACTTCTGGGGCGGCATCCCGTTCCTCACCGGCGCCTGGGACGAGCTAAAGAGCCGCAGCCCGGGGATGATGATGCTCATCGCCCTCGGCATCACGGTGGCGTTCCTCGCCTCGTGGGCCTCCACCCTCGGCCTCGTCGACCGAGAGCTGGAGTTCTGGTGGGAGCTGGCGATGCTCATCGTCATCATGCTGCTCGGACACTGGATCGAGATGCGCTCGCTGGCGCAGACGACGTCCGCCCTGGACTCCCTGGCCGCTCTCCTGCCCGATGAAGCCGAGCGCGTCGAGGGCGACGATGTCGTGACCGTCGACCCGGCTGAGCTCAGGGTCGGCGACGTCGTCATCGTCCGACCGGGCGGCAGCGTTCCCGCCGACGGCACCGTCGTCGACGGCCGCGCCGACATGGACGAATCGATGATCACGGGCGAATCGCGTCCCGTCTCCCGCGGCGAGGGCGATGCGGTCACCGCCGGCACCGTCGCCTCGGACTCGGGCCTGCGCGTGGAGATCACCGCCACCGGCGACGATACGGCCCTGGCCGGCATCAACCGGCTCGTCGCCGAAGCCCAGGGGTCCTCGTCGCGAGCCCAGCGGATCGCCGACCGCGCCGCGGCCCTCCTGTTCTGGTTCGCCCTCGGGGCCGCTCTCATCACGGCAGTGGTCTGGGCAATCGCCGGCAGTCCGGACGACGCCGTCACCCGCACCATCACAGTGCTCGTCATCGCCTGCCCGCACGCTCTGGGCCTGGCCATCCCGCTGGTCGTCTCGATCGCCACCGAGCGCGCGGCTCGGGGCGGAGTGCTCGTCAAGGACCGCCTGGCCATGGAGTCCATGCGCCAGGTCGATGCGGTTCTCTTCGACAAGACCGGCACGCTTACCAAGGGCGAACCGGTCGTCACCCGCGTCGAGCCTGTCGGCGATCTCGACGCCGACGAAGTGCTCTCCCTTGCAGCCTCCGCCGAAGCCGACAGCGAGCATCCCCTTGCCCGGGCCATCGTCGCAGCCGCCGAGGAGCGCGGACTGTCCTTTGAGGCCGGCACCGGCTTCAGCTCATCGCCCGCTGTCGGCGTCACCGCCGATGTCGCCGGCCGCGAGGTCCGCGTGGGCGGACCGCGGCTGCTCGAGGAGACCGGCCAGGATGAGGTCGAGACCGCTGAGGACTGGCGGGACGAAGGCGCCATCATCCTCCACGTCCTCCGGGACGGGCAGGTGGTCGGCGGGCTCAAGCTCGCCGACGAGGTTCGACCGGAGTCCCGCGATGCCGTCGACGCGCTGCACAGGCTGGGCATCGAGGTCGTCATGATCACCGGCGACGCCGAAGCGGTCGCCGTCGAGGTCGGCCGCGAGCTCGGCATCGACCGAGTCTTCGCCGGGGTGCGCCCCGAAGACAAGTCGGCTCGGGTCGCCCGCCTGCAGGAGGAGGGCAAGAAGGTCGCCATGGTCGGAGACGGCGTCAACGATGCTCCGGCGCTGGCGCAGGCCGATGTCGGCATCGCGATCGGCGCCGGCACCGACGTCGCC
>NZ_KV823245.1 GCF_001815905.1 Brevibacterium sp. HMSC07C04 | reverse complement strand
GCCGCAGAACCTGGTTCTGCGGCGCCCTTCGCGTTTCTGCATACTTCCGCGCGTTTGCCTTGGCACGTACGCAGTCCCGGCACGCCCGTTAGCCGGAATCCATCCTTTAGCCGCACAGGCACTCCCTTTAGCAGCTGAAGCACGCCTCAGTTGTGTGCTTAAGCGCAGATTCCGGCTAACGGGTGCCTGCGCGTGGGAAGGCGTTGTGTGACACATGAGACAATGAGGCCGTTGTGCCCGCTCAGACCGCACAACTGCCGTCTGAAGGAAAGGAACGTGGATGTCGAACACGCCTCTGTCGCAGAGCATTGCGGAAATCGATCCCGAGATCGCCAAGGTGCTCGACCAGGAGCTCGGCCGCCAGCAGGACTACCTCGAAATGATTGCGTCGGAGAACTTCGTTCCCCGCGCTGTGCTGCAGGCTCAGGGTTCAGTGCTGACAAACAAGTACGCCGAAGGCTACCCCGGCCGCCGCTACTACGGCGGCTGTGAATATGTTGACGTTGCAGAGGAACTTGCCATTGAACGAGCAAAGTCGCTCTTCGGTGCCAAGTACGCAAACGTTCAGCCGCACTCGGGCGCTTCTGCCAATGCCGCCGTTATGCACGCACTGGCGCGTGCCGGTGACGGTCTGCTGGGCCTTGATCTGGCCCACGGCGGACACCTGACACACGGCATGAAGATCAACTTCTCGGGCCGCCTGTACAGCGTGTCGTCCTATGAGGTTGATCCTGAAACCAATCGCGTCGACATGGATCAGGTGCGCCAGCGCGCCCAGGAGCACAAGCCGAAGGTGATCGTCGCCGGATGGTCGGCCTACCCCCGTCAACTGGACTTCAAGGCCTTCCGCGAAATCGCCGACGAAGTCGGCGCGTACCTGTGGGTCGACATGGCGCACTTCGCCGGGCTTGTTGCCGCTGGCCTGCATCCCAACCCGGTTGAGTACGCCGATGTTGTGTCCTCAACGGTCCACAAGACCCTCGGCGGACCCCGTTCGGGATTCATCCTGACGAACTCGGAAGAGCTGAACAAGAAGATCAATTCGGCTGTGTTCCCCGGCCAGCAGGGCGGCCCGCTCATGCACGTGATCGCTGGCAAGGCGGTCGCCTTCAAGCTCGCTGCCGCTGATGAATTCAAAGACCGCCAGAAGCGCACCGTCGAAGGCGCACAGATCCTTGCCGAACGCCTGCTCCGCGACGACGTTGCCGAAGCCGGTGTCTCCGTCCTCTCCGGCGGCACCGACGTTCACCTGGTGCTCGTAGACCTCCGCAACAGCGAAATCGACGGCAAACAGGGTGAGGACCTGCTCCACCAAGTGGGCATCACCGTCAACCGCAACGCCGTACCGTTTGACCCGCGCCCGCCCATGGTCACCTCCGGTCTGCGCATCGGCACCCCTGCACTTGCCACCCGGGGTCTCGACGCAGCC
Source organism: Brevibacterium sp. HMSC07C04 (assembly GCF_001815905.1). Classification (GTDB taxonomy): domain Bacteria; phylum Actinomycetota; class Actinomycetes; order Actinomycetales; family Brevibacteriaceae; genus Brevibacterium. The sequence continues at coordinate 1,068 of NZ_KV823245.1, read as the reverse complement.
GCCTTCACCGAGGTTGCTGACATCATCGCCGAAACACTCAAGCCCGGTGCTGATCTTGCAGCGCTGCGTGAGCGCGTTGCCAAGGTCGCCAAGGACTTCCCGCTCTACGAAGGACTGGAACAATACTGATGCCACAGAAGCTTGACGGCAAAGCGACAGCCGCCGCCATCAAACAGGAACTTGCTGTTCGGGCACAGGCCCTGAAAGACCGCGGAATCACCCCGGGACTTGGCACGCTGCTCGTGGGTGAAGACCCCGGATCGCAGTGGTACGTCGCCGGGAAGCACCGGGACTGTGCTGAGGTGGGCATCGCGTCGATCCGCGAAGACCTCCCGGCAAGTGCCACCCAGCAGGAAATCGAAGACGCCGTCAACAGGCTCAACAACAACCCCGAATGCACGGGCTTCATTGTTCAGCTGCCGCTGCCGGATGGCATTGACACCAACCGGGTGCTCGAACTTGTCGACCCCGACAAGGACGCTGACGGCCTGCACCCCACCAACCTGGGGCGCCTGGTTCTGCGGGTGCGCGAAGACGTCACCTCACCGCTGCCGTGCACTCCGCGCGGCATCGTCGAGCTTCTGGAACGCCACGGGGTGAACCTCGACGGCAAACACGTGGTTGTGCTTGGTCGCGGTGTGACGGTCGGACGCCCCATTGGGCTTCTGCTGACGCGCCGCGATGTCAACGCCACCGTCACACTCACCCACACCGGCACGAAGAACCTCCCGCAGCTGCTGGAGCAGGCTGATGTCATCGTTGCGGCCGCCGGAGTGAAGGACATTGTCGCCGGTGACTGCGTGAAAGACGGAGCTGTTCTGGTAGACGTCGGGGTGTCCCGCGAAGAAGACCCGGAAACCGGAAAGTCGAAGGTAGTCGGGGATATCTCGCCGCAAGCCCGGGCCAAGTCCTCGTGGTACTCACCGAACCCCGGGGGAGTGGGCCCCATGACCCGCGCCATGTTGCTGGCCAATGTCATCGACATGGCCGAACGGGCCGCGGATCGCAGCTGACCGCGACATCCTGAACCACACAGTACGAGGCGCCGGTACAGAATTCTGTACCGGC
>NZ_KV823244.1:78037-204154 GCF_001815905.1 Brevibacterium sp. HMSC07C04 | reverse complement strand
CGGTGAGAAATTTCTCACCGGCCCCGCTGTTCTGCAGTCAGGAATCAGCCGAGGAACGGATTGAGGAACGGATCGATTGCAACTGCCAGGAACAGAATCGAAAGGTAGGTGATGGATCCGTGGAAAACGCGCATGGCCTTCAGCTGCGTTCCGCTCAGCCCCTGCTTTGCGCGCTTGAGGAAGGTGATGCACTCCCACATGAACCAAGCGCCCGAGCCCAGGGCGACAACCGTGTACAGCGGGCCCATGGGCGCCAGCGGGATGACAGCCAAAGATGCAGCGATCATCGCCACCGTGTAGCCGATCATCTGCACGCCGACGGTCTTCGGCGGCACCTTGTTGGGCAACATCGGAACATCGGCGGCTTCATAGTCGGCCTTGTATTTGATGGCCAGCGGCCAGTAGTGCGGCGGGGTCCAGAAGAACACCACGAGGAAAAGCGCAACGGGCGCCCAGTCAAGCGAACCGGTGACGGCAGACCAGCCGATGAAGACCGGCATGCAGCCTGCCGCGCCTCCCCAGACGATGTTCTGGGTGGTGCGGCGTTTGAGGACCATGGTGTAGAAGACCGCGTACAGGAGGATCGCAGCGGCGGTCAGGCCAGCCGCAACCCAGTTGGTGAAGCCGCCCATCCACAGAATCGAGCCGATGCCCAGTGAGAACGCGAAGATCGTCGCTTCTTTCACCGAGATTTCGCCGGTGACAAGGGGGCGGGTTTCGGTCCGGGCCATGCGGGCGTCGATGTCGCGGTCGAAAATCGAGTTGAACACCGAAGCTGACGCGGCGGCGGCCGAACCGCCGATGAGGGTGGCGACGATGAGCCAAAGATTGGGCAGTCCGCGTTCGGCAAGGAACATCACCGGCGCTGTCGTGACCAGCAGCAGTTCGATGACGCGGGGTTTGGTCAGTGAGACAAAGGCCATGAAGCGGCTGCGGTTCTCAACCGAAGCAGCCGGTCGCTGTTCATCCCGAAGACGCTGCAGCGGTCGTTCTGCTTGGTGCTGCTGATGAGCGCTCACGCATTCACTTCCTGTAGTCGACGCGGTTGTTCTCACTGGATTCTCCCAGCGTCCGCTCATTCTATCGGCTGTTCCTGTGAATACCAGCTCCCACCCGGTGTGCGCGCCCGTTACAGTTGGTGTGGACGCACGTCAACAGGAGGAACCTTCGCATGAGCTCGCTGAACTGGTCTGCCGAAGACCAGGCTGCTGTCAACACTGCTCGACTTCTCGCCGCTGATGCCGTTCAGGCTGCCGGCAACGGCCACCCCGGCACCGCTATGAGCCTCGCACCCGCCGCGCACTACCTGTACCAGTATGCGATGACCCACAGCCCGGCCGATCCGAACTGGATCGGCCGCGACCGCTTCGTTCTGTCAGCGGGACACGCCAGCCTTACGCAGTACATTCAGCTGTTCCTCACCGGCTACGGGCTGGAACTTGACGACATCAAGCAGCTGCGCCAATGGGGTTCGCTCACCCCCGGCCACCCCGAGGTGGGGCACACCGCGGGCGTTGAAATCACCACGGGCCCGCTTGGCTCCGGCATTGCAAGCGCTGTCGGCATGGCTATGGCGGCACGGCGCGAACGCGGTCTGTTCGACCCCGAAACACCGAAGAGCGAAAGCGTTTTCGACCACAGCATCTTCGTCATCGCCGGTGATGGCGACCTCCAGGAGGGCGTATCCGGCGAAGCTTCATCGCTTGCGGGCACTCAGCGTCTGAGCAACCTCATCGTCATCTGGGACGACAACCGCATCTCCATTGAAGACGACACTTCGATCGCGTTCACCGAAGACGTCGAGGCACGCTACGCAGCCTACGGCTGGCACACCCAGCACGTTTCCTGGGTCAAGGAAGACGGCACCTACCTCGAAGATCTCGACGCCCTCCACCTCGCAGTGGAAGCGGCCAAGGAAGACGACCGTCCGTCCTTCATTCGCCTGTCGACCATCATCGCCTGGCCGGCCCCGAACGCTCAGAACACGGGAGCTGCGCACGGTGCTGCGCTCGGTGACGACGAGATCGCCCAGACCAAACGGCTGCTGGGCTTCGACCCTGAAGAGAAGTTCGCCATCGCCCCGGAGGTTCTCGACTACACCCGCAAGGCCGCAGAGCGCGGCCGCGAAGCACAGCGAGACTGGAACGAGCGCTTCCAGCAGTGGCGCAGCGCCAACCCCGAAGCCGCGACGCTGTACGGCCGTCTGCAGGCGCGCGAACTGCCCGAAGGCCTCACAGACACGCTGCCGACTTTCGAAGCAGACGACAAGGGAATTGCGACGCGCGCAGCTTCCGGTCAGGTTCTTCAGGCACTCGGCGCAGCGATGCCCGAACTGTGGGGCGGATCTTCTGACCTCGCCGGTTCGAACAACACCCTCATCAAGAATGATCCATCATTCCTCCCAGAAGATCGCTCTTCGGAAATGTTCCGCGGCACCGAATACGGCCGCAACCTGCACTTCGGTGTTCGCGAGTTCGCCGCAGGGCTGATCTGCAACGGCATCGCCCTGCACGGGCCCACCCGGCCGTACTCGGGCACCTTCCTCGTGTTCTCCGACTACCAGCGGGCTGCTGTCCGCCTGGCTGCACTGCAGAACCTGCCGAACATCTTCGTGTGGACCCATGACTCCATCGGCCTTGGCGAAGACGGCCCGACCCACCAGCCGGTTGAGCACTTAAGCGCCCTGCGCGCAATTCCGGGACTCGACGTGGTGCGACCCGCTGACGCCAACGAAACCGTCTGCGCGTGGCTGAAGATCCTCCAGCGCACCGACGGGCCCTCCGGTCTTGTGCTGTCGCGCCAGAATCTGCCCGTACTCGACCGGACAGAACTCGCCGGCGCGGAGAACACCGCCAAGGGCGCCTACGTTCTGTCTGACGATCCAGAACCCGAGGTCATCCTCATGGCCACCGGCTCAGAAGTTCAGCTGGCGCTCGAAGCCGCTGCGCAGCTGCGCCACGACGGCACTGCGGTGCGCGTCGTCTCGATGCCCAGCCACGAATGGTTCGACGCTCAGCCCCGCGACTACCGCGACAGCGTTCTGCCTCCGACCCTGCGGGCACGCGTCTCGGTCGAAGCCGGCTCGGCAATGAGCTGGCACCGCTACCTCGGCACGGACGGCCGCGCTGTTTCGCTCGAACACTTCGGAGCTTCAGCCGACTACAAGCGCCTCTACCAAGAGTTCGGCATCACGGCCGACGCGGTCGTCACCGCCGCACGCGAATCCATCCGCGCCGCCAAGGAGGAACAGTGAACCTTCAGACCCTGAGCAACAACGGCGTTTCCATCTGGCTGGACGACCTTTCGCGCACTCGCATTGAATCCGGCTCGCTCGCGCAGTCCGTGGCAGAAGACTCTGTTGTCGGAGTGACGACGAATCCGACAATCTTCGCGGCAGCACTTGCCGAGGGAAGCGGCTACGCAGACCAGCTGAGCGAGCTCAAGGCCAGCGGCACTTCGACAGAGGATGCTGTCGACGCGCTCACCGTGCGCGATGTCGCTCTGGCCTGCGACATCCTCAAACCTGTCTACGACGCCACGGACGGCCGCGACGGCCGCGTGTCCATCGAAGTCCCGCCGACGCTTGCCCACGATGCCGAGGGAACGGTCAAGTGCGCGCTGAAGCTTCACCGCATGATCGACCGCCCAGGCGTCATGATCAAGATTCCCGCCACACCCGAGGGCCTGCGGGCCATCACCGCGGTCACCGCTGAGGGAATCAGCGTCAACGTCACCCTCATCTTCTCGCTTGATCGCTACCGCAGGGTGGTCGAGGCGTACATCAACGGGCTCGAAAGGGCGCGCGAAGCAGGCCACGACCTCGGCACCATTCACTCCGTAGCATCGATCTTCGTGTCCCGCGTGGACACAGAAGTGGACAAGCGCCTGGAGAACATCGGCACCGACGCGGCTCTGGCTCTGCGTGGAAAGGCCGGAATCGCCAACTGTCGTGCTGCCTACCGCATTGCCGAAGAGCAGTTCAGCTCCGAGCGCTTTGCCGTTCTCGAAGCAGCCGGTGCCAACCGGCAGAGACCGCTGTGGGCCTCAACCGGCACGAAGAACCCCGAGTACCGCGACACGCTCTACGTCGAAGAGCTCACGGCCCCCGGAACCGTCAACACAATGCCGGAGAAGACCCTGCGCGCCTACGCCGAACACGGCCACGACAAGGGTGATGCCGTCACCGGCACTGCAGCCGAAGCCAACAGCGTGCTCAATGCGCTGGCTTCCGAAGGCATCGACTACGCGGACGTCATGCGGGTGCTTGAAGACGAGGGCCTGCAGAAGTTCGACGACAGCTGGGCCGAGCTCGTACAGACGGTCGAGGCGGGTCTGCGATGAAGGTCGTCCTCTCCCCTGCCTCCCACGAGTCCTATGATCATGAACTGAAGGTCCTCACTGAGGCTCGTGCTGCGTCACGCCTGGCCGCCCGCGATTCTCAGCTGTGGGGCGATTCCTGCGCTGCCACAGCTGAGAATCGCCTTGGCTGGGTGGATCTGCCGAAAGTCGAACACCCCGAAATCGCTCGCGCCGAAGAGCTGCGCCGCGAACTGGCCAAAAGCGGTGTGCACCGTTTTGTCCTGTCCGGCATGGGCGGGTCGTCGCTGGGAGCGGCCGTTATCGCTCGCGCTCTCGAGGTGGAGCTCACCTTTCTGACGAGCACGGCACCCGCCGCTGTGCACCGGGCTTTCGGCGACGACCTCAAGCACACGGGACTGATCGTCGCATCGAAATCAGGCACAACGGTCGAAACCCGCTCACACCTTGCCGCTTTTGAGGCCGCCTGCGCCGACGCCGGCCTCGACCCCGCCGAACGGGTCATCGCCATTACAGACCCCGGTTCACAGCTGAACGACCTCGAGCGCTTCACCGCGGTCTTCACGACCCCGGCCGATGTCGGCGGGCGCTATTCGGCACTCACCGCCTTCGGCCTTGTCCCCGCCGTTTTGGCCGGCGGCGATCCGCGACCGCTGCTGGAGGCGGCTGCGCAGAGTGCCGCTGTGCTCGGCCGTGACGACGACAACCCCGCGGTTGAACTGGCGGCGTTCCTCTCCAGCGCTCACGCTCGCGATGTCGACAAGCTCGTTCTGGCGGACCAGACCGGCGTCGGTTTGGGTGCATGGATCGAGCAGCTCGTAGGCGAATCGCTCGGCAAGGACGGCAGGGGGCTTCTGCCGATTGCCGTTGCAGACCCGAACTCCGATCTCATCCAGAAGGCCGGGCCGGACGTCAGCATTGTCCAACTCGCCCTGGACGGCGAAGACAGCACGGAGCTTCCTGCGCCCGTATCCGGCCACATGGCCACAGTCACGGCCGAGCTCGGAGCTGCGCTCTACCTGTGGGAATTCACAACCGCCCTTCTGGCTTTCTCCACGGCCGTCGATCCCTTTGACCAACCCGACGTTGAATCCGCCAAAGCCTCCGCCCGGGCCGCCCTTGCAGATCCCGAAGCGGTTCACGGCATGGACCTTGTGTTCAGCTACGAAAACATCGACGTCTACGGCAATGAGCACGCGCTGGCCAGCGTGCGCAGCATCAGCGGGACCGTTCAGGCCCTGGCCGGTGCCGTTCCCGAGTTCGGATACGTAGCCGTCCAGGCTTTTGTCGACCCGGAGCGCTTTGCTGCGATCGAGGCGCTGCGCGAAGCAGTTTTCCGCCTGACCGGACTTGTCACCACCTTCGGCTTCGGGCCGGCCTATCTGCACTCCACCGGGCAGTACCACAAGGGCGGGCGGAACAATGGGGCCTTCATCCAGATCACCGCCGACCCTGCGGGCGAAGACCTCGCAGTTCCCGGTGCCGACTGCTCTTTTGCACAGCTGCTCAGCGCACAAGCCGACGGCGATGCGGATGCACTCCGCCGCGCGGGACGTCCCGTCGTTCGCCTGCACCTGCGCACCGACGGATGGACACAACTGGAGCGCTCACTCGGACTGAAAGGATAGGGGAAGCCTCGGACTGGAGGAAAGGAAGCAGAGACTTTCTGACCGGCACTTGTGCATTCGCTCTGCAATTGCCCTAGGGTATATGCATGCCGCGGATCACTGTAACTCTATGACTCCACGGCCGAGACCATGTACCCGATCTTCGGAGAGATTATGATCTCTGGTTCACAACCAGAAGTCCTGGCACAAGGGGGCTCACTCGAGTCCGTCGACGCGACTATTCAGAGCATCCTGGGCCCGTTCTCAGACTGGCTCAACAAGGTCGTCTTCTACGCACCGAGCGTCGGCGGCGTTGAGATTCCGCTCATCGTCGTCTGGCTGATGGCCGGCGCGATCTTCCTGACCGTCTACCTGCGGTTCCAGCCCATCACGGGCCTCAAATACTCCTACAAGGTGATTCAGGGTCGGCTGACCCGCAAGACCGACCCCGGCCAGGTGTCCTCTTTCCAAGCACTTGCGACTGAGCTTTCGGGAACGGTCGGGCTGGGCAACATCGCCGGTGTGGCCGTCGCCATCACCATCGGCGGCCCCGGCGCAGTCCTGTGGATCATCATCTTCGGCCTCCTTGCCATGACCATGAAGATGGTTGAAGCCACTCTCGGTGTGAAGTATCGCGAGGTCGACGCCAAGGGCGAAACCATCGGCGGCCCCATGTACTACCTGCGCAACGGTCTGCGCGAAAAGGGCATGCCGCGCTTCGGTTCGTTCCTCGGCTACTTCTACGCCGCCGCAACCCTCATCGGCGTGTTCGGTGCCGGCAACCTGTTCCAGGCCAACCAGGTTGCGATGCTCGTGCAGAACGCCACCGGCGGCGAAGACTCCTTCTTCGCGGGCCGTCTGTGGCTCATCGGCCTGATCCTTGCCATTCTCAGCGGTGCCGTCATCCTCGGCGGCATCAGCCGCATCGCACAGTGGACCTCCGCCATCACTCCCCTCATGGGCGTCCTCTACGTAGCCTGTGTTCTCATCATCATCGTCATCAACATTCAGCACCTGCCGGGCGCTGTCGGCGCTATCTTCACCGGCGCGTTCACAGGTGAGGGCGTATCCGGTGGCATCGTCGGCGTTGCCATTGTCGGCATTCAGCGAGCACTGTTCTCAAACGTCGGCGGTGTCGGCACCGCCGGTATGGCCCACGCGGCCGTGAAGACTCGCGAGCCGGCGACTGAAGGCTTCACTGCACTGTGGGAGCCGTTCGTCGACTCCGTCGTCGTCTGCACCCTGACGGGCCTTGCCATCACGATCACCGGCGTCTACCAGGGTGACGCAAGCGGCGACGGCATTGTCCTGACCACCGAAGCGTTCGCCACTGTTTCCTCGTGGTTCCCGATCTTTGTCACCGTTGCGGCGATTCTGTTCGGCTTCTCGACGGTTCTGTCCTACGCCTACTACGGCGAGGTTGCCATCGGCTTCCTCACCAAGAAGAGCCGCGCAGCCGTTCGGGGCTTCCACATCGTGTGGATCCTGGCCGTCGTCGTCGGTTCGGCTATGACCCTTGAGAGCGTCGTCGGCATTTCTGACGCCACGCTGTTCATCATGGCCTTCCCGAACCTGCTGGGAATCTACTTCCTGGCGCGCAGGACCAAGAAGGAGATCTGGACCTACCGTGCCCGCGTCAAGGCCGGAACTCTCGACGAGATCCCAGAAGACCTGCAGGTCGGTCTGCGCGATCACGAACCGACACAGCAGCAGATCAAGGAAGAAGACGCCCGCCTGAAAGCAGAAGGCGAGAAGCAGTCGCGCGTTCGCCGGGCATTCCGAAAGATCACCGCTGACCGTCGCGAAGGACGCGAAGACAAACACACCAAGCTGTAGACAGCAGCTTTACGCAGCGGACGTCAGTATGCCGCAGCGACTGAGGGCCTCGCAGCGTATGGCTGCGAGGCCCTCAGTCATGATGCCGACAGGATCTGGATACGGGGCAATAGGCGCAAACACGCATCGCACTGCGCATCCGTCTGATTCCGCATCTGCACAAAAAGCGCCGCTGCCGTTGCGGCAGCGGCGCCTATGCGCGGCTTAGGTCCTACTGGAAGCGGACGATGAGTCCCAGAAGCACAATGCAGGCAACCCACACAATCGCCGTCAGCGCGGTGAACCTGTTGAGGTTGCCTTCGGCGACGCCGGACGAACCGAGGTTAGAGCTCATACCGCCGCCGAACATATCGGACATGCCGCCGCCCTTGCCTTTGTGCAGAAGAATGAACAGCACAAGAATGAAGCTCGAGAGCACGAGCACGCCAGTCAGAATCCACGTCAGAATAGTCACGCCGAATATCCTATCAGTCAGCCGAAGCGCGGACAGCGGTCTTGCACAGTGCGGCGAAGCCAGTCGGGTCCAAACTCGCCCCTCCGACCAGCGCACCGTCGACGTCTGACTGGCGCATGATGTCCCCGACGTTGTCCTGGTTGACCGACCCTCCGTAGAGGAGTCGCACCAACTGCGCGAATCCATCACCGTAGGTGTCGCTCAGCAGTCCGCGCACGGCCGTCGCCATCGTCCCGGCGTCATCAGCCGTCGCAGTTTCTCCCGTGCCGATCGCCCAAACCGGCTCATATGCGATGACAAGGCCTTCGAGTTCGTCTGCCGATTGGCCTTCAAGTGCCCCGGAAACCTGAGCCAGGGTGTATTCGATGTGCGTGCCCGCGGCGCGCACGTCCTGTGGTTCGCCCACGCAGAGGATCGGGGCCAGCCCGTGGCGACGAGCCGCCCGAACCTTCTGGCCGATGATTTCGTCGTCCTCACCGTGATGTGCTCGCCTTTCAGAGTGTCCGACGACAACGTACTGACAGCCGAGCTGATTGAGGAAGCGTCCGCTGATCTCGCCGGTGAAAGCGCCTTCGTCATGAGCCGAAAGGTCCTGCGCGCCATAGGACACAGGGATCTTATCGGCCTGAACGAGGGTCTGCACCGAACGGATGTCGGTGAACGGAGGGATCACCGCAATGTCAGCGGTCGATCCGTCGAAGCGCGCATCGCGCAGCGACCATGCCAGCTTCTGGACCGAGGCGATCGCCTCGAGATGATCGTTGTTCATCTTCCAGTTGCCGGCCAGGAGTGGTTTGCGGGTCATTGGTGTGCTTTCAGTTGAGTGCTGTCAGTCCGGGGAGTTCTTTGCCTTCGAGGTATTCCAGGCTCGCGCCGCCCCCGGTGGAGATGTGGCCGAAGTCGGCTTCGGAAAAGCCCAGGGAGCGCACTGCTGCCGCGGAGTCTCCCCCGCCGACAACTGTGAGGCGGCCGTCGGCTTCAGATCCGTGAACTGTCGTCAGCGCCTCGGCTACCGCTTTGGTGCCCGCAGCGAAGGCAGGGATCTCGAATACGCCCATGGGGCCGTTCCAGAACACCGTCTTTGCCTTCTTGATGATCTCTGCGAAGTGCGCTGCGGATTCGGGCCCGATGTCGAGCCCCATAGCGTCGGCACCGGCCGGAGTGCCTTCCAAAGCGTCGACGGACGCAACCCAGTGGTCCGCGTCAGCCCCGAACTTCTCGGCCATGACGATGTCAGTGGGCAGGACGATGTCGACGCCGGCTTTTTCTGCCTTTTCCAGGTATCCCCGGACGGTGTCGATCTGGTCTTCTTCCAGCAGCGACGAGCCGACCTTGCAGCCCTGCGCTTTGAGGAAGGTGAAGACCATGCCGCCGCCGATCAGCAGCGAGTCAGCCCGGTCGATGAGCGAATCGATGACGCCGAGCTTGTCGGAGACCTTCGAGCCGCCGAGAACAACAGCGTAGGGCCGCTCAGGATCATGCAGCAGACGTTCGCTGACTTCGACTTCAGCCGCGACGAGCTCCCCGGCATAGTGCGGGAGTCGTGCGGGAAGGTCGTAGACGCTTGCCTGTTTGCGGTGGACCACGCCGAAGCCGTCAGAGACGAAGACGTCGCCCAGAGCTGCCAGCTGATCGGCAAAAGCAGCGCGCTCGGCGTCGTCCTTCGAAGTTTCGCCCGGGTTGAAGCGCAGGTTCTCCAAAAGCAGCACCTCACCATCAGCCAGTGCAGCGACGCGGGCCTGAGCGTCTTCGCCCACGGTGTCCGCGGCGAACTGCACCGGACGGCCGATGGCCTCCGTCAGGGCCTGCGCCACCGGGCCAAGGCTGAACTCGGGGTTCGGCTCTCCCTTGGGTCGGCCCAGGTGGGCAATGACGATGACGCGCGCACCCGCTTCTGCAAGAGATGCGATGGTCGGCGCGGAGGCCTCGATCCGACCGCGGTCGGTGATTGTTTCGCCGTCCATCGGGACGTTGAGATCGGAGCGGACGATGACGCGCTTGCCGGCGAAGTCACTCGGGTTGGTGAGAGTCTGCATAGTGTCCTTTTCTCGGTGCCGGAACTCAGAGCCGTACGGCAACGTAGTCTGTCAGGTCGACCAGGCGTTCGGAATAGCCCCATTCATTGTCGTACCAGGAGACCACCTTGATCTGGTCGCCGACTTTGCGGGTCAGCTGAGCGTCAAAAATCGACGAACGGTCTTCCATGACGATGTCCGATGACACGATTGGGTCTTCCGTGTAGCCCAGAATGCCCTTGAGGGAGCCTTCCGCGGCCTTCTTGACCGCGGCGTTGACTTCGTCGACGGTGACGCTCCTGCTCGGCAGGAACGTCAGGTCGACGAGAGATCCCGTGACAACCGGCACGCGGACGGCGAAGCCGTCGAGCCTGCCTTTGAGCTCAGGCAGAACCTTGCCGACGGCATTGGCCGCGCCGGTGGTGGTCGGCACGATGTTGACCGCGGCGGCACGTGCTCGGCGCAGATCTTTGTGCGGTCCGTCAACGAGGGCCTGACCACCGGTGTAGGCGTGGATCGTAGTCATGATCCCGGATTCGATGCCGAACTCTTCGTGAAGGACTTTTGCCAGCGGGGCCAAGCAGTTGGTGGTGCAGGACGCGTTGGAGAACACGTGATGCTTCTGCGGGTCGAATTCTTCGTGGTTGACGCCCATGACGAACATGCCGTCGTCTTTTTTGCCCGGTGCCGACAGCAGGACCTTCTCAGCGCCGGCGTCGATGTGCTTCTGCGCCTGATCGCGCTTGCGGAACTTGCCGGTGGCTTCGATGACGATGTCGACCCCGAGCTCTCCCCAAGGGATGTCGGACGGGTCTTTGTGGGCGCTGGCGTGAATCGACTTGCCGTCGATGATGAGCGAATCGTCAGTGTGCTCTACGGTCCCGCCGAACCGACCCCACACGGTGTCATAGCGGAAGAGATGGGCGAGGCTGGCGTTGTCGGTGAGGTCATTGACGGCAACCACTTCGAGTGAAGTGCTTCCGGCGAGGATCTGGCGCAGAACGGAACGGCCGATGCGGCCGAAGCCGTTGATTCCGATGCGGACTGTCATGGTGTCTGCCTTTCGCGTGTTCTGAGTTCCGTGAGTTCGAGGTGGGGGTCAGACGTCGTCGAGCATTTCGGGTGTGAGACTGGCTTTGGTGTCGGGAACGCCCGTTTCCTCGGCCTTTTTGTCCGCGGTGGCCAGCAGCCTGCGAACACGGCCGGCAATGGCGTCTTTTGTCATGGGGGGATCGGCCAGCTGGCCGAGTTCTTCGAGCGAGGCCTGTTTGTGCTTCAGCCTCAGCTCTCCAGCGTAGCGGAGGTGATCGGGTACGTCGTCACCGAGAATCTCCAGGGCTCGCTCAACACGCGCACCGGCTGCGACCGCAGCCCGCGCGCTGCGGCGCAGGTTGGCGTCGTCGAAGTTCGCCAGGCGGTTGGCGGTGGCCCGGACTTCGCGGCGCTGCCGTCCTTCTTCCCATTCACTGCGCACTTCGGCGGCACCCATGGCTTCGAGGAGTTCGCCGATTGCCTCACCGTCGCGGATGACAACGCGATCGACCCCGCGGACCTCCCGGGCTTTGGCGATGATACCCAAACGCCGCGCAGCGCCAACCAGCGCCAGTGCTGCTTCCGGTCCGGGACACGTGACTTCGAGAGCTGACGACCGGCCTGGTTCGGTGAGTGACCCGTGAGCGAGGAATGCTCCGCGCCAGGCGGCTTTGGAATCGTTGGTGGAGCCGTTGACGACTGCCGGGGGCAGTCCGCGGACGGGACGGCCCCGGTTGTCGATAAGCCCGGTCTGTCGGGCCAGCGCAGGCCCTTCTTCGGTGACGCGCACAATGTAGCGTTCCCGCTTGTTCAAACCCGAGGCTCCCGCAACGGCGACCTCCGGCGAAGCCCCGTAGAGAGTTGCAATCTCGCCGTAGAGGCGGCGGGCAGCCGCCGCAGTGTCGAGCTCAGCTTCGATGACGATTGAACCGGCCACGATGTGCAGAGCCGAAGCGAAGCGCAGCGTCGAGGCGACCTCGGCCTTGCGGGCGGGCGAGCGGCGTTCTTCCACCCTCGTGAGTTCGTCTTTGACCTTTGCGGTCAGGGACATGGGGTTCCTTCCTCAGTCACCACTGTTCATCGGTCTTGAGACCGGCGTTGACAAACATATCGCGATAGCACGCGGCAAGCTTCAGCGTGTCGTGCTGACCGCGGATCCGCGCGGCCAGGGGCCGGGCCCACAGTCTGGCCGCAAACAGCTTCTCTGCGGCATCGCGCAGACCGGCTTCTTCAGCGGCTGCAACTTCGTCGACGAGAATGTAGTCGAAGCTGAGCCCAGGCGCGTGCTCTTTCAACGACTCCAGGTGCTCGGTCAGGCTCAGGCCTCGGGTTTCCGCTGTCGCTCCCGGCAGGTTGAGAGTCAACGACTTCACAGCGGTCGAGGAGCAGATCGTCTCCGCCAGTTCCGGCACCAAGAGGTGCGGCATGACCGAGGTGTACCACGAACCGGGGCCGAGGTTGAGAACATCGGCCTGCTCCACCTCGGCGATTGTCTCCTTCCGCGCCGGCGGCGCGGCTGGAACGAGCTGAACCTGGGACACGGTCGCCCGGCACGAGGCGACTTGCGACTGACCGCGGATCACACCGGAAGTTCCCTGGCTGTCAGTGAAATCTGCTTCGATTGTCAGCGGCACCGACGACATGGGCAGCACACGACCGTGCGCTCGCAGGAGCCGAGCCACCCAGTCGAGGCCCTCGACTTCGTCCCCGTGGATCTGCCACAGAGCGCTGATGAGCAGATTGCCCACCGAATGCCCGTCAAGGCAACCGGAAGAGTCGAAGCGGTGCTGAATGACATCGCGCCAAATGCGACCCCACTCGCTGTCATCAGTCAAAGCGGCAAGCGCCATGCGCAGGTCCCCCGGCGGTAGACCGCCGAACTCCTGGCGCAGCCGGCCAGACGAGCCGCCGTCGTCGGCGACGGTGACCACGGCGACGAGATCTTCCGTCAGCAGGCGAAAAGCGCGCAGAGCGGCATACAGTCCATGGCCGCCGCCGAAAGACACGACCTTCGGTCCGGTGCGCCGGGCCGGGTGCTTCAGATACAGGGGAAGTTCCGCAGTGTTGACTGGGGGCTCCATGTCATTCCTTCCCCAGGTCCCTGTGGCGCAGGGTGACCGATGCGTGAGTCAGTTCGGCAAGTCTGCGGTGGACGGCTTCGGCGACCGCGACCGAGCGGTGTTTGCCGCCCGTGCAGCCAATCGCAATGGTCGCGTAGGGGCGGTGATCGGCGAGGTAGCCGTCGATGACGATTTCCAGCGCTGACACGTAGCGGTCGATGAAGTCCTGAGCACGCGGCTGTGTGAGCACATATTCGGCAACCGGTTCGTCTGTTCCGCGCAGGGCTTTGAGCTCCGGCACCCAGAAGGGATTCGGCAGAAAGCGGACATCCGCAACGTAGTCGGCGTCTTTCGGGGTGCCGTATTTGAAGCCGAAGCTCATAACCGTAAGCCGCAGCGCCGATGAACCGTCCTTGTCGAACAGACGGCGGATTTCATCGCCCAGCTGATGGACATTGAGGTCGGAGGTGTCGACGATGACATCGGCACTGGAGCGCACCGGCTCGAGTTCCCGCCGTTCGGCTTCCAGACCGTCGACAATGGTGCCCTCGCCCTGCAGCGGATGGGGGCGGCGAACAGATTCATAGCGGCGCACAAGAGCGTCGTCGGACGCATCGAGGTAGAGAACGCGGATGCCTTCGGGGCCGTGGAGATCGCGCAGGGTGTCCTTCAGTGTTGCGAACATGCCCCGCCCGCGCACGTCGGCCACAACAGCGACTTTCGGAGCGTCACCGTCGACCCGACTGACAATATCGACAAGACCGCTGATCATCTGCGGCGGCAGATTGTCGACAACGTACCAGCCCATGTCCTCGAGGGCCTTTGCCGCGGTTGAACGTCCGGCACCGGACATGCCCGTTACGACGAGCACGGTGTCACGCTGATTGGTCGTCATGCGATCTCCTTATTCTTCCCCGCTCAATTCTTTCAGTCTTTTCTGAACGCGGCCACAATGCGCTCCGCCAAGGCCGGGCCGATCCCCTTGACCTGGGTCAGCTCATCAGCGCTGGCCCTTTTGATCTTCGTAACAGACCCGAAGTGGTCAAGCAGCGCCTGCCTCTTGGCCGCGCCGAGGCCTTCGACCGTATCGAGTGCGGAAGCTGTGATTCTGCGTTTGCTGCGCTGGAAGGTGATGGCAAAGCGGTGGGCTTCGTCACGCACGCGCTGCAACATGAACAGGCCCTCGGAGTTGCGCGGAAAGATGACGGGGAATTCGTCCCACGAAACCCACACCTCTTCGAGCCGCTTGGCCAGGCCGACGACGGTGATGTCGACAAGGCCCAGGTCATCGAGCGCTCGCCTGGCAGCTGACACCTGCGGCAGGGCGCCGTCGACTACGAGCAGCGACGGCCGGTAGCCGAACTTGGGATCATCGTCTTCACTGGCCAGGGACTCCAGGTACCGGCTGAATCTGCGAGACACCACGTCGTACATGGCCGAGGTGTCGTCCCTAGCCGCGTCACCGGTCACCGAGAACCTGCGGTAGTCGCGTTTGACCGGCAGCCCGTCTTCGAACACCACGAGCGAACCCACGACGTCTTCGCCGTGGAAGTGCGAATTGTCAATGCACTCGATGCGCAGCGGAGGCTCTTCCAGACCCAGGTTCTCTTGGATCTCGTTGAGCGCCTGGCTGCGGGTGGTCAGATCCGACGACCGGCGCTTCTTGTGCAGCTCCAGAGCCTGTTCGGCATTGGCGACGACAGTTGTCAGCGCGGCAGCTTTTTCACCGCGCTCGGGAACGCGGATTGTGACCTTCGCGCCCCTGGTCTGGCTGAGCCAGTCCTCTAGGGTCGCGTGGTCTTCCGGCAGGGTGTCGACGAGGATTTCCTTCGGAATCGCCTCTGCTTCAACATCGAGGTAGGCCTGGCGCAGGTAGTCGCTTGTGAGCTGAGCGGCCGAAAGGTCCTGCATCCGCTCGATGATCCATCCGCGCTGACCGCGAATCCGACCGCCGCGCACGTGGAAGACCTGGACGGATGCCTCGAGCTCTTCGACTGTCAGTCCGAAGATGTCTGTGTCGACGTTCTGCGAGAGGATGACGGAGGACTTGTCGACGATCTTTTCGAGAGCTTCAATCTCGTCGCGCAGCTTCGCGGCCCTCTCGAAATCGAGTTCACCGGCGGCTTCTTTCATTGCCCGCCTGCGCGTGGAGATGATCTTCCCCGTGCTGCCCGACATGAATTCGGTGACGCCCTCAACGAGCTCCCGGTGCGCCTCCGGGGTGATCCGATCAACACACGGGGCAGAGCACTTGTCGATGTAGCCCAGCAGACAGGGCCTGCCCGAACGCGCGGCGCGGTCGAACACCGTCTTTGCGCACGTGCGCACGGGAAAAGCCTTCAACAGCAGGTCGAGAGATTCGCGGATGGCCCACACTGCGGTGAACGGACCGAAGTACTTCACGCCCTTGCGCCGTTTGCCCCGCGTGACGAAGACCCGCGGATAGCGGTCTTTCACCGTGACCGCCAGGTAGGGGTAGGACTTGTCGTCGCGGAACATGACGTTGAACCGCGGCTTGAATTCGTTGATCCACGTCCATTCAAGCCGCAGCGCCTCAACTTCGCTTTCCACGATCGTCCATTCGACGGACATCGCCGTATGGACCATCGTGAATGTCCGCGGGTGCAGGCCCGCCGGGTTGGCGAAATAGGAATTCAGCCGATTGCGCAGGTTCTTCGCCTTGCCGACGTAGATGATCCGCCGCTCATCATCGCGAAATCGGTAGACCCCGGGAAGAGTGGGGATCTCCCCCGGCTTAGGCCGATACTGACTGGGGTCAGCCAATGCGGCTCGCAATCTCGGGCATGGCTGCCAGATAGCGTCCGGTGTGGCTTGCCTCAACCTGAGCCACTTCTTCAGGCGTGCCGGCAGCCACAACCGTGCCTCCGCCTCGACCGCCTTCGGGCCCCATGTCGATGATGTAGTCACTGGCGGCAATCACGTCGAGGTTGTGCTCGATGACGATGACGGTGTTGCCCTTGTCGACGAGCCCCTGAAGCACCAGCAGCAGTTTCCGGATGTCCTCGAAGTGCAGGCCCGTGGTCGGTTCGTCAAGAACGTAGACGGCCCGGCCGCGCGTGCGCTTCTGCAGTTCTGCGGCGAGCTTCACGCGCTGGGCTTCGCCACCGGACAGCGTGGTTGCCGGCTGGCCCAAGCGCACATAGCCCAGGCCCACCTTGACGAGCGTGTTGAGGTGACGGGCAATTGCGGGAACCGCCTCAAAGAACTCGGCGGCCTCTTCGATCGGCATGTCGAGCACTTCGGCAATCGACTTGCCCTTGAACTTCACTTCGAGCGTTTCGCGGTTGTAGCGCGCTCCCCCGCACACTTCGCAGGGCACGTAGACGTCCGGCAGGAAGTTCATTTCGATTTTGATGGTGCCGTCACCCGAGCAGTTCTCGCAGCGGCCGCCCTTGACGTTGAACGAGAAGCGGCCCGGCTGGTAGCCGCGCATGCGCGCTGTTTCGGTTTCGGCGAACAGGCGCCGCACGTGGTCGAAAACGCCCGTGTAGGTGGCCGGGTTCGACCGTGGCGTGCGTCCGATGGGCGACTGGTCGACGTGGATGACCTTGTCGAGCTCTTCAACGCCCGTCACCCGCTTGTGCAGACCCGGGACCCGCTTGGCGTTGTTGAGCTTGTTGGCCAGTTCGCTGTACAGGATGTCGTTGACCAGCGTCGATTTCCCGGACCCGGACACGCCGGTTACAGATGTCAGCACCGACAGCGGGAACTTCACCGAGATGTCTTTGAGGTTATTGGCCCTCGCCCGCTCCACGCCGAGCATTCGCTTGCGGTCGACCCGGCGGCGCTCGTCCGGGACCCCGATCTTGCGGCGCCCGGCAATGTAGTCGCCAGTTGCGGACCCTTCCGCACGGGTCAGCTCCTTGACGGGGCCGGAGTAGACGACCTGACCGCCGTGTTCGCCAGCACCGGGACCGATGTCGACAATCCAGTCGGCCGCATCAATCGTCTCTTCGTCATGTTCGACGACGATCAGGGTGTTGCCCAGGTCGCGCAGCTTCATGAGTGTGTCGATCAGCCGCCTGTTGTCCCGCTGGTGCAGGCCGATTGACGGTTCGTCGAGCACGTACAGCACGCCTACGAGTCCCGAGCCGATCTGGGTGGCCAGGCGGATGCGCTGTGCTTCGCCGCCGGAGAGCGTGCCGGCGGCGCGGTCGAGTGACAGGTATTCCAGGCCGACGTCCAGCAGGAACTGCAGGCGGGCGCGAATTTCCTTCATCACCTGGTCGGCGATCTGCGCATCGCGCGCGCTCAGTTCGAGGCCGCCGAGGAATTCTGCTGCCTGATCAATCGCCATCCGGCTGACATCCGCTATCGAGGTGTCGGCCACCGTGACGGCGAGTGCTTCCGGCTTGAGCCTGGTTCCATCGCAGGAGGCGCACGGGACTTCCCGCATGTACGCTTCGTAGCGGTCACGGGCGGTATCGGATTCGGTCTCGCCGTGTTTGCGCAGGATGTAGTTGAACACACCCTCAAAGCCCGTTGAGTAGGTGCGCTCGCGTCCGAAGCGGTTGCGGTACTTAACGTGGACCTTGTAGTCCTTGCCCTGGAGAATCGCCTTGCGGGCTTTCTTCGGCAGATCCTTCCAAGGGGTTTTCAGGTCGAAGCCGATTTCATCGCCCAGTCCCTTAAGCAGGCGGTTGAAGTACTTCATGGTCGACTTGCCGTGCGACCACGCGGCGATTGCGCCCTCGCCGAGTGTCATTTCGTCATCGGGGACCACGAGGTGTTCGTCGACCTGCAGGCGCACCCCGATTCCATCGCACGCGGGGCAGGCGCCGAACGGCGAATTGAATGAGAATGTGCGCGGTTCGATCGTGTCGGTGGTCAGCGGGTGGTCATTGGGGCAGGACATGTGTTCGGAGAACGTTCGCATCTCGTCTGAATCGACCAGCAGAACGTCGAGGCGTCCGTCCGCCGTGCGCAGGGCGGTTTCCACCGAATCCGTCAGGCGCTGCCGGATGCCGTCTTTTGCGATGAGACGGTCGACGACAACCGAGATGTCGTGCTTGTACTGCTTCTTCAAGGTCGGCGGTTCGCTCAGGCTGATCTGTTCGCCGTCAACCCATGCACGTGAGAAGCCCTGGATCTGCAGCTGTTGGAACAGATCGGCGAACTCGCCTTTGCGCTGCCGGACTACCGGCGCCATGACGATGAACTTGGTGCGCTCCGGCAGACCGAGCAGCTGGTCGACGATCTGCTGGGGGGTTTGGCTGGAGATCTCCTCGCCGCACTGGGGGCAGTGGGGAATTCCGATTCGCGCCCACAGCAGGCGCATGAAGTCATAGACTTCGGTGATGGTGCCGACAGTCGAACGAGGGTTTCGCGAAGTGGACTTCTGATCGATCGACACCGCCGGCGACAGGCCCTCGATCATGTCGACGTCGGGTTTGTCCATCTGCCCTAAGAACATCCGCGCGTAGGAGGACAGGGATTCGACATAGCGGCGCTGGCCCTCGGCGAAGATCGTGTCGAACGCAAGTGACGATTTGCCGGAGCCGGACAGGCCGGAGAAGACGACGAGGCTGTCCCGCGGCACCTCGACAT
Source organism: Brevibacterium sp. HMSC07C04 (assembly GCF_001815905.1). GTDB lineage: Bacteria > Actinomycetota > Actinomycetes > Actinomycetales > Brevibacteriaceae > Brevibacterium. The sequence continues at coordinate 185,265 of NZ_KV823244.1, read as the reverse complement.
CGACGTTCTTGAGGTTGTGCGCCCGTGCGCCCTGCACGATGATCGTGTCGAGGTGAGACACTCCCCCGCCCGCGGGCCGATGAATCTGAGATTCGTATGTGGTCATGTGTCAGCTCTCCATTTCCGAACGCGGGGCGACGTCGATGATCGTCACCGCGGGTTCTCCAAGATCGTCCGAGGCGTCGAGGTCGACCCGGGCGCGGATGGCCCAGTCTTTGTCGCCTTCCGGATCGTCGAGTATCTGGTCGACCAGCCAGGTTCTGCCGTCGCGGCGGATGTGAATGAAATCAGCCGAACGCGCGTCGGCTCCCACCCCGAGCTCACCGTATTCGTCGTAGAACGCCTCGACGGCGTCCTCCCAGCGCCGGTGGTCCCAACCGTCGTCCCCGTCGAGCTCTCCCAGCGCCCGGTAGGCGGCGCGTTCAGCCAGCAGCACCCGGTGGAACAGTGCGTTGCGAACCAGGACTGTGAAAGCGCGCTCGTCGTCTGTGAGCTTACGCGTCGCGTGTTCCAACGGCAGTGTGTCGGTTTCCTCCGCACCGGCCCTGCGAAGCGCTTCCCATTCCTGCACGAGAGAAGAATCGACGCGCAGAACAAGATCGCCCAGCCAGTCGATGACGTCCTTCAGCGGCTCTGTCACGAGGTCTTCCGGCACGGTCTGCACCAGTGCGCGATAGACATCAGTCAGATAGCGAAGCAGTCCGCCCTCCACGCGTGCGAGCTTGTAGTACATGACGAACTGCGAAAAGTTCATGGCCTGGCTGATCATGTCGGCCACAACCGCTTTGGGCTCAATCCCGATTTCGCGCAGCCAGGGCGCGTGCTGCGTGAACGCCTCGAAGGCTTCGTCCAGAACTTCGCCGTTGGGGCGGGGCAGCTCCATTTCGTCGATGATCGCCATGCGCTCGTCATAGGGCACGCCCTCAGATTTGAGCGCTTGGATCTCTTCGCCCTTCAGCCGGTCCAGCTGTCCGCGAAGAACGTGGTACGGGACCTCCGTTGTCGCTTCGATGACGCTGAGCACATTGTCCGCCCAGTCGTCTGCTTCGGGATCGAAAAGCTCCAAGGCCGCCAGGGCGAACGGCGAAAGCGGCTGGTTGAGAGCGAACTGCGGGCCGAAGTCCTCGGCGAGCTCAAAGCGGACCTGACCGCTGTGTTCTGTGCGCACGAGAACTTCCGCGTTCAGCAGCGCACGGCCGATCCGCAGTGCGCGCAGCTGCATATCGAGCTTGCGGGCGGGTGTTTCATGGGTCGAGGCGATGAAGTCGCGCACGGTCTTGACGACGTCTCCCCCGCGTGCGGCAAGGTTGATGACGGTCGAATGCGCAATCTTCATGCGGGAGCGAAGCTCTTCGACCTCGCTGTCGCGCAGGTTCTCAAAAGTCTCCTGCGACCAGCCGACGAAGCCCGCCGGCGGCTGTTTCTTGGCCGGTTTTCGCTTCTTGCCGCTGTTGGCAGCCTTATCAGCTGCCTTCTTGTTCTCGATTTCGTGTTCGGGCGCCTGCGCGACCACATAGCCGACCGTGTCGAACCCGGCCCGACCCGCACGTCCGGCAATCTGCTGGAATTCACGAACCGAGAGCCTGCGCATCTTCGAACCGTCGAATTTCGTCAGAGCGGTCAGCAGCACAGTTCGGATTGGCACGTTGATGCCGATGCCGAGCGTGTCCGTGCCGGATATGACCTTGAGCAGACCCCGGCCCGCCAAGTGCTCGACAAGCCTGCGGTACTTGGGCAGCATGCCGGCGTGGTGAACGCCGATGCCGTGCAGCAGCAAGCGTTTGAGGGTTGTTCCGAACCCCTTCTGAAAGCCGAAGCCGCGGATCTCATCGGCGATCGCCTCGCGTTCTTCCCGGGTGGCAAGGTTCGCGCTGACAATCGACCCGGCGAGTTCCGCGGCCTGCCGCTGGGAGAACGAGACAACGTAGACGGGCGCCTGGTCGTGGCGAACGAGCGCGTGGAGTGTTTCGTGCAGCGGCTCTTCTGAGTAGCTGAACTCCAGCGGCACCGGCCGCTGCGCACCCGTGACATAGGAGGTCGATCTGCCGGTGAGCTGTTCCATGCCTTCGGCTATCGCTGTCGTGTCGCCGAGCGTGGCGGACATGAGAACGAACTGCGACTGCGGCAGCGTCAGCAGCGGCACCTGCCACGCCCAACCGCGCTGAGGGTCGCCGAAATAGTGGAATTCGTCCATGATGACAATTCCCACGTCCAGCAGCGGACCTTCGCGCAGCGCCTGGTTGGCAAGAATCTCCGCTGTAGCGCAGATGACGGGAGCGTCCGCGTTGACTGAACTGTCGCCGGTGACCATGCCGACGTTGTCAGCGCCCAAGCGCTCGCTTAGGTCGAAAAACTTTTCTGAGACGAGCGCCTTGATCGGCGCGGTGTAGTAGACCCTCACCCCGGTGCTCACACCCCAGTAGGCGGCGGCGAGGGCGACCATCGACTTACCCGAGCCAGTGGGAGTTGCAACGATCGTGTTGTCGCCTGCGAGAACTGCGAGTATCGCTTCCTGCTGCGCGTCGTACAGGTCCAGACCCAAACCGCTTACATAGTCTTCGAATGCTTCGTACACGGTGTCGGCAGAGGCGAATTCCTCCGGTATCTGCTCAAGTGCACTCACGAAGCGATTACCCATTCCTCAACTAGACTGACTGGGACTACCCATTATTCCCCATGAGAGGAACGCCATGGCTTTCTATGCGGTCACCTATCGCTACAGCGACGACGAGCAGACGCGGATGGAGGTCCGTCCCACGCATCGGGAGTGGCTGGCCAAACTGGCTGACGCCGGAATGCTCATGGCTTCAGGCCCTCTTGTCAACACTCAACAGCCGGGAGCCCTCCTGATATTCCAGGCTGAAGAGAAAGCCAACGTCGAAGACCTCTTGACGAATGACCCCTTTGCCGAGGCTCGGGTGATCATCGAAACCACCATCGACGAATGGGATGTCGTCATCGGCGGCTTCGGTCAGGCACGCTGATCTGATCTTCACTGACAAGGGCGGACGCCGGTGCGTCCGCCCTTTCTGTGTGCCCGACTGGCATCACCCGCCGAGGTGCTCGCTGCGGAAGTGCCGGTAGTCGCGTTTGCGCTTGAGAAGGCTGGCGATGACAGCCACCGTCATGGAAACCACGATCACACCGAGCGAAACCGCCAGCGGGATCTCCGGCAGCTGGTGGGCCAAGGTTTCCCGGGTTGCCGTGTAGATGAGCTTGAAGCCGATGTAGCCGAGGATGACAGCGATGCCGTACTTGAGGTACTGCAGTTTGTCAGCCAGGTTCTCCAACAGGAAGTACAGCTGACGCAGCCCCATGAGCGCAAACAGGTTCGCGGTGAAGATGATGAACGCCGAACGAGTCACCGCCATGATCGCCGGAATCGAGTCGAGCGCGAACATGACGTCCGTGGTGCCGATGGCCAGGAACACCAGAAGCATCGGCGTGGCAAATCGCTTGCCGTCAATCTTCACGAAGATCTTGTTGTCGTGATAGTCATCCGTGAAGGGAAAGCGCTTCTTGACCATGCGGACGAGGAAGTTGTCGCCGCTGCCCTCGCCGTCGCCGTCTTTTTCCATGGCCTGCTTCCACGCAGTCCACAGCAGGAACGCGCCGAAGATGAAGAACACCCAGATGAACTTCTCGATGATCCACACGCCCGCAAGAATGAAGATGCCGCGGAACACCAGCGAAATGATGATGCCGACCATGAGCACTTCCTGCTGATAGCGCGGCGGCACCTTGAAAGCAGACAGCACGATGATGAAGACGAAGACGTTGTCAATCGACAGCGAATACTCCATGAGCCATCCGGCTAGGAACTCACCGCTTGCCTGCTTGTTGCCGAACAGGAAGAGCACTCCCGCGAAGATCAGCGCGAGGACAACGTAGAAGCCGACCCACAGACCGGCTTCGCGGTTCGAGGGCCGGTGGGGGCGTTTGAGGATGATCAGCAGGTCTGCCAGGAGAAGAGCGCATAGAGCGCCGAGGACGATGAATTCGAAGGTCAGCGACAGTCCGCTGGCTGATTCGTGGTGCACGGGAGTTCTTTCTTAGGGGTCGTTGGCATCCGTGAAAGTCTTTCCTGCGCCGAAGCTGCTGTTGCGTGCGCTGCTGACCCGGATCCCGGTCCGGCCGGTGGCCGAACGGTTTCGTGTTGACGAATCAGCACATGAGGATACTCCCCTTCACCGGTCATCCAGTCTAGAGCACAGTGGGGGCCTTTCAGTCAGCTTTCGCGCTGGATCTGACGCAGATCACGTTTGAGCTCCTGCAGTTCATCGCGCAGGCGCGCAGCGAGTTCGAACTGCAGATCCGCTGCCGCTTGGTTCATCTGCTCGGTGAGTTCGGCAATGAGCTCAGGAAGGTCGGTCGTCGGCGGACGCACGGATGTCGGCTGTCCTGTCTCCTGACCTGCCGAGCGGGCGCGCTGCTCATCGGTTTGGGCCGAGTTGTAGCCGCGTTTGCCCTTGCCGTAGTCGAAGTCGTTGAGAAGCTCGGCGGTGTCTTCGTTGTCGCGTTTGAGCCGCTCTGTGATGTCCGCAATCTTCTTGACCAGCGGAGTCGGATCGATTCCATGCTCTTTGTTGAACGCGATCTGCTTTTCGCGGCGACGCTCGGTTTCCTCAATGGCCCGCTGCATGGATTCGGTTCGCGTATCGGCGTACATGTGCACTTCGCCGTTGACGTTTCGGGCGGCACGGCCGATGGTCTGAATGAGCGAGGTGGTGGACCGCAGGAAGCCCTCTTTGTCGGCATCGAGAATCGACACGAGCGACACCTCGGGCAGGTCGAGACCCTCACGCAGCAGATTGATGCCGACCAGCACGTCGAACACACCGGAGCGCAGTTCGCTCAGCAGCTCAACGCGGCGCAGAGTGTCGACGTCCGAGTGCAGGTATTCGACCCGCACATTGTGGTTCAGCAGATAGTCCGTGAGGTCTTCCGCCATCTTCTTCGTCAGCGTCGTCACGAGCACGCGTTCGTTGCGCTCCACCCGCAGATTGATTTCATCCAGCAGGTCGTCAATCTGACCGCGCGTGGGTTTGACGATGACCTTCGGGTCGACCAGGCCAGTGGGGCGAATGATCTGTTCGACAACGCCGTTGGAGCGCTCGAGTTCGTAATCACCGGGTGTAGCCGAAAGGTAGACGGTCTGGCCGATCCGATCCTGGAACTCCGAGAACCGCAGCGGCCTGTTATCCAGGGCGCTCGGCAGGCGGAAGCCGTGCTCAACGAGTGTGCGCTTGCGCGACATGTCGCCTTCGTACATACCGCCGATCTGCGGGATCGTCACGTGTGACTCGTCGACCACAAGCAGGAAGTCTTCCGGAAAATAGTCAAGCAGACAGTTCGGAGCGGTGCCCGCCGCACGACCGTCGATGTGCCGCGAATAGTTCTCAATCCCGGACGTGAAGCCCATCGACTGCATCATTTCGAGGTCGTAGGTGGTGCGCATCTTCAGCCGCTGGGCTTCCAGCAGCTTGTTCTGCCCCTCGAGTTCAGCCAGTCGCTCCTGCAGTTCGGCCTCGATATCGGCAATTGCCCGAGCCATGCGGTCCTCACCGGCCACATAGTGCGACGCGGGGAAGATGTGGATGACCTCTTCTTCGCGAATGATTTCGCCCGTCAGCGGATGCAGAGTGTAGAGAGCTTCGATTTCGTCGCCGAAGAACTCAATTCGAATGGCGAGCTCTTCGTACTGAGGGATGATTTCGACGGTGTCGCCGCGCACGCGGAAAGTGCCGCGGGTGAACGCAACGTCGTTGCGGGTGTACTGCATTGTCACGAACTGCTTGAGCAGCGCGTCGCGGTCAACTTCTTCGCCGACCTCGAGGGAAACCATGCGCTCCACGTACTCTTCCGGTGTTCCAAGACCGTAGATGCACGACACGGTGGAGACGACGACAACATCGCGTCGGGTCAGAAGCGCATTTGTTGCCGAGTGGCGCAGGCGCTCGACTTCGTCATTGATCGACGAATCCTTTTCAATGGACGTATCCGTCTGCGGTACATAGGCTTCCGGCTGGTAGTAGTCGTAGTACGACACGAAGTACTCGACGGCGTTGTTCGGCAACAGCTGACGGAACTCATTGGCCAGCTGGGCCGCCAGCGTCTTGTTGTGCGCCATGATGAGCGTGGGCCGCTGTACCTCTTCGATCAGCCACGCTGCTGTCGCAGACTTGCCCGTGCCCGTCGCACCCATGAGGACGACGTCTTTTTCTCCCGCGCGAAGCCGCTCAGCCATTTCGGCAATGGCCGTGGGCTGGTCGCCAGACGGCTTGTATTCGCTGACGACCTCAAACGGGGCCACTGAACGGGTGACTTCCGGCCGGTGTCCGATCTTGGGAACGGGAAGAGACTTCTGCGCCATGCATCCAGGCTACTCTGCACGGCTGTGGGCCACGAGCGCTGGAGGTGCCCGAGCACATAGAGTTGGAGTGAACCCCCAATCTGAGGAGGCAAAATGAGCCGCGTAACAAAAGCACAGGCCACCTGGAAGGGCCACCTGGCAGACGGCGAAGGATCCGCTTCGCTGGAAAGTGCCGGAATCGGCCCGTTCACCGTCAACTGGACAAACCGCGCCGAAACCGAAGTCGACAAGGTGACAAGCCCCGAAGAGCTCATCGGAGCTGGTCTTGCGTCGTGCTTTTCGATGGCGCTTGCCAACATCGTCGCTGAAGAGGGCGCCACTCCCGAGCAGATCACCACGGGGGCCGACGTCACCTTCGACCCAGTCAAGGGCATCAAGGAGATCCACCTCGTCACTGTCGGCCGCGCAGGGGGCATCGAGCAGAAGACTTTCCAGACACTCGCTGAGCGGGCCAAGAAGACCTGCCCGGCGGCAAAAGCGCTGTCGGGTGTGAAGATCACGCTCAGCGCCACTATGGCCTAAAAGATCAGAGAGCCATAAGAACAGCGCCGTCATCGACGGCGCTGTTCTGTGCTCATGGACGGCTCGCGCCCACTGCTTCCCGGAACTCACGAGGTAGTCAGCAGCAGAACGCTGTCACCGGCCGGGCTGGGAGCCCCTGGCTTTGCGCGCGGCTGGTTGGATCACGCTTTGGAAGGCCTCTTCGAATCGCTCTTCGAATTCCTCGGGGGTGCCGGAATTGTCGAGAACGACATCTGCGATTGACTTGCGCTGATCGTCTGAGGCCTGGCGGAGAATCCGCCGGCGTGCATCAGCTTCGTCCATTCCGCGCAGCTGCACCAGCCGCTGTAAGCGCACTTCGGCGGGAACGTCGACGACGACGACAAGGTCATAGTCGTCTTCCATGCTGTTCTCAGCCAGCAGAGGAACATCGTGGACGACGGTCCCGGTTCCGGCCTGCTCGGCAAACAGCTCAGCGGTGCGCTGTGCAATAGCCGGGTGCATGATGTCGTTGAGGGCCCGTGTGGATTCGGCGTCGACAAATGCGATTCGAGCAAGTTCAGCGCGGTCCAGTTCGCCGTCCTTGACAACTGACTCTCCGAAGCGCTCACGCAGTGCCCGCAGGGCGGGCTGTCCGGGTTCGACAACTTCGCGTGCAACGGCGTCCGAGTCGATGACGGGTACGCCCCGCGCTCTGAACAGCGCTGCCGCAGTTGACTTTCCGGCTCCGATACCGCCGGTCAGACCTATTTTCAGCATCCTTGCTCCTTGTTCAGCTTGATCATCCACACCCCGCCTGTATGTTGAGGCGTCACACCGGCGGCTTCGCCGACGGCCTGTGCGATGTCCGGGGCTGACTGCGGCAGGTAGAAGCCGTCGTCGGCAATGAGGATGTAGTCAACTCCCCCGCCGCACAGCTCTCTGACTCCGTCTTGCAGTTCTGCAGCACTCGGCACAGGACCGCCGCGCTTTTCTTCTAGGAGGATATCCAGCGAATCGGCGGGCGCGGCATAGGTTACGGGTGCGTCGTCGCGCCCGCCGATGAAGTAGCCCCCGGCCTCGCGGTAGTGCATACCGGACACGGCCTGCCAGACCATCGCCTCGTCTGCCCGAGGATAGGCCCAGGCCCGCGGTCTGGGAAGTGTTTTGACCAGCGATCCTGCTGGGATCGTGTCGTGAATCGACTGGGTGTAGAACGCGGGGATGTGGAGGTCACGCGCGGGAACTGGGGCCGCGGTTGTCAATACGAGGACACCGGCCAGTCCAGCGCCGGTCAGAGCGCGAACCGGCAGAGCACGCGCACGTTCCATCACCAGCGCCGACAGAACAGAACAGGCGAGCACAACATGGATCATCAACCGCATCGGAAGAATATTTCCAAGCACGGGTGTAAGCTCCACCAGCCGGAACGGCCCTAGGGGCAGCACCTGCTCGCCGCCTAAGAGCACCGGTGAGCCCAAGGACAGAACCCACACGCCAGCCCCGGTCAGGGCAGCGGTGCGGGCCGCTGGGCTTCGCTTCCACAGCACGATGACGGCGATAAGACACAGTACAAGCCACAGTGCGCTCAGGTAGCCGCCAAGTTCCGAGGGGTCAATCGGCTCGATCCGCGGCAGCTTCGCTCCCCCGCCGATTCGGGTGTAGTGGCCCGGGGTGACCGCATCGAGAACATCGGTGTTCCACACCCCGTGCGGTCGGATGGCTTCCCGCGGAGCGTTCGGTCTGAACCACATGGTGAACAGCAGAGGCGCAGCTATGACAAGCCCAATGACCGCAGCGATTGCACCTCGGCGAACAACAGCAGGCGCAGAGGCCCGAACGTGAGACCACGCCGACATGCTTGCTGAAGCCGCGAAGACGAGGACTGCGAGCAAGGTGCCCGCCAACAGCTCAGTTGAAATATAGAACTGCCAGCCCAGAACAATGCCGAAGGGCACCGTCCAACGGCGGTCGCGTGCAATGAGCAGCATCAGCAGCACCACCAACGGCGGGAAGGCCGCGCTGGCCAGATTCAGGTGGCCCGAAGACTGGGCGATGGTGTAGGTGGAGAAACCGTACAGGGCGCCGGTGAAGAATGCGGGCAGATGAGCGGTGAAGCGTCGGCAGAGAAGCGCTGCCGCAAGGGCTGACACCACCGGGGCGCACACGATGGCGAGGTTGTAGCTGACGATCGGACCAAACGCCCAGGTGATCGGCACGAGCGGCAGGCCTATGCCGACAAGCGAGGTGTTCCACGCTCCGTTGACACCGTCTGGGGCGTTCATTGCGGTGGTGTACAGCAGAGAACTGTCAAAGGTGGGTCTGCCCAGCCATCCGCCGACAACATCGGCCGTGTGGGCTATCCACCAGATGAAGAGGGACGAATCGTCGTTGTCAGCAAAGACTCTTGAGCCGAAGCCGCCGAAGAGCTCCGCGTAGACGACCGCGGACAAGCAGGCCAGGACGGCAGTGTAGATCAGCCAGGGAGCGAGTTTTCTGATGTGGAAAGCAGAAGCCGCGGCCCCTCCCCGTGGGAGTGGCCGCGGCTTCATCTCAGAGGAGATCAGCTGCCTGCGAGCTTCTCGCGCAGAGCGGCGAGAGCTTCGTCCGAAGCGAGGGTGCCTTCGTCATCAGCCGATTCTTCCGTGCTGAACGAAGCGCCCGCACCGGCGGCGTCGTCGCCGGCCTGAGCGGCGGCCTCGGCGTCGGCGGCGATTGCGCGCGCAACCTGCTTCTTGTGCTCTTCCCAGCGCTCCTGGGCTGCAGCATACTGCTGCTCCCATTCTTCGCGCTGTGCTTCGTAGCCTTCCATCCATTCCTGGGTTTCGGGGTCGAAGCCTTCGGGGTACTTGTAGTTGCCGTCTTCGTCGTACTCCTGGAGCATGCCGTACAGAGCCGGGTCGAGGAATTCCTCGGCGTCCGGGTCGACACCTTCGTTAGCCTGCTTGAGCGACAGCGAGATGCGGCGGCGGTCCAGGTCGATGTCAATGACCTTGACATAGATGGTTTCGTCAACCGACACGACCTGCTCGGGCAGGTCGATGTGCCGAACGGCGAGCTCGGAGATGTGAACGAGACCTTCGATGCCGTCTTCGACGCGAACGAACGCACCGAACGGAACGAGCTTGGTGACCTTGCCGGGCACGATCTGGCCGATGACGTGAGTCCGAGCAAAGTGCTGCCACGGGTCTTCCTGGGTGGCCTTGAGCGACAGTGAAACGCGTTCGCGGTCCATGTCGACATCGAGAACCTCCACCGTGACCTCGTCGCCGACTGCGACGACCTCGGAGGGGTGGTCGATGTGCTTCCAGGACAGTTCGGACACGTGGACGAGTCCGTCGACTCCGCCCAGGTCCACGAATGCACCGAAGTTGACGATCGACGACACGACACCGGGGCGCACCTGGCCCTTCTGCAGGGTCTGCAGGAAGTCGTGGCGGACGGCCGACTGGGTTTCTTCCAGCCATGCGCGGCGCGACAGAACGACGTTGTTGCGGTTCTTGTCGAGCTCGATGATCTTGGCTTCGACTTCCTGGCCGATGTACGGCGTGAGGTCGCGCACGCGGCGCATTTCCACAAGCGAAGCAGGCAGGAAGCCGCGCAGTCCGATGTCGACGATGAGGCCGCCCTTGACGACTTCGATGACCGAACCGGTGACGACGCCGTCGTCTTCCTTGATCTTTTCGATGTCGCCCCAAGCGCGCTCGTACTGTGCGCGCTTCTTCGAGAGCATCAGGCGTCCGTCTTTGTCTTCCTTCGTCAGCACGAGTGCTTCGATCGGATCCCCGACTTCGACAACCTCAGAGGGGTCGACGTCGTGCTTGATCGACAGTTCGCGCGAAAGGATGACGCCTTCCGTCTTGTATCCGATGTCGACCAGGACTTCGTCGCGGTCAACCTTGACGACTGTGCCTTCAACGATGTCGCCGTCGTTGAAGTACTTGATGGTTTCGTCGACTGCCGCGAGGAAATCTTCCGCAGATCCGATGTCGTCGACAGCGACCTGCTTGGTGTTCGCCGCGTCCGGCGTGGTAGTGGTCATAAAGTTAGGGACTCCGATTTGGATTATCCGGTCCGGGCGGGCTGCTCGGTCCGGAGCTCGTGTTGATATGGACAGATTATTGTGTGTACGCGGGCGAGCAGAGCGACGCAAGCATTACACAATGATCAAGCGTAACATCCATTGAGTCGCTTTAGAATAGACAGCCCGCTGCTTAATGAGGATGGAAGTGTATGAGCACGTCTGACGGCTACCCCAGCATCATCTCCGGCGGATACTTTCCGATCGACGAGGAGGCCTCTGTTCGGGCCAATCGCACCTACTGGGACAACTCCGCGGAGGACTACCTGGCCGAGCACGGCTCTTTTCTCGGTGCCAAAGAATTCATCTGGTGTCCAGAAGGGGTTAACGAAGACGACGTCAACCTGCTCGGCGATGTTGCGCGCAGACAGGTGCTCGAGATCGGCTGCGGGGCCGGGCAGTGTTCGCGCTGGGTTGCAGAACAGGGCGGAATCGTCACCGGATGCGATGTATCGTCCGGCATGCTCGAACAGGCCGCCCGACTCTCCAGGGAAAACCCGCTGAGCGACTCCGCCACCCCGCCGACGTTCCTGCTGGCAGATGCCCGCCAGCTGCCGTTCCCCTCGGGCTCATTTGACATTGCCTTTTCGTCCTACGGTGCCCTCCCCTTTGTCAAAGACGCCGAAAAGGTGCTTGCTGAAACCGCGCGCGTTCTGCGCCCCGGCGGTCGGTGGGTATTCTCCGTCACCCATCCTCTGCGTTGGATATTCCCTGATCTGCCCGGCGAAGACGGCCTGTGCGTCGAATACTCCTATTTCGACCGCACCCCCTATGTCGAACTCGACGAACAGGGAAATCCGGTCTACGCAGAACACCACCGCACTCTGGGCGACTGGATCTCACTGATCCACGGAGCCGGCTTCACACTGGAAAAGCTCACCGAACCCGAATGGCCCGAAGACAACGAAACCTCGTGGGGCGGATGGTCCCCCCTGCGCGGCAAGCTCATGCCCGGCACCGCGATCTTCTCCACCCGCTTGGCACAGTGACTCAGTACGGCTGTGGCCCCACTTTTCGGGTGAGACCACAGCCGCATGAGCGCCGCGTCAGTGAGCCGCGGACTGCCAGTCCGGCCCTCGGCCCACATTGACGTCAAGGGGAACGCTGAGCTCAGCGGCATCGCGCATCGTATCGACCACAATCTTCTCGAGGCTGTCGAACTCTCCGGCGGCGCACTCGACAATCACTTCATCGTGCACCTGCAGGAGAATGCGCGAGGCGAGATCCGCCTCGGCAAGGGCGTCGGCAATGCGGAACATTGCGATCTTCATAATGTCCGCCGCAGTTCCCTGGATAGGACTGTTGAGAGCCGCCCGCTCGGCCATTTCGCGCTGTGGGCGGCTGGAGGACTGCAGTGCCGGCAGATAGCGACGGCGACCGTACATTGTCTGGGTGTAGCCCCTCTGGCGAGCTTCTTCGACCGAACCGTCAAGGTACTTCTTCACCGCACCGAAACGCGAGAAGTACTCGGCCATGAGATCCGACGCTTCGGTCGGGCTGATGCCCAGCTGATTCGACAGCCCGTAGGCCGACAAACCGTAGACCAGCCCGTAGGACATGGCCTTGACCTTTTCGCGCTGTTGCCGACTGACATCCTCAACCGGGATCTGAAAAACCTGGCCGGCCACGAAGGAGTGCAGGTCCTCACCGGCGCGGAATGCCTCGATGAGCGCTTCGTCACCGGACAGGTGAGCCATGATCCGCATTTCGATCTGCGAATAGTCAGCGCTCATAAGGTCCGTAAAGCCCGCATCGGCATCGGCCGTGAATACACCGCGGATTCTCCGGCCCGAATCGGTGCGGACCGGTATGTTCTGCAGATTGGGGTCTTTTGAGCTCAATCTGCCGGTTGCGGTCATCGTCTGCAGGTAGGTGGTGTGAATCCGCCCGTCGTCAGCGATCTCCTTCTTCAGACCCACAACCGTCTGCTTGAGCTTGATGCGTTCGCGGTGAGCCAACAGGTGCTCCAAGAAAGGGTGCTGGGTTCTGCGGAACAGATCGTGCAGAGCATCGGCGTTGGTGGTGTAGCCGGTCTTCGTCTTCTTGGTCTTCGGCATGTCGAGTTCGTCGAAGAGCACGGTCTGCAGCTGTTTGGGCGAACCCAGGTTCACGGTGTGGCCGATGGCACTGTAGGCGTCTTCGGCGCTCTGGTCGGCTTCGCGCCCGAACTCGTCAATGAGGTTCTGCAGCTGCGTGGAGTCGATGTTGATGCCGATTCGCTCCATCGCTGCCAGGACCGCCTGCGCGGGCATCTCGATGTCGTCGAGAACTGCAAGCTGGCTGTACTCGTCGAGCTGCTCCCGCAGAATCGGGGCCAGGCGGGATGCGAGAAAAGCCTTTCTGGCCGCTGCTTCATCATTCGTGTTCTCCAGCAGAGTGCCGGCGTTTCCGTCGGGCTCAGCCGCAGCGATGCCAGCACGGCTCTGGGCAAGTTCTTCGAGGTCATAGCCGCGCGCGTCCGGTGTCAGCAGGTAGGCGGCAAGCTCCGTGTCCGTCCACACGCTCACCCGAAGACCGTTGTCGGCTAAAGCTTTGATCTGCGGTTTGGCGTCGTGCATTGCAATCTGCGGATGCTCAGTCAGAAGGGCCGACAGCTGCTGTTGGGCATCCGGGCTGAGAGTGCTCAGGTCAATAAGCCACGCGCTGTCACCTGCGGCAAAGCCCAGGCGGTCGGGCGTGTCGAGATCGACGTCCACACCCAGGACACAGCCAGCAGCGGCTTCCGCAACAGCGCGGATGCTGTCGGTCTTCTGTGGAGCGGGAGCTTCGCTCCCGGTGGGCGCAGGGATTTCCCCGCCGCCGAGGAATGGCCCGATTTCTGCTGCCAGCTGACGGAATTCGAGCGCGTCGAACAGCTCGGTGATCTCTTCGGCGCTGCCGCGGCCCAGAGCTGCATCAGCAAGATCCAGCGGGATATCAAGGTCGTCGATGAGCCTGTTGAGGCGGTAGTTGCGTTCGACATCCGCAATGTGATCGCGCAGGCTCTGCCCGACCTTGCCGCCGACGTCCTCAGCGTTGTCGATGATCGAGGGAAGGTCACCGTACTTGGTCAGCCACTTTGCGGCCGTCTTCTCGCCCACCCCGGGCACGCCGGGCAGATTGTCCGCCTTTTCGCCCACGAGCGCGGCAAGGCCCCGGTAGTTCGCCGGAGTGACACCGTACTTGTCTTCCACTGCCTGCGGCGTCATGTGCTGCAGATCGGTGAAACCCCGTTTGGGGTACATGATTGTGATGTTGTCATCAGCCAACTGGAAGGAGTCTTTGTCACCCGATGCGATGAGGGTGTCATAGCCCTCCCCCGCACCCCGGCGAGCCAGCGAGGCCAGGAGGTCATCCGCCTCGTACCCCTCCCGAGTGATGACCGGGACGCCGAAGGCGGTGAGCATGTCCTTGATGAGGTCCACCTGACCGTGAAAGTCCTCCGGAGTCTTTGCCCGACCGGCTTTGTACTCCGGGTACTCTTCGAGCCGAAAGGTCTGCCGACCCAGGTCGAACGCCACGGCCACGTGAGTGGGTTCGAGCGAATTGACGGCGGTCAGCAGCATTCTGGCAAAGCCGAAAACAGCGTTCGTGGTCTGACCGTCAGCCGTTGAGAAGTTCTCCGGCGGCAGAGCAAAGTAGGCCCGGTAGGCAAGGGAATGACCGTCAATCAGAAGAAGTCTCTTGGTGCTCACACCCCCACACTACCGGCAAAACCACTGCGCTAACCGCCGGCTGGGATCGGCTAGAGTGACCACAGCAAGGAGGAACATGAAGCAGATCACACCACTGGCACCGGGACTGAGCGAAACCGAGTACGCGGCGATCCTCGCCGGCCATCCGCAATTCGGCGATGACACCCTCATGGCCGCAATGAACATGTCAATTGACTCACTCGGCTACGACTTCCTGAGCGGAAGCGTGCCCGTTGAGGGCAACAAGCAGCCAGCCGGGCTGTTCCACGGCGGCGCCCACGTAGCACTTGCAGAAACCCTGGCCTCCCAGCATTCCTTTCTGCGCGCGGGCACCAACGTCGTCGGCGTCGACCTCAACGCCACTCACCTGAAAGCCGCCCGCAGCGGTCGCGTCCGGGGTCGTGCCGAAGTGATCCACGCCGGTCGGACCATCATCAACCACGAAGTCCGCATGACCGACGACGACGGCAGACTGCTGTCGATCGTGCGGATCACCAATCTGGTGCTCCAGCCTAAGAGCTGAGCCGAACGCGCAAAGAGCCGCTCAGTCAGTCCTTGGAGTCGAGCTGGTTGAGAACCGTTTCGGCGACCTCGCGCATTGTCAGGCGGCGGTCCATCGACGTTTTCTGGATCCAGCGGAAGGCCTCCGGTTCAGTCAGCCCCATGCTGGAGATGAGCAGCCCCTTGGCGCGTTCGACCAGCTTGCGCGTTTCAAAGCGATCGGTCATGTCCGCGATCTCGGATTCCAGCGCCTGCATTTCCTGGTAGCGCGACTGTGCGATCTCGAGGGCGGGAATCAGGTCGGCCGCTGTGAACGGCTTGACGACATAGGCCATAGCTCCGGCGTCTCGGGCGCGCTCGACGAGTTCCTTCTGTGAGAAGGCGGTGAGCAGCACGACAGGGGCAATACCTGCCCTGGCGATTTTCTCGGCTGCGGAAATGCCGTCGAGCTTCGGCATTTTGATGTCCATGACAACAAGGTCGGGACGGAGCTCTTCGGCAAGGCGCACGGCTGATTCACCGTCACCCGCTTCGCCTACGACGTCGTAGCCGACTTCCCGAAGCATTTCAACAATGTCGAGTCGAATGACGGATTCGTCTTCGGCGACGATGACTCGACGTACGGGCTGATGTTCTTGATCTGGGTTAGACACGCCTCCATCGTAGTCGCCTTGGCCTGTAAACGGTACGCAGGCCGGGCAGGTGATCGAAAGCCGGGGCCTGCGGCACGTGTTTTGTGCTTCCGCCGGTGTGCACTACGATTGCCCTGATGCCGGATTGGCGGAATTGGTAGACGCGGAGCACTCAAAATGCTCTATCGCAAGATGTGCGGGTTCGAGTCCCGCATCCGGTACACAGACGAAGTCTCGGGACATCGCGTGAACGATGTCCCGAGACTTTTTGCTTCGGCGCCGGAACAGCCCCACTTCCGCACGGGGCACAACGGGGCTGTTCCGGCTCAGCTCGCCGAGGAAGCGGCCGCGGATCAGAAACCCGGTTCGGTGACCTTGCCGTAGCCGGCTTCGGGATGGCTGAAGATCTGATTGTCGTCCCGATACGCCGGCGCGCGGCCCTTTATCGCGTCCCCCAGCTTGTGCACGCGCAGAGCGTTGGTCGAACCGGGCAGCCCCGGTGGGGATCCCGCCACGATGACGCAGTAGTCGCCTTCTTCGGCCATGCCCTCGCCCAGCAGAATTTCGTCAGTCTGCCGGGCCATCTGGTCAGTGTGGCTGACTTCGTTGACGAGGATTGTTTCGACACCCCAGGTGAGCGCCAGCTGATGACGCACCTTGACATCGGGGGTGAATGCCAGAAGCTGCAGCGGTGCGCGCAGCCGTGACATGCGGCGAACCGAGTCGCCCGTCTGGGTGAAAACGCACATGTGGTCGATGTCGAGGTCATGGGCGACCTGCACTGCCGCCGCGGTGATCGCTCCGCCGCGGGTCTTCGGTTCGCTGCCCAATTCGGGCACCAAGTGCAGGCCCTGCTGTTCGGAGGACTCGATGATGCGCGCCATGGTGCGCACTGCGTCTAGCCAGTGCTGACCGATCGAGGTTTCGCCGGAGAGCATGAGCGCGTCAGCTCCATCGAACACGGCATTGGCGCAGTCCGAGGCTTCAGCACGGGTGGGCCGGGGCTCTTCGATCATCGATTCGAGCATCTGAGTGGCCACGATGACGGGTTTGGCCTCACGGCGGCACTTGGCAATGGCCTTTTTCTGCACGAGTGGAACCTGTTCGAGCGGCACTTCGACGCCCAGGTCACCGCGAGCCACCATGAGGCCGTCAAAGGCGTCAACGATCTCATCGAGCTTCTCTACCGCCTGCGGCTTTTCCAGTTTGGCGATCACGGGGATGTGAATTCCCTCGTCGTCCATGATTGACCGAATGTACTCGGCGTCGGCGGCGTCGCGCACAAAGGACAGTGCCACCCAGTCAACGCCCATGCGCAGACCGAAGCGGAGGTCTTTGATGTCCTTTTCGGTCATCGCCGGCACCGAAACGGCAACACCGGGCAGGTTGACGCCCTTGTGGTCAGACAGGTAGCCGGGCACTTCAACTTCGACCAGGATGTCGGTTTCGCCGACTTCGACAGCGCGCAGGCGCACGCGGCCATCGTCAACCAGCAGAGGATCGCCCACACTGACGTCGCCGGGCAGGCCCTGGTACGTGGTCGAGATGCGCTCGACAGTTCCTTCGACGTCTTCAGTTGTGATTGTGAACTGCTGGCCGCGTTCAAAATAGTGCTTCTGGCCGTCGGCAAAAGTGCCCAAGCGGATCTTAGGTCCCTGCAGGTCCATAAGGACCGCAACGGGCCGTCCCGTGTCGTTTGCCGCTTCGCGCACCCAGCCGTACAGGCGTTTGTGGTCAGCGTGAGTGCCGTGGGAGAAGTTGAAGCGGAGGACATCGACTCCGGCATCGATTATGGCGCGAATGTCTTCGTAGGTTTTCTGAGCAGGTCCGAGGGTCGCAACGATCTTGGCTAGCCGCATGGTTCCACCCTAGTCGAATGTCGTCCCCGGTGAGAGCTCCACCGCAGATCAATCAGCTTTCGCGCTGCTCATCCTCGCGTTTGCGCACCTGTGGAATGATCGAAATCGTCGATGTGACCGCCCCGAAGTAGCCGAACGACCGACCCGATACCGGAAGTTCAGCTGTTTCGGGGTCGGCAATCACCGGCAGTGTGTGCGTGACGGGTCCGAACCCGATCTCCTGGCCGCCGTCGGCCTGCAGGGGCAGCGCGGAGGTTTCAGTCGAAGGCCCGCTCGGCTGGGTGTCGGGAGCACCCGATGATCCGCTCAGGGTGATGTCCGGGTTGAAATCGGGGTGCCGAAGTCGCGACACGGCCAGCAGAACGGCTCCCAGCACGAACACCAGGATGGACGTCCACACATTGAGCCGCAGGCCCAGAATGTGCTCGGCGGTGTCGATGCGCAGCGCCTCGATCCACACGCGACCGAGCGTGTAATAGCAGATGTATGCAAAGAACACCTGACCGTGATCCAGGCGGAACCGCCTGCCCAGCCAAATGAGCAGCAGAGCACCCAGAATGTTCCAGACTGATTCGTACAGGAACGTCGGGTGGAACAGCGTGCCCTCTGGGATGGCGGGATCCGGCCAGTTGGGGTTGGAGCGGCCGTTGAGCACCCGGTCGATCTGCAGACCCCACGGAAGCCTGGTCGGAGCGCCGAAGAGCTCCTGGTTGAACCAGTTCCCCCATCGTCCGATCCCCTGTGCCAGGAGCAGGCCGGGAGCTGCCGCATCGAGGAAGGCCCCGAACCGGATGTCGAGCCTGCGCGCTGCAAAGTAGGCAGCCAGCACACCCAGGGCGACAGCGCCCCAAATGCCCAGTCCGCCGTTCCAGATGTAGAGTGCCGCGACCGGATTGCCGCCCGGCCCGAAGTACGGGTCGGGGGTAGAGAACACGTGGTAGAGGCGACCGCCGATGATGCCAGCCGGGATCGCCCACATGGCAATCGTCCACAGGTCATCGGAATCTCCGCCTCGTGCAGTCCACCTGCGGTTCGTCAGCCACAGGGCCACAAAGATCCCGGCGATGATGCACAGAGCGTAGGCGTGGATCGTCAGAGGGCCGAACGAAAAGCCCTGCCACGTCGGTGAGGGAATAGCCGCCTGATATGTCACGAGCGGACCGTGCCTTCGCTCAGTTCTTCAGCAAGTCGGCCGACCGCGGCCGAACCGCCCTCATCGAGAGCCCGCACCAGTGCGGAGCCGACGATCACACCGTCAGCATAGGCGGCAACCTCGGCGGCCTGTTCGCGATTCGACACACCCAGGCCCACGCACACGTGCTCGGCACCGGCCTCGCGCACGCGGCTGACGAGGCCTTCCGCGTGCGAGTCCACCTGAGCGCGGGTTCCGGTCACGCCCATAGTCGAAGCGGCGTAGACGAAACCGCGCGACCGAGAGCTGATGAGAGCGAGCCGTTCGGGAGTTGAGGACGGTGCGGCGAGGAAGATTCTGTCAAGGCCGTGTGCGTCCGAAGCGGCGTCCCAGGCTGCGCAGTCATCCGGAAGCAGATCCGGGGTGATGATGCCATGGCCCCCGGCCGATGCGAGGTCACGTGAGTAGGCTTCGACGCCGTACTGCAGGATCAGATTCCAGTAGCTCATGACGACGGGAACGGCCCCGGCGCTCGCCGCCGCTTCGACAGCGCGCAGCGAATCGGAAACGCGCACGCCGCCGCGCAGGGCAACATCGGCTGCCCGCTGGATGACCGGTCCGTCCATCCCGGGATCGGTGTACGGGATGCCGATTTCAATCATGTCGGCCCCACCCCGAGCCAGTTCGCCGATGGCCTCAAGTGAGCCGGGAACGTCAGGGAAGCCGACCGGCAGGTAGCCCACGAGGGCGGCCCGGCCGTCATTCTTGGTCTGTGTCAGGACTTCAGCCGTGCTCATACCTGGACTGCTCCTTCGTCGATGTAGTCAAACCACCGGGCTGCGGTGGTCATGTCTTTGTCACCGCGCCCTGACAGGCTCACGACGATAACAGCGTCTTCTCCGAGTTCCCTGCCGATTTTCATTGCGCCGGCAAGCGCGTGCGAGCTTTCGATGGCGGGGATGATCCCCTCGGTGCGGGCAAGCAGGCGAAAGGCCTCCATGGCTTCGTCATCGACGATCGGCCGGTATTCAGCTCGCCCGGAATCGTTGAGGTAGGAGTGTTCGGGCCCCACGGACGGATAGTCCAGTCCAGCAGACACAGAGTGCGAAGGCAGGGTCTGCCCATCTTCGTCCTGCAGAATGTAGGTGGCAGAGCCGTGCAGAACACCCGGCCTGCCGCCGGAGAATCGAGCTGCGTGACGGCCCGTGTCGACTCCGTCGCCGCCTGCTTCGAAACCGTACAGGCGGACGTTTTCGTCGCGGATGAAAGCCGCGAAGATGCCCATGGCGTTCGAGCCGCCTCCCACACAGGCGCATACGGCGTCCGGCAGGCGGCCTGCCTGCTGCTGGATCTGTTCGCGGGCTTCATCCGAAATGACCCGCTGGAAGCTTCGCACCATGGCGGGGAACGGGTGGGGTCCGGCTACTGTGCCGATCATGTAGTGCGTCGTTTCGACGTTCGCAACCCAGTCGCGCATGGCTTCGTTCATAGCGTCTTTGAGGGTGCGGGTTCCCGTGCGCACGGGAACCACTTCTGCGCCGAGAAGGCGCATGCGAGCCACGTTGAGCGACTGTCGCTGAGTGTCTTCTTCACCCATGTACACGGTGCACTCAAGGCCGAACAGCGCAGCAGCAGTCGCTGCGGCCACGCCGTGCTGGCCCGCGCCGGTTTCGGCTATGACCCGCGTCTTGCCCATTCGCGCCGTCAGCAGAGCCTGCCCGAGCACGTTGTTGATTTTGTGTGAGCCCGTGTGATTGAGGTCCTCGCGTTTGAGGAAGATGCGAGCCCCGCCGCAGTGCTGACCGAAGCGCGGCGCTTCCGTCAGCAGGCTGGGACGACCCGTGTACTCAAGCTGCAGTCGAGTCAGCTCTTCCGAGAACTGGGGGTCGACCATGGCTTTGCGCCAGGCTTCCTCAATCTGCTCGAGAGCGGGCACGAGGGCTTCTGGGAAGAAGCGTCCGCCGAACTCACCGAAGTACGGACCGGCTTCTGCTGCTGGGATTTCGGGCATAGTCACTTCCGTTCTGTGTGCGCGGTTTCGGGGCCGAAGGCGCCTGCGCGCGGGCGGCTTGCTTTGAATGTGCGGCTGGTGGTGTTCAGCGCTGTGCGCGGCCAGCGCGGGTGAACTCGGCCACCGCGGCCTGCGGGTCGCCGTGCTTCACGAGTGCTTCGCCGACGAGCACCAGGTCTGCACCCGCCGCGGCGTAGAGTTCGACTTCAGCGCTCGTGGCCACACCGCTTTCGGCGACCAAGTGCGTGTGCCCTCTGGCTTGCGCCGCCAGCGGTGCAAAGCGGGCCGGGTCGACCGACAGGTCTTTGAGGTTGCGGGTGTTCACACCGAGCACCTTCGCGCCGAGCGCTGTGGCACGAACGATTTCTTCGCTCGTGTGCGCTTCGACGAGGACGGCCATGCCGAGTTCGTGTGCGAGATCGTACAGGCGGCGCATCTGGGAGTCATCGAGGGCTGCGACGATCAGCAGGATGATGTCTGCGCCGTAGGCCCGGGCCTCGTACACCTGGTATTCGTCGACCATGAAGTCCTTGCGCAGCAGCGGAACGTCCACGCGGGCGCGCACGGCTGCGAAGTCCGCCAGGCTGCCGCCGAAGCCGCGCTCTTCCGTCAGCACCGAAATGGCTGCCGCTCCCCCGGATTCATAGGCCGCGGCGAGCTCAGACGGGTCGGCAATGTCGGCCAGTGCGCCCTTGGAGGGCGACGAGCGCTTGACTTCGCAGATCAGCCCGAACTGCTCCGGCGCAAAAGAGCGCGCAGGGGCTGCTGCCGCTGCGCGCTCTTTTATCTGCTCGAGGTCGACACGAGCGCGGCGTTCTTCGAGGTCCTCGCGAACCCCGTCGATGATGTCACCGAGGACTGTCAACGCTGCAGGGTGTTGCGGTGAATCTTCGGTCCAAGGCCGGCCTTGACCAGGACCGGGCCGACAACCGCGCCGAGCACGACGACTGCACAGCCGACGAAGAACAGCGCCCAGCCGCTGGTGTTGACGATGAGGGTGCCGATGCCGGCGACGGCAACACCGACGAACACGAGGATGACGCCGATCCACGCGCCTACGGAGTGCATGTGGCCAGGGTCCTGAATTGCTTCGTAGTCGATGCTCGACTTGTCGAGGTCGGGGGCTCCGTTGCGGTACTTGGTCTTAGACATTGTGCTCCTTCATTCTGCTGTCAGGATTCTCTCACGAAAGGCCGAGTCGCTGACAATCGGCTCGCCACTGTCGGCAGATCATCTGATGTCGTCAGGGTCTTCTCCCCGCGACAGCGCGTCCCAGGCGGCGGCTGGGTCGTCGTCAGGATGGGCTTCACCCTCAGCGGTTCCCGCTCGTTCGAATTTCTGGCTGGTGCGCCATTGATCGCGGCCGAAGCCGACAAACCCCGCGGCGGCAGCCGCTGCCAAGCCGGCCACCACGGCCGTCCACGCCCAGGGTGTGGCATCTTGGCCAAGCGCGATGCCAAGGCTCGCACCGGCGTAGCCGAACCCCAACAGCACCATGAGGATGCCGGTGATTCTGCGGCCGAGCGTGCCCAGCATCGCCAGCAGCAGAGCCGTGACCGCAAATGCCGCCGCCTGTGCTGCAAGGACGGGCGAACCCCCGCCTTCGGAGGCGGCGGGTTCCCCATTGGCCACACCTACCGGACCGGTGCTGCCCGCTGGAGTCAGCATCACGAGTTCACGCGTCGAAATGAACCACAGGATCCCGGCGATCACCAGCAGCAGAAGAACGGACCGGCCGCGGGTCATGCGCGCTCCTCGCGTCCTTCGAGGTATTCCGCTGAGCCTGCTGCCCGCAGCGTCTGCGCGGCAGCGGCCGAATTGAGCACGGATGCGGCCTTGGAGCGCGTTTCCTGATACTCGGCTTCCGGTGCAGAGTCAGCAACCACACCGGCCCCAGCGTAGACGGCAATGACGCCGTCCTTGAGGACTCCTGTGCGAATGGCGATTGCCATGTCGAGGTCCCCGGCGAACGACAAGTAGCCGACAACACCGCCGTACAGTCCGCGTCCGACCGGTTCGAGTTCGTCGATCAGCTGCAGCGCCCGGGGCTTCGGCGCACCCGAAAGCGTGCCCGCTGGAAATGCCGCGCGGATGACGTCCATGCAGTCGACGCCGTCGCGCAGTGTGCCGGTCACGGTCGATTCGATGTGCATGATGTGGCTGTAGCGTGCGATTTCCATGAACTCTGCGACGTCCACAGTTCCCGGCCGACACACTTTTGCAAGGTCGTTGCGCGCCAGATCTACCAGCATGACGTGTTCGGAGCGCTCTTTCGCATCGCCGATGAGCTCTTCGGCCAGCCGCCGGTCTTCGGCTTCGGTCTTGCCCCGGGGGCGCGAACCTGCAATCGGATGTGTGAGGACTTCTCGGTCCTTCACGGTCACGAGCGCCTCGGGTGACGAGCCTATGACGCTGAACGGCTCGCCCTCGGAGTTTTCGATGTCGAGCAGGTACATGTACGAGCTGGGGTTGGTTCGCCGCAGCACGCGGTAGATGTCGAGCGCCGATGCCGAGGTGTCGCTTTCGAAGCGCTGTCCGGGCACAACTTGGAACACGTCGCCGCGGCGGATGTGCTCTTTTGCGGCTTCGACGGTGGTGAGGAAGTCTTCGTGCTCCGTGTGCGATCGCACTGTCGGCTCCGGCCAGTCGAGTGTTGAAATGACCGGTGTGCGCGGGGAGTTGAGATCGTGCAGCATGGCGTCGATCCTGCTGCGCCCGTTCTCGTAGGCCTGCTCGATCCGCTCAGGGGATCCGTCGGCGTTGAGCACGTTGGCCACGAGAGTGATTTCTGCGGTGTAGTGGTCGAACACCACGACGTCACCGGGGATCGACAGGTGGATCTCGGGGATGTTCGAGACGGCGTGCGGACCATCGGCGAGCTTTTCAAAGCGACGGACCGCGTCCCAGCCGATGTAGCCCACAAGCGACGATGTCATCGGAGGCAGATCAACCGGGGGCGGGCTCTTGAGCAGACTGAGCACGTGCGAAATGCCCTCCAGCGGATCGCCGCCTGTCGGTGCACCCGCGGGGACCGTGCCGTGCCAGGTCAGTTCGCCGCCGCGCTGTGCGGTCAGCGTCGACAGGGGGCTGCGTCCCACAAAGGAGTAGCGCTGCCAGGATCCCTGCGAAGCTGATTCCAGCAGGAACGCGCCCGGGCGGCCGTGGGCAACAGCCCGGTAGATCGACATCGGGGTTTCCCCGTCGCCGAGAACTTTCGCGGTGACGGGAACGACCCGGTGATGTTTGCCGAGTTCGCGGAATTCACTGAGCGGCGTGATCATCCATCCTCCTGTCAGAAAAGCACGACGGCGTGTTCGTGTGGCAGGCAGCCCCCGTCTGGCGCACTTCGTACAGAACCGTGTCACCGTCACAGTCGTGGCTGACTCGTACGACCTGCTGTGCGTGGCCAGAGGTTTCGCCCTTCACCCAGTACTCCGCGCGGGAACGCGACCAGTACGTGGCTCTTCCCGTGGCCAGTGTGCGGCGCACCGCCTCGGCATCGACCCAGGCGAGCATGAGCACTTCGCGAGTGTCGTACTCCTGAACGACGGCAGGCAGAAGACCATCGGCGCCATAGCGCAGGTCGTCGGGTCCCCAAACGTCGGTCATCGAACTTCGATGCCCTCTGTGCGCAGAGCGTCTTTCACATCGGCAATTGTGAATGTTCCGTAGTGGAAGACCGAGGCGGCCAAAACCGCATCTGCTCCGGCTCGCACGGCGGGTGCGAAGTGCTCGAGCTTGCCTGCACCACCGGATGCGATGAGCGGAACCGTGATATGCGGGCGCACGTGGCGAATGAGTTCGAGATCGAAGCCCTCCTTGGTGCCGTCGGCGTCCATGGAGTTCAGCAGGACTTCGCCCACGCCGCGCTCCTGGGCTTCGCGTACCCACTCAAGCGCGTCCAGGCCCGTTCCCTTCTTGCCGCCGTGGGTTGTGACCTCATAGCCAGAGGCGGTTTCGCCGCGGCGCACATCGGCAGACAACACGAGAACCTGCGAACCGAAGCGGTCGACGATCTCGCCGATCACCTCGGGCCGGGCGATGGCGGCGGTGTTGATCGACGCTTTGTCAGCTCCACAGCGCAGCAGCCGATCGACGTCTTCGGCGGTGCGGACTCCCCCGCCGACGGTCAGCGGAATGAAAACCTGTTCAGCGGTCTTCTTGACCGCGTCGTACAGGGTTTCGCGGTTCGAACTGGAAGCTCCGATGTCGAGGAACGTCAGTTCGTCTGCTCCGCCGTCGCCGTAGCGGGCAGCGAGTTCAACCGGGTCGCCCACGTCCTGCAGACCCTTGAAGTTCACACCCTTGACGACACGCCCGCCGTCAACGTCAAGGCACGGAATGATGCGCACGGCAGGCATTACACACCCAGCTTTCGGTAGCGGTCGATCCGCTGGTAGCGGCGGCGCGAAGGATGGACGCGCATGAGGTTGATGATTTCGTATTCCAGCGTCTGAGCCACGCGCTCGGAGAATTCACGCGGTTCGGCAGCGGCGTTGGGCTTCTCGGCGATGACTCTGTCGACGATTCCGTGTTCAACGAGCTTTTCGCAGTGCACCTGCTGGGCCTGTGCCATGTCAGCGGCGTAGTCCTTTGTCCGGTGCACGATTGCCGAAGCGCCTTCTGGCGGCAGCGGAGACAGCCAGCCGTTTTCTGCGCTGAGCACGCGATCGGCGGGGATGAGAGCCAAGGCTCCGCCGCCGGATCCCTCACCGAGGATGACCGACACCGTCGGTGCTTTCAGGGCAATGAGATCGGACAGAGACCGGGCGATTTCACCGGCGAGGCCGCCTTCTTCAGCATCCTTGGACAGAGCCGCACCCGGGGTGTCGATGACGGTGACCAGCGGAATGTGCAGTTCATCAGCCAGGCGCATACCGCGGCGAGCCTCCCGCAGGGCCGCCGGGCCCATGGGCTCGTATTTGCGCTGTCCGCGGCGGTCCTGTCCCAGCACAATGCAGGGGGCCGAACCGAACGTGGCCAGCGCAAGAATCATGCCGCGGTCCTTCTCACCCTGACCGGTTCCGTTCAGCGGCAGCACATTGCGCGCCCCGTAGCGCAGCAGTTCGCGTACTCCGGGACGGTTGTCATCGCGCGAGGCGGTGATGATGTCCCACGCGTTGGTGCCGCTGGGCATCGGGTCGGGCGAGGTGTCGGGATTGTCCACCGGGGCCGGAACCTCGAGTGCGCCCATGAGGACGTCGAGGGCTTTCGCTGCGGTTTCTGCCAGCCGCTCAGGCCCCATGACGGCATCCACCAGGCCGCGCCGGTGGAGGTTGTCGCCGGTCTGCACGTTGGTTGGGAAGGGCTCACCGTAGAGCTCTTCGTACACGCGCGGGCCGAGAAAGCCCACGAGCGCGCCCGGTTCGGCGACTGAGAAGTGGCCGAGTGAACCCCACGATGCGAACACTCCGCCCGTGGTGGGGTGGCGCAGGTACACGAGGATCGGCAGACCGGCTTTGCGGTGATCGTTGACTGCGGCGGTGATCTTCACCATCGACAGGAAGGCGACCGTACCCTCCTGCATGCGCGTACCGCCGGAAGCGGGCCCAGCCAACAGCGGCAGGCCCTCGGCTGTCGCCCGCTCGACGGCGGCAGTCAGGCGCTCAGCTGCGGCAATGCCGATTGAACCGGCAAGAAAGCGGAACTCGCTGGCCACAATGGCCACGCGACGACCGCGCACACGGCCTTCGCCGGTGAGGATCGCTTCGTCAGCCCCGGATTTTTCGGAGGCTGCGGCAAGTTCAGCCGCGTATTCTTCGGAGATCCCGGCCGCCGGTGTGATCGGTTCGGTGTCCCAGGATTCGAATGTTCCCTCATCGACGACGAGTTCAATGAGTTCGCGAGCGGAGTAGCGCTTGGTCATGATTCACCGTCCAACCAGGCGCGGATGGCCTCGGAGTCGGCGTTGAGGACAGGAGGTGCTTTGTGGTCGGCGAACGTCGTTTCGACTTCGCCGGCTTCGCCTCCGTCGAAGAAGCGCAGCACCGGCCCTGCCAGGTCCATGTCGCCGACAACCGGGTGGTCGACGGTGATCTTCAGGCCCTGTGAGAGCGCCTGATCCCAGCTGTAGACTTCGTCAATCGTGCGGACGACACCGGCGGGAATTCCCGCCTCGCTGAGCTTCGCGAGGGCTTCTGCGGAATCGAGGTCCGCAAAAGCGCCTTCAACGGCAGCTGTCACGGCTTCGCGATTCTTCACGCGCGCGTCGTTGTCGGCCATGCCCTCAGCTTCGGGGTCAAGGCCGAAGGCGCTGCAGAACTTCTGCCACAGCGACTGGTTGCCCACCGACATCTGGACCGCACCTCCCTCGCCGCCCTTGCAGCGGAAGAGGCCGTAGGGCGACAGCGCCGGGTGGTGGTTGCCGTTGGGTTTGGGTGTCACACCGCCGACGAGCTGCGAAGTGGCCTGGAAGGCGTGCACGCCGACAATTCCCGCAATGAGCGAGGTGCGCACGATCTTGCCCCTGCCGGTCCTTTCGCGCTCAAGCAGAGCCGCCAGGACTCCGAGGGTTCCGTTGATGCCGCCCAGGAGGTCGCCGATCGGCACGCCGACCCGCTGGAAGTCGTCCGGGCCCGAACCCGTGACCGACATGAGCCCCGCCTCGCCCTGGGCGATCTGGTCATAGCCGGCACGGCCGCCTTCGGGACCGTCGTGGCCGAAACCGGTGATGGACAGGATCACAAGGCGTGGGTTGAGCTCCAGACAGCGCTGCGTGGAGAAGCCCAGACGATCCATAACCCCGGTGCGGAAGTTCTCGATGAGAACGTCTGCGCGCTTGATCAGCTCTTCGAGGACGTGCTGGCCGTCCTCGCTTTTGAGATCCAACGCGATGGATTCCTTATTCCGGTTGCACGCCAGGAAGTACGTGGCCTGCTTTTGGTCTTCGGGACCCACGTACTGCGGTCCCCAGCTGCGGGTGTCATCACCGCTGGCGGGGTTTTCCACTTTGATGACCCGCGCGCCGAGGTCACCGAAGATCTGGCCTGCGTGAGGGCCGGCCAAAGCGCGGGATAGGTCTACGACGGTGTAGCCGTTGAGTGGTCCTTGCGACATGTCAGTCCTTCCTGGTGTGGCAGCCGTCGGCGTCGGTGCTGACGGCCGATATCAGATACGACAGGCGTCGATGCGGCTGACGAGGATCGCCCGCGCGCCAACGCTGTAGAGCTTGTCCATGAGAGTGTGCTGTTCAGCCGAGGGCACCATGGCCCGCACGGCGAACCAGCCGCGGTCGTGCAGGGTCGAAACGGTTGGGCTTTCGAAGCCCGGGGTGATGCTGATGGCCGCTTCGAGGTTTTCTTCGGCGACGTCGTAGTCGATGAGCACGTAGTCGCGGGCGACGATGACGCTTTCCAGGCGGCGCAGCAGAATATCGGTTCTGAGTTCGATCTGCTCGGGGTCTTCTGCTTCGCGCGGCGGTCCGTCCCGACCTATGAGCACTCCCTCGGAGCGCAGAATCGGCTCCCCTATTGTCTCCAGTCCCGCAGCCCGCAGGGTGGTGCCGGTTTCGACAACATCTGCGATCGCGTCGGCAACACCCAGTTGGATCGACACTTCGACAGCACCGTCCAGCGGCACGATCGAGGCGCTCATGCCCCGCTGGGCGAGGTCCTGCTCAACGAGTTCCGGGTACGAGGTCGCAATGCTCTTGCCGTCCAGTTCGCGCGTGTTGGCAAAAGCACCGGCCGGGCCGGCGTAGTGGAATCGCGAGGCGCCGAAGCCAAGCGACATGATCTCTTTGGCTTCCGCACCGGATTCGAGCAGGAGATCACGGCCGGTGATGCCGATGTCAAGGATTCCTCGCCCGATGTACACCGCGATGTCGCGCGGACGCAGGTAGAAGAACTCGATTTCGTTGACGTTGTCAGTGTGGGCCAGCGTCTTCGCGTTCGACCGCAGCGAATAGCCTGCGGCGCGGAGCATTTCCGTGGCTTTTTCTGACAGGGATCCCTTGTTCGGGACTGCGACTCTGAGCACGGGGCCTTCCTTACAGGTACCGGTAGATGTCTTCGGGGGTCAGTCCGCGTGCGAGCATCATGACCTGCAGGTGGTAGATCGCCTGGGAGATCTCTTCGGCCAGTTCGCTGTCGGACTGGTATTCGGCGGCCATCCACACCTCGGCGGCCTCTTCGACGACCTTCTTTCCGATCTGGTGCACTCCGGCGTCGAGTTCGGCCACGGTCGAGGACCCTTCCGGGCGGGTCTGCGCCTTGTTCTTCAATTCGGCAAAAAGCTCGTCAAAGGTCTTCACGCTGTCAGATTAGTACACGCCTCGTGCCGTATGTGCCGCGGCTCGCTGTGCGAGAATCACAGCTGCTCACACCCGAGGTGCCCTCGGCTCAGACGGCCTCGTCACCGTGGATTGTGGCAGCGGCCGATGACGGCGACGATATTGTCTGCCTTGACCGCTTGGCCCAGTCGCGCATGCCCATGAGCACCATGATGAGGAAGATGAAGTAGACGATCCCGGAAAAGAGCAGTCCGCCCATAACGGCCAGCGGGATTCCCACGAGGTCGACAGCCAACCACACGAACCAGAATTCGACGATCGCCCTGCCCTGCGCGTACATCGCAGCGAGCGAGCCGATGAAGATGTACGCGTCCGGATAGGGGTTCCAGGACCAGTCCCCCAGTTTCAGCACGGTGCCGAAAACAGCGGTGCCCACAATGAGCGCGGCAAGGAAAACAGCGCGCTCTTTCCACGTTGCCCAGCGAACCTCAATCGAGCCGGTTTCGCTCTTCGACTTCTGCCACGTGCTCCACCCCCACACGGCTGCGGCGATGATGACCACCTGGCGGCTGGCGTTGCCTCCCAGGTGCGCTGACAGGGACGCGCTGAGCAGAAGCAGGGAACCCAGAATCTGCACCGGCCAGGACCACACGCTGCGTTTGAGCGCAAGGCCCACCGTCAGCAGGGCGAAGACATTGCCGATGAGGTCTGACCACGGGACGGCCTTGCCCGCCAGCCAGAAGGCGGGCGTGTTGAGGATTCCGAAGAGGTCTGTCAGCAAGCGTGCTCTCCCGCAAGTTCGCGCAGACACGCAATCTGCGCGGCCGGGCTGTCGGCACCGTATACGGCTGAGCCGGCCACGAAGACATCCGCCCCGGCCTCTGCGGCACGGCCTATGGTCTGCTCCGAGATTCCCCCGTCGACCTGAACTGTCAGTTCGAGATTGGCCGCCGAGATCGCATCGCGGATCCGCTGGATCTTCGGCAGGCACACGTCGAGAAACTTCTGTCCGCCGAAGCCCGGCTCAACGGTCATGATGAGCACCTGATCGAACTCTCCGAGCAGGTCGATGAGCGGTTCGACCGGGGTGGCCGGTTTGACTGCGACGGATGCCTTCGCGCCCAAACGTCGAAGTTCGCGGGCGGTGCGCACCGGAGCAGCCGATGCTTCCAGGTGGAAGGTCACTGACTCACAGCCCATTTCGGCGTAGACCGGGGCGTGCCTGTCGGCATCGGCGATCATGAGGTGCATGTCCAACGGGATGGGCGAAACGGCCTGGATCCGCTCTACAACGGGCGGACCGAAGGTGAGGTTGGGCACGAAGTGGTTGTCCATGACGTCGACGTGCGCCATGTCGGCATCGGCGATTCGGGCCAGTTCGCGATCGAACTGGGCGAAGTCACAGGACAGGATGCTGGGGTTGATGGAAATCGGCACGGGTGTCCTCTCAGGCTGGACGGCGGATGAGGCAGACGAACATGCCGTCGGTTTCGTGCACGTGAGGCCACAGCTGGGCTGCTGTGCCGTCGCCCACGGCGGACGATGCGAAGCTTTCGGCAGGCTGTCGCGTCACCTGGGCCAGGCGGTCGGGTGTGTTGAGAATCTGGGCCTCGGGAGTGTTTTCGGCGAAGGCGCGGACCACGTCAAGGGTTTCGTGTCGGTGGGGTGAGCACGTGGAGTATGCGATGACCCCGCCGGGCGCACACGCCTGCCACGCCGCACGAAGCAGTTCGTCCTGCAGCGGCCGCAGTGTCTGCACGTCTTCGGCGCTGCGCCGCCACCGCGCTTCCGGCCTGCGCCGCAGCGCACCCAGACCGGAGCATGGAACGTCAACGAGAACCCGGGTGAAGTCCCCGGGGTAGGCCTCGGCGAATTCCCGCCCGTCGGCTTTGAAGACTTCGACCGTGTCAGCAAAAGCGCGCGTGCTGTCTACCACGAGGTCGGCTCGGTGCCCGGAGGCGTCGAGCGCTGTCACGGGTGTGTTCCGCTGTGCTGCCGTTGCCGCCAGCACAGCGGTTTTGCCCCCGGGACCTGCGCACATGTCCAGCCATTCCCCGTCTGGGGCGGTGGCTTCGAGCAGTGTGAGCGCTGTCAGCTGCGAGCCTTCGTCTTGCACGCGGGCGCGCCCGGCGCGCACCGCTTCGAGGTTTCCCGGGTCGCCGCGGTCGAGAACAGCGCCCAGGGGCGACAGTTCGGTCGGCGTTCCGGGAAGTTCGCTGCGATCAAGGCCGGGCAGCGCGGTCAGCACAACGGGGGCGGGAACGTTGTGCGATTGCAGCAGCAGATCGATTTCGGATGCGCTGCGCCCGTGAGCGGTGAGCGCCTCTTCAAGGGCGGTGACAATCCAGGCCGGGTGAGAGTACCGCAGGGATTTCGCCTGTGTTTCGGCCAGGCCCGCACTGACTGCCGCAAGCCAGTCGTCATAGCTGCGCTCACCGATCCGACGCAGGACGGCGTTGACGATGCCTGCCGCCCTCGGCAGCGACTGTTTGATGACGGCGACTGTTTCGCCGACCGCCGCGTGGTCGGGAACGCGCATTGCCAAAAGCTGGTGTGCGCCCATCCGCATGGCATTGACCACGGGCGCTTCAAGGCTGTCGACTTTTCGGGATGCGGCTTCGGCGATGATCGCGTCGTACAGGCCGCGGGCTCGCAGTGTGCCGTAGGTCAGTTCAGTAGCCAGGGCGGCGTCGTCTGCCCGCAGGCGCGTGCGCTCAATCTTGCGCGGCAGCAGGAGGTTTGCATAGGCGTCGTCTTCGTCTACGGCGACGAGCACCTCCCAGGCGAGAATGCGGGCGAGATTTGCCTTCTGTCGGTTGTTCCTCCCTCGGCTGCGACGAGCGTCGGGGCGACTCATTCAACGTCTCCCAGGTCAAAGCGAACATCCGGGTTGCCGCGCAGGAAGTCAGCTGCGGCCATGCGCTGCTTGCCGAACGGCTGGACAGTCGGGGCGAATACGGGATGGCTGCCGGTGCCGATGAGCATGCCGCCGTCAGCACTGGCGACCCGTCCCGGTTCGAGTGCGCCGTCTGCGGCTTGGAGCGGACCCAGTTTGGCTCTCTTGCCGTTGATTGTGCTCCACGGTCCCGGAGCCGGCGAGGTGCCGCGGGAGCGTGCGATGAGCTGTTCGGCTGGGCGCCGGAAGTCCAGGTGGGCATCAGCGGCGGTGATCTTGGGTGCGAGTGTGCCCTCATGCGGCTGAGGGGTGAACTGTGCGGTGCCGTTTTCCACGGCTGTGAGCGCATCAGCCAGAACCGCCGCTCCCCTGTCCGCGTAGTCGACAAGGGCTGCACCTGCGTCAGCGTGGTCGAGCGGCAGTTCGAGGGCACTGACAATATCGCCGGTGTCCATACCCTCATCAAGCCGAAACACGGTGACACCGGAAGAGGTGTGCCCGTCGATGAGAGCACGCTGCACGGGAGCGGCGCCCCGATAGTCGGGCAGCAGCGAAAAGTGCAGGTTGTACCAGCCCAGGCGGGCGGCCGCGAGAGATCGGGGGCCGGCCAGCGCTCCGTAGGCGACGACTGCCACGGCATCGACTTCGAGTTCTTCGATCTGCGTGACGGCGTCGCCGACCAGGCGGCTGGCCTCAATGACGGGCAGGCCGAGTTCCTGTGCGGCGATCTTGACCGGACTGGGCGTCAGAACGCGTTTGCGCCCAAGGGGTGCATCGGGACGGGTGAGCACGGCTGCCACGCTGTGCTGCGAGGCCACCGCGCGCAAGGAGGGAACAGCGGGTTCCGGGGTGCCGGCAAACAGGATTCTCACGCCGCTCAGTCTAGTGGGCGGCAGCTGTCACAGAGCGTCGGGATCGTCCATGCGGACGCGAATCTGCGCGTCACCCCGCATGGACCGGGCTGCGGTTTCGGCGGCCAAGTGCTCAGACAGGGTGTTGCCGGTTGCGGCCGGAATGCCGATAACCGCGGTGACGACGGACTCATCGACATCGTCACCGGGTCGGGTGAAGCGGGAACGAGGCGGGCCGTCGCGCAGTTCGTACAGGCGTGCGCCGAACTGATCACAGCAGGCTTCTGAAACGTCTTCGACCGCGCTGCGGGCACCTGTCACCTCGGCTGTTCGCCAGGCCGGCGGGAAGCCGGCCTGCGTTCGATCGGCGGCTTCCGCTGCAGCGTAGACATCGGGATCCCAGCGGGTCAGGGTCCGCACAACATCGGGATCGTCGTCGAGTATGAGCACCCGACCGCCTGCGCGAGACGAGCGAACCATGCCCGCGGCCCGCATGCGCCGGGCAATTGCCCTGTCTGTCGCCCTGAGAACCGGACCGGGCCACAGCGTGTCAAGAAGAACCGCTGCCGCGTATCCGCCATCCACATAAGGCTCGGCACCCGTCGAGGCAACAACGATGTCAGCAGGATCGTCAAGCCGGGAAAACACTCTGCTGCCGCCGGAGCGCACAACGCTGAAGCCGGGAAATGCCCGGCCGAGCTGCGCGTGAATGCCGTCGAGACCGGCGCTGTGGAAGCTGAAGCGCCGACTGCGGCAACTGCGGCAGGACAGGTGCTCGATGTGCCACCCGCAGCGCGAGCAGGCGAAGGGGCCCTCCGGCCCCGCCGCACTCAGCGGGGCTTCGCACGACGGGCAGAGAGCAGGACTGCGGCACGCCGCACACGTCAGAAACGTCGAATAGCCGGTCCGCGGAACCTGCACGAGCACAGGCCCAACAGCGGCATCGCTTTTCGCACGCCCCAGCGCAGCGCGGATGACGCTGAAGACCGCATCCGGCAGCTGGGTCAGGTCACTGACGCTGCGCTGAGTCTGCGGGCAGAAGACTACCGGGGCACCGTCGCGTCGCTCCTGGCGAGAAGTCTGCAGCTGCCCCACCCAGCCGGAGTCGATGAGGAACTGCACGTCGACTGTGCGCGTGCGGTCAACAAACAGCAAAGCGGCACCGGATTGACGGACCCTCTCCTGCAACACAAAGCGCGCATGAACGTACGGTGCGCGCCCAAAAAGATAAGAGTCATTGCCGTCGTCGAACATCTGAATGAGCCCGAGGTCCTGCAGGGGTGCAAAGGCTGCCGCCTGTGTGCCCAGAACCATGCGCGACCGTCCGGTCAGCACGCGAACCCACGCGGCCCATCGTGCTTCTGGACCCTGGTCAGCGCTGAGAACAGAAGTGAACTCAGCAAGCCTCCCGAGCCGACGCTTGACGGCTTCGAGTTCCCGGTAGTCCGGGACGAGCCACAGCACGGTCCGCCCCGCGGCAATCACCCCGGCAGCAGCCTCAAGCCCGAAGCGCACCCAATCGAGACCTCCGGAATCTCCCGGAAGCACCGTGTAGGCACCACGCGGGCCCGGTGGGAACTCAGACGACTCAGACGAACCCGCGTTCTCAGCCCACGAATGCAGTGCCGCAAGGAAATCGGCTTCTGCAGCTGGGGCCGTGTCGGCCTGTGTCGACTCCGAAACGGCGCGGGCGGCCTCAGCTGCCAGTGCTGGATCACCGGGAGCAGATTTCAGAACGCTCTTTTCGCCCCTGGCGTGGCGTGCGGGCACACCCAGTCTGACAACATCGGCCGTTGTTCCGGCAAAGCGCGCGGCAACAGCCGTGCACAGGCCGTACAGCTGCTCACCCAGCACAGGCAGCGGCGAAACAACAGAGGCCAGCGGCGCAAGCTCGCCGTCGACATCGGTCGTATCTGTGCGCTGCACAATGAAACCCGACAGCCTGCGCCCAGAGAACCGGACGCGGACGCGAGCACCGACGACCGCCTCGGCTTCCTGCTCTTCGGTCACCGCGTAGTCGAACAGCCGATCCAGGTGCGGAAGCGGTGATTCCAACAGGACGCGCGCCACGGGACGGTCCGCCGCAGGCTGTGCACCGCCGCGGATCCTCAAACGAGGCTCCTCAGCGTCTGTGAACAGCTGAGCGTCGTCCACAGCGCTCAGCTGAAATAGGACTTCAGAGCATCGGCGCGGTCGGTGTTCTCCCACGTGAAGTCGGAGTCTTCGCGACCGAAGTGGCCGTAGGTCGAGGTTTTGCGGTAAATGGGCCGGTTGAGGTCGAGTTCGTCGATAATAGCCGCCGGCCGCAGGTCGAAGACGCCCCGAACCGCGTCAGCCAACTTCACCGGGTCAACCGTGCTGGTGCCGAAGGTCTCGACGTACAGGCCGACGGGACTTGCAGCGCCGATTGCATAGGCGACCTGGACTTCGGCGCGGTCGGCCAGGCCGGCGGCGACGAGGTTCTTGGCCACCCAGCGGGTTGCGTAGGCACCGGAGCGGTCGACTTTCGAGGGGTCCTTGCCGGAGAACGCACCGCCGCCGTGCCGGGCAAAGCCGCCGTAGGTGTCCACGATGATCTTCCGCCCGGTCAGACCGGCATCCCCCATGGGGCCGCCGGTGATGAACGGCCCGGCGGGGTTGATGAAGTAGTTGGTCTTAGTGGTGTCAAGACCGGATTCTTCCAGCACGGGATCGACCACGTGCGTGCGGATGTCCTGGGCGAGCTCGGCGTGTGTGACAGTCTCGTCATGCTGTGTAGACAGGACAACAGCTTCGACAGACACCGCCGCGTCGCCGTCGTAGCCGACCGTGACCTGGGATTTTCCATCGGGCCGCAGATAGGGCAGAGTGCCGGACTTGCGGACTGCGGTGAGTCGTTCGGTCAGACGATGCGACCAGTAGATGGGCGTAGGCATGAGAGTGGGCGTCGAATTGTCCGCGTAGCCGAACATGAGGCCCTGGTCGCCAGCACCCAGAGCGCTGTACAGGTCCGTTGTGCCCGACCGCGCTTCGAGGGAGCGCGTCACACCCGACGAGATGTCGTTCGACTGGGCGCCGATCGACAGGGAAACACCGCAGGTGTGCCCGTCAAAGCCCTTCGCTGAAGAGTCGTAGCCGATGTCGGTGATGACGTCGCGCACCAGCTGCGCAATGTCAGCGTAGCCAGAGGTTGTCACCTCGCCGGCGACGTGCACCAGGCCGGTGGTGACCATCGTTTCGACGGCCACGCGGGCCCGACGGTCCTGTTCGAGAAGGGCATCGAGCACGGCATCGCTGATCTGATCGCAGATCTTGTCCGGGTGGCCCTCAGTTACGGATTCAGAGGTGAATTGACGAAGTTCAGACACGCTTCAATCCTATTCGACCGCGTGCTTGGCGATCGTGTCCATGACAGAAACCGACACATCGGCCTTGTCTCCGGTGAAGTCTCCGAGCCCCACAGCCCCCGTGTCGGTCAGGGCGAGCACTTCGACGCTCGTGGTGTCGTGGCCGAAGGTCTTGCCGCCGGACACATCGTTGAAAACCAAAAGGTCGCAGCGCTTGCGCACGATCTTCTGCCGAGCCATTTCCGCGGCAGAAGTTTCCGGGCTGCCCGTTTCCGCGGCAAAGCCGACGATGGTCTGGCCTTCGCGCCGATTTTCAACAAGACCGGCGAGGATGTCGGGGTTCTGCACGAGTTCGATGGTCAGACCGGCATCGCCGTCTTTTTTCATCTTGTGGCCTGCCGTCTGGGCCGGACGGTAGTCCGCCACAGCGGCTGCCATGATGACGATGTCTGCTTGGGCGGCCTGCTCGCGGCACACGCTTTCCAGCTGTGCTGTCGTTTCGACTTCCCGAATGTCAATGCCGGTCGGCAGGGACGCAAGGATCGACGAATCGATATTGGCCGACGCCAAACAAACCTCAGCGCCGGCCCTGTGGGCTGCGGCAGCAAGCGCTGCGCCCTGTTTGCCGGATGACCGATTGCCCAGGAAGCGCACCGGGTCGAGTGGTTCGCGGGTGCCGCCGGCGCTGATGAACACTCGGCGCCCGGCAAGGAGTCCGCTGGCTGATTGGGCAGCGGCTTCGCGGTGGACGGACAGGGCGAAGTCGACGATCTCCTGCGGTTCCGGCAGCCGTCCGGGACCGGAGTCCGCTCCGGTCAGGCGACCGGAAGCAGGTTCCAGGACGTGCACTCCGCGACTGCGCAGAACGATGACGTTGTCGACGGTTGCCGGGTTGAACCACATCTCGGTGTGCATTGCGGGGGCAACCACGACCGGTGCGGTGGTCGTCAGAACCGTGGCAGTCAGAAGATCGTCGGCAATGCCGGCGCGGATGCGCGCCAGGCTGTCTGCCGTTGCCGGTGCAATGAGCACGAGGTCGGCTTCTTGGCCGATGAGTACGTGCTCGACATCTTCAACGCGTGTGAAGACATCCGTCTGCACGGCTTGGCCGGACAGCGCCTCCCACGTGGGCGCGCCGACAAAGCGCAGGGCGCTTTCGGTGGGAACAACGCGAACGCTGTGCCCTGCCTCTTTTAGAATCCTGACAATATGAGCCGCTTTGTACGCGGCAATGCCCCCGGTGACGCCGAGAACGATGTTCACAGTGCGTCGGGGTCCAAGCTGAAGTCGAACTCTTCGGCGAGAGCTTCTTCCTGAGCGAGTTCTTCGGGGCTGGCCTCACGGCTGACGAGCTTGCCCTCATTGATTTCGCGCAGGGCGATCGACAGCGGCTTTTCGCCGGCTTCCGGGGTCACGAGCGGACCGACGTTCTCCAGCAGTCCGTCCTGCAGCTGTGCGTAGTACGAATTGATCTGGCGGGCGCGGCGGGATGCTTCGATGACGAGTTCGTACTTCGACGGCGTCACATTGAGCAGATCGTCGATCGGCGGATTGGTGATGCCTTCGGGGTTAGCAGTCAAGAAATTTCTCCACATTCACCTAGGGGTGTCTGATGACAGTCCCATCAAGTC
Organism: Brevibacterium sp. HMSC07C04; assembly: GCF_001815905.1. Lineage (GTDB taxonomy): Bacteria > Actinomycetota > Actinomycetes > Actinomycetales > Brevibacteriaceae > Brevibacterium. Next base: position 147,588 of record NZ_KV823244.1, on the reverse strand, counting down.
TACTAGTTCGGCAGCGGCTGCCGAAACATCGGTGTTGACTATCACGTGATCGAATTCGTCCTTCGCCGCAAGTTCAGTGCGCGCAGTTTCAAGACGACGGGCAATCTGCTCGGGCGTTTCGGTGCCGCGACCGGTGAGTCGGCGAACGAGTTCGTCCCAACTGGGCGGAGCCATGAACACAAAACGCGCATTCGGTGCGTGCTGACGCACTTGACGCGCCCCGTCGAGGTCGATTTCCAAAAGCGGTGCAAAGCCCTCGGCCAAAGCCTGCTCAACAGGCTCTGACGGCGTTCCGTAGCGGTGCTTACCGTGGACGACAGCATATTCGAGCATTCTGCCCGCGTCGATGAGATCGTCGAACTCTGCGTCCGTCACAAAGCGGTAGTGCACGCCGTCCACTTCTCCCGGGCGGGGGTCGCGCGTAGTTGCCGACACCGAGAGCCACAGTCGGTCAACGCTGTTCTTGGCATGCTGGACAACGGTGCCCTTGCCGACCGCCGATGGGCCGGTGAGCACGGTCAGAACTGGTTCAGTCAAATTTCTCCAATAGCGCGGCTCGCTGGTGGACCCCCAGGCCTCTGATCCTGCGTGAACGGGCGATGCCGGCTTCTTCCATAATGGCCTCTGCGCGCCTGTCCCCTACTTTGGGGATTGCGCGCAGAAGGTCGTAGACCTTCATCTTCTGCAGGGCTTCGCTGTCATTGGCTTCTGCCAAGACCTGGGCGAGCTTCTTTTTGCCTGATTTCAAATCTGCTTTGGCTTCCGCCCGCTCAACGCGAGCGTCGAAGGCCTTGCGCAGGGCAGCTGATCGCTGTTCGTCAGTCAGCGGTGTCAGTACCATGTGTCCCCCTCCTCAAGATCCGCTTTGTAGATCGGGACACTCGCAGTCTAGCGGCCTTTTGGGGTCACCGCTTCGGCAATCGAGGCTATTTCCTCAGCAATATCGGCACTGTCAGGACCGCACCGCGACAGCGACCGCGAGGCGTTGACGATAACCCTTCCGGCACGGTAGGCGTCACCGAAAACAGCCTCAAGATCGGCAGTCCCGGCCCCCTGCGAACCGAAGCCCGGTGAGAGCACCGGGCCCGAAAATCCCCCGAGGTCAATGCCGAGATCAGCAGCGGCAGTTCCGATCGTCGCGCCGACGACCAGTCCGATGAGCGGAACATCCAGCTGGCGATTGACCTCCTCAGCCTGCCTGACCACCTCGGCGGCAACTGCCCTGCCCTCCGGAGTGCGCGCGTGCTGGACTTCTCTGCCTTCGGGGTTCGAGGTCAGCGCCAGCACGAACAGGCCCTTGCTGTGCTCGGCCGCGGCTTCCATGGCCGGTCGCAAGGACCCCACTCCCAGATAGGGCGACACGGTCAAAGCGTCGGCGGCGAGGGGGCGTGCGGGATTGAGGTAGGCGTCTGCGTAGCCGGCCATCGTCGAACCGATATCACCGCGTTTGGCATCGAGAATCGACAGCAGACCAGCTTCGCGAGCCTGGGCGAGCAGATCTTCGAGAACGGCGATGCCGGCTGAGCCGTGGCGTTCGAAAAACGCCGACTGGGGTTTGATGAACCTCGCCCGTCCGGCCGCAGCGCTCAGCACATTGTTTGAGAATGTGCTGAGTGAGTCCGGACTGTCCGGCAGACCCCACTGTGCGATCTGCTCCGGGTGCGGATCGATTCCGACGCACAAGGGGCTTGCCCAGGCCGCGTCGTGCCACTGTGTGAACGTCATGCCCAGTCCTGAAGCGAACAGACTTCGGCGGTGTTGCGCCGGCGCACGTCAATAGCGCCGACAGCCGAGGAGAACGCCGCTGTCGTCGTCATAATCGGAACGTTCGCAGCAACAGCGGCCGCGCGAATCTCATAGCCGTCGGAGCGCTCCTGGCGTCCCGACGGCACATTGACCACGAGGTCGATTTCCCGCTGGTCGATCTTGTGCAGAATGGTGTCCTCGCCCTCGGCCGCTTCGTGCTGCTTGGCAATGCGGGTGCTCGGCACGCCGTGGCGGGCCAGGACATCAGCAGTGCCGGCGGTGGCGACGATTTCGAAGCCCATGTCGGCAAGGGTTTTCACCGGCAGGACGATAGAGCGCTTGTCGCGGTCTGCGATCGACACGAACACCCGCCCTTCGGTGGGCAGAGCCGTCGAAGCGCCCAGCTGGGCTTTCGCGAAGGCCTCCGGGAAGTTCGGGGCGATGCCCATGACTTCGCCGGTTGAGCGCATTTCCGGGCCGAGAATCGAATCGACTGCCTTGCCGTCGGGGGTGCGGAAGCGGCGGAACGGAAGGACAACCTCTTTGACTGTCACGGGGTGGTTCAGCGGAAGGTAGGAGCCGTCGGACTCCTCTGCCAGGATCGTTCCGCGCAGCTGGCTGATAGTGCGGCCGACGGCTATGAGGGCTGCTGCTTTGGCCAGCTGGCGATGGGTTGCCTTCGACACGAACGGCACGGTGCGCGAAGCACGCGGATTGGCTTCGATGACGTAGAGAATGTCGGCGGCCACCGCGAACTGAATGTTGAGCAGGCCGCGAACACCCGTTCCCCGGGCAATCGCCAGAGTCGCTTCGCGCACACGCTGCAGAACGCTTTCGCCCAGGCTGATCGACGGCAGGACAGACGTGGAGTCTCCGGAGTGCACGCCGGCTTCTTCGATGTGCTCGGATATGCCGCCGATGTAGAGCTCTTCGCCGTCGAACAGTGCGTCGACGTCGATTTCGACCGCGTCGTCGAGGAACTTGTCAACCAGCACCGGTCGGTCGGACGAAACTTCGGTGGCGGTCTCCATGTAGGAGCGCAGCTGCTCGGAGTCGTAGACAATCTGCATACCGCGACCGCCCAGCACGTAGGAGGGGCGCACGAGCACCGGATAGCCGATGTCTTCGGCAATGTCGACGGCCTCATCAAAGGTCACGGCGGTTCCGTGCTTGGGAGCGACGAGATGTGCTTCGGCCATGATCCGGCCGAACTCGCCGCGGTCCTCAGCGAGGTCAATCGCTTCGGGCTGCGTGCCGAGAATCGGCACGCCCGCTTCCTTGAGCGCAGTCGCCAGACCCAGCGGAGTCTGCCCGCCCAGGGTGCAGATGACACCGGCGACCGGACCGGCCTGCGCCTCGGCGTGGTACACCTCGAGGACGTCCTCGAGTGTCAGCGGCTCGAAGTACAGGCGGTCAGCGGTGTCGTAGTCCGTCGACACGGTCTCCGGATTGCAGTTGACCATGACGGTTTCGTAGCCGGCGGATTCGAGCGCCATCGCCGCGTGCACGCAGGAATAGTCGAATTCGATTCCCTGCCCGATGCGGTTGGGACCCGAGCCCAGGATGATGACGGCTTCCCGGTTCCGCGGCGCAACTTCGCTGGTCGCGTCATAGCTCGAGTAGTAGTACGGAGTCTTCGCCTCGAATTCTCCAGCGCAGGTGTCTACCGACTTGTAGACGGGGCGAACGCCCAATGCGTGCCGCACACCCATGACAACGGCCGGGTCAAGGCTGCGCAGCTGTGCGATCTGCCTATCGGAGAAACCGTGCTTCTTGGCTATGACGAGAACTTCGGGGCTGAGTTCTTCGGCTGCGCGGACGTAGTCGGCGACCTCGTTGATCAGCGCAATCTGATCGAGGAACCACCGGTCGATCTTGGTGTGCTCGAAGACCTCGTCAATGCTCATGCCCGACATGAGAGCACGCTGGACCGTGTAGATGCGATCTTCTGTCGCGTGTGCGAGTTTGGCTTCGACCTCTGCGCGGACACTGCTGTCTTCGAGGTTGAACGCCGCATCGAAGGCGAACTCGGAATTCTTCTTCTCCAGGCTGCGCAGAGCCTTCTGCAGCGCCGTCGTGAAGTTGCGGCCAAGCGCCATGACTTCGCCGACGGCCTTCATGGTGGTCGTCAGGGTCGGGTCGGCGGCGGGGAACTTCTCAAAGGCGAAGCGCGGAATCTTCGCGACTACGTAGTCCAGGGCCGGTTCGAATGCGGCCGGAGTTGTTGCGGTGATGTCGTTTGGAATCTCATCGAGCGTGTAGCCCACGGCGAGCTTCGCTGCGATCTTTGCAATCGGAAAGCCGGTTGCCTTCGACGCCAGGGCCGACGACCGGGACACGCGGGGGTTCATTTCGATGACGACGATTCGGCCGGTCTCCGGGTGGATTGCGAACTGGATGTTGCAGCCGCCGGTCTCCACCCCGACACCGCGGATGATCGCAATCCCGATGTCGCGCATTTTCTGGTATTCGACGTCGGTCAGAGTCAACGACGGCGCCACCGTGATGGCATCACCGGTGTGCACGCCGACGGGATCGAAGTTCTCAATTGCGCATACGACGATGACGTTGTCGTTCTTATCGCGGATGAGTTCAAGCTCGAACTCCTTCCACCCGAGGATGCTCTCTTCCAGCAGCACCTCGTTTGTCAGCGAGTCGTGCAGACCGTCGCCGGCAATTCGGCGCAGGTCCTCTTCGCAATAGGCCATGCCGGAGCCCAGGCCGCCCATCGTGAATGACGGACGCACAACCAGCGGGTAGCCGAGCTTCGCAGCACCGTCGAGCACCTCGTCCATTGTGTTCGCAATATAGGACCGGGCGACTTCAGCGCCGCACTGTTCGACGACGTCTTTGAACTGCTGGCGGTCTTCGCCGCGTTCAATCGCGTCGACATCAGCGCCGATGAGCTCCACACCGTGCTTGGCGAGAACACCCGATTCATGCAGATTGATTGCGGCGTTCAGTGCCGTCTGCCCCCCGAGGGTGGGCAGGAGCGCATCGGGCTTCTCCTTTTCGATGATCTTTTCGATGACATCGGGGTCGATCGGCTCAACGTAGGTGGCGTCGGCCAGTTCTGGGTCGGTCATGATCGTCGCCGGATTGGAGTTGACGAGCACAACCCGCATGCCCTCGCGGCGCAGGATGCGGCAGGCCTGAGTGCCGGAATAGTCGAATTCGCAGGCCTGGCCGATGACAATCGGACCAGAGCCGATCACGAGGACGGTTTTGATGTCTGTACGCAGCGGCATCAGTTCTCCTTGGCGTTGTCAGCCAACAGCTGGGCGAAAGTGTCGAAAAGGGTGCGCGAGTCGTGCGGTCCCGCCGCTGACTCCGGGTGGAACTGCACCGAGAACGCCGGGATGTCCAGGCATGTCAGTCCCTCGACTACTTGGTCGTTCATGCCGATGTGCGAAACCTGCACCCTGCCGTACTCAGCGTTCGGTGCCGTGACCGGATCGCCCAGCGGCGCATCGACGGCAAAACCGTGATTCTGCGTGGTGATTTCGACACGCCCCGATGCGACGTCGAGAACCGGCTGGTTCGAACCGCGGTGGCCGAAAGTCAGCTTGTAGGTGTCAAAGCCCAGTGCTCGGCCCAGCAGCTGGTTGCCGAAGCAGATGCCGAAGAACGGGATGCGCTCTTTCAGCACGTGCTGAAGGACTGCGATCGGCTGCTTCATGGCCGAGGGGTCACCCGGTCCGTTCGAGAAGAACACGCCGTCGGGGGCAAGCTCCGTGAGCTCATCGACCGTCGTGCCTGCAGGCACCACAGTCACTTCGAGGCCGCGCTGGGCCAGCTGGTCCAGCGTTGTCTTCTTCACACCGAGGTCGTAGGCGACAACCGAGAAGCGCTTCTCGCCTTCCGCGGGAACGGTGTACGGCTCCTGGCAGGTGACTTCCGAGGCGAGGTCCGCGCCCTGCATCTGCGGGGCCCGGCGGACGATCTCAAGCAGCTCATCCAGGGACTTCTGAGCGTCATCGCCGGAGAAGACTCCCATACGCATGGCGCCCTTGTCGCGCAGGTGCAGTGTGAGTGCGCGAGTGTCGACGTCGCAGATTCCCACGAGCCCAATCGATTTAAGATGCTCTTCGTAGTCGCCTTCGGCACGCCAGTTCGACGTGATCCGAGAAGGGTCGCGGACGACGACCCCGGCGGCCCAGTACCGGCCCGATTCGCTGTCTTCGCTGTTGACCCCGACATTGCCGATGTGGGGGAACGTGTGAATCACGATCTGCCGGTGATACGAGGGGTCCGTCAGGGTCTCCTGGTAGCCGGTCATAGCGGTGGTGAAGACCGCCTCGCCAACCGTTGTCCCCAGGGCGCCGAACGCGTATCCCGTGTAGTGCGTGCCGTCTTCCAGAACAAGCCGGGCCGGCTGTGTGCGCAGGCTCATCGTCTCCTACCTCTGAGTATCTCGATTTCTGCGGCGATGGTCTTCTTAGCGCTGTGTTCCCTTGGGCGGAAGCCGGTGTCGACTTCGTGGTCACCGAGGTTCCAGCGGATGATGACGATTCCGTCTTTCTCTACAAACTTGCCGATCATGCCCGAGCCGAAGAACACATCCACGATGTCTTCGGCGGGAATCCGAAAGGGCGTACGGCCGTCGAGGCTGAAGACAACACCGTCATCCTGGATGTCGAGCCCAGCGCCCGTGCGCACGCCGAGGCCGTGGACGCTGATCCTCTCGAGGTGCTGGTCGGCGAAGGTGGTGGCAATGTAGTAGCCATCATAGCCGCTGTCGGTGGGCTCGGCCGATTGCGGGGCCGGGATGTCCGCCTGGCGATTCTGTCTGGCCTTCCACCCCCAGCGCATGAGCAGCAGGACGGCCACCGCGACTGCAGCGAGGACGAGGACGGGGATCAGGCGATCCACGAGCCCTCCCGAAGTTCGTGTTTGCGCACGATCGAACCGTCTTCGACGATGTGTGTGCCGTACAGGACGGTGTGGACGACGCGCGTGTTGATCTCCAGACCGCGGAAGGGGTTGTTGCGGCCCTTGGTTGCATGGGTGTCGGGTTCGATCACACCGGGTGAGCTCGGGTCGACCAGAATGATGTTCGCACCCGTTCCGACCTCGAGGGAACCGTGTTCTGTGTGCCCGGCGATAGCCGCCGGATTCGAACTCATGACGCGGGCGATATCGGCCCAGCCGAAGTCGTAGTCGCGCATGGCCTCGACCACGATCGGCAGAGCCGATTCCATGCCGACCATGCCCATGGCCGCAGCCGACCATTCGCAGCACTTGTGTTCGGCCGGGTGGGGTGCGTGGTCGGTGGCGACGATGTCGATCGTGCCGTCGGCCAGCCCTTCGCGGACGGCTTCGACATCGCGGCGAGTGCGAAGCGGCGGATTGACCTTGTATACAGGGTCGAAGGTTTCGACGAGTTCGTCGGTGAGCATCAGGTGGTGCGGTGTGACCTCGGCCGTGACTCGGACACCGCGGGATTTCGCCCAGCGCACGAGGTCCACGGAACCTGCAGTCGACAGGTGGCACACGTGCAGGCGCGAATCCACGTGTTCGGCCAGAAGAATGTCACGGGCGATGATCGACTCTTCGGCAACGGCGGGCCAGCCCGGCAGGCCGAGCTTTGCTGAGATCGTGCCCTCGTTCATCTGGGCGCCCTCGGTCAGGCGAGGGTCCTGCGCGTGCTGGGCGATGATGCCGTCGAAGGTTTTGACGTACTCGAGGGCGCGACGCATGAGAAGCGGGTCGTGGACACACAGACCGTCATCGGAGAAGACGCGCACCTGCGCGGCGCTGGCCGCCATCGCACCGAGCTCTGCCAGCTGGGTGCCCTCCTGTCCGACCGTGACCGCTCCGATCGGCGCGACTTCCGTCAGCCCCACCTCGCGGCCCAGGTGCCACACCTGCTCGACAACACCGGCGGTGTCAGCAACCGGCTGTGTGTTCGCCATGGCGTTGACTGCGGTGAAGCCGCCCCGAGCGGCCGAGGCCGAACCAGTGGCAACTGTCTCGGCGTCTTCTTTTCCGGGTTCGCGCAGGTGGACGTGCATGTCGACCAGGCCCGGCAGGGCCACCAGCCCCGTCGCGTCGATCGTGGTGTCGCCAGCCTCGACAGATTCGACGATCCGGCCGTCGCGCACCGCAATCGAGCCGGTGCTGCCGTCGGGCAGCTGAGCGTTGGTGATGAGCAGCGATGTCATTGCATGTCCTCCGAAGTGCGACCGGTCAAAAGACGATAGAGCGCAGCCATGCGCACGTAGACGCCGTTCTCCACCTGTCCGAGGACAGCGGCGCGGGGCGAATCGGCTGCGGCCGCACAGATTTCAAAACCGCGGTTCATAGGTCCGGGGTGCAGTATTGCGGCAGCTTCAGGCAGTCTGCGGTAGCGCTCCTCGGTGAGGCCCCACAGCCGCGTGTATTCGCGCGGGCCGGGGAAGAACGCCTGATGCATGCGCTCGCGCTGGACTCTCAGCATCATGACGGCGTCGAAGTCGAACTCTTCAAGGGCGGTATCGAAGTCATAGCGGATTTCACACGGCCAGCTTTCCACTCCCCACGGCAGCAGGGTGGGCGGAGCGATGAGAACGACAGAAGCCCCCAGGGTCTCCAGCAGATGCACATTTGAGCGGGCTACGCGGGAGTGCAGAACATCGCCCACGATTGCCACTCGCATACCGGCCAGGTCCTTGCCGAAGCTGGTCTCAGAGGGCCCGGAAACAGGTTCGTCAGACAGTATGCGGCGCAGGGTGAAGGCGTCCAGCAGTGCTTGTGTGGGGTGTTCGTGCATACCGTCGCCGGCGTTGAGAATATGCGCGTCCGTCCATTCGCTGCCGGCCAGGAAGTGCGGTGTTCCGGACCCGGGGTGGCGGATGACGATCGCATCAATGCCCATGGCGCCGAGCGTCTGGACGGTGTCTTGGAGGCTTTCGCCCTTGGAAACCGAAGAGCCTTTGGCGGAGAAGTTGATGACGTCCGCACTCAGGCGCTTGGCGGCGGCCTCAAAGGAAATGCGCGTTCGGGTGGAGTCTTCAAAGAACAGATTGACAACTGTGCGCCCCCGCAGGGCGGGCAGCTTCTTGACCGCCTGCCCACCGGAAACGGTCATGGCTTCGGCAATGTCGAGCAGGTCGACCGCATTGGCCTTGCCCAGGCCCGAGGTGCCAAGAAGGTGGCGCATCACCCCTCACCTCGTTCTGGGGAGGTGATGATGACCCGGTCGCAGGCGTCGTCGGTTTCTGACAGCGACACCGCGACGCGCTCTTCGGCAGAGGTCGGCAGGTTCTTGCCGACAAAATCAGCGCGGATGGGCAGCTGACGGTGCCCGCGATCAACGAGAACAGCCAAGCGGACCGCCTGCGGGCGTCCGTAGTCGTGCAGCGCATCGAGTGCTGCGCGCACGGTGCGCCCCGAGTAGAGAACATCATCGACCAGGACGACGGTACGTCCGTCGATTCCGCTTTCGGGCAGCTGAGTGGGCAGCGCTGGGCGGAGCCTGCCGGTGTTGAGGTCGTCCCGGTGCATCGTCGCGTCAATGCTTCCGACGATCCTGTCTGAACTCACACCGGGTTCGATCGCGGCGATCCGCTGGGCCAGTCGCTGCGCCAAAGGCACACCGCGGGTTGGAACGCCAAGGAGCAGGAGGCCATCGGCACCCTTGTTGGATTCGAGAATTTCGTGGGCAATGCGTGTCAGCGCACGCGAGATCTCACTCGCGTCGAAAACTTCGGCTGTGCGCATCAGTCCCCCTTCCCCGCCTCACTGGACGGTCATTAAAGGAGCGATTTTCATCAGCATAGCCGAACCGGTTCAGTCCTGTTCGGCTGAGCCTTCGTCGGACTGTGCTGATTCCGGCTGCGGCTGCTGCACAGCCTGGTCTGGAGTGCTGCGGTCCTTCTTGCCCTCTTTGCTCACACGGTCAAGCAGCGCGTTGATGAAGGCCGGTGAATCATCGGTCGAGTAGGCGGCAGCGAGGCTGACGGTTTCGTCAATCGCAACGGGATCGTCGAGTTCGTCATTGTAGAGAACTTCCCACAGGCCCATGCGCAGCAGAGCGATATCGACCTTCGGCAGCTGGTCGACGTTCCATTCCGAATACTCCCGCAGAGTGGCGTCGATGGCGGTGCGGTGTTCGACAACACCGCGCACGATCTCGACGGCGTATTCCTTCATGGGGTATTCGGGGTCACCGGAGCGCAGCTGGATGAGCTCGTTTTCATCCAGCTTGCGCTCTCCGGCTTCAAAGAGAAGTTCAAGCGCCCTGCGGCGGGCGCGACTGCGGGCGCTCAATCGCGAACGCGCCCGAGGTACTCACCGGAGCGGGTGTCGACGCGCACAGCGGTGCCCTCTTCGAGGAAAAGCGGAACCTGGATTTCGTATCCGGTTTCCAGGGTTGCGGGTTTGGTGCCGCCAGAGGAGCGGTCGCCCTGCAGACCGGGTTCGGTGTGTGTAATCGTGAGTTCGACGATCGGCGGAAGTTCCACGTACAGCGGGCTGCCGTCGTGGAAAGCGATCTGCAGCGACTGGTTTTCCAGCATGAAGTTCGCGGCGTCGCCAACGAGTTCAGGACCGATGGAGACCTGGTCGTAGTCCTTTTCGTCCATGAAGACGTAGTCGGTGCCGTCGTTGTACAGGTACTGCATGTCCCGGCGATCGACCGTGGCGGTCTCAACCTTGGTGCCCGCGTTGAACGTGCGGTCGACGATCTTTCCAGACAGAACGTTTTTGATCTTAGAGCGGACGAAGGCCGGGCCCTTGCCGGGCTTGACGTGCAGAAACTCAAGCACCTGCCACAGTTCGTTGTCGAGAACCAGCACCATGCCGTTCTTCAGATCATTCGTCGTTGCCACGTTTCTCCTTCATCCGATGAATGGCCGAAAACCCCGTCGATTGTATCAGTGCTCAGCTCAGCCGCGTGACGGGCGAATCCGTTCCGATTGCGGTGTAGGCGCTGAACGGCAGCGATGTGTCCGCTGCTTCAAGAACAGCTGGACGCCCGATGTCCTCCAGGACGATGAATCGCAGGAGAGAGCCGCGAGCCTTCTTGTCCCTGCGCATTGTGTCCAGCAGCTGCGGCCACTTGTCGCCGCGGTAGCCGGTCGGCAGACCCAGGTGCTCAAGAACGGTGCGCAGCCGGGTGACGTTTTCTTCCGACAGGTTCTTGGTGAGAACCGACAGTTCTGCGGCGAACATCATGCCGACGGCCACAGCGGCCCCGTGGCGCCACTGGTAGCGTTCCAGGCGTTCGATGGCGTGACCGAGGGTGTGCCCGAAGTTGAGGAACTCACGCTTGCCAGATTCCTGAAAATCCTCGCTGACAATGTCTGCCTTCACCGCGATGGAACGGCGAATGATCTCAAACAGCTCCGGCGATGCGGGATCTGTGAGTGAATCCTTGGGTGTATTTTCGATGAGGTCAAGGATTTCGGGGTCGGCAATGAAACCGCACTTCACACTTTCGGCCAAGCCGGTGAAGAGCTCATTCGGCGGCAGTGTGGCGAGTGTTTCAAGATCACACAGGACGCCTGCCGGCGCGTGAAAAGCGCCGACCAGGTTCTTGCCCTCCTCGGTGTTGATGCCGGTTTTGCCTCCGACGGCGGCATCGACCATGCCGAGCACGGTCGTGGGGATGTTGATATAGCGGATTCCGCGCAGCCACGTGGCGGCCACGAAGCCCCCCAAATCGGTCACCGCTCCCCCTCCCACATTGACGATGACATCAGTGCGGGTGAAGTCAGACTGGCCGAGGATCTTCCAGCAGAATTCGGCCACCCGGCCGTGCTTGGCTTCTTCGGCATCGGGGATTTCTGCGGCAAGGGCCTCGTAGCCTGCCGCCTGCAGGTCATCGCGGACCAGATCCCCCGTCGTCCGCAGAGCTCGCGGATAGATCACGAGCACTTTCTGCGCACGACCGCCGATGAGCTCCGGCAGTCGGTGCATGAGCTTGTGCCCGATCACAACGTCGTAGTCCCCCCCGGCGCTGACCGGCACGACTGCTTCTGTCACTGAAACTCCTGTTCCTGGCTGCTTTCACGGAATTTTTCGTATTCTTCGGCCCGCTGGAGACCGGTGATGATCCCGACGATGCGGTTGACCGCCGTAGACGGCGGGCCATCATCGGCCTGAATGACTGCCGTTGCGGCTTCTTCGTAAAGGCTTCGCCGTTCGTCGAAGACTCGCTGCCAGCGCGCTGCGGGATCATCACTGTCATCCAGCAGGGGCCTTTTGGAACCGCCCAGGCGCTGCACGGCGGTGGTGCTGTCGATCTCAATAGCGATCGTCTTGATCGCGGGGTGTTTCAGCTGAGCCCTCGTACCCGGGTTGAGCACAGCTCCGCCGCCAAGTGAGACGACTCCCGGCCGCTCGAGCAGACGCCGCAGCTCGCGGCGCACAACAGCACGTTCGTATTCCCGGAATCGGTCTTCGCCGCGTTCTGCGAAGATCTGCGGGATCGGGCCGTAGAGATCGGCAATCCGATGATCGGTGTCCACAAAGGGCACGCCGAGCCGCTCGGCGATCAGCCGCCCGATTGTTGACTTTCCGGCCGCGGGAGGGCCGACCATGACAATGCGCGCTCCGGCCGCCGGGACGGGATCGACAGGCGGGGTCGGTCGTGGCAGCGGCCGTTCGGTCATGTCGTTGGGAAGTTCAGCTGGGCCACGTAGGCGTCAAGGTTGCGCTTGGTCTCCTCGAGGGAGTCCCCACCGAACTTTTCGGTCACGCTTTCGGCGATGACGAGCGCCACCATGGCTTCGGCAACAACACCCGCGGCTGGAACGGCACAGACGTCTGAGCGCTGATGGTGTGCCTTGGCTGTTTCTCGCTTCTGCACGTCGATTGTGCCCAGGGCGCGCGGCACAGTGGCGATCGGCTTCATGGCCGCCCGCACTGCAAGAGGTTCGCCGGTCGTCATACCGCCCTCGGTGCCGCCGGCGCGGTTGCTTGCGCGTACGGCTTTGTCGCCGTCGAGGCCGATCTCGTCGTGCGCCTGCGATCCGCGGCGGCGAGCGGTTTCGAAGCCGTCGCCGACCTCGACGCCCTTGATGGCCTGAATGCCCATGAGGGCCCCTGCCAGCCTGGAGTCAATGCGACGGTCCCAGTGCACGTGCGAGCCCAGACCGACCGGCAGTCCGTACGCGATGACCTCGACCACGCCGCCCAGGGTGTCTCCTGACTTTTTGGCGTCATCAACCTCAGCGACCATGCGGGCTGACAATTCCTGGTCAAAACACCGCATGGGATCCGCATCGAGAGCTTCGACATCAGCGGCCGTCGGCCGTGCCGCAGCGCGCGATCCTTCGACCGGCCCAAGCGACACGGTGTGCGAAACCAGCGTGATGCCCAGTTCGGCAAGAAACGACTGCGCAACGGCGCCCAGAGCAACGCGCATGGCGGTTTCGCGGGCAGATGCACGCTCGAGGATGGGCCGGGCTTCGTCAAACCGGTACTTCTCCATGCCCACCAGGTCAGCGTGTCCCGGGCGAGGGCGCGTGAGGGCCTGTGCCCGCGCCTGACCTTCGAGCTCAGCGGGGTCGACGGGATCGGGGCTCATGACCTTTTCCCACTTGGGCCATTCGGTGTTGCCGACCTCAATTGCAATCGGCGAACCGAGGCTGCGGCCGTGGACAACGCCTCCGAGCACCCGAACGGCGTCAGCTTCAAACTTCATCCGCGCCCCGCGCCCGTAGCCCAGACGCCGCCTGGCCAGCGCGTTGGAGATCATTTCCGATGTCACGGGAACGTGGGAGGGCAGGCCTTCGATAATGCCCGTCAGAGCTTCGCCGTGCGATTCACCGGCGGTCAACCATCTCAACATTCTCCACAGTCTACAAAGCCAGCGGCGTCAGCAGGACGGCAGTCCACGTGCCGATGAGAAGATGCGGGCCGAACGCGATGTGGGTGATCTTGGTGCGCTTGATGAACTTGGTGTTGATCCAGTACACGAGCGCTGATGCGTTGGCGACCACAAGCACCACAGCGAGTCCCCACAGGCTGACCATGCCGACGGCCAGACCGATGAGCGCGCCGAGCTTCACATCGCCCAAGCCGATCGTCTCCCAGCGGCCCACACGTGCTGCGAGGTTGAGGATCCCGAAGACGGCAACGACGATCACTGCGCCGATCAGCCCGCGAACACCGGCTGTCTGCGCGGCCTTGACCGTTTCGAAATAGCCCACAACCAGACCGATGGCGGTGACAAGGAACATCGCTGCGCCCAACGGAAGCACGAGTCTGTCCGGCAGACGGTGGATTCTGCTGTCAATCCAAAACAGCCACCCGGTGGCTCCTGCAAGAAGTGACAGGGCGGATACGGGAAAGAGAGTGCCCAGTTCATTGCCGAAGACGACCGGGGACATGAAAGCAGCCAGCCACGCGAGGACAAAGGCAACAGCCGTAAACACCACCGCGAGGAACCGCGGCGGTTTGTGCGGCCAGGTCGTCTGGCCGATCAGCAGGCGCAGTCCGGCTTCGTCGTGGATGATTTCGGCAAAGCGAAAGCGGATGACATAGCTCGTTCCGACACTGAGAGCCGAGCATATGAGCAGAGCCAACCCAAGCGTCAGAGTGTCATTCACAGTGCCTGTGCCTCCTTCGTCATCGTCTTCTCCAGACTGGTGACGGTCTCGGCGTCAAACGTGCCGGTCAGCGCTGCCCGGGCGATGCCGAACAGCTCAATCTGGCGGATGGCCTGGTGGATGAGCATGCGCTGACCCGGTATCGCCGTGCCCCCGCGCTCGGCGGCGGCTGTGGCGAGGGAAAAGCCCCCGGGGGCATAGCCCGCTTCGAAAACCGCTGTTGTGCAGTGCGCTGGCAGTCGGAGCGAATCCTCCGTCAGAACTTGCGAGGGCAGAGTCGACAGGACTGTCGACCAGTCGTCCAGCTGGAGCTGCCCAAGTGCCGCTGTCCCCGTCCGCGCCCCGAGCGACTGAGCGAAGTCGGCGAGTGTTCGGGCCTTGTGCTGCGATCGGGCGAAGATCTCAATGTGCTGTGCTCCAAGCCGCGCGGCAGCCAACACGGCAGACTTCGCTGTGGCTCCGCTGCCGAGAACCGCGCAGCGTGACACATTCGCCCCGGCTTCGCGCAGAGCCTGTTCAATGCCGTGCACGTCGGTGTTGTAAACGCCGGGCACCGGGCCGTTGACCCACGTGTTTGCGCCGCCGGTCAGCCGTGCGGTGTCGTCGACGGCCCACCCGCGCTCATCGGCCAGGCGAACAAGTTCCGTCTTCAGCGGCATCGTCAGAGAAAAGCCCGCCCAGTCGTCGTGCGCGTCGAGAAACGAGGCGAGCTCGGCCTCGGCCACCTCGAAACGCCCGTATTCCCAGTCCAGCCCCAGGGTGCGATAGGCAGCGACGTGCAGCGCCGGTGACTGCGAGTGGTCTATCGGCGAACCGAGTACAGCAAGCCGTGCGTCAGCCATTTTTCTCGCGGTGCTCCCTAAGCCACTTCTGATACTCCTCGACGTTCTTTTCATGCTCCGAATAGGTTTCGGCGAACTTCACTTCCCCCTTGTCGGGATCAGTCGCCACGAAGTACTCCCATTTGCCCTCCGCCGGATTCTTCGCCGCGGCAAAGGCACCGTCAGACGGGGAGTTCACGGGACCGGGCGGCAGACCCTTGTGCTTGTAGGTGTTGTAGGGGTTGTCGGATTTGCGCTGCTCCGGCGTTGTCGTGAGGTCTTGGCGGGCCCCGAAGATATAGGCCACGGTTGCGTCTGACTGCAGATAGCCATCGGTTTCGGAGTCCTTGGACAGGCGGTTGATGAACACCCGGGCGACCTTGGCGCGGACTTCGGGGTCGCCGGTTGCTTCGATCTCGATCAGGCTGGCCAGCGTCATGAAGTAGTTCGCATCATCATTGGTGATGGCCTGCTCGTTGAGCATGTTCTTCGTGCCGTCAACCATAGACTGCACGAGCTTTTCCGGCGTCGTGTCACCGTGGATTTCGTAAGTCGCCGGGTGCAGGTAGCCTTCGAGGCTGGGTGCGTCGACTTCGAGTCCGTAGTCCTTCGGCTTTTTGTCGTCAAGTGCCGCGTTGATCTCGGATTCAGAGAATTCGTGTTCTCCGAGCTTCTTTTTGAGGTCATCGATGGTGTTGCCTTCGGCCAGCGTGATCTTGTTGGCCGCGTCGGCTTGCTCGAGGACGTCTGCGGCAGCCTGGGCGCTCATTTCGCGGCGCATGGTGAACGTTCCGGTCTGAATGACGATGTTGCGTTCCTCGATCTGCTTAAGGAACGGGCCAGCGGCTTTGATGACCCCCTCTTCAACCAACTGGTTGGCAACCTGGCGGGCAGATGTTCCAGGCGCGATCGTGACCTTGACTTCTTCTTTTCCTTCGCCCTCGTAGTCTCCCCGGCTGAGAAACACATTGCCCAGAGAGTTCTTTGTCGAGAGCAGGCCGACAACGGCGCCGCCGCCGAGCAGGAGTGTGGCGACGACGAAAATCGCCACCATGCGCCGCCTGCGGAACTTCCTGCGCCGCTCTTTCGCCCTGCGTTCGGCCCGGGTCATCGGGACCGCGTCGAATTCCTCCGCGAGGCTGTTCATGCTTGCCCTTCCACAGCACCGACCGATTCTGCCAGCGGCCCGTTGGCGCGCTCATATTCGAGTGCGCTCTGCAGGATGATGACAGCGGCCTGTGCGTCGACGATTTCGCGGCGCTGCTTTGAATTCCGCCCCGCTTCGGCCAACTGTGCGTGCGCCTGCGAAGTGGAGAAGCGTTCGTCCATGAGTTTGATCGGCATACGGGCGGCACGGGACAGCGCTTCGGTGAATGCCAGTGCCTTGTGCGCTGAGGCCCGCTGTTTTCCGTCGAGCGAGGTGGGTTTGCCGCTGATGATCTCGATCGGCTCGTACTCTTCGATGAGCTGCGCAAACTGCCTCAGCACCGTGTCATCCCCTTCGCGCCGATACAGGGTCCCGACGGGACTTGCGAGAATGCCGTCGGGATCGCACGCGGCGACCCCCACGCGCACCGTACCGACATCAACCGCGACTCGTCTTCCCCGTCGAAACGTCACCCGTGATCCTCCAGTGCACGGCGAACAGCCACAATGGCCTCGTCGATCTTCGAAGCGTCCTGACCGCCGCCCTGAGCGAGGTCGGGCTTGCCGCCGCCACCGCCGCCGAGCACCCCGGTTGCGGTCTTGACAAGCTCACCTGCTTTAAAGCCCAGTTCCTGTGCGGCGGGGCTGACTGCCACAACGACCGTCGGGCGTCCGCCGGCCGCACCGAAGGCTGCGACGACGGAAGCCGTGTCCCCTAGCCGCTGCTTGACGTCCTGCGCGAATGTGCGGACGTCACCGCCGCCGGCTTCGCCGAGGTTGACGCCGACAAAGCGCACACTGCCGACAGTCTGCGCTTCCTGGGCGGCCTGGCCCGCACCGGCAAGGACCTTGTCGCGTTCGAGCTGTGCAATGGTCTTTTCGGCTTCCTTGATGCGCCCGAGCAGACCGCCGACCCGGTCAAAGACTTCCGCACCGGGCACTTTGAGAAGGTCTGAGAGGGCCTGCACGATTGCGCGCTCTTTCGACAGGGAGCGGATTGCGTCAAGACCGACGCTGGCTTCAACACGGCGGGTGCCGGAACCTACCGAGCTTTCGGAATACAGCGAGATCGGGCCGATCTCGGCGGTCGACTTCACGTGCGTGCCGCCGCACAGTTCCCGCGACCACAGACCGCCGATGTCGACGACGCGGACGGTCTCGGGATACTTTTCGCCGAACAGCGCGGTGGCGCCGGACTTCTTGGCGTCCTCGTAGGACATGTACTCATACCCGACTTCGAAGTTATTGCGCACCGCCAGGTTGGCGGCTTCCTCAACTTCTGCGCGCATCTGCGCGGTCATGGCCTCCGGGTAAGAATAGTCAAAGCGCAGATAGCCGGGCTGGTTGAGCGAACCGGCCTGCGTTGCGGTCTCGCCGAGAACCTCACGCAGGGCCGCGTGGATCATGTGGGTTGCCGAATGGGCCTGCTGGGCCTGGTAGCGGTGTTCGGAGTCGACCTGCGCCGACAGGCTGGCACCCGCTTCGAGTTCGCCCTCCAGGATTTCGATGCGGTGGGCGGCAAGACCGGCAACCGGGTTCTGAACATCGTGGACCCGGGCTTTGAAGCCGTCGCCCACGAAGATGCCGATGTCAGATGTCTGACCACCGGATTCGGCATAGAACGGCGTGAGGTCGAGGACAGCGTCTACTGTGTCACCGGCGCGTGCAACCGGAACCGCCGTGCCGTCGGCAACCAGGCCGCGCACGGTCGAATCAGCAACGAGGGCGTCGTATCCGACGAATTCGCTCGGACCGTTTTCACGCAGGGCGGCAAAAGCGCTCAGATCGGTCTGCAGGCCGCCCTTTTTGGCCTTTGCATCGGCTTTGGCGCGTGTGCGCTGCTGCGCCATGAGCGCTTCAAAGCCTTCGCGATCGACTTTCACCCCGGCTTCTTCCGCCATTTCGAGGGTGAGGTCAATCGGGAAGCCGTGTGTGTCGTGCAGGGCGAAGGCGACATCGCCGGACAGCGTTCCGCCGCTGCTGATCTGTGCGACGGAGTTCTCCAGCAGCTGGGTGCCGGATTCCAAAGTGCGCAGGAATGCCCGCTCTTCGGCGTAGGCAACCTGAGAAATGCGCTTGAAGTCCTTTTCCAGTTCCGGATAGGAGTCTTTCATCGCATCCCGTGACACCGGCAGCAGCGAGGGCAGAACCTCGTCTTTGACGCCGAGCAGCCGCATAGCGCGAATCGAGCGACGCAGCAGACGGCGGAGGATGTATCCGCGGCCTTCGTTGCCGGGACGCACACCGTCGCCGATGATGACAAGCGCAGAGCGGACGTGGTCGGCCACAACGCGCAGCCGCACATCGTGCTCTTCATCGTCGCCGTAGGAGATCCCTGCCATGCCAGCCGCAGCCTTGATGACGGGAAAGACTTCGTCGACCTCGTACATGTTCTCGACGCCCTGTTTGAGGAACGCCACGCGCTCCAGGCCCATCCCGGTGTCGATGTTCTTGGCGGGAAGCTCGCCTTTGATGTCGAAGTCGGTCTTCGAACGGACCGCGGAGAGTTCGAACTCCATGAACACGAGGTTCCAGATCTCGATGTAGCGGTCTTCGTCGGCTTCCGGGCCGCCCTCCACACCGTAGGCGGGGCCGCGGTCAAAGTAGATTTCCGAACAGTAGCCGCCCGGGCCGGGCTGGCCGGTGTGCCAGAAGTTGTCTTCGCTGCCGCGGGACTGGATCCGCTCACGCGGAATATCGGTTTCTTCCAACCACAGTTCGATCGACGCTTCGTCTTCGCGGTGGACGGTGACCCACAGGCGTTCGGGGTCGAAGCCCAGGCCGCCCTTGTCTTCCGGTGTGCTCAGCAGCTCCCACGCGAATCCAATCGCTTCGCGCTTGAAGTAGTCGCCGAAGCTGAAGTTGCCGTTCATCTGGAAGAACGTGCCGTGGCGGGTGGTTTTTCCGACCTCTTCAATATCGGCCGTGCGCACGCACTTCTGCACGCTCGTAGCCCGCGGGTAGGGGGCTGGAACGTCGCCTGAAAGGTAGGGAATGAACTGCACCATGCCCGCGATGTTGAACAGAATCGACGGATCGTTGCTGATCACTGAGGCCGAGGGAACAACGGTGTGCCCTTTCGACTCGAAGAACTCGAGCCACCGGCGCTTGATCTCAGCAGTTTTCATTCCGGGCCTTTCCATTCGGGTGTCTGCAGCCTGCAAGGCAGGATACGTGCGCTGTCGAGTCTAGTGCACAGACAAACAACAAGTGCCCGGGCCGACACGGCCCGGGCACTTGAATCAGCAGATCAGCGCGAGTAGTACTCGACGACCATCTGGACGTCACAGGTGACGGGAACTTCTTCGCGCTTGGGGCGGCGGGCCAGAGTGGCCTGCAGAGCCTCAAGGTTCACGGTCAGGTAGCCGGGAACGGTCGGAAGAACGTCGCGGTGTGCACCGGCAGCGGCAACCTGGAACGGGTCCATGCTGACCGAACGTTCGCGTACGCGGATCATCTGACCCGGCTTGACGCGGTAGGAAGGGCGGTCGACCAGCTGGTTGTCCACCATGATGTGACGGTGAACGACGAACTGGCGTGCCTGCGCGATGGTGCGTGCGAATCCGGCGCGCAGGACGAGGGCGTCCAGGCGCATTTCAAGCAGCTCGACCAGCGTTTCACCGGTCAGACCGGGGGTGCGGGCTGCTTCTTTGAAGAGGTTGAGCATCTGAGCTTCGCGGATGCCGTACTGAGCGCGGAGGCGCTGCTTTTCCTTCAGGCGGACCGAGTAGTCGCTGTCGTTGCGGCGACGAGCACGGCCGTGCTCACCGGGAGCGTAGGGACGGCGTTCGAAGTACTTTTCAGCCTTCGGTGTCAGCGGGATGCCGAGAGCGCGCGACAGGCGGACCTGTCGGCGTGAACGTGACGGAGCCATGTTCACCTTTCATTTCAGAGTATTGTGCTTCGGCCGACATGCCTCGGTCGGATCAGAAGCTGTTGTTTCCCCCTGTGGGAAAGAGGTGATCATCGCGAGGTCGAATGATCACGACCGCCTATTCATATGAGGCACAACAGCGACCAATCTTAGTTCATTCGCCTCCCGCGACACAACGCGGGTTGGCGTGTCAGCGCCCACACTCCTCTGACGAGGTGCCGCTGTCAGTCTTCCTGTTCGCCTTCTGCCTGTGCCGGCTCACCCGTTTCAGCGTCGGCCGTGCGGGGCGATCTTCCGCTGCGCAGCTGTTCGAGGGCAATCAGACGGTCCTCCATGGAGCGCTCTGCGCCGTTGCCGGTGGGCCGGTAGTAGCGCCTGCCGCGCAGCGGTTCGGGCATGTACTCCTGCGGTGAAACTGAGAACGGGTAGTCGTGTGAGTAGCGGTAGTCGACGCCGTGACCGAGTGCTTTTGCACCGGGATAGTGGGCATCGCGCAGCGGTTTGGGAACTTCGCCGAAGCTGCCCTTCTTGATGTCGGCCAGCGCTTCCCCGATTGCTCGGTAGGATGCGTTCGACTTCGGCGCGCAGGCCAGGTAGACAACTGCCTGCGCCATGGGTATGCGTCCTTCTGGCATGCCGATCCGCTCAACCGCAGTCTGTGCTGACACTGCCACCGTGAGTGCCTGCGGGTCAGCCATGCCGATGTCTTCGGATGCGGAGATCACTATTCTGCGGCAGATGAACCGCGGGTCCTCCCCCGCCGAGATCATGCGCGCAAGATAGTGCAGCGCGGCATCGGGGTCGGAGCCGCGAATCGACTTTATGAACGCCGAGACGACGTCGTAGTGCTGGTCCCCCGCGCGGTCATAGCGCACGCGGGCTTCATTGGCGGCTTCGCGGACCTCAGCTTCTGTGATCACCGGAGTTCCGGCATCTGCGCGAGCCTCTGCGATGCC
The DNA here is from genome assembly GCF_001815905.1 of Brevibacterium sp. HMSC07C04. Taxonomy (GTDB): domain Bacteria; phylum Actinomycetota; class Actinomycetes; order Actinomycetales; family Brevibacteriaceae; genus Brevibacterium. Next base: position 126,509 of record NZ_KV823244.1, on the reverse strand, counting down.
TGCGGCGGCCTCGAGGACGGTCAGTGACTTGCGTGCGTCACCGGACGCGGTCTGCACAATGTGCTCGAGGGCTTCGTTCTGAAGTTTGTAGCCGTCGGCCAGACCGCGCGGTGAGTGCAGAGCGCGGTCAATAAGTGCGCGGATGTCGTCTTCTGCCAGCGGTTCGAGCTGCAACACCAGCGATCGCGAAACGAGCGGGGCGATAACGGAAAAGGACGGGTTCTCGGTTGTCGCGGCAACCAGCACCACAAGCCGGTTCTCCACCGCCGGCAGCAGTGCGTCCTGCTGGGCTTTTGTGAATCGGTGGATCTCATCGAGGAAGAGGACTGTTGTGCGCCCGTAGAGGTCGCGATCATTGCGCGCGGTTTCGATGACCTGGCGCACGTCCTTGACAGTTGCCGAAATGGCTGAGAGTTCGACAAAAGAACGGTCTGGGGCGTGTGACACCACGTGGGCGATTGTGGTCTTGCCGACCCCCGGCGGGCCGAACAGGATGACGGAGCTGGGGCCGGCCTTTGAACCGGCCTGCGAGGTGGCCAGCTGCTGCAGCGGGGACCCCGGATAGGTGAGGTGCTTCTGCCCTGCTATTTCGTCCATTGTCCGCGGGCGCATGCGCACCGCCAGCGGGTCGAGAGCAGACGCGGAGCCCGAACCGTCTTGCGGTTCGGGCTCCGCGGAGAACAGGTCAGCCAATCAGGCGTCCTTTGATTCCTTCGGCCCTGCGTCAACGCCGGCGTCCTTGCGCTGCTGAGCGGTGATCGGCGCTGGTGCAGCCGTCAGCGGGTCGAAGCCCGCACCGGTCTTCGGGAAGGCGATGACGTCGCGAATCGAATCGGTGCCCGCCAGCAGGGCCACAATGCGGTCCCATCCGAAGGCGATGCCGCCGTGCGGGGGCGCGCCGTAGCTGAATGCCTCGAGCAGGAATCCGAACTTCTCCTGCGCTTCTTGTTCGTCCAGCCCCATGACTTTGAAAACGCGCTCCTGCACGTCGCGACGGTGGATGCGGATCGATCCGCCGCCGATTTCGTTGCCGTTGCACACGATGTCGTAGGCGTTTGTCAGAGCCGAAGCGGGGTCCTGGTCGAACGTGTCGAGGTGTTCGGGCTTGGGTGCTGTGAAGGCGTGGTGAACGGCCGTCCACTTTCCGCTGCCGACAGCGACGTCGCCGGCGGCTTCGGCCTCTTCGGCTGATTCGAACATGGGGGCGTCGACAATCCAGACGAAGGCCCAGTCACCGTCTTTGATCAGGCCGGTGCGTTCGGCGATTTCACCGCGCGCAGCCCCCAGCAGGGCCCGCGATGCGCCCTTTTCGCCGGCGGCAAAGAAGATTGCGTCGCCGCCCGACGCCCCGACTGCCTCCTGCAGGCCAGCGCGTTCGGTCTCCGACAGGTTCTTGGCGACGGGACCGCCGAGTTCGCCGTCCTCGCCGATGAGCACATAGGCCAGCCCCTTCGCACCGTGCTGCTTGGCCCATTCCTGCCAGGCATCCAGCTGACGGCGCGGCAGCGAAGCACCGCCCGGGTAGACGACAGCGCCGACGTAGGGAGCCTGGAACACACGGAACGGCGTGTCCTTGAAGAATTCTGTCAGTTCGGTCAGTTCGAGGTCGAAGCGCAGGTCCGGTTTGTCCGAACCGTAGCGGGCCATGGCCTCGTGGTAGGTCATGTGCGGAATTGAGGCGGGCAGTTCCACATCGATAAGAGCCCACACTTCGCGCAGGATGTCTTCGGCGATGGCGATGACGTCTTCCTGTTCGACAAAGGACGCTTCGATGTCCAGCTGTGTGAATTCCGGCTGGCGATCAGCGCGGAAGTCTTCGTCGCGGTAGCACCGGGCAATCTGGTAGTACTTCTCGATGCCGCCGACCTGAAGCAGCTGCTTGAACAGCTGCGGAGACTGCGGCAGGGCGTACCAGGAACCGGGCTTGAGGCGGGCCGGCACGAGGAAGTCGCGCGCACCTTCAGGGGTGGAGCGGGTGAGCGTGGGGGTTTCGACTTCGATGAAGCCGTGGTGATCCAGCACGCGGCGAGCCGCGCGGTTGGCGTTGGAGCGCAGGCGTATTCGCTTTGCCTGCTCGGAACGGCGCAGGTCGAGGTAGCGGTAGCGCAGGCGGGTTTCTTCGCCCACCTGGCCTGAGTCTTCGGCGTGGTCGGAAACCTGGAACGGAAGGGCTTCTGCCAGGCTGAGCAGTTCGACCTGGGTGTCGACCACTTCGATGTCACCGGTGGGCAGCTGCGGGTTGGCGTTGCCTTCCGGGCGCGCTTCGACGGTTCCTGTCACTTTGATGACGGATTCACTGCGCAGGCGGTCGGCAACGTCTTCGCGGACGACCACCTGCACAATGCCCGAGGCATCGCGGAGGTCGATGAATGCCACACCGCCGTGGTCACGGCGCCGATCGACCCATCCGGTGAGGGTGACGGTCTGACCTTTGTCGGTCAGACGCAGGGATCCTGCTTCGCGGGTTCTCAGCACTGCGCGGTCTCCTTGGGGTTTGTTTCGAGGGTGTCTGTGTTCAGTTTAGCCGTCACGGCAGTGGGCTCACTCAGCGTCGACGCGCAGCACGCGCGGCCAGATGTCGTCTTCTGGCGGTGCCCACAGGTCCGGGTCAGCAGAAACCTGTTCGCCTGTCCGAATGTCTTTGACTTCGCTGCCGGTTTCGGCCGAAGGGAACCACACGAATGGAATCCCACGGCGTTCTGCGTAGCGGATCTGCTTGCCGAACTTGTCAGCCGACGGTGAGACATCGACCGGTATGCCCCTGCTGCGCAGTGCCGCGGCGATCTGGTCGGCTTCCGGTCTCTGGTCTTCTGCGGTGACTGCGACGAGAACTGCGGTCGGCACGCCGCGAGTTGCGGTGAGTGTCCGGTTGGCGCCGACGAGCCGGGACATGAGCCGGGAAACCCCCAGCGACATGCCCACGCCGGGGTAGACCTTCTTGTCAGTCTTGGCCAGTGCGTCATAGCGACCGCCGGAGGCGACCGAGCCCAGAGATTCGTGGCCCTTGAGGAAGGTTTCGTACACGGTTCCCGTGTAGTAGTCGAGACCGCGAGCGATTTTCAGCTGCGCTTTGACGGCTCCGGGGCGTAGACGATTCGCAGAGTCGAGAAGGGTGACAAGGGTGGCGATCCCCTCGTCCAGCAGCGGGTGCTCCACACCGAGGGCGATGACGTCTTCGGCAAAATCCGAACTTGCAGATTCGATTTCGGCCAGACGCAGGCACTGCTTGGCCTGGACGTGATCAGCGCCAGCGGTTTCGATCAGCAGTTCCTCGACCTTTTCCAGTCCGATCTTGTCGAGTTTGTCGATAGCGCGCAGAACCGAGGTGACATCCTCCAAGCCGAGCCCACGGGCAAAGCCTTCGAGGAGTTTGCGGTTGTTGGCGACAATTCCCGCTTCCGGTACGCCCAATTCGCGCAGCGCGTCAAACGCCTGCACCATGACCAGCGGGATCTCGACTTCGAAGTGGTCGGCGAGAACTTCGTCCCCGATGACGTCGATGTCGGCCTGGATGAATTCGCGGAACCGCCCGTCCTGCGGACGTTCACCGCGCCACACCGGCTGGATGGAGTAGCGCTTGAACGGAAAGTTCAGGTGGCCGGCGTTTTCCAGAACGTAGCGGGCGGTCGGCACTGTGAGGTCGAAGTGCAGACCCAGCGGGTTGCGCTCCCTGCCCTCCGAGTGCAACCTGCCGAGGGTGAAGATCTCTTTGTCGATTTCACCGTCTTTGGCGAGGATCGACAGCGGTTCGACAGCGCGCACGTTCACGGCGGCGAATCCGTTGAGCTCAAAGGTGTGTTTGAGCAGATCGAGGACGCGCTCCTCAATGATCCGGTCCTGCGGAAGCCATTCGGGGAAACCCGAGAGCTTTGCGGCTTTGGACATGACAGTGCTCCTTGAAAGATCCGTGGTTCGAAAAAGGTGGATCGGGCTCAGCCGACAAGAAACGGGTTGGCAGCGATTTCGCGGGCCAGTTCAGTGCTGGGACCGTGTCCGGGATAGACCGGCGCTGGGGTGAAGGTGCGCAGCTTCGACAGGGACGCCTCCATCGTGGCGTGGTCTCCCCCGGGAAGATCAGTCCGGCCGATGGATCCGGCGAACAGAACATCACCGCTGAAGTAGACCGCGTCAGAGTCATCTGTGACGCAGAACACGGTAGAGCCCTCCGTGTGGCCGGGAAGATGGTGGGCCGCGATGCGCAGACCGGCAAGCTCCCATTCACGACCATCGACAAATAGCTCGACCTCCGGTGGCTCCCAGCCGTGCAGAACGTCGGCAAGCATGGGCTGGAACTGCGCGGACATGGTCGCCGCGGGATCATCCAGCCGGTAGACGTCGGCCTCGTGCAGCCACACCGGAACATCCCAGTGCCGCCGGTAGTCGGGCAGACCCAAAACGTGATCGATGTGGCCGTGAGTCAGAAGAACAGCCACGGGGGTCAGCCCGTGCTGCTTCAGTCCCTCTGCAAGAGCATCCGTGTTTCCGAAACCGGCGTCGAAAAGCACGCATTCGCCGCCTGTGTCCGCGGCGGCGGCATAGCAGTTGACGCCTAGAAAAGGGGCCTCTGAATTGAGGATGCGCATAGCCGACAGTCTAATGACCGTCGCCGACACGGCGCACAGCGGGTCCAGCCCCGCCGCTTTCGGCCCGCGCTTAAGCCGCCCGGCGCAGAAGAACAGGAGGGAAAACGGCGCCCCGGCTGCCGAACAGGCCGCCGCATTCGAACAGAAAAACGGAAGAATCGCTATGCTGGCAGTGTTTCGCGCCGCAGGCGCCGTCCGACAGACAACCCGAAGGCAGACGATGACCGACTCACCCGCTCCCAAACCGCGCCCCGCCCCCAAGCCGGCTCCTCGCCCAGCCGCCGCAGCCCCCGCTCAGCCGAGCTCGCAGGCGCTCATTGCGGCAATGAACTGCGGACGCGCAGATGACGAAGGCAATGTGTACCTGACAACCTCCAAAGGCGAAGTCGCAGTCGGCCAGTACCCGTCGGCCTCGAAAGAGCAGGCGCTTGAGTTCTACGCGCGCAGGTTCCTCGAACACGCCTCAGCGGTTGACCTGTTGGAAGAGCGCTTGGCCGCCGGCACGAAGGCGGAGGACATCATCCGCTCGGCGGCAAAGGCGCGAACCGACCTTGAAGAGGCCCGTGTTGTCGGCGACGTCGAAGGGCTCAAGGAGCGCCTCGACGCACTCGAGAAGCGCGCGGAGGACGCTGCGAAAGACCAGGCCGCAGATCACGAGAAAGCACGCGAAGAAGGCGTGAAGAAGCGCGTGAGCGTCATTGAGCGTGCAGAAGGGCTCATTGCCCAGGCGCCCGGCAGCATCCACTGGAAGAACACCTCGGCGAAGATGAGCGAACTCTTCGACGAATGGAAGGAGATCCAAAGGAGCTTCCCACGCATTCCCCGCGCACAGGACACAGAACTGTGGGACCGCTTCAAATCAGCGCGCGGAACCTTCGAAAAGATGCGCCGCGAGTTCTTCGCCGAACTCGACAAGCGCAGCGCTGAAGGCAAGAAGATCAAAGAGAAGATCGTCGAAGAAGCCGAACAGCTCGCTGATTCGACCGCGTGGCGCGAAACCAGCAGCCGCTTCCGCGAACTCATGAACCAGTGGAAGGCCTCACCGCGCGCCCAGCGCAAGGACGACGACAAACTGTGGGAGCGCTTCCGCGCCGCCCAGGACACGTTCTTCGGTGCGCGCAGCGCTGATCAAGCCGAGCGCGACGAAGAATACCGCGGAAACCTCCAGGTGAAAGAGGAGCTGCTGGCCCAAGCGCAGGCGCTTCTGCCGGTTGAAGACCACAAGAAGGCCAAGCAGCAGCTGCGCACCATTCAGGACAAGTGGGAAGAAGCCGGTCCTGTCCCCCGGGCTGACATCAGCCGCATGGAAAGCGGACTGCGCGAAGTCGAACGCGCAATCGACCAGGCAGAACACGCCGAATGGAAGCGCACCGACCCAGACAAGCAGGACCGCGCCTCGGGCATGCTCGCCCAGCTGGAGCAGCAGACCGCCCAGCTGAAGGACGAGGCCGACAAGGCAGAAGCCGCCGGCGATTCTGCCACGGCCGCAGAACTGCGCGAAGAGCTGGCCACCAAGGAGCAGTGGCTCGATCAGCTGCGCCGCACAGCTGCTGACTTCAGCTGACCGCTAAACGGCTGACGGCCCCCGGAAGTTATCCACAGCTTTCGGGGGCCTCTTGTTTCGTCGGCGCTGACCTCAGAAAGTGGATGCATGGACACGATCATTCGCACCGGGCATCCGCTGAGCGCACTCCAACTGTATTCGCTCAGGCGCGATGGCCTGCTGATACAGCTGACTGACACCGCGTGGATTCGATCGGGCGCGGTGCTGACCCCTGCGCTGCGCGCGGCAGCTCTGGGAGCCCCGCCCGTGCACGGCACCGCCTTTTCACACGCTGCGGCGCACTGGGTGTGGTGGGGCACAGCGCAGGCTCCGGCGCTGTTGGACGTCACGACTCTGAGCCGGCGCCGCGTGCGCAGAGCCCCCGAAGGCACCGCGGTGTGGGAGCGCAGTCTCAGCCGCGAGGAGTATCGCCAGTTGGGTGAGTGTCGCCTGACCGAACCGCTCAAAACGCTGTTCGACCTGGTTGTCGACTGCGTTCTGCCGATCGAGGACCTCACTCGGCGCAGACGGGCTGCCCGCGCCGTTCTTGCACCGACCGCCCCGCAGCAGCGCAGAGCCCTGGCAGCATTGGCCGAAGACTCCTTTCGTCGTCCCGGGGTTGTTGAAATCCGCAGACTTCTGCGCTCGGTCGATCCCGCCTCGCACACGGGGCTGTGACCTGCGCAGGCGGTTTCGGCAGTCGCCCCGCGGCCACCAGCGGTGGCCGGTGACCGCGGCTATCAGCCGGTGATGCGATAGACGTCGAACACACCATCGACTTTGCGCACCGCCTTGAGAACCGTGTCCAGATGGCCCGAGTCCCCCATTTCGAAGACGAAGCGCGACTGGGCAACGCGTGCTTTCGACGTGGCGATCGTTGCCGACAGGATGTTGACGTGATTGTCGGTGAGCACCTTGGTGATATCCGACAGCAGACCCGCTCGGTCGAGTGCTTCAACCTGAATCTGCACCAAGTAGACACCGCGAGCGTCGGCCACCCATTCGACGTCAATGATCCGCTCGGGCGAGGCCTTCAGCTGAGCCACGTTGCGGCAGTCCTGCCTGTGCACCGAAACCCCGTCACCCCGGGTGACCCAGCCGATGATCTCGTCACCGGGCACGGGAGTGCAGCACCGTGCGAGTTTGATGAGGATGTCGTCCACACCCTTCACCCGCACACCCGCGGTCGACGAATGGTGTCCGCGGGACCGGCCAGAAGCATTCGACAGCGGGATGGCTGTGGTCTCTTCGGCATCCTCACTGTCGTTTTCGACTTCGCGAGCCAGCAGGTCGACCACGTGGGCGGCAGAGATGGTTCCGTTGCCGATGGCGGCGTAGAGGGCGGAGACATTGTCATAGTGCTGTCCGGTGGTGACGGCTTCGAGCGCTTCGCTGCTCATGAGCCGTTCGGCAGACAGGTGGTGCCGGCGCATGGCTCGGGCCAGCTGTTCGCGGCCGGTTTCAATGGCCTCTTCTCGGCGCTCCTTGGAGAACCACTGGCGGATCTTGTTGCGCGCTCGGGCCGAAGCCACAAAGGTCAGCCAGTCGCGGCTGGGGCCCGCGTTTTCGTCCTTTGAAGTCAGCACTTCGACGACATCGCCATTGCTCAGCGGGGTATCCAGCGGAAGCAGACGGCCGTTGACGCGCGCGCCGATTGTCTTGTGTCCCACCTCGGTGTGCACCGTGTACGCGAAGTCCACCGGGGTTGCCCCGGATGGCAGGGACACGATGTCGCCCTTGGGAGTGAAAGCGTAGACGTCCTGCGCACTGACCTGATAGCGCAGGCTGTCGAGGAATTCATCGGGGTCCTGGACGTCCTTCTGCCAGTCCATCAGCTGGCGAAGCCACGCGACCTGATCGACTTCCCCGCCGTCGCCGACTTTAGCGGTGCGGGCACCGGCAGTGCCCAGAGTCGAGGCGTTGCCGCCCCTGTTCTTGTACTTCCAGTGGGCCGCAACGCCGAACTCTGCGCGGCGGTGCATTTCGCGGGTGCGAATCTGAATCTCAACAGGTTTGCCGTACGGCCCGATGACCGTCGTGTGCAGGCTTTGGTACATGTTGAACTTCGGCATCGCAATGTAGTCCTTGAAGCGTCCGGTGACGGGGCTCCAGTGAGAGTGGACAAGGCCGAGCACGGCATAGCACTCGCGGACTGTTTCAACCAGCACGCGAACGCCCACAAGGTCATAGATGTCTTCGAAGTCGTGGCCGCGGACGACCATCTTCTGATAGACCGAATAGTAGTGCTTGGGTCTTCCGGTGATGTCGGCGTCGATGTTCGCCTCGGCAAGTTCTGCGCCGAGCTCTTTGGCGACGATGCCCAGGTACTTGTCGCGTTCGGGTGTGCGCTCGGCCACGAGACGCACGACCTCCGAATACACCTTGGGGTACAGCGCCTGGAAGGACAGGTCCTCCAGTTCCCACTTGATGGTGTTCATACCCAGGCGGTGAGCCAGCGGAGCATAGATGTCGAGGGTCTCACGGGCTTTGCGGGACGAAGATTCTGCCGATACGTACTTCCACGTGCGGGCATTGTGCAGCCGGTCGGCCAGCTTGATGACGAGCACTCGAATATCGCGCGACATCGCGATGACCATCTTGCGCACCGTCTCAGCCTGCGCGGCCTGTCCGTACTCGATTTTGTCGAGTTTTGTCACGCCGTCGACCATGACGGCGATTTCGTTCCCGAACTCTTCGCGAACATAGTCAAGTGAATAGTCCGTGTCTTCGACGACGTCGTGCAGCAGCGCAGCCGCAAGCGTAATGGGCGGCATGCCGATTTCAGCGAGGATAGTCGCGACCGCCACCGGATGTGTGATGTAGGGATCGCCGCTTCGGCGCATCTGCCCCTTGTGGGCCTTGTCTGCCAGGCGGTAGGCCCGAAGGATCACGTCCGTGTCGAGCTTCGGATGGTTCTCTTTGACGATCTGCAGCAGCGGCGCCAGGACTTTCGGCGTCTGCGGACTGTTCTGTGCGCGCGCCGTCCAAAAAGCAAAGCGACGGCTGAGTCCGCGTCGACCGGAACCTGAGTGTGGCTGTTGAGTCATCTTCCCCTCTGAAACGCCGAAGGTGCTTCCCCATTGTACGCGCGGGGAAGCACCTTCGGGGTCAGAACACGAGCCGCCGGTTCAGCGCGTCACGAAGCGACGCGCTCCTTTTCGCTTCCGGCTTCTGCAGCAGTCTCCACCAGGCGCTCCTGCTGTCGGACTTTGTGCTCTGTCCTGCGCAGAACCGCGTATAGGGGCGAGGCCACGAACAGCGTCGAAACTGTGGCGACGATCGTGCCGACGAACAGCGACAGGGCGATGTCAGTGAGAGTTCCCGCTCCCAGGAGGAACACGCCGATGAACAGAATCGCACCGATCGGCAGCGCGCCGATGGCGGTCGTGTTGATCGACCGGACAGTGGTCTGGTTGACGCCGAGTTCGACAAGCGATGAGAACGTCTGCTTGCGGTTCTTCTCAAAGTCCTTCGTGGTCTCGCGGATCTTGTCGAAGACCACCACCGTGTCGTACAGCGAGAACGAAAGCACCGTAAGGAAGCCGATGATCGCCTCGGGAGTGATCTCAAAGCCCGTTGCCGCGTAGATGCCGGTGGTGAGCACCATGACGAAGAACAGGCCGACAATCGCAGCCAGCGACATCTTGAAGGTCCGGAAGTACAGCGCCATGATGATGAGCGCAAGACCAACATAGATGACTAGTGCGAGCGTCATCTTCTTGGTGATGTTCTGCCCCCACAGCGGACCGACGAAGTTCGAGGTGACGTTCTCGGGGCTGACTTCGAAGGACTCAATGAGCGAATCGCGCACTTTCTGCATTTCGTCATCATTGAGCTGGCGCGTTTCGATCTTCAGCGAGTCGTTCGACGTCGGCACCGTGCGCGGTTCGGCACCGGGCACCGCGTCGTTGACGGCCTTGTTGGCCTGCGCTTCAGCTGAGGAGTCAACGTGGTCGACCTGGAATTCCGAACCGCCGGTGAAGGCGATGCCCAGGTTGAACGGCTCGGCGCCGGCTGCACCGCGGACAACGGGAACCAGCAGCGACAGGACCGTCAGAAGGGCGGCAAGACCCAACCACAGCTTGCCTTTGCGCACGAACGGGATCGAAACTTCGCCCGAGTGCAGCTTGTTGCCGAAATCAAAGAACTTCTTCATCAGTCTTCTCCTGCCTGTTCGGCGGCTGCGGCTTTGCGTGCGGCAAGCGATGACGATGTGTCGCGCTCCCGGCGCCTGCGCGCACCTTCTCGCCGCTGAGCTTCCTCGGCGGAGCGTCCGGTGGTCTTCTGTCGCGCTTTTTCGAGGTCAAGGCCCATGGCACCGCGGTAGGCGGCCGGCTTGACGCCCAGCTGACGTGGATCCATACCGGACATCGGGTGGCCTTCACCGAAGAACTTCGTCCGTGCCAACAGCTGCAGCATCGGGTGGGTGAAGAACACGACGATGATGACGTCGACGATCACCGTAAGCCCCAGTGTGAAGGCGAAGCCGCGCACCGAACCGACGGCGAGGATGTACAGAATGACCGCCGCCAGCATGTTGACTGCCTTCGAGGCGTAGATTGTCTGGCGGGCGCGCACCCAGCCGACTTCGACGGCAGACGTCAGACGACGGCCGTCGCGGATCTCGTCTCGGATGCGCTCAAAGTAGACGATGAACGAGTCTGCCGTCATGCCGATGCCGATGATGATGCCGGCCAGACCGGCCAACGACAGGCGGTAGCCGTAGCGCCAGGATGCGAACAGCAGCAGGAGGTAGGTGAGGATTCCCGCCGCCACGAGGCTGGCGATTGTCACAGTCGACAGCGCGCGGTACTGCAGCACCGAGTACAGGACCACGAGCAGCAGGCCGATTGCGCCTGCGATGAGACCCTTCTGCAGGTAGTCAGCACCGAGGGTGGGCGAGATCTGCTCTTCGGACTGCACCTGGAAGGAAATCGGCAGGGCACCGTTCTTGAGCTGGTTCGACAGCGTCTGGGCTTCTTCTTCAGAGAAGCTTCCGGTGATCTGCGCCCGACCGTCGGTGACAGCTGACTGCGATGCCGGTGCTGAGAGCACGAGCCCGTCGAGTTCGATTGCGAACTGGTTGTACGGCTGCTGCAGGCCGGTGATTGTCTGCGTGATTTCGCCGAACACTTTGCGGCCGACGTCGTCGAACTCCATAGTGACGGCCAGGCGGTTGGTCTGCTGACCCGACGACGAGGTTTCGAAGCCGTAGGAAGCGTCTTTGACGTGTTCACCGGAAAGCTCAACCGGGCCGAGCACGAATTTGGCCGATCCGTCTTGCGCACATTCAACGACGACTTCGTCAGCCGGGGTTTGCTTGCCGCCTGTGCGGTTGGCCGGATCGGTGCAGTCGAGCTCGGTGAATTCCTTCATCACCTTCTGCGACTGCCAGCTGTTGTCGGTCATCGGGTCAAAGCGGGGACGCTTGCCGTCGTCATCTTTGCCCTCTGTGCCTTTGGGCTCGGCAGAGGGCGATTCTTCAGCGGGCTTCTTGGCGTCTTCGCCATCAGCCGGAGCGGATGCGGTTCCGCCGCCCTGGGGCGCTTCACCGTCCTGCTGCTCACCTTCCTGATCTCCGATTAGGTCCTCAATCCGCTTCTGGTCTTCTTCGGACAGCTCGTCGGATTTCTTCTTCTGTGAATCCTCTTGTTCTTTCTGCTGCTTTTCCTGAGCAGCAGCGGATTCGGGCGGGCCGACGAAGGCTACGCGGCGGAAGGACAGCTGAGCTGATGAGCGGACGAGGTCTCGGGTCTTTTCGTCAGGGTTGCCCGGCAGGTTCACGACGATGTTGCGGTCGCCCTGAGTGGAGATCTCAGCTTCCGACACGCCCGTGGAGTCGACGCGCTGTCGGATGATCTCGACTGCCTGTTCCAGCTGTTCTTTGGTCACCTGCTGATCTTTGATCTGGGGTTCCAGGATGATCGAGGTGCCGCCTTCGAGGTCGAGGGCGAGCTTCGGGGCCCAGGTTGCCGAGGAGAACACGGCCCCCAGGGCAACCAGGCCAGCCAGCAGTGCTGAGAAGACCCCAAGCACTGCGAAGCTGCGTCCGGGGCGAGCTTTTTTATCTGAAGCGGACACGGTCTGCTTTCTGGTTGGTGTTACTTGGTGTCGTCTGAGCTGTCGGCGTCGTCGCCCTTTGCGCGCTTGGCTTCGTTGTGAGCGTCGAGTTCGGCGTCGGTGATGCTGGGTTCGGAGTTCTTCAGCGGCGATTCATCGGCGTCGTCACGCTGAATGGGTCCCTGATGGGAACTCTGCTCCGCAGGTGCTGCCGGTTCGTTCGCTTCGATATGGCCGATGGACCGACGGTGGATGATGAGCTGGGTTCCGGGGCCGGATTCGATTGTCACCTGGTTGGTCTCTTCGTCAACCGAGACGACGGTGCCGAAGATTCCGGCACCGGTCATGATGCGTGCACCGGGTACGAGACCGCGGGCGATCTGCTCCTGGTGGGCCTTCTGCTTGCGGCGGGAGCTGACCATCATAAAGATCAGCAGCGCGCCGAGGGCGAGCATAATGAGGACATTGGGGTTCACCGGAAACCTCTTTCGCTTATGGGGTCAGAACAAACCTCGGATATTCTACCGTCGACGTCAATCACTCCGAAAACCGTCGTCGAGCGCCCCTGTTGGCAGGCCTTCTCAGAACATTTGAGAAAAAGCACCCTCGGGCGGGGTGAGGCCGATGTGCTCCCACCCTTCCGCGGTTGCTATTCGGCCGCGCGGGGTGCGCGACAGCAGGCCTTCGCGCACGAGGAACGGTTCGGCGACCTCTTCGACCGTTTCGGATTCTTCGCCGACTGACACCGCGAGGGTCTGCAGACCCACCGGTCCCCCGCCGAAACGACGACAGAGTGTGTCGAGCACCGCGCGGTCCAGGCGGTCGAGACCGCGACTGTCGACCTCGTAGACTTCCAGGGCCGACTGGGAAGCGTGCAGATCGATGACGCCGCTTCCGCGCACCTGGGCCCAGTCGCGTACGCGCCGCAGCAGGCGATTGGCAATGCGCGGAGTGCCGCGAGAGCGTCCGGCGATTTCTGCCAGCCCTTCAGAATCGGCTTCGATGCCGAGCATGCGCGCTGATCTGCGCAGAACAATGAGCAGGTCTTGCGGCGAATAGAAGTCCAGGTGGCCCGTGAAGCCGAACCGGTCGCGCAGGGGCGCGGGAAGCAGACCGCTGCGAGTAGTCGCACCGACCATAGTGAACGGCGGAAGGTCCAGCGGAATCGCGGTGGCGCCGGGGCCTTTGCCCACAATGACGTCGACCCGGAAGTCCTCCATGGCCACGTACAGCATTTCTTCGGCGGCACGGGCCATTCGGTGCACTTCGTCGATGAAGAGCACCTCGCCTTCTTCGAGCGAGGACAGGATCGCGGCGAGATCCCCCGCGTGCTGCACAGCAGGACCCGAAGTGATGCGGATCTGCGAGTTCATTTCGTGGGCGATAATCATCGCCAGCGTTGTCTTGCCCAAGCCCGGCGGCCCGGAGAGCAGCACGTGATCGGGAGCCTTGCCGCGAGCTCGCGCTGCATCGAGCACAAGAGACAGCTGCTCGCGAACCTGGGGCTGTCCCGTGAAGTCATCCAGGCCCTTGGGGCGAAGGGCGGCTTCGGCTGCGCGCTCATCCGAACCGGCGCCGGCGCTCATGAGCCGTTCAAGTTCGGCCGGCGTCGGTTCGTCGCCGCCGAAGTCGATTTCGTAGCCGTCGCTCATCGCTTCTTCCCGAGAGTGCGCAGGCTGGCTTTGAGCAGGCTGCTGACATCGCTGTTGGCATCGTCTTCAGCCGCCGCTTCCACAACAGGTTGGACGTTTGCCTCTTTCCATCCCAGGCCGATAAGCGCCTGCACGACTTCTGCGATGATCGACTGTTTGCCAGCAGCCCGTGGAGCAGAGCCCGCACCCGTCGGCGTGACCGTGATCTTTCCGGACAGCTCCAGCACCAGGCGTCCGGCGACCTTCGGCCCAACACCCGGTACGCGCGTAAGGGCCTTGGTGTCTCCGTCTTCTACCGCGGCGGCGAGCTCGCCGGGGGTGAGGACCGCCAGCACCGCCATGGCCAGCTTGGGGCCAACACCCGATGCCGACTGCAGGGCAACGAAGGTGTCTCGTTCATCACGGGAGGAAAAGCCGAACAGCGTCAGCGCGTCTTCACGAACAACGAGCTCCGTGTGAATGCCGACCTCTTGACCGTGCCGAACGCCGCTCAGAAGCGACGGGCTGACAAAGACTTTGCGCCCAATCCCGTGGGTGAGGACGACAACGGAGTCAGCGTGGATCGATTCAACGCTTCCCTGAATAAAGCTGATCAACAAAAACCCTCAGAGTTTTAGAACAGGTGTGCGAAAACAGTATGCCACTTCGTCAGCGTGATTTGGCGGTCCGAATCGCCGCGGCCCACTGTTCCTGCGCCTTTGTCATGCCCGAACCCTGCAGACCCTGCGCCCGCCGGGCCAGAACGTCCTTTGTCGAACCGGGGGTCGACTGCGCTCCCACCGCCCCGCGCCACAGGTGGCAGATGGCGACTGCCAGGGCGTCTGCGGCATCGGCGGGCTTGGGAGGAGCGTTGAGTCTGAGAATCCGGGTGACCATGCTCGTCACCTGCTTCTTATCCGCTCGCCCGTTGCCGGAAACAGCTTTTTTGATTTCCGATGGGGTGTGCATGGCCACCGGGATTCCGCGACGAGCCGCAAGGCCCATGGTGAGCCCGGAAGCCTGCGCTGTTCCCATAATCGTCGAAACGTCCGAACGCGCAAACGGCCGCTCGATTGCAACGATGTCCGGCCTGCAGTCGTCGAGAAAGCGGTCGAAGGCATCCGCAATCAGGCCCAGCCTGACATCTGACGCTCCGTAGGCGTCGGTGCGAATGACGTCGACTGCCACGAGCGACGGCCGGGATGCGCGCCCGGAGTCGATGACCCCGATACCGCAGCGGGTCAGCCCGGGATCGACGCCGAGGACACGCATGTCAGTCTTCGGCTAGGGCAGCCGCTGTGTCGTCGGAGATGTCAGCGTTGTCGTAGATGTTCTGCACGTCGTCGAGGTCTTCGATCGCATCGACGAGCGCGGCAAGCTTGCGTGCGTCTTCGACCGACAGCGGAACTTCGACGTTCGGGACGAAGGCAAGGTCAGCGCTGTCGTAGTCAATGCCGGCTTCCTGGAGGGCAGATCGGACGGGCACCAGATCGGTGGCCTCCGAGATCACCTCCCAGGTTTCGCCCTGGTCTTTGACCTCTTCGGCACCTGCGTCCATTGTGGCTTCGAGGATCGCCATGTCATCAGCCGCAGACTGCTTGACCACGACGACGCCCTTGCGCGCAAAGTTGAAGGCGACCGAACCGGGGTCGGCCAGGTTGCCGTTGTTGCGGCTGACCGCAACGCGGACGTCAGAGGCGGCGCGGTTCTTGTTGTCGGTCAAGCACTCGATGAGCAGGCCAACGCCGCCAGGCCCGTAGGCTTCGTAGGTGATGGGGAAATATTCGACGCCGTCGCCGTCGAGACCGCCGCCGCGCTTGACTGCGCGTTCGATGTTGTCAGCCGGAACGGAGTTCTTCTTGGCCTTCTGAATCGCATCGAACAGGGTGGGGTTGCCTTCGACGTCGGGACCGCCGGCGCGTGCCGCGACTTCGATGTTTTTAACCAGCTTCGCGAAGAGTTTGCCGCGCTTTGCGTCAATAGCGGCCTTTTTGTGTTTAGTCGTAGCCCATTTTGAGTGACCTGCCACGAAATCTCTCCTCGCGTTCGATTGATGTCCGATCTACATTGTAAGACCACCACCGGGGCAAAGCGGCCGGCCGTCTACTCCGCGCCGCCGGGACCGTTCAGGGGCAACGGCGATACGGGCTCCACGCCCACACAGACAAGGTCGATGAGGAAAGGCAGTTCGGGCGGGTAGATCACCTCGGAAGACTTCTCGACTTCCTCTTTTGACCACCAGCGTGCACCCGTGATGGCGGCCTTTTCCCTATCACTCCACATAGCTTCGTCAAGATCAATGTCCTCGGTGAAGCGCATGCCGAAGTACACCTCGTCCTGCACCAGCACACCGGTTGAGAACTGGATGGACACACGGCACGTGGCCAAGGGGCCCAGAAGATCAGACGGTTCACATTCAATGCCGGTCTCTTCGGCGAGTTCCCGGGCCGCAGTCTGCTTCGAGGTCTCCCCCAGTTCAGCTCCGCCGCCTACGGTGAACCAGTAGCGTCGCGAATGATCCCCCAGGTCGCGGCACTGGAGCATGAACACTTCGTCTTCAGCATTGAGAAGCACCACGCGGGCAGCCGTGCGGACCTTCATACCGTGTCCTCCGATTTCACGCTCAGGAAAACCGAGCGCATTCTCTGAAAAACAGTCACAAGGGCACCGGCGGCAACCAGTGCAAGTGCGCTAGTGAGCACACTATACGGCGCCCCGAGGCCGACACAACCGGCGGCGACGAGCACCACGATCAAACGCTCCGTGCGCTCCATCAGCCCTCCGGACCCATCGCCTCCGACAGCCTCACCTCGGGCGCGGGTGTACGAGACCGTGAACGCGAAGACCAAAGCCGACAGAGCCAGTCCTCCCGCGGCCGCCCGGCCGCTCAGAAAAGCTGCGGCGGCCAGGCTGCCGAACACCGCCCCGTCGGCAATCCGATCCAGTGTCGAATCGAGAAAGGCGCCCCACCTGCTGGTGGTGCCGCGGAGTCGGGCGAGTGTCCCGTCGAGCATGTCGAACAGAACAAAGAACGTCACCGCGAGAGTACCCAGAAGGTAGTGCTGCAGCGGGTACAGGACGGCAGCCGACACTGCGGTGCCAACGGTCCCGATCACCGTGATCGCGTTAGGCGTAAGCCCCAATCGGCCGAGTACAGCCGCAACTGGTCGCGTGCAGACTTCGACCGCACCTCGGAGCTTAGAGGTGAGCATCGCCGTTATGGGGTTCCTGCCGGTTCCATTCTTCGCTGTAGAGCTTCTGCACCTGCCCGTGGACCAGCGGCAGCGCCTTAGTCTCGGCGATGATCGGGAAGAAGTTTGCATCCCCGCCCCACCGCGGCACGATGTGCTGGTGCAGATGAGCGGCAATCCCCGCACCGGCGACCGCACCCTGGTTCATACCCAAGTTGAAGCCGTGCGGCGAGGACACCGCCCGGATCACGCGCATCATCTTCTGCGACATCTGCGCGACTTCAACGGTTTCCGCGGGTGTCAGGTCCGTGTAGTCGGCAACATGGCGGTACGGACACACGAGCACGTGGCCCGGATTGTACGGGTACAGGTTCAGGATGACGAAGGCGTGTTCTCCGCGAGCCACGATGAGACCGTCTTCGTCGCTGCGCTCAGGTGCGGCACAGAACGGGCAGGACTGCTCGCTTGAGTCGGCGGGCTTGTCTTCGCCGCCGACGTAGACGAAGCGATGGGGAGTCCACAGTCTCTGCAGCCCATCGGGTTCGCCGGGAAAGCCGGCAGCCGCTTCAGGTTCGGGAATGCCCGTCATCAGACCTGCGCCCGATCTTCAATGGCCTTGACGATCCGCTCTACGGCTTCGTCTACCTGCACGCCGTTGTCCTGACTGCCGTCGCGGAAGCGGAAGGACACCGCACCCGCGTCACGGTCTTCGCCGCCTGCAATGAGCGTGTAGGGGACCTTGGACTTCGAAGCGTTGCGGATCTTCTTGGGGAAGCGGTCATCGGAGGTGTCGACTTCGACGCGCACTCCCCTGGCCTTGAGCTTTTGGGCAATGTCCCAGCAGTAGTCGTCGAATTCATCGGCCACCGGGACGAGCACCGCCTGCACCGGTGAGAGCCACACGGGGAACGCGCCCGCGTAGTGCTCGGTGAGCACGCCGATGAAGCGCTCAATCGAACCGAACTTGGCCGAGTGGATCATGACGGGGCGGCGGCGCGTGCCGTCTGAGGCGCTGTATTCGAGGTCGAATCGCTCCGGCTGGTTGAAGTCCATCTGGACTGTCGACATCTGCCAGGTGCGGCCGATGGCGTCACGGGCCTGCACGGAGATCTTTGGGCCGTAGAAAGCGGCACCGCCCGGGTCCGGAACAAGCTCAAGTCCCGTGGCTTCGGCGACTTCGCGCAGGGTGCTTGTCGCGATCTCCCACTGTTCGTCCGTGCCGATGAACTTGTCCTTCTTCGCACCGTCGACTTCGCGAGTGGACAGTTCGAGGTAGAAGTCGTCCAGGCCGAAATCCCGCAGCAGCGACAGCATGAAGTCCAGCAGGTGCTTGATTTCAGCCGCCGCGTCCTCTTCTGCAACGTAGGAGTGCGAATCGTCCTGGGCGAAGCCGCGCACGCGCGTGAGACCGTGGATCACACCGGACGGTTCGTCGCGGTACACCGTGCCGAACTCGAACAGCCGCAGCGGGAGATCGCGGTAGGAGCGCCCGCGGGAACGGTAGATGAGGTTGTGCATGGGGCAGTTCATCGCCTTCAGGCGATAGTCAGTGCCCTCGTGGGTGACGGTACCGTCCTCGGCGATGTGCTTGTCGACGGTGAACGGCGGAAACATGTTCTCGCCGTAGTACGGCAAGTGGCCCGAGGTGTAGTACAGCGCTTCTTTTGAGATGTGCGGGGTGCCCACGTACTCGAAGCCCTCTTCGATGTGGCGCTGGCGGACGTAGTCCTCCATGACCCTTTTGATGACGCCGCCCTTGGGGTGGAATACCGGCAGGCCCGAGCCGAGTTCGTCCGGGAAGGAGAACAGGTCGAGCTCCGCTCCGAGTTTGCGGTGGTCGCGCCGTTCAGCTTCTGCAATGCGCTCCTGGTATGCGCGCAGTTCGTCTTTGGAGGGCCAGGCGGTTCCGTAGACGCGCTGCAGGCTCGCATTGGACTGATCGCCCCGCCAGTAGGCAGCGGAGGATTTGGTGACCGCAAAGCCGTTGCCGATGAGCTTGGTTGACGGCAGATGGGGTCCCCGGCAGAGGTCTTCCCATACGATGTCGCCCTTGCGGCTGCGGTTTTCGTAGATGGTCAGCTGGCCGCCGCCGACTTCGACGCTCGCGCCTTCAGCGCCCTTGCCCTTGTCTTCGACGAGTTCGAGTTTGAAGGGTTCGTCTGCCAGGCGGCTGCGGGCTTCGTCGTCGCTGACTTCGACTCGGTGGAAGGTCTGGCCTTCTTTCACAATCCGCTGACAGCGCTTTTCAATGGCTTTGAGGTCCTGCGGTGTGAACGGCTCTTCGACTTGAAAGTCGTAGTAGAAGCCGTCGGTGATGTAGGGGCCGATGCCCAGTTTGGTGCCGGGGAACAGCTCCTGCACGGCCTGGGCAACAACGTGTGCGGTGGAGTGGCGAAGAATGTTCAGTCCTTCTTCGCTGCTGATGCTGATGGGCTCAACAACATCACCGGGCTGCAGCTGACGATGCAGGTCGCACGACGCGCCGTTGATCCAAACAGCCACTGTCGTCGGGTCGGATGCAAAGAGCTCGGTGCTCGTCATCCCTTCGGTGTAGGGAATTTCTTCTCCGGCGACGGTCAGCGTGTCAGACACGGCTTCTCCTTATACGTGGTCGTTTCAGCGCTTCTACTGTACCCGCTGGCAGCGAGGGTCTCGTTGCTGATCGGCACTCGATTGGGAAACTCGGCCGCAGCGCGGGGGCACTGAGTGAGTGATCTGCCCGATGACGAGCGAAGCGGGGCGGGAACACAGTGTTCCCGCCCCGCGCCTATCACCGTGCTTCGGCTGGTGTCACTTGATCTTGAAGGACTGCCGGTCGCGGTAGTCCTCACTGGTCATGAGCAGTGTGATTTCAGCTTTTTCTGCTGCCTTCGGCTCAATCGCCTGTGCAGTGTAGAACTCTTCGACCTCGTCAGGCTTGATCGGGTTCTTGCCGAAGTCGGAGATCGGGCTCGACATCTCCCTGTCCCCGACCTGTCCATAAACTGAACTCGAGCAGTCGGCGCCGTCGGCGAAGCATTGGACCCTGCCCGTGCCGGGCTTCAGTGGCTTGTCCGAGACGTTCTTCATGAAGTACTTGATGACGAGAACTTCACGATTGGCGAACGTCTGGGGGCTGACGGTGTCTGCAGCTTTGCCGCTGGTGATCAGCGCATGAATCTCAATGTCCTTGAATGTGCCGATCTTGGTGGCCTTGTCGATCTCTGCATCGAAGTCGCCGCCTTTAGCACCTTCGCCCTCGGGTGCGGAGTCCGCTCCAGCTTCGTCGTCGTCCCCGGGAGCAGCCGGGGCTTGGGTCTCACCGCTGGGGCTGCTCGGCGAAGCAGTGTTGCTTTCGGATCCGATGCCGACAGCCATCATGATGATGAGAACCACAATGCCGATCAGGCCGAGCGCGGTGGTCACGAAGCCCAGAATAAGTCCGGTCAGGCCCATGCCCCTGTTGTTTGCCTGTCCGTTCTTGACCGCTTTGAGGCTCATAAAGCCCGTGACGATCGCGACGATGCCCGCAAGCGAGACAACGAAGCCCACAACACCTGAAACCAGCGAGATGACGCCGAGGCTGTTCTTCTCGGTTGAACCGGCGGTACCGGCGGCACCGTACATATTGTTGGCGTCATAGGCCTGCGGGCTCTGCTGGTAGTCCGCGAAATCACCCTGGCTGCCGACAGGCTGCTGGGCCGTCTGAGGCTGGCTGTTGCCGAAGTCAGCCTGCGAGTACTGGTTTCCGTAGTCGCCCTGTCCGTAATTGCCCTGGCTGTAGTCGCCCTGGCCGGAGTTTCCGGTGCTGCTTCCTGACGGGTCGGGGTTTGCCCCGTTGGATCCGTCGTAATTGCCCTGGCTGTAGTCGCCCTGACTGGGGTTTCCGACGCTGCTGCCTGACGGGTCTGGGTTGGCCCCGTTGGAACCGTTCTGCGGGTTGGAGTCGTTCTGACCTGAAGGGGTATCGCTCATAGGGCTTCCTTACGTTTATAGTCGGGCGTTTCATTCGAGAACGATTTTCATCGAACTTTCAGGACCTCATCAGCATAGCGCCAAACGGACCCAGGATTTCCAGAGCAGATCATACCCACGTGGGGCACCGTCGTGATGCGTTCGTCGCACCAGCAGGCACGAGGAGCAATTCCCAGTTGAGCACTACGGCCCATTCTTCACCCGTGAGACTTCGACAGAAGCTGCCGATACGCAGCCGCGTATCCTCACTGACAACTCGGGGATTCGCACCCAGCTGGCGGTCACCCGGACCTATTTTCTAAACTCTGCGCGCCTAGGCCCTTGGTACTAATTTTCTGGGTACTATGCACGCAGACAGATGCCTTTGGGCCTGTCCTCAATGCGCTCTACCCGAAAGGCATGAAGACTTGAACGTACCCTATGCACCCGGCCCCGCAGCGCCCCGGTATGCCCCTGCCCCCACACCCCCGGCGAAGGAAAACAATACGATCGGCCTAATCGGCTTCATCGCCGCCGTGGTCGGCTTCATTTTCGCGTGCATTCCCTTCGCGCTGATCGTCGGTTGGATTCTCCTGCCGACTGCCTTCATCTTGAGCATTGTTGCCCTGTGCCTGAAGGACAAGAAGAAGGGCTTCGGCCTGGCCGGCCTCATCATCTCCATTATCGGCACCATCATCGGCTTCATCGTTTTCATCGCCGTGGTTGCAACAGCGGTTGGCGGTGCCTTCTCCGACGACACCTCAGTCTCGGCGCCTGTTGAAAAGCCGACCTCAGCTGACGATGCCCTCGAGGCTGAAGAATCCGACGAAGAGGGCACCCGCACCAACCCGCACCCGCTGGGCAGCACGGTCTCGACCGATGAGTGGACGGTCAAGGTCAACAGCGTGAACCTCAACGCCAACAAGGCCATCGCGTCCGAAAACGAGTTCAACGAACCTGCACCCAAAGGTGAGGTTTATATCCTCGCAAACGTAACGATCAAATACACCGGCACCAACCCGGACGGAGCCATGCCTTTCGAGATCATCGAATACGTGACCGCCAGCGGCACCACGGTCGACTCTTATGACACGCTCGTTGTCGCACCGGATGAGCTCGATTCGACGACCACCCTGTACGAGGGAGCTTCTATCACAGGCAACATTGCCTTCTCTGTTCCCGCCGACAGTGCAGATGAGGGCGTACTGGCCGTCGCTCCCGGACTGTTCGGAGACAAGGTGTTCGTCGCCGTAAAGTAACGACGCAGACAGCAACGCGGGGCAGAATCGTTTTGCCCCGCGTCTGTGCTTTCCCGCTCGGACCGGTGAGTCCGACAGGATCCCTAAGCACCACTGTCCGAAGCGCGCGGATTTCCCGTGTTTGCAAAGAAAAAGCCGGGGCTTTAACCCCGGCTGTCTGTGCGCGATACTGGGATCGAACCAGTGACCTCTTCCGTGTCAGGGAAGCGCGCTACCGCTGCGCCAATCGCGCCTGTTTAAGGCTATTCAGTTGTAGAGCGAACTCCGTGCGCGATACTGGGATCGAACCAGTGACCTCTTCCGTGTGAAGGAAGCGCGCTACCGCTGCGCCAATCGCGCCAGCCCTGTTCGAGGTGGCGACGGGATTCGAACCCGTGTATACGGCTTTGCAGGCCGCTGCCTCGCCTCTCGGCCACGCCACCAGAGGCGACCGCCATATCTGGCGAACCAGAGCGGATGACGGGACTCGAACCCGCGACCCTCACCTTGGCAAGGTGATGCTCTACCAACTGAGCCACATCCGCGCAGTGCACTTGTGAAGTTTTCCTTCGCGCCGTGCAACAGAACTAAACTTTACACACCCTTTGCCCCAAAGCCAAATCGGCGCACAGTGACGCTCGTCACCACGCGCCGATCGCCCTGCACGAACGCGGAAAGTCGGTCAGCTGCCGACCTGATCAGCCCCCTGAGCCGACTTCGACGACAGTGCCGTCATGCGCGAAAGACAGCGCATGTACTTCTTTCGGTAGCCTCCGCCCAGCATTTCCTCGGAGAAGATCTGGTCCAGGCGAATGCCGGAGTTCACGATCCCGATGTCTGCGTCGTAGAGTCGGTCCACCAGCGCCACAAAGCGCAGTGCGACACCTTCGTTGCCGATCGGTTCGACCTGCCTCCACGCCGCGAACTGAACACCGTCAATGAGCCTGCGGTACTTCGACGGGTGGATTCGCTGCAGATGCTCAACGAGGCCGGCGAAGTCATCTGCTGCAAGCGTCCGACCACTGCGCAGCAGACGATCTTCAGCAGTTTTGAGTTCATCTTCGCTCAAGGGCGCTGGCGGTTGGGTGATCTCGCGGTGACGGTAGTCCTCTCCGTCAATGCGCAGCACGTTGAACTGATTCGACAGCGCCTGGATTTCGCGCAGGAAGTCCTGTGCCGCGAAACGCCCCTGCCCCAACGCGCCGGGCAGGGTGTTGGACGTTGCGACGATCTTCGTGCCGGCGTCGGTCAGTTCGCGCATCAGGCGCGACATCATGACGGTGTCGCCGGGATCATCGAGTTCGAACTCGTCAATGCAGACGAGCTTCATCTTCTCCAGCTCGGCCTTTGCCGTCGGAAAGCCCAGAGCGCCGATGAGGTTGGTGTACTCAACAAAAGTGCCGAATGCTGCGGGCTTGTCCGACGCGTGCCACGCTGACGCCAGCAGGTGCGTTTTGCCCACCCCGTATCCGCCGTCCAGGTAGATGCCCTTCTCGGCTGGCTTTCCGCCCTTGCCGAAGAGCTTTTTGAACAGCCCTCCCCCGCCTCGGCCCGTGTTCGCAAAGGCCTGCAGGCTGTCACGCGCCTGAGATTGAGACGGCTGTGCCGGGTCCGGCCGGTAGCTGTCGAAGGACACACCTTCAAACTGTGGAGGTGGAACGAAGTCGCCGAGGAGTTCGTCGCGGTTGACGCGGGGATCACGGTCGGTGAGATGAACGGCTTGAGTCACGCGGGCAAGTGTAGCCCGGTGCGGCAAACACCGCGGACGTCAGCCCGTGCGCCCTCTTGCAGTGGCACTCCCCCTATTCGAAATCGAAGCCCAAGCGCCCAAGTGCCCGCGGGTCCCGCTGCCAGTCTTTGGCGACCTTCACGTGCAGGTCTAGATAGACCGGCGTTCCGAGAATGCCCTCGATGTGCTGCCGAGCTCGGCGACCGACCTCTTTGAGGCGGGATCCGCCTCGGCCGATGATGATGGCCTTCTGACTCTGCCGCTCCACGTACATGTTGACGTAGACCTCCATGAGGGGGCGGTCTTCCGGCCTGTCTTCACGGGGTCGGATCTCCTCAACCTGCACTGTCAGGGAGTGCGGCAGTTCGTCGCGAATGTCCTCGAGCGCGGCTTCGCGGACGAACTCGGCAATGAGCACCCGCTCGGGTTCGTCCGTGATGTCCCCGTCAGGGTACAGCGGAGGGCTCAGCGGCAGGTGCTTGGCGAGCACCTCGTCGACCGTGTTGACCTGGAAGTCATCGATGGCGGAGACCGGAACGATGTCGGCGAAGTCCATGAGGTCACCAGCTGCGGTCAGTGCCTCCACAAGCCCGGCGCGGTCGACCTTGTCGGCTTTTGTGACTATGCAGACAACAGGTGTTGAGCCCCTGGAATCTGCCAGCTGTTCGGCAATATAGCGATCCCCGGGACCGATCTTTTCGTCTGCTGGGATGCACAGGGCGATGACGTCGACGCTGCGCAGCGTGTCGGCCACCAGGTCGTTCAGGCGCGAGCCCAGCAGAGTGCGCGGACGGTGCAGGCCGGGAGTGTCAACGAGTACCAGCTGGTGGTTGTCCCGGTGGACGATCCCGCGGATGGTGTGACGCGTAGTCTGCGGCTTTGACGATGTGATGGCAATCTTCGTGCCGACCAGAGCATTCGTCAGGGTCGACTTTCCCGCGTTGGGGCGGCCGACAAAGCAGGCGAAACCTGCGCGGAAGTCATCAGGAACTTCGCGGAACAGACTCATTCTTCCTCCCGGGTGATGATGACGTGACTGATGCGGTGGCGGCGACCCTGGCCGGGCTCGGCTACCAGCCGCAGCCCGCTGATGACGGCTTCGGAGCCGGCGATGGGAACTTCGCCGAGTTCGCTGGCGAGGAGACCGCCGACGGTGGTGACGTCCTCATCTTCGATCCGCACGTCAAAGTACTCTGCAACATCTTCGATGTCTGTGCGCGTGGCAACGCGCACAGCCCCACCGTCAAGCGGAACGATTTCGTCTTCGTCCCTGTCGTACTCATCGGCGATTTCGCCGACGATCTCTTCGACGATGTCCTCAATGGTGACCAGCCCGGCGGTGCCGCCGTATTCGTCGACGATGACGACCATGTGCGTGGCTTCGAGCTGCATAAAGCGCAGAAGCGAATCCACGGTCTTCGTATCGGGCACAAAGGTCACGGGGCGGGCGATGTCGAGAGCCAGCTGGTCGCGATCGTCCGGGTGGGTGTGCAGGCGGCGGGCGACGTCTTTGAGGAAGACGATGCCGCGGACGTCATCGAGGTCCTTGCCCACAACGGGGATGCGCGAAAAGCCCGAGCGCAAGAACACGGTCATGGCGTGTTCGAGCGTGCTCTCGGACCGCAGGTACACAAGATCGGGCCGGGGCACCATGACCTTGTACGCCCGGGTGTCGCCCAGGTTGAAGACGCTTTCGATCATGTCTCGTTCATCGTCTTCGATGATGTTTCCGGCACTGGCACGGTCCACGAGGTCGCGCAGCTGTTCTTCGGTCACAAACGGACCGTCGCGGAACACTTTCGCCGGTGTGAGCATATTGCCCAGCCACACAAGAACGCGGGCCACCGGGCCGAGCGCTTGGCGCAGGCCGGACACCAGCGGCGCGGAGGCGAGCACCACCGTCAGGTTTTTGCGCCGCCCGATTGTCCTGGGCGACACGCCTGCGATCACGAACACGGCAACGGCCGATGTCAGGGCTGTCACGATCAGCGCTGTCGGCAGGCTGTCGATGAAGCCGGTAAAGCCCAGCAGGGTGAATACGACGGCGGCGGTTTCGAACAGCTGCCGCACAAAGGTCAGCACGTTGATGTGCGTGGGCAGGTCGTTCAGGATCCGCTGGGCCTGCGGGGCTGTGCGCTTGCCGTCTTCAGCGGCTTCCTCAACCTGGTGGTGGCTGACGGTGGAGAACGCGGCGTCAGCCGCGGCGAGCACCGCCGCAAGCGTCAGGCTCAGCAGCGCCAGCATAAAGTCCACGGCTATGTCCACTTATGACTCCGTAGGGATCGGCAGATGGGTTCGGCCCGGTTCGGTTCGAGCGAACCAGGCGCGGAGGACATCGGCCTGTTTGCCGAACATGTCCTGTTTTTCTTCGGGGGTTTCGTGGTCGTAGCCGGCCAGGTGCAGCACCCCGTGGACGGTGAGCAGCTGGATTTCGTCAGCTTGGCTGTGGCCGTTGGCCTCAGCTTGACTCTGGGCAACATCGGGGCAGATGACGATATCGCCGAGCATGCCGGACTGAGCGCCCGGCTGCAGTTCGTCCATTGGGAAGGACATGACGTCGGTGGGACCTTCGAGATTCATCCACTGAACGTGCAGCTGGCTCATCTGCTCAGTGTCGATGAACTGGATGGACAGTTCGACGTCCGGGTGGATCTGCAGCTGTTCAAGAGTGAGGGCCGCTATGCCGCGCACCGCCTCAAGGTCGATGGCCGCAGGTGTTTCGTTGTGGATTTCAATGCTCATTGCCGGTGCTGCTCTACGCCCATTCTTCATACGCCTGGACGATTTTCGTCACGAGTGAGTGGCGGACGACGTCCTTGGCGGTCAAACGGTGGAATCTGATGTCCTCGACATTGCCCAGAATGGACTGGACCACGTTGAGTCCGGAGTTCGTCCCGCCGGGCAGGTCGATCTGGCTGGTGTCACCGGTGACGACCATGCGGGAATTGAAGCCCAAGCGGGTGAGGAACATCTTCATCTGTTCAGGCGTGGTGTTCTGAGCTTCGTCGAGGATGATGAACGCGTCGTTGAGCGTTCGGCCGCGCATGTATGCCAGTGGGGCCACTTCGATGATGCCCTGGTCCAGCAGCGAGGAGATGCGCTCGGCCTCGATCATGTCGTGCAGCGCATCGTACAGGGGCCGTACGTACGGGTCGATCTTCTCATCAAGGGTGCCGGGCAGAAATCCAAGCTTCTCACCGGCTTCGACCGCCGGGCGGGCGAGGATGATGCGGGAGACTTCCTGATTCTGCAGGGCGCGCACGGCCATGGCTATCGCCAAGTAGGTTTTGCCGGTGCCGGCCGGGCCGATTCCGAAGGTGATGGTGTTTTCGCGGATCGACGTGACGTATTCATGTTGGCCGTACGTTTTGGGCCGCACGGTCTTGCCGCGAGTCGAGAGAATGTTGTCGGTCATGACCTTTGCCGAGTCCTGTCCGTCGTCGAGCATTCCCGCCACGCGGGACACGGCTTCTGGGTCCAGGCGGCCTCCGCTGGCGATGATTTTGCGCATGTGGCCGAACACTTCGGTCACGCGTGCCACGCTCGTGGGATCGCCGGTCAGCTGAATGGTGCGCTGGCGAACGTGGATCTTCACGTCCGGGAACAGCTTTTCGACTGTCCGCAGGTTCTGGTCCTGCGGCCCGTACAGTGCGATGAGGTTAACGGATTCGGGAACGGACAGTGCGGTGCTCTGGTCAGTGTCCAGGAGAGCTTCCTTTCCTCAGTTGTCTTCTACCAGCCTAGCCGTTGTCCGCCGGTCCCCAACGGCCCAGTTCCTGTTGGGTCAGGGCCAGTGCGATCGGCCCGGCCGAAGAGGCCCGCAGAACCGTGGGACCGAGCACCGCGGTGAGGGCTCCGGCTTCTTCCATCTGCTGGCGTTCAGCATCGGCTATGCCGCCTTCGGGGCCCACGACCACGTAGATCTCTTCGACTGTTCGCCTGCTGAGTTCACTGCGCAGGGTCTGCACAAAGGGCCGGGTTCCGGCTTCGTGCAAGACGATGACGAGAGCGCCTTCGCGGGCCTTCTGGGCCGCGAACGAGGTGGAGCTCAGCTGCTCGAGTTTCGGAAAGTTCACGCGGCGGGACTGGAGTGAGGCGGCCTGGATGAGATTGGCCCACTTGTCGTGTGCTTTGGCCGCTTTCGCACCTTTCCACTGGACGATTGAGCGCTGTGCTTGCCACGGCACGACGACGTCGACGCCGACTTCCACCGCGGTTTCAACTGCCGCCAGATCGCGGTCGCCCTTAGCCAAAGCCTGGATCAGACCCAGCCGCGGTGTGGGCGGCTGCTCGTGCTCCACCTCGTCGGCGGCGAGAACGGCGGCTTCTTTAGAAGCCGATTCAAGAACTCCGCGAACCCGCAGACCGGCCCCGTCGGTGAGTTCGAGCGCTTCCCCGGCCTTCATCCGGCGTACGGTCACGGCGTGGTGCAGCGCCTGTCCCGTAATCGGCACGCGCTGCCCGGGGCGAACCTCTGACAGCGGGGCGTCAGTGTAGAAGACCGGAAGCGTCACGACTTGTGGGCGAACCTTTCGCGGAAGCGGCTGAAGGCGCTCTTGGACTTCGTCTCCAGGCCGTGCTCAACGGTGTCTTCGCCGCGCATTTCTGAGAGCTGCTGGAGGAGCTTCTTCTGTTCGCCGGTGAGCTTGGTGGGCGTCTGCACGACGACCGTCACCAGCAGGTCGCCGCGGGTTTCTCGGCGCAGGCGGCCCGCACCGAGCCCTGCCAGGGTTTCGACCGTGCCGGTCTGTGTTCCCGGTTCGATGGTCAGTTCGCGCGGACCGTCAAAGGTTTCGAGTGTCACGGTGCTGCCGAGTGCCGCTGTGGTCATGGGCACGGACAGTTCGGCGCGCAGATTGTCGCCGTCGCGAGTGAACACATCGTGTTCGCGGACGGTGACTTCGATGTGGAGGTCACCGGCGGGACCGCCGCCGGGGCCGACTTCTCCGTGGCCGGACAGCAGGATGCGGGTGCCGTCGTGCACGCCTGCCGGAATTTTGACTGACAGAGTCTTCTCTTCGCGCACGCGGCCTTCGCCACCGCAGCTGTTGCACGGATCTTTGATGACATCGCCGTAGCCAGAGCAGTTGCTGCACACCTGTTGGGTGCGCATGTCACCCAGGATGGTCCGCTGAACGGTCGAAATGGTGCCCGCACCGTGGCACAGCCCGCAGGTTTCGGGTTTGGTGCCTTCGCGCGCACCGCCGCCGTGGCAGGTTTCACACGTGACTGCCGTCTGCACGCGGATGTCTTCTTTTCCGCCGAAGACAGCGGTTTCGAGGTCGATCGTGAGTTCCACGAGGGCGTCGCGACCGGGGCGCACACGCTGATTCGGCGGGCCTGAACGGCGTGGTCCTCCCCCGCCGAAGAAGGTGTCGAAAAGGTCGGAGAAACCGCCGAAGCCGCCAGCGCCAGCGCCAGCGGTGGATCCACCCATGTCGTACTGGCGTCGCTTGTCCGGATCGGACAGTGTTTCGTAGGCGACGGAGACTTTTTTGAATTCGTCTTCGTGGCCGGGGTTGACGTCCGGGTGGTGCTTCCGGGCGAGCTTCCGGTATGCCTTTTTGATGTCTTCAGCGGAAGCGTCTCGTTCAACGCCCAGTGTTTCGTAGTGATCGCTCACTGCTTCTTCTTTCGTTCAGATGCGTCTGCACAAGGTCGGGGATTCGGGGGTGCTGTCATTAAGTCATTGGTCAGGTCAGTCAGCCGGTCAGTCCGACAGAATGGTCGATACGTATTTCGCCACGGCTCTGACGGCTGCCATGGTGGTGGGATAGTCCATGCGGGTGGGACCGAGCACTGCCAGTGAGGCCGTTGTGTCTTCTGTTCCGTAGCCGGTTGCGATGAGCGACGCCCCTGCCAGCGCCTCAAAGCGGTTTTCGCTGCCGATCTGCACGGCAATGCCGTCGGCCTGCATATCTGCCAGCAGTTTCAGAAGCACAACCTGTTCTTCTATTGCCTCAAGCAGCGGACCCATGTGGGTGCCGAACTCACTGCCGGCGCGAGCCAGGTTTGCAGCCCCGGCCATGATGAGCCGGTCCTGACGTTTGCTGCGGGCCAGTTCAACCAGACGTTCGGCGATTGCGGTTGCCGTCTGGGCCAGTGATACGGGCACTGCGAGTGCACTGAGGGTGTCTTCGAGGGCATCCAGCCGCGTGTCTTCCAACGCCTCATTGAAGGCTCGGCGCATACCGCGGACATCGTCTTCGTCAATCGGGTCGAGTGCTTCGACTATCCGCTGTTCGACTTCGCCGGTGTCGGTGATGAGGATGACGAGGATGCGCTCTGGGCTCAGCTGAACGAGTTCCACGCGCCGAATGGTGGTCTGGGTGCGCACCGGATACTGGATGAGGGCTACTTGGTGCGTCAGCCGCGACAGCAGGCGGACGGTCTGGGCGAGAGTGTCGTCAATGCTCTGCGTGCTTGAGAGAATCTGGGAGATTGCCCGTTTCTCTGCGCTGGACAAGGGTTTGACATCGTCAATGCGGTCGACGAATGCCCGGTATCCCGCATCGGTGGGGATACGGCCGGCTGAGGTGTGCGGCTGCGCAATGAGGCCTTCTTGTTCGAGGGCGGCCATGTCGTTGCGGATGGTTGCCGAGGAAACGCCGAGCTTGTGGCGTTCGACCAGGGCTTTGGAGCCGACGGGCTCATTGGTGGCCACATAGTCTTCGACGATCGCCCGCAGAACTCTGCTGCGCCGCTCGTCGTTCATCCCGAATCGCTCCCATCCGCGCCCTGCCCTGCACGGGGCACATCGGGCGCTCGCTTTTGGCACTCTCACTCTTAGAGTGCCAATTCTAATGATGCGGGCACGTCTATACAAACGCCTGCTGCTTCTGGGGCTGGCGTCGGTTGCCTTTGGGACTGGTTCAGCACCGGTTCTGCGAGCAGTACACTGCGAGCAACACCACGGCGCGCTATGTTCTGTGCGACACCGGCGCAGGGCTATCGTGGTTCTCATGTCTGATCGCTATGGACGCGATGTCCTCTCCTCTGGCCGTACCCACCAACGACCCAAGACCCAGCGGGTTGAAATCAAGCGCGGAATGGTTGTGGAAGAGGTTCAGACCGGCTATGTCGGCGCCGTGGTGAAGCTGGAGAAGACCAACGGCGGTTTTCTCGTCCACCTGGAGGATCGTCGCGGCCGCACACAGGCCTTCCCCTTGGGCTTCGGCTATCTGCTTGAAGGCAAACCGGTCGAACTCGTGCGCCCCCGCCCGGCAATGCAGAAGCAGCCCGGCCGCACCGCCTCGGGAAGCAGAGCCGTGCAGACCAAAGCCCGGGTTGCCAGGGGCAGCCGGATTTGGGTTGAGGGAAAGCACGATGCGGAGCTGGTCGAGAAGATCTGGGGTGACGACCTGCGGATCGAAGGTGTTGTCGTCGAACCTCTGGGAGGTCTCGATGACCTCATGGAGGCGCTGGTCGAGTTCCAGCCGGATGCACAGCACCGGGTGGGGGTTCTTGCTGATCACCTGATCGAAGGCACGAAGGAAACGCGGATTGTCAGCGAGGTTGCCAGCCAGCCGTGGGCGGAGCACGTGAGGGTCACTGGCCACCCGTACGTCGACATTTGGCAGGCCGTGAAGCCGTCTGTGGTTGGGATTGCCGAATGGCCGCAGGTGCCGCGCGGAGAAGATTGGAAGCTCGGGGTTCTGCGCAGAATCGGCTGGCCGCACGAAGACCACCGTGACTCCGCCCGAGCGTGGCAGCGGATTCTCGGCTCAGTGAAATCCATTGGGGATGTCGACTGGACGCTGTCGGGCCGGGTGGAAGAGCTCATTGACTTTGTGACAGTCGGCAGGCACTGATGGCACCTGGCGCAAGTCGTTTTCTCGGCTCTGGAAAACTGTCCGGCGGCGGCGTGGTTCTCCGCGGATTCCGGCAGGGTGATGCGGACAATCTTTTCGCAGCCTGCCAGGACCCTGCGGTTGTCGAATGGACGCAGGTGCCACATCAATACACCCGCGACATGGCGCTTGACTGGTGCACGAACCCACCGGAACCATCGTGGGTCATAACGGCCCCGGGAACAGAGCACTCTGATCGCTTTTTAGGGCAGGTCAATTTGCGTGCCCACGGCGCTCATTATGTGTCTTTGGGATATATGACCGCCCCGTGGGCACGCGGGCAGGGATTCATGACGGCAGCAGTGCGACTTGTGACCGATTTTGCCTTTGCGCGCGGTGCACAGCGGGTTGAAATATGCGTCCACCCCGACAACGCCGCATCCCGGAGGGTTGCAGAGAAAGCCGGCTTCAGGTTTGAGGGCATGCGCCGCAATGGAGAGATCCTTCGCGGCGAGGTCCGCGATCTGGCGGTGTATTCCACCATCCCGGACAAGGTCTGAGTGTTCTGCCTGTGGATCATCAGAACAGCCTGTTGTTGCTGAGCCTGCGTGCGCCGAGACTGGTCGACCGTGTCTATAGAAAGCTCAATGCCAGAGTGACGCAGGACAGCACCAGCATCCCCAGGCAGTTGATCCAAAAGGCTGCGCCGGTGGCTTTTGCTCGGATGTGCCCCACGGCAGCGCAGAGGAAGTAGGCGATGACCCCGGCGTTGGCCGCGAAAGCAAGCCCGGGCACCCATATTCCCGCAATGAGGCCACCGGCAGCGAGCACCTTGATCACAAGCAGCGACCACCACCAGTTTTCGGGGAAGTTAACGCTGTGAAGACAGTCGCGGATGAATCGGACTGGCTTGATCGACAGGGCGACATCCCCAAGGAGGACAGCGGCCAGAAGCGTCGGCAGCATCCAGGACGTTGGGATCAGGGTCATGAGTTGCCTCCTGTATGTGGACAGATTGCCGCGAAGATGTCGCGCAGCTGAGTCAAGAACTGCTGTGCGGAGGTTTCAGGCGTTGCAGCCCATATGAATAGGCTGCCGATGTAGGCAGCGTGAAGTGCTTCGGCGCGTTTGACTGCTTCAGCCGCATTTGAGCACCCGCAGACTGTTATGACCTGCTGGAACACCGCGGTCAATCTCTGTGCGAGGTCTGTGAAGACCACGGATGCGTGTCGTCCACTGACGAGGACCGAGGCATAGGCCTGGGCGAGGCTGCGGCGCTCCTCGAACAGCGCCGCGAACGGCTCGACCACGGCGACTGCGTCTGCGCCGCAGCGGACATCGGCGGCATAGTTCTGCGCATCAGCATGGGCTTGACGTTCCGCAATAAGACCGTCGAAGAGCTCTACGAGCAGGGCTTCTTTGTCACCGACAGACATGACCGTTCCGGTACTCACGCCCGCATTCCGAGCGATGTCGCGCACAGTTGTCGCCTGGAACCTCCGTTCATGGAACAGACGATCCGCTGCGTCTAACACCGCGCGGCGGGTTTCATTGCGCGCCGAAGTGCGAACACCAGCCAACTAAACCTCCCTGAACATGTTCACTGAACACGTTCAGTATAGACTCACGGCCTCGTTCTACAACCTAGGCAATGCGACTTTCAGCATCAGAAGCAAGGGCATGCCACCGTGCCTCATAGAGAGAAGATCGGAGCACAGCCGCCAAGACGGGATAAACAAACCAGGATTTCTAGGTTTTCCTGGCACTGGTTTAACCCACTAGCCTCCGGCGGGCGGGTCGGGCAGAAGCGCAAGATGGTTCGGACTTTCAAGGGTCACCCAGGGCGTATCGTGTTTCGTCATCCTGAAAACACCCTCGACGATGAAGTGGAATGAGCCGCGGTCGCCAGGATTGAGATCAGCAAATTTCTTTAAGTACACTCGCCCGAGGACTTCGGCAATGAACTTTTCGCGTACCAGTACGGCAGGAAGCTCCTCTTCCCGATAGCCGCTGTTAATCCAGCCGTTTTGTGCCGCGACAACCGGACCCCACACAACAACACGTTTGCCAAACCGATGAACGTAGTGAGACACATGGGTGCAGGCTTCTTGGATGCTGCTCTGGGTTTTGTCCGATAGAGTCAATGGCATTGTCGACGCGCGAAATGATGGGTCATCTCGCAGTCGACGCAAAAGCGGCCGCAGACCGATAGAACTCGCATGCGTATGACGTTCCCCGCGCCGGGGATTGTGTCTGCGCCCCCGTTGCGTCACCGTTGGTCCTATTCCGTCAATGACGGAGGCTCTATCGGCTTTGGGGCCGTCAAGACGGAGCACGAGTTCGCTGGCATCGTTCCAGATCGCTTCATCTTCCCTCTTTTCGCCTTCAAAGACGGCCTGTTTGGTTTCCGGAGATTTTTCGGTGCAGAACGGGGCATGCTCATTGGAGTAGAAAAGGGGCGGCCTGCCATCGACACTGCGAGAGCGGAAGTGGACCGGAGCAGCACATGCATGGTCGGGGCAGGATAAACGTCCACGGAGCTCCTCTCGTTCACCAGCGCTCAACCGCGCATACTCGATGGCAACGATCAATCTTTGTCCGTCAACGCAGGCTGTGTGCATCAGCACTCCTCAGTCAGAGACTGCCAACATTAATGCGACCCTACCAAGCAGATAACACCGGCAAGATCATTTAACCAGCCCAACTGACTGATAATGAATAGCAGCAGAACGGGCTCTTGCGTTGTGTATCGGAACGATAAGCCTCATTACCGACAGCTCATTAGATGTACGGACCGGAGACGTTGATCGATGGGACCGGCATCAGCCGACCATGTGCAGGGCGATTGATTCCTTGACCTGTTCGATGAACGCCCGAGACGCGGGGCTCGGATTGAAAGAGCCCCACGCGACGTACTCGGCCCGGCAGGGTCCATCGGCCACGGGAACTGCTCGCAGCGCTGGGTTAGCCGGCACACATTCGACGGGCAGCAGGCAGACGCCCAACCCACGTTCGACGAGGGCGAGCATGAACTCGGTCGACATCGCCTCGAAGCCCACGCGGCGCTGAAGGCCTGCGGCAGCGAATGCCCGATCGCCTTGGAGTCTGCCTGGTGACCCGGCCGGGAAGTCGATGAACGTCTCGTCGACCAAGTCAGCCAGGGCCAGGGTGCCCGTGTGCGCTAGCCGGTGTTGTGACGCCATGACGGCGACGAGACGCCCTCGGGCGATCTCGTGCGCGGCGAGTCCGGACGCTGGGGCGACGTCGGCGTCCATGCCGAGAAAGGCCACGTCGAGTCTCCCGTTGCCGAGGTCGCGCATGAACTCATTGCTTCCCCCGCCCCGCACGGTGAGGTCCACGTGGGGATGGCTGGCGTGGAAGGCCGCGATGATGTCGGGCACGCTGACGGCTGTGACCGTCGGGATGACACCTACCGATAGGCTTCCGCGGACCTGGCCCACGGCCTCGGCAGCGACCGCCACGGCACGGTCGGCGGCTGCGAGGCTGGCGCGTGCTTCCGTGAGGAAGGCTTCGCCGGCGGCGGTCAGCTCCACCCGACGGGATGAGCGCACGAACAGTGCCGTGCCGAGTTCCTGTTCGAGGGCCTTGATCTGGTGGCTCAGTGCTGATTGCACGACGAAGCAGCGTTCTGCTGCTCGCGTGAAGTTGCGCTCCTCGGCGATCGCCACGACGTACCTGAGCTGTTGGAGTTCCACTAAACCATGATTGTAGGTCATTGTTTGAGTGAGAACAATGTGTTGGACTCACCGCTGGTGGGCGACTGACAATGGATCTATGAACACTTCTTCCCATGGGGCCCGCAGTTCGTTGCTGTGGACCTGTCTGACGGCGCTGGCCCCCGCTACGTGGGGGACAACGTACATCGTGACCACCCACCTCCTCCCAGCCGGACACCCCTTGTTCGCCGCGTTCATGAGGACGCTGCCGGCAGGGATCATCGCGGTGGGCCTGTCGAGGCAGCTGCCGCGCGGCTCGTGGTGGTGGAAGAGCTTCGTGTTGGGCGGTCTGAACATGGCCGCGTTCTTCCCCCTGCTGTTCTTGTCGGCGCAGCGTCTTCCGGGCGGGGTCGCGGCCACGCTGGGTGCGGTGCAGCCCATCATCGTTGCCCTGCTGGCCGTGGCTGTCCTCCACGAGCAACTCTCCGGCTGGCGCCTGGGATGGGGTGTCGTGGGTGTCGTGGGAGTGGCTCTCGTGGTCCTTGGGCCGAGCGCCGCCCTGGACCCGGTGGGTGTGGCTGCAGGACTCGGTGGCACAGGGGCCATGGCCACGGGCGTGGTCCTGACCAAGAAGTGGAAGCTCCCCCAAGGTGTCTCGCCCATCGCATTGGCCGGTTGGCAGCTGACGGCCGCCGGCCTTCTGCTGGCGATCCCGGCGCTGCTGGTGGAGGGGCCACCGGCAGTGATTTCCGGTCGTGGCTGGCTTGGGTACGCCTGGCTCGGCCTGGTCGGGGCACTAATCTCTTACAGCCTCTGGTTCACCGGCATCCGACGCCTGCCCGTCACGTCCACAGCCCTCCTGGGACTTCTCTCGCCGTTGGTCGCCGCCCTGCTCGGCGTCCTGATCGCGCACGAACACCTCGGAGCCGAGCAGTACCTCGGCTTCGCGATCGCCCTGGCCGCCATGGTCTGTGGCCAGCTCCCCGCACCCACCCATCGTCGAAAGGACAATTCATGAACATCACGGTTCTCGGAGCCACCGGCATGGCCGGCGCAGCGATCGCGCAGGAGGCCACACGCCGCGGCCACCACGTCACTGCCGTATCGCGGAACCCACAGGAGACCAACGACCCGCATACCACCGTCACTCGTCTCGATCTGACAGACCTCGAGGCACCCTTGCAGCCCGTCCTGAACGACGCAGACGCCGTCGTGCTCACCGTGCGCATGGCCCCCGGCGACGAAAGCCGTGTGGCTCCGCTGACCAGCCGTGTCCTCGACCACGCCGCCGTCGCGGGGGTCCGGGTCTTGGTCGTGGGAGGAGCAGCGCCCTTGCGCTCACCTCACGATCGAGAGTTGCTCGTCCTGGACGACCCCGCCTTCGTGCCGACCCAGTGGCGTGACGTCGCGTTGGCCAGCCTCGACCAGTTCAACGCGTGTACCGAACATCCGAACCAGAACTGGATCTATCTGAGTCCGTCGGCAGTCTTCGAGCCCGGACAGGGAACCGGCGCCTATCGCCGTAGCGGTGACACGCTCCTCATCAACCACGATGGCACGTCGCGGATCACCCCTGCGGACCTGGCCCTAGCGGTGCTCGACGAGCTCGAGCAGCCCAGCGCCGTACATCACTTCACCGCCATCGAGCTGGCAAAGGGTCTGGCCTAGGGCCAGCGGTCCACAGAGGAACCCACGCTAACAACCGTGAGGGGGTCGAGCTATCG
The DNA here is from genome assembly GCF_001815905.1 of Brevibacterium sp. HMSC07C04. GTDB lineage: Bacteria > Actinomycetota > Actinomycetes > Actinomycetales > Brevibacteriaceae > Brevibacterium. The sequence continues at coordinate 89,410 of NZ_KV823244.1, read as the reverse complement.
GCCCCCTCCGTCTATTCCAAGGGGACGCTCTTGCTCCACGCCAACGCAGCACTGACCCCGCGCCACCGCTTGATCGTCGGCCAGCTCGTGGTCGACCAGGGCTGGCCGATCAGCGAGGTCGCCGCCCGGTTCCAGGTTTCCTGGCCCACTGTGAAGCGCTGGGCCGACCGCTATCGCGCCGGCCAGTCGATGCAGGACCGCTCGTCACGGCCGCATCACTCGCCGAACAAGACCAACGCGAAGACGACGAAGCGCTGCATCCAGCTCCGTCTCCGTCTTCGAGAAGGACCCGTGCAGCTCGCTTGCCGGCTGGGGATCGCTCCGTCGACGGTTCACCGGATCCTCGTCGACGCGCACCTGAACCGGCTTTCGCATGTCGACCGGACAACCGGGGAGCCGGTCCGCCGCTACGAGCACGGCCACCCCGGGGCGATGCTGCACGTCGACGTGAAGAAGCTCGGCAACATCCCCGACGGCGGCGGCTGGCGCTACGTCGGCCGCCAGCAGGGCGAGAAGAACCGCGCCGCCACCCCGGGCAAGCCCAAGAACAAGTACAGCGACCCGTTGATGGGCAAGGCCTACGTCCACACCGTCATCGACGACCATTCCCGCGTCGCCTACGCCGAGATCCACGACGACGAAACCGCCCTCACCGCCACCGCGGTCCTCGTTCGGGCCGTCGAGTGGTTCAACGCACGCGGGGTGACCGTTGAGCGGGTCCTGTCCGACAACGGCGGCGCGTACCGCTCACACCTGTGGCGAGACACCTGCCACGAGCTCGGCATCCGGCACAAGCGCACCAGGCCCTATCGGCCGCAGACCAACGGGAAGATCGAACGCTTCCACCGCACCCTGGCCGACGGCTGGGCCTACGCCCGCTGCTACACCAGCGAGACCGAACGCCGCGGAGAACTCGACGGCTGGCTGCACTACTACAACCACCACCGGCCCCACACCGCTTGCGGGAACCAGCCGCCCTTCTCACGCTTGACCAACGTACCCGGTCAGTACAATTAGAGAGCACAGCCAGACTACGAACTGCGGCGAGTTTGCACATTCCACTCGCATCTGTACTGGCAAACAGCAACGTGGTCAGGGACGAGCACAGAGGACTGCGGTACACAGCAGCGACCATCTCTTATTCCCGCACAACTAAGTAGGGTGGCTGAAGGTACCCCTGGTTGAATACAGTCACCCAGTCGGGCGAGTAATTGGCGCAGGTTCGCGAATACTCAGCGGCGACCTTGCTGTTCTTCGAACCGGGCTTCCAGGCGGCAGCTCCTAAAACTTCTTAGATTGGACCTTGTGAAAGACGGTCTGTACTTTCCGACGATTCAGCTCACCGACTGTTCTGCAACTGATGTCACGACCAGTTTTCAGATCTGGTTCAATGAGAGGCAGTCCTTACCAGAATCGGTGCACAGCTGTACTGATCGATCGCGCGGATCTTCTCGCCCAGTTGACCCTGCCGCAACGTCAGGCTTTAGCGTCAGCTGCATGACAATCTCAATGATCGACAGTGCCGCCAAGATGCGCGCCATGCTGGACTGCCCTCCCGAAAGATGGCAGGAAGCTGCCCGCCGACTGTGGGAACCCATGAGCGGCATGTACTTTTTCAATCCCGGCGAACTTGACTTGGCTGCCGTCCACCGCCAGAACTTCGGCTTTGGCCCGGAAACCCCACGCCAACAAATGGTCGATGCGCTGTGCAGGCTGGAAAAGGCCGATGCATGGCACCGCATCGAAGCGGCCCTGGCACAGGGTGCGGCCGATCTGGCTGCTGCAAACCCAAGTCTGCGGATTCCCGACGTGACTGCGCTGCTGGTTCTTGGTGACCCAACGAACCGACACTTCACGGACGAGCTCAAAGGCCTGTCAGCCTTTGGCGGGATCAGCGGATACATCGCGATCACGCTCTGGCCGACCGACGAAGTCCTCAACCGCCTGGAAGCGATAGCCCTTCACGAACTCCACCACAACGTCCGCTACTCACCTGGAGGCATCATGTGGAACCCACAGACAGTCACTGTTGGGGAGCACGTCATAGCCGAAGGGCTTGCGGATCTTTTCGCCGCCCACTCCTATGGTGACCGCGGCTATACGCACTTTGTTGCTGACGAGACCAGGACGAGCGACGAGGTGCTGCAGCGTGTGGTCCACGGGCTCGAAGTGCCGGGCATGCAGGACTTCGCCGCATGGGTTCTAGGAGACGCAACCGCTCGTTTGTTCGGCTCTACGCCGGTGGGCCTGCCCACCGGGGCCGGATATGCCGCAGGAACCCGCATCGCGCAGACCTATCTGGACACGACCGGCCGCACTGCAGCAGAGTGTGTCAGCACACCGGCTGAGGAAATCTTAGACGTGGCCTTGCCGCAGTTGGGCCTAGAACGGCACGGCAATTGACTCAAGAGTCGTGCTGGCAAAGCCTGCTCGATCGGTTGCAAGCCGTCGCACACTGTCAAAGACCGTCATGAATCGGCCCCAAGATGACGGAATCTTTCTTGCCGTGACAGCGGAACCGCGGCAGGCACCTCGTCAGTGTCTAGCGTCGGCAATGACCAGAAATCGACATACAGATTGCCGAGGCAAACCCATGACCACCACGCAGCTTCCCATCCTCGACCTCAGCCTGGCCGACGATCCTGCAACAGCCGAGCAGTTTCGTGAAGATCTGCGCCGGGTCACACACGAAATCGGGTTCTTCTACCTGACCGGGCACGGAATACCCGCTGAGGACTTCGCACAGATTCTCGAGGTCTCACAGAAGTTCTTCGACCTGCCGGAAGAAGAGAAGCTCGCAATTGAGAACACACATTCCAAGCACTTCCGCGGGTACACCCGCACCGGCGGTGAACACACCCGAGGTGTTGTCGACTGGCGCGAACAGATCGACATCGGCGCTGATCGTCCCGCCATTGCCGAACCGGAACACGACTACGACAACCTGCGTGGCCCCAATCAGTACCCGGAGTCACTTCCGGAGCTCAAAACCATCACCGACAGCTGGTTTGAACAGCTCACAGCGGTCGGCGACAAGCTGCTGCGCGAATGGGCGCTGAGCCTGGGGCAGCCGGCTGACCACTTCGCACCCGCATTTGCGAATGAGCCCGAATCGTTCATCAAGATCGTCCACTACCCGGCTGCCGTTGATGATTCCGTCACGCAGGGTGTGGGCGAACACCGCGATGCGGGCACCCTCACACTGCTGTATCCACAGCCGGGGACCTCAGGGCTGCAGGTGCTGACAGCTGATGGGTGGATCGATGCCGAGCCGATTGAGAACACGTTCGTCGTCAACATCGGCAAACTGCTGGAAGTGGCCACCGACGGCTACCTCAAGGCCACCCTCCACCGGGTGCTGCCGACCAAGCCCGGTGAGGACCGGATCTCAGTGCCGTTCTTCTACAACCCAGCACTGAGCGCACAGCTGCCTGCCGTCAGCCTCCCGCCGGAACTTGCATCTCAAGCGCGCGGCGTTTCAGTCGACGAACTCGATGTCCTGCACACCGTCTACGGCGACAATGCCTTCGCATCCCGCCTGCGCAGCCACCCCAATGTGACCGAGAAACACTACCCCCACCTCGTCGGAGCACAGTGACGGGTTATGTGGAGGTGCCTGTTCAGGCACCAGGCGATAAATTGGCGGCTAATAGGCCGATAAATTGCCTGGTATAGAGCCGATAAGTTGACGGTTATCTCCTCGATAAATCGGCGGTTAGCCGTCTTCACGCATAGGGATGCAGTCGTATTTCGGGCGCGGGTCGGTTGTAAGTCGCCCGTGATACAACGAGATGCATGAAGCTCCGCAGACGCCGCACCACCTACCTCGAAGTCGAGGGGCATCGCTTTCGCGTGGTAGCTACCCCGCGGACACAGCACGTGCATTGGCTGACGTGCCCGAGCGAGGAGTTTCCCAGCGGGTACTCATCGAGTGCATACGTCGCGGCGAACAGCAGATTCACCTATTGGATCGAGACGATGAAGCTGATGTTGTTCGGCCCCCTGCCAACTGATGAGCAGCTGCGCGACGAAATTGCGGATTGGCTGTCGTTCGCGCTGTCCGAAGAAGACGACTAGCCGGGATTTTCAGGCGCGGGGTGCGCCCTGAATATTCGTTTCAGGGCTACCTCGTGGACGCGGGCGGACTCAAGCCGAACACCTGGCAGAGGTTCGAGCGGCTCGGTTCTGCGTGGCAGCAGGCGAAACTCGGTCCTGGCAATGAGCGGCGAGGTGCCGTTGAGGACGAGTCCGTAGTCGTAGTGAACCCTAGGAGACGAGCTAGAACACCGCTGACTAACAGCCGAGTGGACGCTATTAGAACTGCCCGAGCTAATGGCGAGAGCATGGTCTCGGCCTGTCGACGCTTCGACGTACACCGGATGACTGTTTGGACGTATACAAATGGCAGTCACAGGGCTTCGAGGTAACCATGCAGTCTCGACAGGCTACAGGGACTCAACAAAGTCCTCCAGCAGCGATGCCTCGAAAGCCGTCAACGCAGACACGTCCCGGGCCGCGACTGACGTAATCGCGCGCAACATCTCATCGAGCGTCTGAGCGCCTCCCAGACTTCGCACAAGCTGTCGTGACACCTCAAGCGGAAGACCATACTCTTCAATAGTTGCAAGGTGAGGAGCAGAGAACATGTTCTCCACCCGTGCAGCAAAACCATCGAAAGAACCGGCGCTCAAGCCCCGTTCTCTTAGCACTGCGCCGGAGATCACGCCGAGTGCACGCAACGATGCTGGGAAGTTGTGGTCGAGCCAGTACCTCACAAAATCGAACGCAGCCTCGATACGGTCATCTACCGTCCCACGATCATCATTTGAGTCATCAACAAAGCTCGCAATGATATCTTTCATGCGCCCTTCCGCCAGGGCTGCTTGATTGACTCTGAATGCGAGCTGTCGCGCACTATAGGCCCCATGTCCCACGTGGTAATCCGGCGCGATGTAATCCCAGATCAGTTGACAAGCGAGGCTCAGCTCTTCCCAATTGGGGTAAGACGTTGACCACTGAAGCTGCCGGAGCGTGGACACAGGAAGCGTCCTTAGGTGGTTAGCTAGCCGAGCTATCGACTCCGGCTCAACCCCCTTAACCTCGCGCAAGACCTCCACATCGAGGCGCGCATCCTCTAGGACGGGCGTCAGACGATCTCTCGTCTGCTCGCTCCAGTCTTCTTCCTCGATCTGCACGAGAAGCGATCCCGGAGCAGACTCACTCTGAGTTACACCCGGAATGTCAATGCTAGGTAGCTCTCGTCGCGGCTCATCATGGAAAAGGTATATCTGTCCCACGAAGTGCTTGAACATGCGACCTACACGACCCTTAATGTTGGCAAAGGTGAAGTAGTTGTACGCCCTGTTTGCGATGTTGCGGTCAAGGATGATGATTCGTTTGGCACGCGTGTTGACACCCTCTATAAGCGAGTTGGTACAAATCAGCACATCGAGATCGCCCGATTCAAATCCCTGGACAACCCGCTGAGCCAACCACCGAGGCAGTCTGCCGTGATGCACCCCGACTCCAAGGCGAAGCGCCTTGGCCACTATCCATTCCAAGTGATAGTTCTCTTCAATCCATGCCGCCGCTTCCGGCAGACCTGAAGCGGCCTGCACACCAACGCTCCTTAGAGAGATGATCTCTTCGAGAACCTTACGAATTTTTTGAGGAGATTGGCAGTAGACAAGAGTCGATTCGCACTCTGCACCGACCAAATCCACTGTACGTGCAATTCTTTCGGCGTCATTAGATGCTTCGATCCGTATCGTATCGGTGGCCACAGTTGAAAAGTTCGTACGTATGAACGACGCCTTAAAGTTCTCGGGCAGCAAGTCCGATAGACCCTCAACAACCGGCCCGGCGAAGTAGAACTGTGCTCCCGTCCGAATAAGTCTCAGAAAAGCTTGGTTAAGAATAGATGACCTTTGATCCAAGAGGCCATCTTTCTCATCGGCAAGCTTATAAAACTCGTCAATGAAGAATAGATCGACGTTAGGAAGCGTGGGGACTGCGAGCAACCTTTCCTGGGTCATTACCAGAATGTTCCGGTCTTCAAAATCCTGGTTCGGGTGCGTGACAATCTTGTACCCCTCGTACCGCGACAACCTACGTCTAGTCTCATCTAGAAGAGCAATGGTAGGCACAATCACGACGATGTTCCGGTAGTTGCCAGTCTCCACGAGTGCATCGACCACCACGCTCTTGCCGAAGCTAGTCGGCGCCGAGAGAATGACGTTCTCTCCCTCGACTAAGCGATGGAAGACCTGAGATTGGATGCGGTGGAAGATGGTCTTCCGATTAGCATTCGGACGGTTCATCTCCATAACGACGGCGTCTCTGAGTGCGACCCCGCTCGAATAGCCGACGATGTAGGGGTAGAGTCCGTGTTGGATCATCAGGCTTCGGAGGATCTCGCCGTATTCACCGTCACGATCGAAACGATCAAGCGCGCGTATGACGAGTTCAGTGCTCTCGCCACCCACACCATGCACTGCGCTGAAGGATGCGATGTCCGCGATTAACTGAAACGGTTCCGCATTTGACTGGTGTAGGCGGGCAATTAAATCTTGGTAGTTGACTGCCACCCCTTCAACCTCCTATCGAATGCAGATGTGAGTGCGGACTTAGTACTCATCGGGAAATAGATCACATGTGCTCGAATCTTCCGGGGAAGCTTCCATTTACTGTATCTTCTGCTCAGGCTGCCCCAGTGGGACTGCACTTCCGCCTGGAGGTCGGCAATGTATGCCTCTGTGTTCTCCAAATGTTCGCCCGCCGCGTCGCTGTCGTACGAGATAAAGATTGGAACGACGACACTCTTGAACGTTTGATCCAACGAAGTTTCGCGCGAAAGAAGTTTGATTAACTTCTCGCGCTGAGGATAATCTTGCGGGATCTTGTCAGAGATCGCCGCAAACTCGTACTTTAAGTAGTCTCGACTCAAGTGCAATTTGAGCTCGTCATGGATTGCCGTCGCTGCATTGTAGCTGTCCTCATACAGTTTCGATTCTCCAAGCCAAAGCTCGATATCGGCGCCATCAGACGACTCGACTACGTGTGCGCAGTCGAATCCCTTTACGGTATCGTTTGCGGCATCCTTGAAATAGATCCTGGAGATGAGTCGAGAGCTTAGGAAAAACTTCCGCAGAATGATGTGGAGAAGTAATTCGCCAATCTCACCGCGCTTCTCATAATCGATGGTCTTATAGACACGGCTCAACGCCTTGCCGAGCAGGGCCACGCCGTTCGCATGGTTGTATCCGCTTAACTCTTTCGCTGGAAGAATCCAGTCGGCAGCCCAAGCGACAAGATCGAAGCTCAGATCCTCCGACCGCCATGCCCCGTCCTCGAATCCCGCACAAAACACAGAGGCTGGCAGCAGTTTATCAGCATGCTCGACTACAAGTTCGAGAACAGTCGCGGGAGTTGAGTTACTACCTGTCATGTTGATCGGGTAGCGGCTTCAGGATCGAAGCCGCTAGGTGCCAAATCTTTCATGAGTTCTCTCCTTCTAGGCGGTACACAGGTCGCCAGTCGCGTGCCGGTCCCCGAGAGCCTCAAGTCTATCGTACTGCGGACTCTCGTTCCCTTGATCCGGCGAACTGAAGCAGGCCTCCTGTCCGGCGCGATCGAGCAATACGCGCGAAGGGCCATCGCTCGTCGACTCTGCAACGACAAGTGCAATCCGCCGCCGACAGTCGGCTCTCTTCGCGCTGCGTGGTCGGCCCCGGTTGGCCTGGCGAGCAGCCTGAGGCGAGTAAGTGCGTTGTGAGCCGCACGGCGTTCAGAAATCTCGATAGTCGTCGTCTCAGCTTCGTCGCCACCTAATGGCGAAGTGGCCGAGATGTTGTGTCGGTGCCTGTAGAGCGCGATGGTGGCGGCGTGCGCCTGCCACCGCTCTCGCCCTTCGGGTCGCGAACTTGGTCGCCCGTGCTGAGCCACTCATGCGTCTCCCCCGTCCTCGGAGTCCTGTAGGAGTTGGCGCGCGGCAGTCTCGATGAGTTCCTGCCGCTGAGCGAGGGCGGCCCACATGCCGTCTAAGATCGGCTCTTCGGGTGTAGGAATGAGTCCGGCGACGCGCGCTCTGGCTCGCTTGCCGGGCCGGAGCTTCTGAGTGGCTTGGTCGAGCATGGTGGTGAGCTGCGCGGCGGGGTCAGCCTGGTCCTCGCCAGGCGTGAGCCTCGGTGCGAGCGCGGTGAGAGCGACGGCGGCGTGATTACCAGTTGCCTCGTGTCGGGCGAGGACGGCTTCGAGGCGTTCGTAATAGGGACGGGTGAACAGGTTGTCGGCCACGTCGTCGGGGAACGGTGCGACATCTAGTAGCGTGGACCCGCGGTCGGTCTGTGCTTCGCGGGCGAGCACGTCGTACTCGGCGAGCAGTGTGGACAGCGATGCGTGACGGTCTACCTCGAGCGTCAAGGTTTCGGTGGCGGAGAGGTCGGCGTCGGTTCAGGCGAGTACTTTGGCGAGCCGATCTGTCTCGGTCAGTGGCTCGGGTTGGTCGAGATGCGCCTCGATTTCGTGTGCGTCGGGCACGATCAAGTAGGCGTGGTTGCGGAGCTTGCCGCGCATCATCGCCACATAGAACAGTTCCCGCGACGACGCTTCGGGTCAATGAGCGCATGCGCGGTATCGACGCGGGCTCCTTGGGCACGGTGAACCGTGGAGGCGTAGCCGAGTTCGAGTTCCTCACGTACGTACTTCGCGGGCAACACGAGGGCCTTGCCATAAGGCTGGTCGCCGCGCCCTAGGCGTCGCACAGCGAGCGAGCCGTCGTCGTAGCGGCGGGTAACTTGCCAGCGGTCACTGTTCTTGGCCCACGTCCTGCCGGTGCTCAGGCGGCGGTCGATGAGCCGGGTGACGGCGAGATCGCCGACGCTTGCGGTGGTGCCATTGTGCAGATGCAGGCCGTCTGCCTCAACTTGTCCGGCTTCGATCAGGTCAGCGCGGGCGCATTCGTTGAGCTGGGCGACCATCTCACCTATGCCCGCGATCATCAGCGTGCGCAGCCCCTCGTCACAGTCGGTGCGCCATGCCTCGTAGATCGCATCGAGCATCGTCTCGGCGTCGCTGTCGAGGAGCCTGCCCCGCGCCTGGTACTCGTCGGGCGCATCCGTGTTTCCGTGCCGCAGGCCGAGGCTGGCGGTCTTCTCCCACTCGTTGGCGAAGCGCCGCACATCAGTGAGTTCGGGAACCTGATCGCGGTGGCGGACGAGCATCCCGAACGCCCCGCCGGTCTCCATCGCCGAGAGTTGCGCCCAGTCGCCGATGAGGACGACCTTGGCTCCGACCGCGGCGGCGTGCTCGGCGATGCGATTGAGCGCGAGGGTTCCGGCGAGGGAGGACACATCAACGAGCACGAGCTGCCCGGTTGCGAGGTTCCAGCGCCCGTAGTGGTGTTCGTAGCGGACTTTCGCGGTGTTCTCCGCCCGGACAGCGAGCGAGTCGCTCAGCACTTCGGCGGCCGCCGCCGACGGTGCGAGGCCGATCACTGATTCGCGCCCGTGCGCTGCTGTCCATACGTGATGGAGCGCGCGGAGTGCGGTGGTTTTGCCGGAACCTGCGGGGCCGATGAGCATATCGAGGGTGAGCCCGGAGCGGGCGATGCGGGTGATGGCGACGGTCTGGTCGGGGTCGAGCTGGACGCCCCGGATCTTGCGGAAGGTATGCCGCGCGACGAGCCGCACCGTCAGAGCTGGCCCGCCAATGCGCTGGCGGTGCGTGAGTAGGCGCTGCTCGGCGTCGAGGATGTCTTGGCTCGAGTAGGCGGTCTGATCGACCGGCTGGAACCTGTTGCCCTCGCCAACAATGTAGTGGGCTGGCACGGCCCGGTCGTAGTCCGGGGTGATCCGGAGCGATTCGGCTTCCGCTTGCGCGACGATCTGATCGAGCACTCGGACTCGGTCGTCGGGAGTCGCGAACCGGACGCCCATGAGCTGCCATATCGTCTCAGCATGCAGGTTCCATCGCCTCCAGGTTGCACGCGAGTTCGCCACATCGATCAGCACCACGGAGGCGAGATCCTCGATCTGCTGCAGCTCGAGATCGTCCGCACGTAGCCGGGCTTCGGTCACACCCCGGTCGAGCAGATGCTGCGCCCAAGCGGGAGCGTCCTCGCCGAGCACGACCTCGGCCCACGCACGCCAGTCGGCGGTGAAGTCGGCCAGCGAGTGCAGTTCTTTCTCGGGCCTCGTTTCCAAGGCCGCCTGCTGCCGGAGCTTCGCAATCGTCGCCGCTGAGGGTCGCCGCCCGTGCTCAGCGACGTACTGCTCGATCGGCCGGTTCTTGACCTGCTCGATTCCCACCACTCCGTCGATGCTTCCGGTGGTGCGACGCGAGAACTCCGCGATCAACGCCGCCGGAACGCCCTCGATCTCCCACCCGGTGTTTCGGTCTTTCCCACGGTCGACCGCCGTCCAGGTCACGCCGAGCAGCCGCGCGGTGTGGTCGGTGGCGAAGGCGTTGTCCAACTCCGAGAGAACGACAGCCGCCTTGTGCAGTCGGCGAGAGTCGAGGGTGCGCCAGCGTCCATCCTCGCCCTGGGCCTTGTTTGATACCACGACGTGCGTATGTAGTTGCGGGTCTGCCGCTATGCTGTCGTAATGGTCGAATACTGTGGCGATCACGCCCACGATCGGCATCTGCGCGATCAGCGTTTGCGTGCCCGCATCGGCCACGCTCCAGAGCGCGCTGACCGACTCGGGCGGGGAGAACGTCAAGTCGAACCCTGCAACGGCTCTGCGCGCACAGCTTCCGGCTGTAAAGCTGCCGCCGGAACTCGCATCGGAAGCCCGCGGGGTTTCGATTGATGAGCTCGACGTGCTGCACACCGTGTACGGCGACAACGCGTTCGCCTCACGCCTGCGCAACCACCCGAACGTCGCCGAACGCCACTACCCGCACCTGATCGGAACGCAGTGAGCGGCGCGGAGGAGGTGTCTGTCCAAGCGCGGATTTCCCCAGCGGGTACTCTTCGGGCGCATACGTCACGGCGAACTACAGATTCACCTATTGGCTCGAGACGCTGAAGCTGATGTTGTTCGGCCCGCTGCCGACTGATGAGCAGCTACGCAACGAAATTGCCGACTGGCTTTCGCTCACGCTCACCGAAGAAGACTGACCGAGGTGCCCGGGGTTGAGTTTACCTGTAATCCTCCCCTCGGCTTCTCGTTTCAGCCGCGGCTTGTATTCAAGGCCGCGGCTGAAACGAGGAGCCGAGGGTGTCTGGTTTCAGGACATCGTTCACCCCTGCCGCTGGGAATCGGCCTGCGGATGTCTCACGACATCGTTCCCACCCATATGCGGACGGCCCGACACCCTTGAGCCGGGTTCTGCGTCTTAGCAACAACTGCTGACGGGAGTTTCTGTTGC